>NZ_JBVJGW010000002.1:12545-622026 GCF_055587105.1 Streptomyces sp. NPDC048461 | reverse complement strand
CCGGCCCGCAGCCGGGTCGCAGTCGCTATGCCAAGAGAAGCGTGTGCCGGTCTGTTGCGCTGGGGGCGGGCTCGTGGGTCTCTGGCTGCTGGTGGGCTGGAAGGGTCGCCCGGTGCCGTTCTTTTGGGGGTTTCCCGACAGTCTTCGTATGTCCGGGGCGGGACGGCCGGTCAAGGGTGGCCGTAGGCCATCGCGTAGCGACGCGACCGCAGGGAGCGCCCTTGAGGGGACGGCCCGACCCGGAGAGACGATGAGACTGACGGGAAACCCCCACCGCCTCGCGCTCCCGCCCGACACCAGTACCGCCCCCCGGCACCCCCGCCCGACCCCATCCCGACCGCCCCACCCAAACCCATCCCGCCCGCCCGCCCCTACCCCCGCGCCCCCCGCTCCAGGCGGGCCACCCGGCCCTTTTCGCCCGCCGCCCAGCAGCCGCCGTCGGGGGCGCAGGCGACCGTGTCGAAGGACCCCGCCGCCAGCGGCCGCCAGGTGCGGCCCCCGTCCGCGGTGACGTCCGTGCCCGTCGGCCCCACCGCCAGGGCGGTGGCCGCGCCGTACGGGTACCAGGCCGCGCCCGACCGGTACGCCGGAGGCGGGGTCGCCGCCTGCCGCCAACTGCGGCCGCCGTCGGCGGAGCGGGCCGCGGCCTGCGGCGAAGCCTCGCCGGTGCGGTAGTCGCCGCCGACCGCGAGTCCCCTCGTACGGTCGCGGAAGGCCAGGGCGAAGACCCCGCGCGCCGGATCGCCGGCCGGGAGGGTGGATTCGGCGACCCGCCAGGTCAGGCCGCGGTCGGCGGAGTGCAGGACCCGCGCGGTCGCCCCGCCGCCGGTGGCCAGCCAGACGTCCCGCGAGCCCGCGGCGACCAGGCACTGGCCGCTCGCGGCGAAGCCCGCCTCGCCCGGCAGGGCCTGTGGCATGCCCCTGTCCGGCAGTACCCGCCAGCTCCGCCCGCCGTCATCGGTCGACAGGATGCGGAACTTGCCGTCGACCGGGTCGCTCATCGCCAGGCCGTGCCGGGAGTCGAAGAACGTCAGGCAGTCGTAGAAGGCCCGCGGATCGGAGTTGCGGAAGGTCTCGCTCCAAGTGGCGCCGCCGTCGTCGGTGCGCAGCACCCTGGAGGCCTCGCCCTCGCCGATGGAGAGGGCCACCGCCCGCCGGGAGTCGAAGGCCTCCACGTCGCGGAGCTCCAGCCCCTCCGCGACCGCGCCCGGGGGCGAGACGTCCCGCCAGTTGCGGCCGCCGTCCACGGTGCGGAGCACCCGCCCCTTGGAACCGGCCACCCAGGCCGTGGTCCGGCTGACGGCGGCCAGCCCGCGGAAGCGGGATGCCTTGGCGCTCTCGCCGGTCTCCTTGAGCGCCCAGCCCACACCGGGCCGGCCGTACCCGTCCGGCCCGCCTCCCGCGGCCCCGCCCAGGCCCTCGGCCCCGCCCCGAACCTCGACCCCATCCCGGCCCTCGGCCGCCGCGGCGCCCTCCAGTTCGGCACCCAGCGCCTGCGCACCGGCCCGGTCCGTGCCCGCCTGCGCGGGGGCCGCCAGCACCCCCACCAGCAGCGCCGCGGCTCCCACGCCCACCCCTAATCCCAGAAGTCTCATGGCGCCGGAAGCTAACGCACCCCCGATCCGGCGTCCAGGGTGCGTCCCCGTACCCGCCACCGCTCCCCTACACCCGCCCGCGGCCGGCCCTGGCCCCTGCTTGGGCCTGTCGAGTGAGCGGTAACCAGCCCTTCTCGGACCACCCCACGGCCCGAATCCACGTACGGCTTCCTTCCGCCACCTCCTCCCACCTGGTCACTCTGTGCGATCGCACAGGAAACTTCCGGCCAATCGGTGACACAGGTCACGTCACCCTCCATGCACGGAATTGCCGATTCCGGCGTCTATCGGGTTGCCGGGTTCCACCCACACGCCCGGCAGCAGATCCGCCGCAAGGGAGTGTGCCTTGATCACTGTCATCGAGCAGGCCGTGCAGGCCCGTCTGGTCGCCACCGCGCCGAAGGTCGAGACCGTGCCCGTCACCCTCTGCTACGACCGGGCGGATCCCTTCGCCGTTCGCATGGCCTTCCCCGCCCCGGCCACGCTGGAGGGCATCGAGATCTCCTGGACCTTCGCCCGCGAGCTGCTGGAATCCGGGCTGGACCACCCGTCGGGCAGCGGCGACGTGCGCGTGCGCCCGTACGACTCCGACCGGACGACGATCGAGTTCCACGCGCCCGAGGGGGTGGCGATCGTCCTGGTGGTGACCGCCGAACTGCACCGCTTCCTCGAGCGGGCCTCGACCGTGGTCCCTCCCGGCCTGGAGCACCTCTACCTCGACATGGACCACAGCCTGGCCGAGCTGATGCGGGACACCTGCTGACGCGGGACACCTGCTGACGCAGGACACCGGCTGACGCGGGACACCTGTCTGACGCGGAAATGCCGCCGCCCGCGCCACCCGCACACCCCTCCCCCGCGCTAATTCGTTTGCCGGCGCTCCCGACCGCCCGTAGCTTCGTAGGTGCCCCATTGCCGCCGAAACGGAGCAGGACATTGCTCGTCTGAGGTTCGAGACACCGACCCGCCCTGGCGTTCGCCGCCATCGTCCGTCCGTCGGCTGTCTCCCCGCGTTGCACGCACCACTCACGCAACCTGGAGGCCTCCATGAGTCATGCCCCTACCTTCATCACCTGCTCCGACCTCTCCTTCGACTGGCCCGACGGCACTCCCGTCTTCGACGGGCTGCACCTCTCCGTCGGCCCGGGGCGCACCGGCCTGATCGGGCTCAACGGCTGCGGCAAGTCCACGCTGCTGAAGCTCGTCGCCGGTGAACTGAGCCCTTCCGAAGGCCAGTTGTCCGTAGCCGGTTCGGTCGGCTATCTCCCGCAGAACGTCACCCTCGACACCGCGCTGCGCGTCGACGAGGCGCTCGGCATCCACACCGCCCGCGCGGCCCTGCACGCCATCGAGGCGGGCGAGGCCACCGAGGCGAACTTCACCGCGGTCGGCGACGACTGGGACGTGGAGGAACGCGCCGTGGCGACGCTCGACCAGCTCGGGCTCGCCCGGATCGGCCTGGACCGCACCGTCGGTGAGCTGTCGGGCGGCGAGTGCGTCCTGCTCCGGCTGGCGGCCCTGCTGCTCGCCCGGCCCGACGTCCTGCTGCTGGACGAGCCCACCAACAACCTGGACCTGCGCGCCCGCGGCCGCCTGTACGCGGCGGTCGAGTCGTGGACCGGGGTGATGGTCCTGGTCAGCCACGACCGGGAGCTGTTGGAGCGGGTCGACCAGATCGCCGACCTGCGCGACGGTCACGTCCGCTGGTACGGAGGGAACTTCACGGACTACGAGGAGATGCTCGCCGCCGAACAGGAGTCGGCCGAGCGCATGGTCCGGGTCGCCGAGGCCGACGTACAGCGGCAGAAGCGCGAACTGGCCGACGCCCAGGTCAAACTGGCGCGGCGCAAGCGGTACGGCCAGAAGATGTACGACAACAAGCGCGAGCCGAAGATCGTCATGGGCGCCCGGAAGCGGGCCGCGCAGGAGTCGGCCGGCAAGCACCGCATCATGCACGCCGAGAAGCTGACCCAGGCGCGCGAGCGCCTGGACCAGGCGGTGGAGGCGGTGCGCGACGACGACGAGATCAGGATCGAACTCCCCGCGACCCGGGTGCCGCCGGGGCGGCGCGTGCTGACCCTGAGCGACCTGCGGCTGGCCCACGGGGCAGCCGTTCGGGGCGAGTGGGAGCTGCGCGGTCCGGAACGGATCGCGCTGGTGGGCCGCAACGGTTCGGGCAAGACCACGCTGTTGCGCACGATCGCGGGGCAGCTGGAACCGCTGTCCGGCGAGGCCATGACGCACGTGTCGACGCGGTTCCTGCCGCAGCGCCTGGACGTGCTGGACGAAAGCCGTTCGGTGGTGGAGAACGTGGCGCGGTTCGCCCCGCACGCCACGAACAACCTGATCCGGGCGAGGCTCGCCCACTTCCTCTTCCGGGGCGCTCGCGCGGACCGGCCGGCGGGCACCCTGTCGGGCGGCGAGCGTTTCCGCGCGGCGCTGGCGGCGCTCCTGCTGGCGGAGCCCGCTCCGCAGCTGCTGATGCTCGACGAGCCCACGAACAACCTGGACCTGGCGAGCGTGCGGCAGCTGACGGACGCGCTCGATTCGTACGAGGGGTCGCTCGTCGTGGCAAGCCACGACGTGCCGTTCCTGGAGTCGATCGGCGTCACCCGGTGGCTGCTGCTGGACGGCGAGCTGCGCGCGACCACGGCGGAGGAGGTCCGGGAGGAGCTGTGGCACGGATGACCGCGGCGGGGACATCAGCCGACCGGAGAACCGCGTGGAGAACGGGTGGAGAACCGGCCGGACAACCGGCCGGCGCGATCTCACCTGACCTGGTGGGGCAGTAAGGCCCAGGACTTGGTGCCGCCGGTGGCGGTGAGGACCGGGGTGAGTCCCCAGTCCCCACCGCAGGTCTCGACGGTTGCGGCCAGCAGCCACATCCCGCGGTTGCGCCGGCTCCGGCACTCCTCGCGCACTTCGGGCGAGGAGTGCGCCGGGTGCTGGTCGTAAACGACGATCCGCAATGCGTCGAACTGCCAGCGAACGGTGAGTACCATCTCGGTGTCGGGTGTGAACCGGTGCGCGCACGCGACGAGTTCGGACGCCGCGAGGGCTGCGGCATCGCGCAGGTCGGACAGACCGTGCCGGGTGAGCAGGGGCCGGACCACGGATCGCGCGGTGCCCGCGCAATAGGCGCTGCCGTGCAGGCCTATCGAGTAGTTCAGCTTCTGCGCCTCGGGCGGTATCTGCAGGACCTCGCGGACCGGCCTCAGGCCACGGAGAGTGCCCGTCATCGTGCTGCTCCAAGTATGGGTGTGATCGACGGCAGTGAGATCGAAGACCGGTGCGGTCCCGGAGTGCTCGTGCAAGGCCACGGCGTCGCCCCGTGTGAGACTTGCGCTACCGACCGTAGCCCAACCTCGTTCGCAGTTCTACTACTTGTGCCGCTACTTACTGACTTCTCACGGTATTTCCAGGCAGCTTCGAGCCCACCCGGGCCGACGGTTCGGACGGAGGCGCCCCGACCCACCGGATCGACGGCGGCACCCACCGGGCGACACCGGCGCGACGGAGCCCGATCCACGAAAAGCAGGCCCGAAGTGGACGTGGAGGATCACATTCCGGCATGACTTTGACCCACGACTGCCCCATCTGGACGTCCTCAAACTGCATTAATAACTGGACGTAACCGGACATACACTTCCATGGGGCTTGGCTCTCCTTGATGCCGCGCTTAACCTACGAGTCCGTAAGCTACGGAACCGTAGGTAATTCGCTTTGCACCCAGGAGTACCCGTGACGATCACCTCTCCCCACCTCGGCAGCTCGGAGGCGTGGACGGACGCCAAGCTGCTGTTCGCGCTGGAAGAAGTGGTCGAAAAGGAGCTCAACCGGCATCTGCAGGTCACCAAGGACTGGATGCCCCACGACTACGTCCCGTGGGCCGACGGCCGGAACTTCCCCGCGTTCTTCGAGGACGGCGAGGCCTGGGAGCCGCAGCAGTCCAAGGTCACCGAGATCGGCAAGATCGCGCTGGTCGTGAACCTGCTGACCGAGGACAACCTCCCCAGCTACCACCACGAGATCGCCTCGCTCTTCGGGCGCAACGGCGCGTGGGGCACCTGGGTGCACCGCTGGACGGCCGAGGAGGGCCGCCACGGCATCGTGATGCGCGACTACCTGCTGGCGTCGCGCGCGGTGGACCCGGACAAGCTGGAAGCGTTCCGGATGCAGCACATGTCGGAGGGCTTCGAGTCCGACAACCGCCACTCGATGCTGCACTCGGTCGCGTACGTGGCCTTCCAGGAGCTCGCGACCCGCATCTCGCACCGCAACACCGGCCACCAGTCCGGCGACCCGGTCTGCGACCGGATGCTGGCCCGCATCGCGCAGGACGAGAACCTGCACATGATCTTCTACCGCAACCTGCTGGGCGCCGCCTTCGAGCTCGCCCCGGACCTCACCATGCAGGCCGTGCGGGACGTCGTCGTCGGCTTCCGGATGCCCGGACACGGGATGCCCGGCTTCGAGCGGATGGCCGCGCAGATGGCGATCGGCGGGGTCTACAACCTGCGGATCCACCACGACGACGTACTGAGCCCCGTGATCCGCTTCCTGAAGATCATGGATGTCGACGGCCTCGGCCCCGACGGCCAGAAGGCCCAGGAGGAGCTCGGCCTGTTCATGAACGGCCTGGACTCCGAGGCCAGCAAGTTCGACGAGCGCCTGGCCGCCCGCGCGGCGCGCATCGCGGCCCGCAAGGGCTGACCGGTTTCCGCTCGCTCGCCCGAGTGATGCCGATTGCCCTGGCGGAGCCGCGCTCTGCCAGGGTTTCGCGTCATGACCTCGCTCCAGGTGGACATCGACCAGCTGACCCGCTTGACCCGTGCCCTGGATTCCTCCCTGGTCTCCCTCCGGGAGGCCCGGCGCGCCCTGGACCACGTACGGGCCGACCAGTTGGGGACCGCGGACCTGGACAAGTCCTGCGACGGCTTCCAGGAGAGATGGTCCTACGGCGCCCGTGAGCTGACCAAGCGCGTCAAGGCCGTGCGCGAGGGCGTGGACCGCAGCGCCGCGGAGTACGCGGAGCTGGAGAAGGCCGTCCGCGCGGCCTTCCGCGCGGCGGCGGAGGCCTCCCGTGGCTGAGCACGCCGCGCTGGGCTTCGACCCGGCACCGGGAGATCCGGCCGCGGTGCTCGCCCTGGCGAAGAAGCTCTCCACCTCGGCGGCCTCGCTCGGCGAGGCCTCCCGCATCATGAAGTCGCTCGTCGCCCACAGTGCGGCGTGGCAGGGCGAGGCCGCCACGGCGTTCCGCGCCTCCCTCTCCCAGGACCTCCCCCGCTACCTGGGCTCGGCCCACACCTCCCTCGCGGAGGCCGCCAAGCGGCTCACCGCGTGGCACGACACCCTGGTCGCACACCGCGCGCTGGCGGCCCGGTACGAAGCCCAGGCCGCCGCCGCGAAGACGGAGCCGGCCTTGGCGGACGCCCGCCGCCTGGCCCGGGAACTCGCCTCGGAACACGGCGCGGCGGCCCGCCGGATCGCCCGGACCCTGGACGCGGCCGCCGACCGGCTGGCGCCGAAGGAACCGGGCGCACTGGCGTCACTCTGGCGCAAGATCACGGATGATCCGGGGGACGCGCTGTCGAACGCGTCGGCGATCCTGGGCGCGATCGGGGCCGGGGTGGCCCTCTTCTGCCCGCCGGCGGGACTGGCGGTGATGCTGGTCGCCGGGGGCCTGTCCCTGGCGGCGCTCACGACGCACCTGGCGGATCCGAAGTTCCGCAAACCGCTGGTGGACGGGGCGGCGAAGGGCGAGTTCGACGCGGACTTCTGGAAGAGCGCGGTAACCCTCCTGGGCGACACGGCGGGCTCGGTCCCGGGCGTCGCGGCGGTCGCCTCGGGCGCCAAGGCCGGCACGGCGGCGGCCCGGGCGGCCATGACGGCCGCCCCGGAAGCGAGCGCCCTGACGGGCTTGTCCCCGGGTGCGTCGGCGTTCCGCAGCACGACCTGGTCGACGGGCCTGGCCATCCAGGAGGTCGAGAACCCCCTGATCACGTGGGGAGTACGGTCGACCGATCCGACGGTCAGGAAGTCTGTGGGCCTTGTTGCACCGGCACTCGGGGCAGTGACAGCAAGCTCCGGCTACGTCTCTGACCATCCATCCGTCGAACAAGCCGCAACGGCAGTCGACGGCACCCGCGGTGTCCTGGACGACGCGCCTTCGGGCGCTGCGAAGGCGGCCAGTGCTTGGGCGGCGATGCGGCCATGAAGAGTGATGACGCTGCGCCACCGCTCTGGTTTCGACTGCCTCCAGGCTTCCACGACATCAGCCCGAGCGACCGGCCCGCCCTCGAGGCGGTAGCGGAAGCTCTCGCGAGCCCGGCCGCACAAGACGACATCGCGCAGCTCATGAAGGGGCTGGCGAGCCTTCACACCCACGATGTCGCATACACGTCGATCGGTCTGCACCCGGATGACCCCGCTGGCATCGCGACCTCCCTGTTCTCACTCACGGTCCGGTCTGCCGGACACCCGAATCCTCGGGTCTCCGTGGCACAGACGGCCCTGGCCATCGCCCGTTCCACACTGTGGCGAGATCCGATGCGCAGGTTGATCGACCTGCCTTCGGGGCTGCCGTGTTGCCTGGTCGCTGGGCAGATTTCACCGGATGGGGTAGGGGACCATCCATTTCAGGCCAGGGTCATCACCACGGATCCACAGGGGCAACACATTCTGATTCTGGACTTGACCAGCGCTGCAGTCGGCTACGCCGATGCGTACGTCAGCATCCTGGAGGCCGTAGCCCACACGCTCAGCTTTACCGATCCCAACCCCCGCCCTGCGGGATCGACGAGGACGTCCCGCCTTCTGGAGGTGCTGCTGTGACAGGCGTGCTCGCCAAAGTGGCATGGGATCACCGCCCGACATCCCTGGGCTACAGGCGTTTGGCTTCTCGGCGCGCCGCCTGGCTGGGCTCCTTCAGCGCTGCCTGCATCGTCGCGGTGGCATGTGCGCTTGGGCCGGTCAACTTCCCCCCTCTGCTCCCTGCTGCGGTAATCGCCCTGTTAGCCCCGTTCCTCCCCGTAGTGGCAATCGCCTATTGGCGGCGTCAACGCGTCGCCTCCGTGTTGCGGGCTTACCCCTGGTGCGAGGTTCACTGCCGGCACGATCCCCGACGCCCGTCAGTGATCTCCGTCGGGTTCTCGGCAGGCTTCGCTCCTACGTTCCGCATGTTCCCCTTTCCCGTTCAACTCACGGACAAGAAGAGTGGCGGCAATGGGCCGATCTGGTTCGCGGGAGATCCCCGGTTCGGTGGGGTCGTTTCTCCCGTCGGGGGGCACTATCCCGTGCGGGTCGTGCCCGACAAGGTGCCTGCGGAGGGGTGGAGCGGTGGGGACGACGGGCTGGCGCTGCGGGTCGGGCTGATGCGGCGCAGCGGGAAGGGGACCCGGACCTGATCAGCGGCGGCGCGGGCGCAGCACGAGGCGTTCCGACTCGGAGAGGCCGCCCCAGACTCCGAAGCGCTCGTCGTTGTCCAGGGCGTACTCCAGGCACGCCGCCCGCCCCTCGCACGCCCCGCACAACCGCTTCGCGTCGCGCAGCGACGAGCCGGGCTCGGGGAAGAAGAAGCCCGGGCCCGTCTGGGCGCACAGCGCGAGCTCGTACCAAGCGGTGGATGTGGCGGTGGTGGCAGCGGTGGTGGTGGTGTTCATCGACATGCCGGAGATACTGACCCGCGCGGATGGACGTCTGATCAACGACCGATCAATCCCTGGTCACGGACCCGAATCCAGCGGCCTCGGCCAGCATCGCATCCGCCACTGACAGCGGTAGCCCGCCGAGACCGTGGCAACCGGACGCGACGGACACGTCCGGCCCGGGCGGGCGGGGTTTCCGTCAGGAGTCGTGTTTGGCGCGGCTCGGCTGGACGCGCTTCGGTTCGCCCGGCATCTTGGGGTAGTCCGGCGGGTAGGGCATGTCCCCCAGGCCGTGGTCGCGTTCGTGGCGTTCCGCCAGTTCCAGTGCCGCGTCCAGGGCGAAGGCGTGCTCGTCCATGTCCGCGTGGAGGTCGCCCAGTGCGGCGAAGCGGGCCGGCATCGTCACGATGTCGAAGTCGCGGGGCTCCGCGTCGTCCAGCTCGTCCCAGCGCAGGGGCGCCGACACCGGGGCGTGCGGGCGCGGGCGGACGGAGTAGGCGGAGGCGATCGTGCGGTCGCGCGCCGTCTGGTTGTAGTCGACGAAGATCCGCTCGCCGCGCTCCTCCTTCCACCACGCCGTCGTGACCTTGCCGGGCATCCGGCGCTCCAACTCCCGCCCCAGGGCGATCGCGCACCGCCGGACTTCCGTGAACGTCCAGCGCGGTGCGATCGGCACGAAGACGTGCAGCCCGCGCCCGCCCGAGGTCTTGGGCCAGCCGCGCAGCCCCAGCTCCTCCAGCAGCACCCGAAGCTCATGGGCGGCCGCCACCGCGTGGTGGTAGTCGGTGCCCGGCTGCGGGTCCAGGTCGATGCGCAGTTCGTCGGGGCGGTCGGTGTCCTCGCGGCGCACCGGCCAGGGGTGGAAGGTGAGGCAGCCCAGGTTCGCCGCCCACAGCACGGCGGCCGGCTCCGTCGGGCAGATCTCGTCGGCCGAGCGGCCGCTCGGGAAGGCGATGTGGGCGGTCGGGATCCAGTCGGGCAGGTTCTTCGGTGCCCGCTTCTGGAAGAAGGACTCGCCCTCCACGCCGTCCGGGAACCGTTCCAGCGTCGTGGGCCGGTTGCGCAGGGCGCGCGTGATGCCGTCGGCGACCGCGAGGTAGTACTCGGCCACGTCCCGCTTGGTGAGGCCGCGCTCCGGGAAGTACACCTTGTCCGGACTGGACAGCCGTACCGTCCGCCCGCCCGCGTCCAGCTCGATCGCACTACCGGCAGCACCCATGAGCGCCACGGTAGGCGCGCCCGCGCGGGTGCGCACACCGGGCGGGCCCGGACGGGCCGACGCACAATCGGATGCATGGATCTGCCGGTGATGCCGCCCGTGAAGCCGATGCTCGCCAAGTCCGTGGCCAGGATTCCGGCCGGCATGCAGTACGAGGCCAAATGGGACGGCTTCCGCGCCATCGTCCACCGCGACGGCGACGAGGTGGAGATCGGCAGTCGGACGGGAAAGACGCTGACCCGGTACTTTCCCGAGCTGGTGGCGGCCCTGAAGGAGAACCTGCCCGCCCGTTGTGTCGTGGACGGCGAGATCGTGATCGTTCAGGGCGGGCGGCTCGACTTCGACCGGCTGACCGAGCGGATCCACCCCGCCGCCTCGCGCGTGAAGCTCCTCGCCGGGACGACGCCCGCGTCCTTCGTCGCCTTCGACCTGCTCGCGCTCGGCGACGAGGCGTTTCTCGACACCCCCCTCACCGAACGCCGTACCGCGCTCGCCCGGGCACTCTCCACCGCTCGGCCCCCCGTTCACCTCGCGCCCGCGACCACCGACCCCGCGCTGGCGCAGGAATGGTTCGAGCGGTTCGAAGGCGCCGGGCTCGACGGGGTGATCGCCAAACCCCTCGATCTCCCCTACCGGCCCGATGCCAGGCTCATGTTCAAGATCAAGCACGAGCGTACGGCCGACGTCGTCCTCGCGGGTTTCCGTTTCCACAAGAGCGGTCCGATTGTCGGATCGCTGTTGCTCGGCCTGCACGACGGCGACGGCGTCCTCCAGCACGTCGGCGTCTGCGCCGCCTTCCCCATGAAGCGGCGCGCCGAGCTGGTCGAGGAGCTCGCACCGCTGCGGATGCCCGACCCCGAGGAGCATCCGTGGGCCGCCTGGGCCGAGGAGTCCGCCCACGAGGGCGCCCGGCTGCCCGGCGCCCAGAGCCGCTGGACCGGCAAGAAGGACCTGTCGTGGGTGCCGCTGCGCCCCGAGCGGGTGATCGAGGTCAAGTACGACCACATGGAGGGCGACCGCTTCCGGCACACGGCCCAGTTCCGCCGGTGGCGGCCCGACCGGCTGCCGGAGAGCTGCACCTACGCGCAACTGGAGGAGGTCGTCCGGTACGACCTCGCCGAGGTGCTCGGCCCACCGCCCGCACCCTCCGGCTGACGCCCGCCGCCACCGCCCGACGCCCCCACCCCCCGGCTGACGCCCGCCGCCGCCTGGTGACCCCGGGGGGCGTCCCACGGCTCCCCGCCCCGGCTCACCCCGACGTGAGCTTCTCCCACGCCGCCCGGTCCGGCCCCACCTCGTTCGGCGCGTACTCCGGCCGCGCCGCCAGCCAGCGCCCCACCCGGGCCCGGACCTCCGGGTTCGCGTACGCCCGCTCCGGGGGATCCGCCAGGTGGCGGACCCTGGCCCGCGCCCGCATCACCTCCGGGTCCTCCAGGGCGCAGTCGAACAGGGCGGCGACCTCGCGCGCCGTCCCCGTACGGCCGGCGCGCGTCGCGAAGCGCTCCCCGATGGCCGAGTCGGCGACGACCTGGAAGTCGAACCACGGCTTCAGCGTGCGGACCGCCCAGTCGTGGTGCTCGGCGGCGAACCGTTCCGACGCCGGATCGCGGTGCGCCGTACGGGCCACCCTGCGCGCGGCCCACAGGGCGAGCGACGTGCCCTGCCCGAGGGTGGGGTTGGTGTGGGCGATGGCATCCCCGACCGGCACCAGCCCACTGACCACGGGGCCGCGCTCGTCGACGAGCGCGCTCCACCGGTTGTCCAGGCTCGCGGTGGCCAGCACCTCCGACAGCGGTGCGGCGCCCAGGCCCAGCCAGACCTCCCCCGGCGGGAAGGCGCGGGCGGCGGCCTCGAACACGGCGGGATCGCGCAGCGCCGAGCGCGTCGCGTCGGCCGTGTGCACGAACAGCGTGACGGCGAAGACGCTGTTGTCCGCGGGGAAGACGGCGCACCCGGCGAAGGATCCCCCGGTCACCGCCCAGGGCCGGCGCGGCCCCTCGGACGTGCCCTCGGGCAGGCGGTACCAGCGGCAGAAGTAGGCGAGTCCCGTGCGGTGCCGTTCCACCACCGGCGGCCGGCAGCCCGCCGCGGCGAGCCGCTGCTCGGTGCCGCCGCGCCGTCCGCCGGCGTCCACGACGAGGTCCCCGGCGTATCTCCCCACCTCGGTGGTCACACCCGTCACCCGGACGCACGCGGCCGAGCCCGGCTCCCCGCCCGCACCCCGATCCGCAGCAGCGGGCACCGTGGTCAGGCCGGTGACGGGCTCGCCGTACCGCACGACGACGCCCGGTTCGGCGCGCAGCGAGGTGCTCAGCGCGCTTTCGAGCACGATGCGGCGGGCCTGGAGCATGACGAGGTCCTCGTCCCCGGGGCGCGCGGGCGGGCGTTCCTCGAACCAGTCCAGCTCGTGGCGTTCGCGGGCTCCGAGCCGGAGCATCTCCGCGTGCACGTCGGGAAGTTCGTCCCGCAGGACGTTGCGGGCGGCGCCGAGCAGGGCGTGCGGCTGGGTCGCCTGGGGTACGGTCGGCCGCCGCCAGCCGAAGAAGTCGCGGTCGAGGGCGGTGCCGGGCGCCCGGGTGTCCCGCTCGAAGAGCTCGGCGGTGTGCCCCTGCCGGGCGGCGAGCAGGGCCGTGGCCAGACCGCCGACTCCTCCGCCGATGACCAGCACGTGTGCCATTGCGCCCTCCTGAGCCGATGAACCGTACGACGATCACACCGCCAGAGCCTGCACGGGCCGGAGGCGACCGAAACCCGTACGGTTGTCCGACATCAGTTCGTACGTCCGGGCCTATCCGATTCCGCCCGCCCGGCGGGCCTCCAGCGCCCAGCGGGCCTCCGCCTCGACCAGGTCGGCGTTGATGGCCACCGCGGCGCGCACGCCCTGGGCGGCCGCGCCCGCGAGCTTCTCCGTCGGAGCGGCGACGTTGCCCGCCAGCCAGACCCCCGCGAGGGCGGTGGCCCCCGTGGCCGGATCGGAGTCGACACCGGTCCCGACCACCCGTCCGTCCCGCGCCACCGGGTGCGCGGGCAGCCCCAGGCTGCTCAGGACGCCGGACCGCACGGTGAACCGCGGCGCCACCACGAGCGCGCGGCACGCGACCGATCCCCCGCCGGCCAGCGTCACCCCTGCCAGCCGGTCGTCGTCGACGACGAGGCCGGTCACCTCTCCCCCGACGACCTCGACGCCCCGGGCCGCCAGCAGGTCCCGGTCCTCGGCGGTCGGCGTCCAGGTCTGCGCGAGCAGGGTGATCCGCTCGCTCCACTGCCGCCAGAGCAGCGCCTGACGTACGGCCGACGGACCGTCCGCCAGCACCGCGAGCGCCCGGTCGCGGACCTCCCAGCCGTGGCAGTACGGGCAGTGCAGCACGTCCCGCCCCCAGCGCGCCCCGAGGCCCGGTACGGCCGGAAGCTCGTCCACCAGACCGGTGGCGACCAGCAGCCGACCGGCGCGGACCGTGGAACCGTCCCCGCAGCGGACCAGGAAGCCCCCGTCGGGCAGCCGGTCGGCGGCGACGGCCGTGGCCGTACGGATCCGGCCGCCGTAGCCGGTGACCTCCGCCCGCCCCCGGGCGAGCAGGCCGGCGGGGCTCGCGCCGTCGTGCCCGAGGTAACCGTGCAGGTGGGCGGCGCGCCGGTTGCGGGGGCTGCCCGAGTCGAGGACCAGCACCGAGCGGCGCGCCCGGACCAGGGTGAGCGCCCCGGCGAGGCCGGCGGCGCCACCGCCCACGACGACCACTTCGTACGGCTCGTCCGGCTGGGGCTGCTGGGCGCCGGTGGCCCGGCCCGTCGGCTCGGCGTGTTCTTCGTCCATACCGCGAGCGTGCGCCGACACGTGCCCGCTTGACAAATGCCGTTGCCGAACCGGCAAATGGAGCCATGGCCACCAAGGAAGAGGACCAGGAGCTCGCGGGCGTGCTCAGCGCCGTGGGGCCGCGGCTGCGCGCCCTGCGCCGCCTGCGCGGCACCACGCTGGCCCAGCTCAGCGAGACCACGGGGATCTCCCTCTCCACGCTGTCCCGGCTGGAGTCCGGCGGGCGACGGCCCACCCTGGAACTGCTGCTCCCGCTCGCGCGGGCCCACCGCGTGGCGCTCGACGAGCTGGTCGGCGCCCCGGAGACGGGCGATCCCCGTGTCCGCCCCCGCCCGTTCGTCCGGCACGGAACCACCTACGTGCCGCTGACGCGCAACCTCGGCGGGCTGCACGCCTTCAAGCAGATCCTCCCGGCCACCGACGGGCCGCCGCCGGAGCCCCAGCTCGGTGTCCACGAGGGCTACGAGTGGCTGTACGTGCTGTCCGGGCGTCTGCGGCTGCTGCTGGGCGAGCACGACCTCGTCCTCGGCCCCGGCGAGGCCGCCGAGTTCGACACCCGCACCCCGCACGCGTTCCTCAACGCGGGCCCGCAGCCCGCCGAGTTCCTGAGCCTGTTCGGTCCGCAGGGCGAGCGGATGCACGTCCGCGCCCGGCCCACCACCCCGACGGAAGGACGCCCATGAGCACCCCCGACGAGCACCCCGAGCACCCCGCGCCCGCCGCGGGCCCCCGGGGCTCCGGGCAGCCGCGCCCCGAGCGGGCCGCCCCGCGGCCCAACGCCGTCGTCGGCGTCGGGCTGGTCGTGGTCGGCGCCGACGGCCGGGTGCTGCTCGGCCAGGCGCACGACGGACGCTGGGAGCTGCCGGGCGGCAAGGTCGACCCCGGGGAGGGCTTCGAGCAGGCCGCCGCCCGGGAACTCGCCGAGGAGACGGACCTGCGCGTGGCCCCCGAAGGGGTGCGCGTGCTCGCGGTACGGATCGACGACGCGACCGGCACGACCCGGCTGACGGCCGCCGCCGTGACCACGACGGCCCGGGGCGTCCCGGCCGTCACCGAGCCGGACAAGATCGTCCGTTGGCGGTGGTTCGCCCCCGCCGAGATCCCCACCGCCCTCTACGCCCCCTCGGCGGCCGTCCTGCGCACCTGGCGCCCGGAGCTGACGGCGCTGCCCCACGTGCCCGCGTACGACTACCCGCTCCGGGCGCACACCCCGGGTCGGGCCTGACCCGGGACCCGGGCCCGGCCGGGCCCGGGTCCGCGAACCTCCGGGCCCCGGGCGCGGCCCCCGCTACGCGCGCAGTTCCGCCCGCGGCGCGAAGTTCCCGTCCCCCAGGTCCTCCGCCAGCAGCCGCTTCGCGATCGCGTCCGCCGCCACCCTCAGCTCCGCGCTCCGCGGCCGGCCCCGGTCCTTCTCCAGCTGGTCGCCGAGCCAGCCGGCCCACGCCGCGGAGATGACGTCGGCCTCGCGCCGGCCGGCCGGCGTGAGCGTGAAGAAGGATCCCTCGCGGCTGAGGAAGCCCTCCTCCGTCATCCGGTCGAAGACCGGGAGCAGCACCTCCGGCGGCAGCGACCGGCGTCCCGCCATCAGGCCGAGGCTCGCGTACCCGACCGTCCGGGTCATCAGGTCGACCTGCATGACCGTCCACGCGCCGGCCATGTCGAGCCGGGTGTCGGAGGCGTGGACGATCCCGCGCGCCGTGTCCGGCCCCATGGTCCGTACGAGCTTTCCGACCGCCAGCTCCAGCAGCTTCGCGGAGTCCCCGGAGGCCGTGGCCGGCGAACCGAAGCCGTCGCCCATGTCGGTGGATCCGGCCCGGGCGCTGTCGCGCAGGTGCACCTGCTTGAGGAAGAGGGCCACGACGAACCCGACCGCCGCCACCGGCACCGTCCACAGGAACACCGTCTGCAGGGCTTCCGTGTAGGCGCCGATGACCGGGGCGGCCGCCGCGGGGTCGAGGCCGTGCACGCCTTCGGGGCTCTGCGCGGCGGCGCCGAGCTGCGCGGGGTCGGTGCCGGTGGCGCGGGCCGCCTCCGCGACGGCCTTCTCCAGTGCGGGTTCCAGGGTGTTGGCGTAGATCGTGCCGAACACGGCGGTCCCGAAGGCGCTGCCGAGGGTGCGGAAGAAGGTGACGCCCGAGGTGGCGGTGCCGAGGTCGGCGTAGTCGACGGTGTTCTGCACGGCGATCGTGAGGACCTGCATCGACAGGCCGATGCCGACGCCGAGGACGAACATGTACGTCGATTCCAGCCAGATGCCGCTCTGCGGGCCCATGAGGGACAGCAGGTAGAGGCCGGCGCCCATGACGAGGCTGCCCACGATCGGGAAGATCCGGTAGCGGCCGGTCTTGCTCACGACGTTGCCGCTGAAGACGGAGGCGATCAGCAGGCCGACGACCAGCGGCAGGGTCCGTACGCCGGAGACGGTGGCCGAGTCGCCGTCCACGTACTGGAGGTAGGTGGGGAGGAAGGTCATCGCGCCCAGCATGGCGAAGCCGACGACGAAGCTGAGCACGGAGCAGACCGAGAAGACGGGGTTGCGGAACAGCCGCATGGGCAGCATCGGTTCGGCCGCGCGGGTCTCGACCAGGCAGAACAGGGCGAGGGCGAGGGCGCCGCCCGCGAACAGCCCGATGATGACGGGCGAGCCCCAGGCGTACTCGTTGCCGCCCCAGCTGGTGGCCAGGATCAGGGCGCTGGAGCCGATCGCGACGAGTGCGATGCCCAGGTAGTCGATCACCGGCCGCCCGGCCGCGCGCACGGACGGGATGGTCTTGGCGGCGGCCACGACGACGAGGATCGCGATGGGGACGTTGACGTAGAAGCACCAGCGCCAGCTGAGGTGGTCGGTGAAGAGGCCGCCGAGGAGCGGTCCGATCACGGTGGCGACGCCGAAGACGGCGCCGATCGCACCCTGGTACTTGCCGCGTTCGCGCAGCGGGACCACGTCGGCGATCAGCGCCATGGAGGTGACCATCAGCCCGCCGGCGCCGATGCCCTGCACGCCCCGCCACAGGATGAGCAGGGTCATGTTGCTCGCGAGCCCGCACAGGAACGAGCCGGTGATGAAGATGACCGCGGAGACCTGGAAGATCAGTTTCCGGCCGAAGAGGTCGCCGAACTTGCCGACCAGCACCGTCGCGACGGTCTCCGCGAGCAGGTAGGCGGTCACCACCCACGACATGTGGGCCGCGCCGCCGAGGTCCGCCACGATCGTGGGCAGGGCGGTGCCGACGATCGTCTGGTCGAGGGCCGCCAGCAGGACGCCGAGCATGATCGTGCCGAAGATGACGTTGCGCCGCCTCCGGTCCAGCACGGGTGGCGCCGCGGCTACGGCGGGGGCAGTGGTCACCCTCGCACTCTCACAGCGCCCCCGGCGCCCCGCATGCGGCAAGCCGCCGTACGGGTGAGATCCCGCGGCGCCCCGCTCCGGGCCCGCCGCGGCGGGCCTCAGCGCAGGTGGGCCATGCCCGGGTGGGCGGCGGCGTACCCGTCCACGAGCCGCCGGGCCACCCCGACGGAGTCCACGAGCGGGTGCAGGGCGAAGGCCTTGACGGCGGTCGCCCGGGAACCGCTCGCCGCGGCCGCGAGGACCTCCCGCTCGACGGCCTTGACCGCGGTCACCAGACCGACCGCGTGGAGCGGCAGCGGGGCGACGCCGACCGGGTGGGCGCCGTTCGCGTCGACCAGGCAGGGCACCTCGATGACGGCCTCGGCGTCCAGGACGGAGAGCGTGGAGCCGTTGCGGACGTTCAGGATGAGCGTGGCGCGCTCGTCGCGGGCGATGGCCCGCATCAGGGCGAGGGCGACCTTCTCGTAGCCGCCGGACTCCAGGTCGGCCTCGTCGCGCTCGCCGACGCCGGCCGCCTCGCGGTTCTCGGCCATGTACGTGGCCTCGCGCTCGGCCCTGGTGCGGTCCCAGGCGGCGAGCGCCGCTCCGGCGGGCTGCCCGGTCCGGCCGGCCTCGGCGTAGAAGCCGTGCTGCTGGTCGCGCAGGAAGGCGCCGCGGGTCCGCTCGGCCTCCTGGTAGGCCCGTACGGTGTCACGGTTGAAGTAGTAGTAGTGCAGGTACTCGTTGGGGACGGCGCCGAGGGTGCGCAGCCACTCGGCGCCGAAGAGCCGGCCCTCCTCGAAGGACTCCAGCGCCTCGGTGTCGGCCAGCAGCCGCGGCAGTTCGTCGCGGCCGGCGACGCGCAGCCCGCGCACCCAGCCGAGGTGGTTGAGGCCGACGTAGTCGATCCAGGCCTCCCGCGGGTCGGCGCCGAGCAGCCGCGCAAGCCGGCGGCCGAGGCCCACGGGCGAGTCGCAGATGCCGATGACCCGTTCGCCGAGTTCCTCGGCCATCGCCTCGGTGACCAGCCCGGCGGGGTTGGTGAAGTTGATGACCCACGCCTCTGGGGCGGTACGGGCGATCCTGCGGGCGATCTCCCGGGCGACGGGCACGGTGCGCAGGCCGTACGCGATGCCGCCCGCGCCCACCGTCTCCTGGCCCAGCACCCCCTCGGCCAGGGCGATCCGCTCGTCCGCGGCGCGCCCCTCCAAGCCGCCGACGCGGATGGCGGAGAAGACGAAGTCGGCGCCGCGCAGGGCCTCGTCGAGGTCACGGGTGGCGGTGACGGCCGGGGCGTCCGGCACTCCGGCGGCGGCGGCCTGGTCGGCGAGGACGCGGGACATGGCGGCGAGCCGCCCGGGGTCGTCGTCGTAGAGCGTCACGTGGGTGACCCGGCCCTGCGCGTGGTCGCCGAGCAGGGCGCCGTAGACGAGGGGTACCCGGAACCCGCCTCCTCCGAGGATCGTCAGCCGCACGTCCGAACCGCCCTTCACCGGTGGCCGGACCGGGCGCCGGCCGTGGGGCGGCCGGTGCCACGATCCGTGGCATCCCCGCCGCGCGGACGCGCCGCGGGGACACCAGTCTGCCCGGGCCGGCTACTGCCCGAGCGACGGCACGGCGCGCAGGCGGGCGCCCTGCTGCTGTACGGGCCCGCTCTCCCGGACCGGACCGGTCGGCGCGCCCTGCGGGGCGGACAGGATCAGCGTGATCCGGGTCAGCCCCATCGCGTCGAGCATCCGGCTCGTTTCGGCCACCATCCGGCAGCGGACGAGCCCCCGGCGGGGGTCGGGGTGGCGCACGGTGCGCACCGCCCCGTCCGGTTCGGCGGCGTCCGCCCCGTGCGTGCTCAGCCAGTGCGGGACGCCGTACCGGTAGGCGGCCTCCATGAACGGGTCGCGGGCGACCTCCTGGCGGATGCTGCGCAGCCCCTCGTCGTCCGGCGCCGCGGCGAGCGCGTTCGCGAACCGGGCCAACAGCGGCACGCACCAGGCCGGTTCGTGGTCGTCCAGCACTCCGGCGGCGTCCGGGTGGAACAGCACGAAGCGCAGGAAGTTGTCGTCCGGCAGGGCCGTCGGGTGCGGCCGTACCGTCTGGAACAGCTGGTCGAAGGCCGAGTTGGTGAGCGCGACGTCCCAGCGGTGGTCCACCAGGAAGCTGGGGTAGGGCACGGACTCCATGAGGGCGGCGTAGTCGCACAGGTAGTCGCGCTGCGCCGGATCCTCGGGGAGCCGGTTCTCCTCCGCGGCGCGCCACGTGGGCGGCGGGTCGCGGTCGACCATGACGCGGAACAGCCAGAAGCACTGCCGCTCGCTCATCTCCAACGCCTCGGCCAGGGCGAGCAGTTTGCGGTCCGTCCATTCCTTGACCAGCCCGCGCTCCCAATTCCCGTACGCGCGCACGCTGATGCGCAGCCGTGCGGCGAGGTCCTCCTGGCTCAGGCCCAGTTCCTCGCGACGCTGGCGCAATATCTCCTTGCGTCGCTCCGACCGCACGGCGCCGCGTGCGGACTCCTCGCCCGCCAGGCGCTCCTCACCGGCTCGGGCGAGGCCATCGGACGGGCCCACCGCTGCGAGATGTAGCACCGAGAGCTCCCCCTCCTCACGGTCTGGATCTTCATTTCCGTGTGGCGATCCTGCTACCGACTTCATTCGAGTGTCAACTATCGTGGCAATTCCAGCCTCGCGACAGCTCATTCCCGCCACAGCTGTGGCACGTTCTAGCCCTTCGGGGCGAGAACGGATAGATTCCAGAAGCCGACCATGTGCCCGAACCGACTTCGCGCGATCTAGGAGAACCACTGGTGACAGACGGCTTCCCGGCTCCCGTCGCGGTGGCCCACGCACCCCTGGCCGCCACCGTCACACGCGTTGCCGAACTCGCGGGCAAGATGGGCCGCGACGCGAATCAGGTATTCGACCTGCGCCGACTCTCCGAAGCGTCCGGCGTGCCCGCCGACGTGGTCCGGATCCTGCTCGACGGCAGGCCCGCCGGCGAACCGGACCTGCAGACCCGTTTCCTCCAGCGCCTCGACCTGCTGCGGCGCACCCGGGTCAAACCCAACGGCCGCCGCTACACGCAGCAGGAGATCGCCGACGGCGCCGGCATGTCCCGGCAGCAGGCCGGCGCACTGATCAACGGCGACCGCCGCCCCACGATGGAGCACTGCGACGCGATCCAGCGCTTCTTCGGGGTACATGCCGGATTCCTCACCGCGCACGACGCGGACGCCCTCACCGACGCCCTCCAGCGCACCGAACAGCAGCTGCTCCAGGACTTCGCGGGGCGCGCGCGGGAAACCTCACCCGCCTCGGCCGCTTCGGCGGGCGATCCGCTGGCAAGACTCCTCCAGAACCACGGTGTGCGGGGCATCGCCTGGCGCGCCGCCCAACTGCCCAGCGACAAGCACCGGGACAAGGTGACCGAATGGCTGGACATGCTCCTCGAAAGCGTCAAACCGAATGAATCGTGACCCAGTCGAAAGTCTGGGTCTGATCCTTGAGTCCTGATCCGGATCCGCGCCGACGGGGAGAACGGTGAGCATAGGCAGAGAGCAGCGGCGGCTGTGCGGGGAGCTGGTGGCCGGCATCCGGCTCACCGCCCCCGTGGAACCCGTGGACCTCTACGCCGCCCTCTGCGAGGGCATGAGCAAACACCGCGGCCGCCGGGTGGACTTCCGGATGGCCTCGTTCCCGCCGGGGACGGCCAGCGGCCTGTGGCTCGACATGGCGGACCGCGATCTCGTGGTCATCGAGGAACGCACCGCACCCGACCACCAGCTGGTCATCCTGGGCCACGAGCTGTGGCACATGAAGGCCGGCCATTGCAGCCACCACGTCGACGGCGCGGCCGTCGCCGCCCGACTGCTGTCCGACGAGGCGGACATCGGCGAAACCGTTCGCCGCGTCGCGGCGCGCACGCGCGCCGATGTCCAGGAGGAGACCGAGGCGGAAACCTTCGGCTTACTGTTGGGCAGCAGGTGCCGGACCTGGCTGGCCGGTTCTGTCGGCCATCGGGCCCCGGCGCAGCGTGACCAGTTGGCGGGCCGCATCGAGGCCTCGCTCGGATACCGGGGGCACAGGAACGACCGTTGAACGGCCAGGACTACTACATACCGGCAGCCGCGATGGCGATCGCACTCGCCTTCAAACTGCCCGCACTGCGGCACAACTGGCGCGACCCGCTCCTGCGTTCGGTCTGCGCCCTGCTGACCCTCGCCGGCGCGGTCTTCACCTTCGCCGCCCCGCCGACCATCGAGGCGGTCAACCGCTGGACCGGGATCACCAACGTCTCGGCCCCCCTCGTGTACTGCCTGATCACCGCCTTCAGCGCCTCGTGCCTGGTCCTGGTCGTCAACTGGCGCGGCGGGCCGCCCGAGCAGACCCGCCGGGTCTCGCGGCGCTGGATCATCGGCTACAGCACGGTCGTGGTCGCCCTGATCGTGCTGTTCGTCCTCGGGGACGCACCGGTCGAGCGGCTGCGGGACTTCGACACGTACTACGCCAACACCCCGTACATGCGGCAGATGATCGGGCTGTACCTGCTGGCGCACCACGTCGCCGCGGTCGTGATGGTGGCCATGTGCTGGCGCTGGTCGCTCCAGGTGCGCGGCTGGCTGCGGGTCGGCCTGATGATCATCGTGTCCGGCTACATCTTCAACCTGACCTACGACGCCACGAAGATGTCGGCGGTCGTCGCCCGGTGGCTCGGCCACGACCTCGACGACCTGAGCACCTACGTCGCCCCGCCGCTCGCCGCCATCGGCGCGCTGATCAGCGCGCTGGGCTTCGTCGTCCCGCTCGTCTGCCAGCGGATGTCGGACAACTGGCAGAGCTGGACGACGTACCGCAGGCTCGGCGCGCTCTGGCACGAGGTGCAGATCTCCGCACCCGACGGCACTCCCTCCGTCCGGATGTCCTGGTGGGCCGCGGCCGAACTGCGGGTCATCCAGCGCGAGTCGGACATCCACGACGGATTCCTGAACCTGGGACCGTACTTCGACCGGGACCTGCGCGACGGCGCCTACGAGAGCGCCGCCGAGGACGGGGCCGACGAGGAGACCGCCCGTGCGGTCGCCGACGCCGCCATGGTCACCGCGGCCGTCCGGGCCCGGTCCGCCGACCCCGAGGGCAACGTGGTCACCGGGGCCGGCGAGGAGACGGTGCTCGACACTGCCGACGGGCCGCGGGACCTGCTGCGGATCTCCCACGCCCTGCGGCACTCGCCGGTGGTCCAGGCGGTACGGCAGCGGACGGCGCAACCGGCCGCCGGACTCGGCTGACGGCGCAACCGGCCGCCGGACTCGGCCGACGGCGCCGGGCGGACCGGCGCGGCGCACCGCGGCGAGCGGCGCACCGCGGTGAGCAGGCCGCGGCGGGCCGGCGTTCGGTCCCGTGCCGGTCAGCGGGCGGCGGCCACCGCCAGCGTCGGGAACAGCTCCTGGAAGGGCCCGGCGGAGTCGACCCCGTCCCGGCCGTAGGGAGCGTCGAAGCTCCACACCATGAACAGCAGGAACACGATCAGGGCGCTGAACAGCCCGGCCAGCAGCAGCTCCCGCCCCGAGCGGCGGATCTGCAGGGTGAAGATCAGCCCCACCGTGACCACACCGCCGACCAGCAGGCCGAACCACACGACGCCCGGCAGCGTGGACTCGTCGCTCTGCGCCCGCGAGTGCCGGGCGTCGTCGGCGGCGGCGATGTGGTCCAGCAGCGGCTGGTAGGCCTGCGCCTGGAGCTCGGTCGCCGGGCTCTGGTGGGTCACGTCGCTGCGCAGCTTGCCGAGCAGCTGGGCACCCTCCGCGGAGGCGCCCTCGCCCGAAGCCAGCAGCGGCCAGTCCACGGCGACGGTGTGGGAGACGTACGCGTCCACCTCGCCGCGGATCCGGTCGCGCACCGGCGCCGGGTACACGTCGGCGCGCTGGGTCACCTCGTACAGCGACTGGGCCTCGCGGCGGACGCTGTCCTCGGCGGCGCCGCGCGCCTCCCAGACGCCAGCGATGGCGAGGCCCAGCACGATCGCGTAGACCACGCCCACCATCATCGTCATGTACTCGATGACGTCGGGGGTCTCGCTGGTGTCCTCGTCATCGGCGGCCCGGCGGTGCCGGATCGTGGTGATGGTGAGGACGACGGCGCAGACGAGCGCCATGGCGATGGCCAGGACCAGCCATTGGGACACGTTGGTTCTCCCGGTGTGGATCGGTGGATCGGTGGATCGGCGAATCTGGGGATCTGCGGTTCAGCCGGTCGGCGGGTCGGCCGACGGGCCGGCGGCGGGGCGCCCGGCGCGGCGGATCAGGCGCGGCCCTTGGACCGCGGCCGCAGGGCGGCGGCCGCGAGGACCGCCGGGGTCGTGACGACGACCATGAGCATCAGCGGGGACAGGCCGCCCGGGCCGCGCCGCGCCAGGGCCACCGAGCGGTACGGGCGCACGTGGAAGGCGCTCACCCGGGCGACGGCACCCGCCCGGAGCGCGGCGGGTGCGGCCGCCCGGACCGGCGCGGAGGCCGGCGCGGCGCCCGGTGCGGGTTCCGGCGGCTTCGGATCCGCGGCCGCGGCCTCCGCGTCCGGCTCCGGTGGGCTCTGCTCGCCCGGCGGGTCCGGCGGCACCGGCGGCGCCGCGGGGAGGGCGGCCACCCCAGGGTGGTGCACGGTCGGCCGGCCGGTGCCGGGCACGGTGGCCCGTACCGGGGGCGGCGCGGCGGGCCGCGTCGGGGACGGCCGCACGGTGGGCCGCCCGGTCTGCGCGGGCCGCTCGGGGCGTTCCGGCCGGGCGGCCGGCACGCACAGGTCGACGCGGGCGCCGTGGCCGTGTCCGTGTCCGTCGCCCGCTACCGCCACGTGGCCGTGCAGCGGGCAGAGGGCCGCCACCAGGCCGGCCCCGGCGAGGTACTGCCAAGCGGTCACCGCGTCCTCCCGTTTCCGCAGCAGATGCAGGGGTTACGGCTGAAGAAACGATCACGGCCCCGGTTCGACACGCGGCAGACAGGTCGAGATCCCGTATCCGGGTGCCGGATGCGCCGCCGGTTGACAGCGGACCGCCCCGCCGGGGGCTCGCCAGGGCCCGCAAACGCGTCCGGGGCGGCCCCGCGGCAGCCCGGCGCGACACCGCGCCGGGCGCCCCGCCCGCGCGCCGGAGCGGGCCCCGGACGGCCGGGCCGTCTGCCGGGGCCCGCGGCTGCCGCCGTCCCGCCGAGGCGAGGCGCGGCGAAACCGGTGGCCGGCGCGAGGCGGCTGTCGGAGGCCACCGGCATCCCACGCGGGGGGGGGGGGGGGGGGGGGGGGGGCGGGGGGGGGTGGGGCCCCCGGGGGGGGGGGGGGCGCCCCCCCCAGGCGGCCGGGGGCCCCCGGGGGGGGGGGCGCCCCCCCCCCCCGCCCCCCGCCCCCGCCCCCCCCCCCGCGCGCGCCCCCCCCCCCCCCCCCCCCACCCCCCCCCCCCGCCCCCCCCCCCCCCCCCCGCCCCCGCCCCCCCGCCGCCCGCGTCCGCGCGCGGTTCTCCCGCCGTGTCCGCGCGAGGCGCGCCTCACAGGCGGACGGGGGCAGCCGGTGGGTGAGGCCCCCGCCGCCCGCCGGGGCGGAGGGTGATCTCCCCGGCGGGCGGCGGGGACCGGGTCCGTGCCCGCGGCCGGTGCCGCCGGCCGCACGGGCCGCGTCGTGTTCCGTACGCGCACCGTCCGTGCACACCGCCTCCTCCGACGGGGCCGCCGGGCCCGCGGCCAAGCGGTCGACGGCGTAGCCGAGTCGACCGTCCCGGCCACCGCACCGGGCCGCACCGGGCCGCACCGGGCCGGGCCGATGCGGGCCGGGCCGGTGCGTGCCGGAGGGCCCGCGACTGCCGTACCGGGACGGAGGATCGGGCTCCGGTACGGCGACGGGGACGGCCGGGATCGGGCGGGATCCGACCGGCACGGCACCTCGCGGACCCATCACCCGGCCCGGCCGGCCGCCGTGTTGACGCGCTCCGCGGGCGGCCCGCCCAGCGGCCCGGACCGCTCGGTCCACTGCCGGAAAGTCCCCCGCCGGACCACTCCCGGTCCGCTGTGTAGGAAGATGTCGGGGTGATCGGAGACGAACCGGTGGTCACCACGACCACGTACGAAGGCACGACCGTCGTCCGCCTGCGGGGCGACCTCGACCAGGACAGCGCGCCCTTCCTCGCCCAGGTCCTCACCGAGGCCGCGGCGAGCGGGGTCCCGCGCACGCTGGTCGACCTGTCCCGCACGCGCTTCGCCGACTCCTCCGTCCTTCACGCCCTGCTCGACGCCCACAAGGCCAACGCCGCGAAGGGAACGGCGCTCGTCCTGGTCGGCCCGCTGCAGGTGGCGGTCCGCCGGCTGTTCGACGTCACCGGAACCGAAGCCGCGTTCCACATGGCGGACACACTGGAGGACGCGATGACATGGTGACCCTCGTCCCGTCCGAACCGGTGTCCGGCGGCATGGACCTCACGACCGGGGGCAGGCGATGACGGTATGAACCCGCCCACAGCACCCGACGACACCCGCGGATCCACCCGCGGCGGGGAGAGCACGTCCGTGGCCGCCCCGGCGACGGCTGCCGCGGTGACGGCCGCCCCGGCGACGCCGGCCGCGGCCCGGGTCACGGCGGCCGGACCGGTCACTGCGGCCGCGGCCCGCGCCGTCGTCGGCGATCTCCTGCACCGTGCGGGCATCGACCCGGACGGCGTCACGGCCGCGGACGCCCTGCTGGTCACGTCGGAGCTCGTCACCAACGCGATCCGCCACGGCGGCGGCATCACCGCCTTCCACACGGAGATCGCGGACGACGTCCTCCACCTGTCGGTCAGCGACGCGAACCCCCGCGTGCCCGCCTCCCGCACCGGCAGCGTCGACCATCCGGGCGGCTACGGGTGGCCCCTGGTCCAGCGGCTCGCCGAACGCATCGACATCAGCAGCCACCCCGGGGGCAAGACCATCGGCACCACGCTGCGCCTGACCTGACCCGACCCGCACGCCCGCCCCGTCCGGACCCGGCCGGCGGTGGCGGTCGCCCCGCTTCCCGGGCGCTAGCATCAGCCACCTCTGACGGCTGATTTGGAAGGCTCACGCGATGGCCGATGACGCATACCTGTTCCTCCTTCCCGACCGGCATCCGCTGCTGGGAGCGGCCTTCGCCTCCGTCGGCACCCTGGAATGCGCCGAGTCGCCGGCGGTCCAGGGCTGGCTCCAGGCACACGGGGTCTCCGCGTCCTCCGAGCAGGTCCGGATCCTTCCCTCCGGAGCGGAGGCGTTCGTCCCCGACGAGGCCGAACGCCTGCCGCTGCCCCTGAGCGAGGAGGAGGCGCTGCGGGTGGAGCAGGAGTGCGCACCCCAGGCCGTCACGGACGTGGAGACGGAACTCCTGCAGTTCCGGGACACCACCCAGGACTGGGAGGGCCTCGTCCACCGGGCCCTGACGGCCGGCATCCCCGCACCGAGGATCGTCCGGCTGACCGGCCTGGACCCGCAGGTCGTCGGCCGTCTGACCATGTGACCGGCGCCCGCCCCCGCGGACCGCGGGGGCGGGAAGGGCCTACGTACGGCGCCTACGTACGGCTGTCGCTGCGCACGGGCGGGTGCTCCGCGCCCGGCGCGGCGGAGTCGGCGTGCCGGGTGCGGTGCGCGGCGGCTTCGGCCGACGCGCCGGCCGCGGTCCGCGCGAGGATGCGCAGGGCCGCTTCGGAGGGCGAGCCGGCCTCGGCCGTGTAGGTGATCAGGCTCTGGTCGGGGTCGTCGGGGAGGTTCAGGCTCTCGTAGGCGAGGGTGAACTCTCCGACCAGGGGGTGGCGCAGGTGGTAGCCGCCGTGGGTCGTCTCCCGGACCTCCTGTTCCTCCCAGAGCCGGGTGAACTCCGGGCTCCGCTCGCCCAGTTCCGCGATGAGCGCCGTGAACCGCGGGTCGTGCGGGTGCCGTCCGAGGTCGAAGCGGAGGTAGGCGACGAGGTCGCGCGCCTTGCGCTCCCAGTTCACGAACCGGCCGCGCACCTCGGGGTCCAGGAAGACCAGCCAGGCCTTGTTGCGGCGTTCGGGCGGCAGCGCGCCGAAGTCCTTGACGAGGGTGGCGAAGAGCGGGTTCCAGGCGAGGACGTCGGTGCGGCGGCCGACGACGAAGGCGGGGGTCTCGGGCATCGACTCCAGGAGTCTGCGCAGCCCGGGCCGGACCTCCTGCGGCTCTTGCGGCGTCGCCCCCGCGCCCGCCCCCCGGCCGTCGGGACGTCCCGCCGTGCGGACCAGGCGGGTCAGGTGCGCGGTCTCCGCCTCGTCCAGCCGCAGCGCGGAGGCGATGGCACCGAGCACGGCGTCCGAGATGTTGCCGGCGCGCCCCTGCTCGAAGCGCGTGTAGTAGTCCACGCTCACGCCGGCGAGCTGGGCGAGCTCCTCCCGGCGCAGCCCCGGAACCCGGCGGCGGCCCCCGAAGGAGCGCAGGCCCGCGTCCTCGGGACGGATCCGCCCGCGACGGGACCGCAGGAAGTCGCCGAGTTCTGCCTTGGGGCCTGCCTGGTTCATGCCTTCAATCCTAGGGTCGGACCCTGGTCACGGGCGATCAGGAGCGATCACGGGCGGCAGCGGCCGGAAGGGGAGGCGGCCGGGACGGTCGCCGGAGGGGCGGCCGTCCGCACGCGGACCCGCCCTTCCGGTCATGCCCCTTTCGTACCCGTTCACTCGCCCGGCGCAGCCCGTCACGCCCCGCCTCCCCTCCCGCCCCATGATCGGAGGGAGCACCCGGCGGACACCCCTCGACCAGGGCCGCGACCGGGACCGGGGACCGGAGGGACGGTGGCGGATGGGACCGGACGGTCGCGACGGCCTGGCGGGCCGGGCCGACGCGCTGATGGACGGCCTGCGGGCCGATCTGGAGCGGCTGGCGGCGATCCCGTCCGTCGCCTTCCCCGGCTACCCGCCCGAGCCGGTCCTGGAGGCGCACGACCTGGTCGTCTCCCTGCTGCGCGACGCGGGCGTCCCCACGATCGAGCGGATCGACCTGCCCGACACCGCACCGGTGATCTACGGCGAGATCCCGCCGCCGGACCCGGACGCCCCCACCGTCCTCCTCTACGGGCACTACGACGTGCAGCCCGCCGGCAACCCCGCCCTGTGGCTCTCGCCGCCCTTCGAGCCGACCCCCGTCCCCGGTGGACTGCGCGCCCGCGGCATCGCCGACGACAAGGCGAACGTGATCGCCCACCTCGGCATGCTCCGGCTCTACGGGGGCCGCCCCCCGGTCGGCGTCAAGATCGTGATCGAGGGGCAGGAGGAGTACGGCAGCCCCTTCGACGACCACCCGCCCACCGACCCCGCCCGCTTCGCCTGCGACGCCATGGTCATCGCCGACCTCGGCAACCTGCGGCCCGGCACCCCCACCCTGACCACCGGCCTGCGCGGAGCCTGCGAGGTCACCGTCGAGGTGCGCACCCTGGCCGAACCGCGGCACAGCGGCGAGTTCGGCGGCGCCGCCCCCGACGCGCTCCTGGTCCTCCTGCACGCCCTGGCCTCGCTGCACGACGCCGACGGCGACGTGGCCGTGCCCGGCCTGCGGCGCGAGCCGTGGGACGGGACGACGTACACCGAGGCGGAGTTCCGCGCGCTGGCCTCCGTACGGGACCACGTGCCGCTCCTCGGGACCGGTTCGCTCGGCGAGCGGCTGTGGAGCGGCCCGGCCGTCACCGTCATCGGCCTGGACGCGCCGGCCGTGGACCACGCGGCCTCGGCGGTGGTCCCGTACGCCCGGGCCAAGCTGAACCTCCGCTTCCACCCGCTGCAGGACCCGCGCGAGGCGCGGTCGGCGCTGGTGGACCATCTGCGCGGGCAGCGCCCGTTCGGCATCCCGCTCACGGTCACCCCGGGCGACACCGGCCGCGGCTTCGAGGCCCGTACGGGCGGGGCGGCGTACCGCGCGGCGCTCGTCGCGCTGGAGGAGGCCTGGGGCACGGCTGCCTCGTACGTCGCCACCGGGGGCTCCATCCCGCTGGTGCACGGCCTGGCGCGGGCGGCTCCGGACGCCGAGGTGCTGCTGTTCGGCGCCCAGGACAGCATGTGCAACCTGCACGCCCCCAACGAGCGGGTGCTGCTGTCCGAGCTGCGCAACACGGTGGTGGCGCTGGCCGCCTTCGTCCGGGAGTACGCGGCGGAGTACCGCGCCGCGGGCCACGGCTCCACGGGAGGCGTCCGGTGACCACCGCACCGCCGGTTCCGCCCGCCGCACCGCCGCCGGATGCCGACGCGGCAGGGGCCGGGCCCCCCGCTCCGGCGCGGAAGTTCCGCTTCCCGAGCGCCCTGACCGTGCTCGCCGTCGTGACGGTGGCGGTCTGGCTGCTGGCCTTCCTGATCCCGGCGGGCCAGTACGACCGTACGGAGGACGGCTCCCCCGTCGCGGGGACCTACCACCGGGTCCCGGGCACCCAGAGCTTCACCGAGCGCCTGAGCGACCTGTTCCTCTCCCCCGTCAACGGCCTGTACGGCCTCCAGGACCCGAAGACCGGCGACGTGGGCCCGAGCTTCGCGGGCGAGCTCTACGGCAGCGCGGGGGTCTTCCTCTTCGTCCTCGCCATCGGCACGTTCATCACGGTCGTCTTCGCCACCGGCGCCCTGGACCGCGGGATCGCCCGCCTCGCCCACCGGCTGCGCGACCGCGGTGGCCTGCTGATCGCCGCCGTGATGCTGGTGTTCTCCGTGCTCGGCACGGTGGAGGGCTTCGCGGAGGAGACCCTCGGCTTCTACGGGCTGCTGGTGCCGATGATGCTGGCCCTCGGCTACGACCGGCTCGTGGCCGTCGGCTCGGCGATCCTCGGCGCGGGCGTCGGCGTGCTGTGCTCCACCGTGAACCCGTTCGCGACCGGCGTGGCCTCCTCCGCGGCCGACATCTCCCTCGGCGACGGCATCGGGCTGCGCTTCGCGATGTGGGTGGTGCTGACGGCCGTGACGATCCTGTACGTCGTCCGGTACGCGAGGCGCGTCCAGCGGGACCCGGCCGCTTCGCTGTGCGGTTTCCTCCCCGGGGACCGGGAGCAGAGGGCCACCGGCGCCGAGGAGGCGGAACCCGAGCTGAGCCGCTTGCACAAGACGGTCCTGACCCTCCTCGTCCTCGTCTTCGCCTTCATGATCTTCTCGGTGGTGCCCTGGTCCGGCGCCCTGACGGGGAAGGCGGACGCGGCGCCGTACCGCTGGGAGCTGGGCTGGTCCTTCCCGCAGCTCTCGGCGCTGTTCCTGTGCGCGGCGGTGCTGGTGGGCCTGGTGGCCCGGATGGGAGAGGCCAAACTCAGCGCGACGATCGTGCAGGGTGCGGCCGAATTCATCTCGCCGGCGCTGGTCATCATGCTGGCGCGCGGGGTGACGGTCATCATGAACAACTCGAAGATCACCGACACCGTGCTGCACGCGATCGAGGGGATCGTCAGGGGCACCTCGTCCGGGGTCTTCGCGGTGATCGTGTTCGTGGTGAACCTCCCGCTGGCGTTCCTGATCCCCTCGACGTCCGGGCACGCCACCCTCGCCATGCCGATCCTGGCCCCGCTGGCCGACTTCGCGGGCGTCCCGCGCGCGCTGGTGGTCACGGCCTGGCAGTCCGCCAGCGGCTGGATGAACCTGTGGGCGCCGACCACGGCCGTGACCATCGGCGGCGTCGCGCTGGCCAAGGTCGGCTACGACAAGTACCTGCGGTTCGTCTGGCCGCTGCTGGCGATCCTGTTCGTGCTGATCTGCGGGTTCCTGGTCGCCGGCGCCACCCTGTGAGGCCGGTCCCGCCGCGGGGCGTCACCGGGCCCGGGCACGCCGGAGGGGCGGGGGGGGGGGGGGGGGGGGGCCGGGGGGCCCCCGGCCGCGGCGGGGGGGGGGGGGGGGGGGGGGCCGGGGGGGGGGCGCGGGCGCCCGCGCGCGCCCGCCCGCCCCCCGCCCCCCCCCGCCCCCCCCCCCCCCCCCCGGCGCGGGGCCCCCCGCGGGCGGCCCCGGGCCGCGGGCGCGCGCCCGCCCCCCCCCCCCCCCCCCCGCCCCTCACGGGCTGACGGGGTGGGGCCTCAGGCGTCCGGGGAGCCGCCGAAGCGCTCCCGGTACGACTCCAGGTCCTCTTCGGTGATCTTCGCGAAGAGCACCGGCGGTACGGTGAACGGCGTCCCGGCCGGGACCGCGTCCAGGGACCGGGCCTGCTCCGGGGTCACCCACGCCGCGGTGTCGTCGGCGAGCGCGAACGCGGAGCGCATGGCGCGCGCCGAGGCCGGGATGAACGGCTCGGAGACCACCGAGTAGAGGTGGATGAGGTTCATGGCGGTGCGCAGGGTCAGCGCCGCGCCCTCCGGGTCGGTCTTGATCTCCAGCCAGGGGGCCTTCTCCTCCAGGTAGGAGTTTCCGGCCGACCACAGGGCGCGCAGGGCGGCCGCGGCCTTGCGGTACTGGAGCGTCTCCATGTGGCCCTCGTACTCGGCCAGCAGCTCGGCGATCTGGCCGCCCAGCTTCGTCTCGGCCTCGCCGGCCGCGTTGCCCGCGGGGACGTCGTCGCCGAAGCGCTTGCGGGAGAAGGACAGGACGCGGTTGACGAAGTTGCCGAGGGTGTCGGCGAGGTCCTTGTTGACCGTGGCGGTGAAGTGCTCCCACGTGAAGGACGAGTCGTCGGACTCGGGGGCGTTGGCGATGAGGAAGTAGCGCCAGTAGTCGGCCGGGAGGATCTCCAGCGCGTGGTCGGTGAAGACGCCGCGCTTCTGCGAGGTGGAGAACTTGCCGCCGTAGTACGTCAGCCAGTTGAAGGCCTTGACGTAGTCGACCTTCTTCCACGGCTCGCGGGTGCCCAGCTCGGTGGCCGGGAACATCACGGTGTGGAAGGGGACGTTGTCCTTGGCCATGAACTGGGTGTAGCGGACGTCCTCGGCCTCGTACCACCAGGACTTCCAGTCGCGGTTCGCCGGGTCGGCGTCCGCCCACTCCTTGGTGGAGGCGATGTACTCGATCGGGGCGTCGAACCAGACGTAGAAGACCTTGCCGTCCGCGGCCAGTTCGGGCCACGTGTCGGCCGGGACCGGGACGCCCCAGTCGAGGTCGCGGGTGATGGCGCGGTCGTGCAGGCCCTCGGTCAGCCACTTGCGGGCGATGGAGGACGCCAGCTGCGGCCACTCCTCCTCGTGCTCCGCCACCCAGGCCTCGACCTCGACCTGGAGCTTGGACTGGAGGAGGAAGAGGTGCGTGGTCTCGCGGACTTCCAGCTCGGTGGAGCCGGAGATCGCCGAGCGGGGCTCGATCAGGTCCGTGGGGTCCAGGACGCGGGTGCAGTTCTCGCACTGGTCGCCGCGGGCCTTGTCGTAGCCGCAGTGCGGGCAGGTGCCCTCGACGTAGCGGTCCGGCAGGAAGCGGCCGTCCGCGGGCGAGTACACCTGCCGGATCGCGCGCTCCTCGATGAAGCCGTTCGCCTGGAGCTGCCGCGCGAAGTGCTGGGTGATCTCGGCGTTCTGCTGTGAGGAGCTGCGGCCGAAGTAGTCGAAGGACAGCTCGAAGCCGTCGTAGACCGCCTTCTGGGCGTCGTGTGCCTGCGCGCAGAACTCGGCGACGGAGACGCCGGCTTCCTTCGCGGCGAGTTCGGCGGGGGTGCCGTGCTCGTCGGTGGCGCAGATGTACAGGACGTCGTGGCCGCGCTGGCGGAGGTACCGGGAGTACACGTCCGCCGGAAGCATCGACCCGACCATGTTGCCCAGGTGCTTGATCCCGTTGATGTACGGAAGCGCGCTGGTGATCAGGTGTCGAGCCATCCTCGGATGCTCCATTTCCTCTGTGCGGTGCGACGTGACGTCACGGAATGTGAAGGCGGTTCATCGTATCGAACCGCCGAAAGGCCACGCGCCGCATTTGTTCGGGGTGGAATAACGCAAAAGCGAGGGCAGTGACCTCTCCGTCACGGCCCTCGCGATCGCGCCCATGCTACAGCCGCCCGGCGGCGCGCCCGACCGCCGCGGAGCCGGGGGCGTGCTCCTAGTCCCGGCCCCCGGAGGCGCCGTCGAGCGCCGTGATCCGGGCTCCGCTCGCGAGGCGGCCCGTGAGGGAGACCGGGGCTCCTTCCGGGCCGGCGGGCGCGACCAGGATCCGGCCGTTCGCCTCGGCCCGGACCGCGCCGGTCGCGGTGATCCCGGCCACCTCGCGGCTCCCCGCGGCCACCAGGAACCAGCGGCCCGCGGGCGAGCGCCACCGGGTACCCACGAGCAGGTGCTGCCCGAAGCGCCCGCAGGCCGCCGTGGCCCGGGCCCGCACCACGTCCTGCGGGGACCCGGCCGGCGGGCGCAGCTGGACGAGCACGTCGCCGGGGCCGGCCCAGCCGGAGGCGCGGGTGCAGGACCACACGGCCCGGCCGCCGCCGTCGGGGAGCTCGGAGCCCGCGAAGTCCCAGACGTTGACGGCGCGGACGGCGCCGCCGCCCAGTTCCCGCAGCCGGCACGCGGTGGGTGCCCAGGCGGCCCGCGCGGCGGCGCCGGTGACCTCGCGCGGCTGCCGGGCGGCCACGGCGCCGGGGCCGTCCGGCAGCGGCGTGTAGGTGAGGTGGACCGGGGAGAGCGCGCCGAGGTCGGCGAGGACGAAGGAGTGCTTCTCGACGATGCGGGCGGAGGAGGTGAGTTCGAGTACGGGCCAGGACCCGCAGTCCCCCGCCGTACGGGGCACCGCCGCCGGAGCCGTGACCCCGTCGGGGGCGACGGCCAGCGGCGCGCCCCCGTCCCCGGTGCGGAGCAGGTCGCGGGTGGCGGCCCGCTCGATCCACGGGGCGAGCAGGTAGCGGGCCGGGCCGCCGTCGGAGGGCCGGACCAGGGTGAGCGCGGCCGCGGTGGTGACCCCCGCCTCGTCGGTACGGGCGAAGGCGAGCTCCCGCTCGCGGGGTCCGGCGGCCGCTTCGGCGTAGCGGACCACGCGGTCCCCGTCGAGCAGCAGCACCACGGCCCGGCCCTCGCTCTCGCCCGCGTACAGCAGCTGCGGGGGCCGGGTGGGCGGGTCGGTCGCCGTCCCCGGGGCGGCGGTGACGGGGACCCCGCCCGGCCGGGCCGCCCAGGTGCCCAGCGCCCGTGCCAGCAGGGCCCGGTCGGCGGTGCGCCCGCCGCGGGCCGGCCAGGCGGTGAAGTCCACCCGGGCGGTGTCGGCCCAGGCCTGGGCCGGGACCCGGAGCAGCCGGCCGGGGTCGAGCGCCCGCGCGGCCACCGGTCCGGCGGCGGGCGTGGCCTCCGGGCGCGGCGCCGACGCGTCGGCCACCAGGAGCCCGGTGACGAGCGCGCACACGGCGGCGACGGCCCACGCGGCCCGGGCCCGGCGGCGCCGCCGGAGCAGGTCGGTGGGGCGGGCGCTGACGACGCTGGCGTCGAACTCCGGGGTGCGCAGGGTGGCCAGGAGCGGTGCGCCGACGGGCAGCGCGAGCGCCTCGCGCACCGCGTCGGCGGGGTCGTCGGCGCCGGCGGCCCCGAGGAGCCGGACGGCCGCCTCCTCGGGGAGCCCGTCCATGCGGTGCAGGACGAAGGCGGCCCGGACCGGCCCCGGCGCGCCCGCCAGCACCCCGGCCGCCTCGTCGATCCCGCCGGCCGGGGGCCAGAGCCGCAGCCCCCACACGAAGGGCGGGACGAGGGGCCAGCCGGCCTTCGCCAGGACGGAGCGGATCCGGCCGGAGGGGGCGAGGGAGGCCCGCAGCACCCGTACCCGCACCTCGGAGAGCGGCCCGCCGGGGCTGTCGGGGCCCGCCAGGGGGCCGGGGCGACCCGGGCTTCCCGGCCCGGACGGCCCCGCCGGACCGTCGGCGCCGCCGGAGCCCCCGCCCCCGGGCCCGGGGCCCGTGCCCCCCAGCCCCCTGGGCAGCGCGTGCTGCACCGCCCGGTGCGCCAGCAGCACGCGGGTGTGGCGCCCGAGGGGCTCGGGGAGGGTGAGGTAGGCGAGCCGTACCAGCTGGGGGTACTGCTCGACGAGGACCGCCTCGGCCTGCTCGACGGCGGTGGAGCCGAATCGCTGCGATGTGCTCACCCACCGACAAACGAGTGAATCGTGCGATGGTCACACGCCGTGCGCCCTCCACCTTCCCGGCCCACCCGTGCGGCATATGCATATGTGCTGGTAGGAGCGCCGGACGATCGGCATCGGTCACGATCCGGTCATCACCGAACGTAATATTTCCAGCTTTCTCCTCTGCGCCCCTCGAGTGCGCCCGCGCTGATTTCCTGGACCGCACAGGGGATGAGGGGGACGGGGCGGAGCATTGAGCGAAGGCGGAACGGAGGAGCCCGGTGGAAGCGTGGGACTGCCCAGCCGGCACCGGCGGCCGACTCCCGTGAGCCAGTGGGATCCGACGGCACGCCTGTCGTTCTGGGCCTTCCACACCAACCGGCGGCCCGCGTACATGCGCTTCGCCTACCTGCACCTCGGCTCCGACGCGGGCGCGGAGGACGCGGTGGACGCCACCTTCGACTCGATCATGGTCGAGTGGCTCCGGATGCTGCACATGGACCGGCTGGACGCGTACGCCTGGACCGTCCTCAAGGGCTGCATCGTCGACCGGCAGCCCGGCCGCGATCCCTGGCGGCAGCGGCTCGGGCCGATGGACACCAGCGCCTTCGAGGCGGCCCTCAAGGAGGCCCGCGCCGACCGGTACGAGGTGCTGACCGACACCATCCGCTTCTACTCCGCCGTGTCCCGGCTCGTCGAACGGCAGCGCGACGCCGTCCTCCTGAGGTACGGCCTGCAGTGCAGCCCCGGCGAGGCCGCCGCGGTGATGGGCGTCGACGAGGCGACCGTCCGCTCGCACCTCGGCCAGGCCCACCGGCGGCTCGCCCGCCTGCTCGACACGTCCCCCGGATCATGAGGCCGCCCGACGGGCACGGGTTCCGCGAGGACCACGCGGCCCCGCGTTCCCTGGCCGAGTTCCTCGCCCGGGCCGGCGTGCGCGAGCGCTACCCGCACTACGACCTGGGCGCCGCCGAGGCCCGCCTGCTGCGCGCCACCCCGCACGCGCCCGTCCCCGGACACCGCGCGCGGCGGCCGTCGGCCCACGGCTGGAGCGACCCCGCACGGGACTGCCCGCTCGACGCGGAACGGGCCCGACGCGACCTCAAGGCCGCCTGCCTGGCCACCGTCTGCGCGCCGAGGGCCGAGGCGCAGCTCGCCTCCTTCGTCGCCGGCGGCCACGCCGACCTGCCCGGCGCGGTCGTCTTCGGCTGCCTGCTGTACCTCGCCGGGCTGCGCGAAGGGGCCGGGTTCTGGTGGCAGTTCGCCGCCGGGTCCGGGAGCGCGCGCACCTCCCCGGCGGCGTACTGCCTCTTCCTGGACCACTCGCGGCGCGGCGAACACCACGACGCCCGGTTCTGGGCCCGCGAGCTGGGCCGCCGGGGTTTCCGGCCGGGCGGCCGCCGGGACCTGCGCGAGGTCCGGCTGTGCGCGCAGGCCGCGGTGCTGCGCCACGTCGACCAGCCGGACGATCCCGACCTCGGTCCGGTGCCCCTGCCGAGGCCCGGGCTGAGCACCGTGCTGGCCGCGTTCCGGCCGCCGGCGCCGGTCGCCGTGCGGGTCGCGGCGCCCCGGCCGGCCCCCGTCGCGCCGCGCCGCCCGGCGCTGTCGGCGGCCGGCCCCGGGGCCCTCGTCCGGGCCGGGTCCGGGGAGGCCCTGGCGGTGGCGCGCCGCGCCCTGACCGTCGTACGGGTGCTGGAGCGGTACCCGCTGGGCGTACGGCTGGCCCGGCTGGAGCGGGAGTCGGGCTTCGGCGGGGCGGCGCTGCGCCCGCTCCTCGCGATGCTGTGCGAGGAGGGGTACGCGGACCGGCCGGGCGCGGACGTGTACGGGCGGGGCCCCGCCCTGGCCCTGCTCGCGGTCCCGGCCGGCCGCGGTCCGGCGGACCGGATCCAGCGCGTCCCGGCCCTGGTCCGGCCCGGCGCGGCGCTCCACCCCGGCCGGTACGGGGCGGGCGAGGTGCGGATCGCGGGGGCCGCGGGCGGAGCGGGGGCGCAGCCGTTGCCGGCCTGGCCGCCCTTCCGGGCTTCCCCGCACGCTTGCGTGATGGGGCGGTGTCTGCGGGCCCGGTTCGCCGAGGACCCCCGCGCCGACCGGGCCGCCCGGCACGTCCCGGCCCCTGCGCTTGCGGTCCTGCGCCGCAGGGCCGTCCCGATGCTCCTCGCCCTGCTCCTGTCGGGCGGGATCCCGCCGGACGGCCTGCTGGTCCTGGGGGCCTGAGGCCCGGTGTCGGCCCGCCCGGGGCGACCGGCACCACGTACCGAAAACGCGAAAAACCCCACCGGAGTGGGGTTTTCGTCTGTGTGTCCGAGGGGGGACTTGAACCCCCACGCCCGATAAAGGGCACTAGCACCTCAAGCTAGCGCGTCTGCCATTCCGCCACCCGGACCAGGTGGTCGGCCCCGGTTTCCCGCGGCGACATGGACAACCATAGCAAAGGATCGCCGGGCTTCCGACCACTTATCCGCGCCGTGATCGTCCGCCACGCCGTGCTGACCTGCGGGCATGTCCCTACGAGCCCGGCGAGACGGCCCGTCTCGCAAGGTGTGGAGACCGGACCGGAGGGGCCGGGACGCAGCGCGCCCCCGCCCGGTCCGCAAGGTGCGGAGGGCGGGGGCACGGGTACGTCACGGGCAGCTGATGATCTGGCCGGCGTAGGAGAGGTTCCCGCCGAAGCCGAAGAGCAGGACGGGGGCCCCGGAGGGGATCTCGCCGCGCTGCACCAGCTTGGACAGGGCCATGGGGATGCTCGCCGCCGAGGTGTTGCCGGAGTCGACGACATCGCGGGCGATGACGGCGTTCACGGCGCCGATCTTGGCGGCCAGGGGCTCGATGATCCGCAGGTTCGCCTGGTGGAGGACGACGGCGGCCAGATCCTCGGGGGCCACCCCGGCCTTCTCGCACACCTTGCGGGCCAGCGGCGGGAGCTGGCTGGTGGTCCAGCGGTAGACGGACTGGCCCTCCTGGGCGAAGACCGGCGGCGAGCCCTCGATGCGGACCGCGTTGCCCATCTCGGGCACGGAACCCCACAGCACCGGACCGATGCCCGGCTCCTCGCAGGCCTCGACGACGGCCGCCCCCGCACCGTCACCGGTGAGCACGCACGTGGTGCGGTCGGTCCAGTCGGTGATCTCGGTCATCTTGTCGGCGCCGATGACCAGCGCACGGGTGGCCGAGCCGGCCCGGATGGCGTGGTCGGCGGTGGCCAGGGCGTGGGTGAAGCCCGAGCAGACGACGTTGATGTCCATCACGGCCGGGTGGCCGCCCATCCCCAGCTTCGCGGCGACGCGCGCCGCCATGTTGGGCGAGCGGTCGATCGCGGTGGAGGTGGCGACCAGGACGAGGTCGATGTCGTCCGGGGTCAGGCCGGCGCCGGCCAGGGCCTTGCCCGCCGCCTGGTAGGCCAGCTCGTCCACCGGTTCGTCCGGGCCCGCGATGTGGCGGGTCTTGATCCCGGCCCGGGACCGGATCCACTCGTCGGTGGTGTCGACCATGGCCGAGAGGTCCTCGTTGGTGAGCACTCTCGCGGGCTGGTAGTGCCCTAGCGCCACCACGCGTGAACCGGTCATGGGCGGGGTCCCCCCTCGTCGGCAGTCAGGACCACCCAGCTTCGCCTGCTACCGATGGGTACGAGTGCGCGTGATCCGACAGGATTCGGGCACCGGAATTTGGAGATTCCCGAGGATCTGGCTGCCGGGAGCGCCGCGGGAACCGGAACGGCGACAATAACTCTGTCGGCCGCGGCAGAAAACAGAGCGAGGTGGGGGAACACCATGGGACGCGTCACCGAGCGGCGCCGGGTCGTGCGGATCCGGAACGGGGTCACCGGGGTGCGCCCCGACACGCTGGTGACCGAGGAGCCGCTGGAGATCCGGCTGAACGGCAAGCCCCTGGCGATCACGATGCGCACCCCGGGGGACGATTTCGCCCTCGCGGTGGGCTTCCTCGTGAGCGAGGGCGTGCTCGGTACGGCTGCGGACGTACGGGCCGTCACCTACTGCGAGGGCGCCGCCGAGGACGGGTCGAACACGTACAACGTCGTCAACGTGCAGTTGGCACCCGGCGTGCCGGTGCCGGACATCACGCTGGAGCGGAACGTCTACACGACCTCCTCCTGCGGGCTGTGCGGCAAGGCCAGCCTGGACGCGGTCCGGACGGCGAGCCGCTTCCCGGGCGCCGCCGCCGGAGATCCCGTACGACTGCCCGCGGAACTCCTGGCCCGGTTCCCGGACCGGCTGCGCGAGGCCCAGAAGGTCTTCGACCGGACGGGCGGGCTGCACGCGGCGGGGCTCTTCACGGCGGAGGGCGAGCTGCTGGACGTACGGGAGGACGTGGGCCGGCACAACGCGGTGGACAAGATCGTCGGACGGGCGCTGCAGGCCGGGCGGCTGCCGCTGACGGGCGCGGTGCTGCTGGTGTCGGGGCGGGCCTCGTTCGAGCTCGTCCAGAAGGCGGTGATGGCGGGCATCCCGGTGCTGGCAGCGGTCTCGGCGCCGTCCTCGCTGGCCGTGGACCTGGCGCTGGAGTCGGGGATGACGCTCGTCGGCTTCCTGCGGGGACCGGACATGAACGTGTACGCGGGCGAGGAGCGGATCACGGCGTAGTCCCGCGCCCGCTCCGCCGCCCTCCCGCTCCGCCGCTCCCCCGCTCCGCCCCGTCTCAGCGGTCGCGGCGGGAGCGGCGCGAGGACTTCGCGGCCGGTTTGGGCTCCGGCGGGTCGATGCGGTGGAGGTCCAGGGTGTCCGGGACCGGTGTCGTGCCGGGGCCGCCCGATCGGGCCCAGGCGATGATCTCGTCGGTCGCGGTGTCGTCCAGGGCCCAGCCGAACCAGGTCGCGCGGGCGCCCCGGCGGCGGGCCTCGCTGGTGGGCTGGACCACGATGACGTTGGCCTGCGCGCAGGGGCCGAGGCACTCGCTCGTACGGACGGCCAGCCGGCCCCCGGAGTCGGCGGCGGCCGCGCGCAGCCGGGCGAGCTGGCCGGCGTGGTCGGAGCCGGGGTTCTTGCGGGGGTCCCCGCAGCAGCAGCCCCGGCAGACCACCAGGGTGCAGGGGCGTTCGGCGCGGGCGGCGATCGGGCGTATCCAGGTCACCGCCGCACGCTACCGGGCCCGGGGGCCGGGGTGTTGGGGCTCCCGGGAGACCTCCGCCACACGGTGGGGCGCGGGTTCGGCGTCGCGGGCCCTGCGGCGGGCCAGGACGGCGCAGACCATCAGCTGCATCTGGTGGAACAGCATCAGCGGCAGTACGGCGAGGCTCGCGTGCGCCCCGAACAGCACGCTGGCCATGGGCAGTCCGGCGGCCAGGCTCTTCTTCGAGCCGGCGAACTGGATGGCGATGCGGTCCGCGCGGTCGAAGCCGAGGCGCTCGGCGCCGTACCAGGTGAGCAGCAGCATGACGCCCAGGACGGCGGCCTCGACCAGCATCAGGGCGCCGAGGCGCGGGACGCTGACCTGGCTCCAGACGCCCGCGACCATGCCGGCACTGAAGGCGGCGTAGACGACGAGCAGGATCGAGCCGCGGTCCACGTGGCCGAGCACCGCGCGGTGGCGGGTGAGGAAGCCGCCGACCCGGCGGCGCGTCACCTGTCCCAGGACGAAGGGCAGCAGGAGCTGGAGGGCGATCTTGAGGAGGGAGTCGGCGGAGAAGCCCCCCGCGTCGCCGGCGAGCAGCACGGCCGCGAGGAGGGGGGTGAGGAGGATGCCGGCGAGGCTGGAGAAGGAGCCGGCGCAGATCGCGGCGGGGACGTTCCCCCGGGCCATGGAGGTGAACGCGATGGAGGACTGGATGGTCGAGGGGACCAGGCAGAGGAAGAGCAGGCCGCTGTAGAGCGGAGGCGTCAGCAGGGTGGGCACGAGGGCGCGGGCGGCGAGGCCGAGGAGGGGGAAGATCAGGAAGGTGCAGGCGAGCACGGTGAGGTGGAGCCGCCAGTGGCGCAGGCCGTCGAGTGCCTCGCGGGTGGAGAGGCGGGCGCCGTAGAGGAAGAAGAGCAGGGCCACGGCCGCGGTGGAGGCCCCGTCGGCGAGGGTGGCGACCGGACCGCGGGCCGGGAGCAGGGCGGCGAGGCCGACGGTGCCGAGCAGGGCCAGTACGTACGGGTCGAGGGGCAGCCGGGCGGGCAGGTGCGGGCGGCGCATGCGCGGGGCTCACTTGCTGTCGGGGGCGCGGAGGCGGGGCCGGTGCCCTGCCCTCCCATGGTCGGGGGCGGGTGGTCATCGGGAAACCCGCACACCGAACTCACTGTCATCACGATGCGCGATAGCCTGGCGGGATGTACGACCCGGTCCAGCTGCGGACGTTCCTCACGGTGGCCCAGACGCTGAGCTTCACGCAGGCCGCCGGACGGCTCGGCGTGCGGCAGTCGACGGTGAGCCAGCACGTGCGGCGGCTGGAGGACGCGACGGGCCGGCCGCTGTTCGTCCGGGACACCCACAGCGTGGAGCTGACGGAGGACGGCGAGGCGCTGCTGGGCTTCGCGCGGACGATCCTGGAGGCCCACGAGCGGGCGGCCGCCTTCTTCACCGGGACGCGGCTGCGGGGACGGCTGCGGTTCGGGGCTTCGGAGGACTTCGTGCTGACGCGGCTGCCGGAGATCCTGGAGGGCTTCCGGCACGAGCACCCGGAAGTGGACCTGGAGCTGTCGGTGGAACTGTCGGGGACGCTCCACGAGCGGCTGGACGCGGGCCGGCTCGACCTGGTGCTGGCCAAGCGGAGGGGACCGGGCGACGAGCGGGGCCGCCTCGTCTGGCGGGACCGGATGGTGTGGATCGGGGCGGAGGGCCTGCGGGTGGACCCCGAGCGGCCGGTTCCGCTGATCGTCTTCCCGCCGCCGGGGATCACGCGGGCCCGGGCGCTGGAGGTGCTGGAGCGGGACGGGCGCGCGTGGCGCATCGCCTGTACGAGCGGCAGCCTGAGCGGCCTCGTCGCGGCGGCCCGGGCCGGGCTGGGCGTGATGGCGCACACCCGGGGGCTGATCCCGCCGGGCCTGGTCCGGGTCGGGGGGCTGCCGGAACTGGGGCCGGTGGAGTTCGCGCTGCTCCAGGGGCGGCGCCCGACCCCCGCGTCGGACGCCCTGGCCGCCGCCGTCCTCACCGGCGCCGACCGCCTGAGCCGCCCGGCCTGACACCCCCGCCGCCGAAGCACGCCCAACGGCCCCGCACCGGACACCGCCGCAGGGCGGGGCGCGGACGACGGGACACGCCCGCGGGGCGGGGACGCGGAGGAGGGTCCCCGCAGGACGAGCGCGCAACCACCCCGCACCGTCGCAGCCCCCGCCCAGTGCGCGAGCCGAGGAGACACTCCGCAGCGGCCCCGCCCCACACCACCCCGGCCAAGTCCGCCAGACCCGCACCCGGACACCCCACACGGCGAGGCCCGGCCGACGGGGACCCGCATCCGGCCATCGCCGCGGGGCGGGGACGCGGAGGAGGGTCCCCGCAGGACGAGCGCGCAACCACCCCGCACCATCACAGCCCCCGCCCAGTGCGCGAGCCGAGGAGACACTCCGCAGCGACCCCGCCCCACACCACCCCGGCCGAGGCCGGCGGGGCCGCCGGGACCACCCGCCCCGCCCCCGCCGCGCGCCCCTGTCCGCTCCCGCACCCCACCCCCCGCGCCCCCTGCGTAGGTCTTGTGGAGGTGTTCGGCGGCTGATCAACTGCCGACAGGCGTGGGGTAGCGTCGCCGCGCTGTGCGGAGAGGAGCGGGGCCTTGCGCGAGTTCACCGTCCCACCCGTCGTCACAGGCCCGCCCGTGGGCGGCCTGGCCGACGTCGTCTTCCAGTACGCACACCAGGACCCGGGCCGCGTCGTGCTCGGCCGCAAGACGGCCGGCGTCTGGACGGACGTGACCTCCGGGGAGCTGGCGGCCGAGGTGCTCGCCCTGGCGAAGGGCCTGCTGGCCCAGGGGGTGCGGTTCGGGGACCGGGTCGCGCTGATGTCCCGTACCCGGTACGAGTGGACGCTCTTCGACTTCGCGCTGTGGGCCATCGGGGCGCAGCCGGTGCCCGTCTACCCCTCCTCCTCCACCGAGCAGGTGCACTGGATCCTTGAAGACTCCGGCTGCGTGGCGTGCGTCGTGGAGAACGAGGACCAGGCCATGACCGTGGGCTCGGCCATCGACCGGCTGCCCGGCCTGCGGCGGCTGTGGCAGCTCGACGCCGGGGCCCTGGACGCGCTCGTCGCCGACGGGCGGGGGGTCGCCGAGGACGTGGTGCACCGGCACCGGGGCGCGGTGACGCCCGACGCCGTCGCCACCGTGATCTACACCTCCGGGACCACGGGCCGCCCCAAGGGGTGCGTGCTCACGCACGCCAACTTCATGTACGAGGCCGACACGATGGTGCGCCGCTGGGAGTCGGTGTTCCAGGCCGGTCCGGGCGAGCAGCCGTCCACGCTGCTGTTCCTGCCGCTGGCCCACGTCTTCGGGCGGATGGTGGAGGTGGCGGCCGTACGGTCGCGGGTCAAGCTCGGGCACCAGCCGGTGCTGGCGGCGGCCGAACTGCTGCCGGACCTGGCCGCGTTCCGGCCGACGTTCGTGCTGGGGGTGCCGCACGTCTTCGAGAAGGTGTTCGCGGCGGCCCGCCGCAAGGCGGAGGTGGAGGGGCGCCGGGCTCCCTTCGACCGGGCGGTGGAGACGGCCGTACGGTACGCGGAGGCGCGCGAGGCGAAGGCGTTCGGTACCGGGCCGGGGCCGTCGGCGGGGCTGCGCGTGCAGCACCAGCTCTTCGACAGGCTGGTGTACGGGAAGGTCCGCGAGGCGATGGGCGGCCGGGTGCGGCACGCCATGTCGGGCGGGTCCGCCATGTCACGGCGGCTCGGGCTGTTCTTCGACGGCGCCGGGATCACGGTGTTCGAGGGGTACGGGCTGACCGAGTCGAGCGCGGCGGCCACCGCGAACCCGCCGGGGGCGACGAAGTACGGCACGGTCGGCCCGCCGATCCCGGGCAGTACGGTGCACATCGCCGAGGACGGGGAGGTGTGGCTGCACGGCGGCCACGTGTTCTCCGGGTACCTCAACGATCCGCCGGCGACGCAGGCGGTGCTGCGCGGCGGGTGGCTGGCGACGGGGGACCTGGGGCGGCTGGACGCGGACGGCTACCTCACCATCACCGGGCGCAAGAAGGAGATCCTGGTGACCTCCAACGGAAAGAGCGTCTCGCCCAGCGCCCTGGAGGAGCGGGTGCGTTCGCACCCGCTGGTGTCGCAGTGCGTCCTGGTGGGCAACGACCGGCCGTACATCGCGGCCCTGCTCACCCTGGACGCGGAGGGCATCGCGCACTGGCTGTCGATGCGCGGCCTGGCGCAGCGGCCGGCGTCGGAGCTGGTGCACGATCCGGAGCTGACCACGGAGGTCCGCCGGGCGGTGGTGGCCGCCAACACCCTGGTCTCCCAGGCGGAGGCGATCCGGACGTTCCGGGTGCTGCCGGGGCAGTTCACGGAGGAGCTCGGCCTGCTGACGCCCTCGCTGAAGCTGAAGCGGCGGGCGATCGAGAAGGCGTTCGCGACGGAGGTGGCCGCGCTGTACCGGGGGTGAACGTCACGGCCCGGCCACTATCTGACGATCCGTCACTTCACCTGGTCGACAATATTGACGATCCGTCAGGTCGCCCACAGAATGCGGGGATCCCGACCGGAGGGAACCCCTCGATGTTGCGATCGATCCGCACCCTGGCCGCCGCCGCGGCGGCCCTCGCGCTCGTCTCCGCCTGCAACTCGGCCGCCACCACCGACGAGGCGGCCCCCGGCGCGTCCGGCGGGACCTCCCGCGGCGTCACCGCGGACACGATCAAGGTCGGCGGCATCGTGTCGATGACCACGGCCAGCGGCTACAGCAAGAAGGACACCGACCTCGGGGCCAAGGCCCGCTACCTGAGGGCCAACGCCGAGGGAGGAGTCAACGGCCGGAGGATCGACTACCTCGGTGCGGAGGACGACGGCCAGGACCCGGCGAAGAACATGGCGGCCGCCCGCAAGCTCGTCCAGCAGGACAAGGTCTTCGCGGTCTCCCCCATGAGCTCGGTGACCTTCTCCGGCGCCGACTTCCTGGAGCAGGAGAAGGTCCCCACCTTCGGCTGGGGCACCCTGCCCTCCTTCTGCGGACCCCGCTACATCTACGGCTTCAACGGCTGCCTGGTCCCCTCCCCCGGCGGAACCCTCAACCAGACCTGGCCCGAAGGCATCGGCCGGGTGCTCGGCGGGGCCGCCGGCAAGTCGGTGGCGGTCATCGCGAACGACAGCGACGCCGGGAAGTTCGGCATCCGCACCTTCCAACAGGGGTTCGCCGGCGCCGGGTTCACCGTCGCGTACGCCAAGGCCTCCGTGCCCGCCACCGCCGTCCCGAGCGACTGGTCCGCGTACGTCAAGGAGATCATGGAGAGCAACGGCGGCAAGGCGCCCGACGCCGTCGTCTCCGTCATGCAGACGCCCAACAACATCGGGTTGTTCAGCGCGCTCAAGCGGGCCGGCTACAAGGGCCTGATCTCCGACCCCACGGACTACGACCCCGGCCTGCTCGCGAAGGAGGCCACCAAGCAGGCCCTCGACGGGGTGCACGTACTGCTCCAGTTCGAGCCCTTCGAGTCGGACAACCCGAAGATGGCGCAGTTCAAGGCCGACATCAAGGCCGCGGCGGGCGGCCAGGACCCGCCGCCCCTGAACATGCACATGCTCACCGGCTACATGTCGGCCGACCTCTTCCTGTCCATCGCGCAGAAGGCCGGCAAGGACCTGACCGTCGAGTCCTTCCAGGCCGCCGCACAGGGCTTCTCCGACACCGGCACGCTCGTCGGCGACCGGGCCGAGCCCAAGGGGCAGAAGGAGAGCTTCGGCTGCGGGGCGCTCGTCCAGCTGAAGGACGGCGCGTACAAGGTGTCCGTCCCCTTCACCTGCTACGAACCCGTCCCCTTCTCGTAGGGGCGGGGCAGCCGAATGGGAGATCTGCTCGTCTTCGTGCTGAGCGGCCTGGTCTCCGGCGCCCTGTACGCGCTGCTGGCCACCGGGCTCGTCCTGTCGTACTCGGCGTCCGGGCTGTTCAACTTCGCCCACGGGGCCACCGCCTACCTGTGCGCGCTGACCTTCTACGAACTCCACTCCGGGCTGGGCTGGCCGGCCGTACCGGCGGCGCTGCTGGTGGTGTTCGTGCTGGCGCCCGGGCTCGGGTGGGGGCTGGACCGGCTGATGTTCCGCCGGCTCGCGCGCGTCGGCGAGACCGCCCAGATCGTCGCGACCATCGGCCTGCTGGTCGCGCTGCCGGCCGTCGGGCTGTGGGCGGTGGAGCTGCTCGCGGACGCGGGCGCGCCGGTCAAGCCGGCGGAGAACCAGTTCGGGCTGCCGGGGGTGGGGCCGAGCCCCGCGGTCTCCTGGCAGCTCGCCGAGGGGGTCGGCATCGACTCCGACCAGCTGATCACCTGGGTGGTGACGGCGCTGGTGGCGGTGGCCCTGTGGGTGCTGATGCGGCACACGCGCCTGGGGCTGCGGCTGCGGGCTGCCGTCGACAACCGGTCGCTGACCGAGCTGCGCGGCATCAGCGCCGACCGGCTCTCGTCGGTGGCGTGGATGATCGCGTCGGGGCTGGCCGGGCTGGCGGGCGTACTGGCGACGCCGCTGCTGGGCCTGTCGGCGCACGACTTCACGCTGTTCCTGTTCGTGTCGGCGACGGCCGCGGTCATCGGGCGGTTCGCGTCGGTCCCGCTCGCGTTCGCCGGCGGGCTCGGACTGGGCGTGCTGCAGAACCTCGTCGCCGGGTACGCGTCCTTCGCCGAGGACATCACCGGGCTGCGCACGGCGGTGCCCTTCCTCATCCTGTTCGGCGGCCTGCTGGTCCTGACGCGCAGGGCCCGGACCGCGGGGACGCCGGCCGTCGACGCGCCGCCGGTGGACCACCTCGCCGGGGCGTCGTGGGCACGGCGCTGGGGCGGGTGGACGGCGGGCGCCGTGCTGCTGGGCACGGCGTTCTACACCGTGACGACGCCGTTCTGGAGCGGGCTGCTGGCGCAGGGGCTGGCGATCGCCCTGGTGTTCATGTCCTTCACGGTGGTGACCGGGCTCGGCGCGATGGTGTCCCTGGCCCAGGGGACCTTCGTCACGGGGGCCGCGCTGGTGGCCGGGCTGCTCATGAGCCGCGGCTGGCCGTTCGTGGCCGCGCTGGCGGTGGGCACCTGTGTGGCCGCCGTGCTGGGGGCGCTGGTCGCGCTGCCCGCGTTGCGGCTGGGCGGCCGGTCCCTGGCCCTGGCCACGCTGGCGCTGGCGTTCCTGGCCGACCAGGTGCTGTTCCAGCTGCGGTGGCTGCGCAACGGGGACGCGGGGTGGTCGATCCCCCGGCCGGTGTTCGGGCCGGTGGACCTCTCCGACGACCGGGCGCTGGGAGTGGCCCTGGTCGTCCTGGTCGCGGCGGTCGCGGCGGGTCTGGGCGCGCTGCGGAACTCGCCGTCCGGGAGGGCGATGCTGGCCGTCCGGTCGGCTCCGGCGGCGGCGATGGCCTCGGGAGTGTCGGTACTGCGGACGAAGCTGCTGATGTTCACCCTGTCGGCGGGGCTGGCCGGGTTCGGGGGCGTGCTGTACGCCTCGTACAACACCCGGATCACCGCGACCGACTTCACTGCCATGACGGGGCTGGTGTGGCTGGCCGTGGTGGTCGCGGCCGGGGTGCGCAGACCGCAGTACGCGGTGGTGGCGGGACTGGTGTTCGCCGTCGCGCCGCGGCTGCTCGCCGACTACGTGACGGAGTCGGCCCACCTGCCGGTGATCCTGTTCGGCCTGGCCGGCCTGGCCCTCGCCAACGATCCCGACGGCTACTGCGCCGCGGTCCCCGTGCGGTGGGCGCGCAGGCGGGCGGCCGGCCCCGCGGGACGGTCGGCGGCCCCGGCGGACCGGGAGGCGGCCGATCCGGCCGACCCGGCCGACCGGACCGGGCCGGCGGGGACCTCCGCGGGCCCGGCTCCGGACTCGGCCCCCGGGACCGCCGTCCCCCGCCCCCGGCCGGTGGCGTCGCCGGCAGCGGCGCGCCCCGCGCTGGAGTTGCGCGGGGTCGGCGCCGGGTACGACGGCGGGCGCGTCCTGCACGGGGTGGACCTCGTGGTCCGGCGGGGGGAGATCCTCGCCGTCCTCGGGCCCAACGGGGCGGGGAAGAGCACCGCCTGCAAGGTGGCCGCCGGCCTGCTGCCGGCCGTGGGCGGGAGCGTGTGGGTGGCCGGGCGGGACGCGACGCGGGACGGACCCGTGCGCCGATCCCGGGCCGGGGTGCTGCTCGCCCCCGAGGGCCGGGGGATCTTCCCCGCGCTCACCATCGAGGAGAACCTCGCGCTGTACCTCCGGGACGCCGCCGCCCGGAGCGCCGTCTACGACCGCTTCCCCCGCCTCGCGGATCGGCGCGGGGTCGCCGCCGGGTCCCTGTCCGGCGGGGAGCAGCAGATGCTGGCGCTGGCACCGCTGCTGCAGCGGCCGCCCGAGGTGCTGATCGCCGACGAGCCCTCGCTCGGGCTGGCCCCGCGGGTCGTGGAGGAGGTGTACGCGCTGCTGGCCGAGCTCCGCGGGGCCGGGACGGCGCTGCTGCTGGTGGAGGAGAAGGCCGCCGGGATCCTCGGGATCGCGGACACGGTCGCGTACCTCGCGCAGGGCCGGGTCTCCTGGTGCGGCCCGCGGGCCGAGGTGGAGGCGGACCGGCTCACCGAGGCCTACCTGGGGATGACGACATGAGCGGTGGCATGAGCGGTGGCGTGAGCGGCGACATGACCGGTGACGTGTTCCGGGCCGTGGGCGTCAGCGTCCGGTTCGGCGGTGTCCGGGCCCTGACCGGGGTGGACCTCGGTGTCCGGGCCGGTGAGGTGTGCGGGCTGATCGGGCCGAACGGGGCCGGGAAGACCACGCTGTTCGACGTGCTGTCCGGCATCCGGCGGCCCGACCGGGGGCGGATCCTGCTCGACGGCGCCGACGTCACCCGCCGCTCCCCCGTCTGGCGGGCCCGGCACGGGATGCGCCGGACCTTCCAGCGCCAGCAGCTGTTCGGCCAGCTCAGCGTGGCCGACAACGTGCTGGTGGCGCAGGAGTGGCGGGGCGGCGGGGGCGGGATCGCCGCCGACCTGCTGGCCTTCCCCGCCCGGCGGGCCCGGGAGCGGGAGCGGCGGGCCCGGGGCGAGCGGGTGCTGGCGGGCTGCGGGATCGGCGCGCTCGGCGCCTCGTACGCGGGCGGGCTGCCCGTCGGGCAGGCCCGGATGGTGGAGCTGGCCCGCGCGGTGGCCGACCCGCCGCGGGTGCTGCTGCTGGACGAGCCGGCGTCGGGCATGTCGGCGCCCGAGCGGGAGCGGCTCGCGGCGGTGATCCGCCGCCTCGCGCGGGAGGAGGGCTGCGCGGTGCTGCTGGTCGAGCACAACGTGGCGTTCGTGATGGACCTCTGCACGCGGGTGGTGGTCCTGGACCTCGGGGCGGTGCTGGCCGAGGGGACCGCGGCGCAGGTCCGGGCCGACCCGTCGGTGCGGGAGGCGTACCTGGGGACCTCCTGACGGGGCGGCCCGCCGTACGGTGCGGGCGCCGGGCCGGGCGGGAATACGTCGTACGGGAGGCCGGTTGCCGCCCCCGTACGGCGCAACCGAACCGACGCGAGGGAACGGCCAGACGTGAACCAGGTCCCCACCATCAAGCTCAACAACGGCACGCTCATGCCGCAGCTCGGCTACGGCGTCTGGCAGGTGCCGGACGAGGAGGCGGAGCAGGCCGTCGGCACGGCCCTGGAAGCGGGCTACCGCAGCGTCGACACGGCGGCCGTCTACGGCAACGAGGCCGGCACCGGCAAGGCCCTCTCGGGCTCCGGCGTGGCGCGCGGGGACCTGTTCGTCACCACCAAGCTGTGGAACGGCCCGTCGCAGTCGTGGGGGCGCGACGAGGTGCTCCGGGCGTTCGACGACTCGCTGGCGAAGCTGGGCCTGGACCACGTCGACCTGTACCTGATCCACTGGCCGCGGCCGATGCGCGACGACTTCCTCTCCATCTGGAAGACGTTCGAGGAGCTCGCCGAGAGCGGCCGCGCCAAGGCGGTCGGCGTGTCGAACTTCCGTCCGGCGGACCTGGACCGGCTCGCCGCGGAGAGCGCGCTGGTGCCCGCCGTGAACCAGATCGAGCTGCACCCGCTCTTCCCGCAGACCGAACTGCGCGCCCTGCACGCGGAGCGCGGGATCGTCACCGAGGCGTGGTCCCCGCTGGGCCAGGGCAAGGAGCTGCTGACGCTGCCGGCGGTGGCCGCGATCGCCGCCCGGCACGGGCGCTCCGCCGCGCAGGTGGTCCTGCGCTGGCACCTCCAGCACGGGAACGTCGTGATCCCCAAGTCGGTGACCCCGGCCCGGATCCGGGAGAACCTGGACGTGTTCGGCTTCGAGCTGGACGCCGACGACGTCGCGGCGCTGGACGCGCTGGGCGCGGGCGCCGCGGGCCGCCGGATCGGGCCCGACCCGTCCGTCTTCGACGTCTGAGGGCCGGGGGATTCGCGCGTGAACGTCCCGGACGGGACCTACCTGGTCCGCAACGTCGCCAGTGGGCTCCTCCTCCAGGTGGAGGCCGGCAACCGGGTGGTGGTCGCGCCCGCCGGCCCGGTGCCGGAGGCGGTGCGGTGGGAGGTCTCGCCCGTGCACGCGGGCGGGGGCCTGTTCCACCTGGTGAGCGTCCACAACGGCAGGCGGCTGGACGTGGCGAACGCCTCGACGGAGAGCGGCGCCCGCGTCCAGGTGTGGAAGGCGAACGCCTTCGGGGCGCAGGAGTGGCTGGTCGAGGAGCACCTCGACGCCCCGGGCGTCGTCTCGCTCGTCGCCGCCATCAGCGGTCTCCCGCTGGAGGCGGACGCGGAGGGCCGGGCCCGCCAGTGCGAGGACACGGACTCGCCGGGCCAGTGGTGGCGGCTGGAGCGCGCGTAGCGGCGGCGGCCCCGGCCCTTGGGGGCGTCGGGACGGGGGGCGGCGTCAGCTCGCGCCGTGGGCCGGGGCGAGGGACTCGACCCGTTCTGCGAGCGCGAAGTCGGTCTCGGTGACGGCGCCGCCGGCGTCGTGGCTGTTGACCGACACGCGGACGGTGTCGTAGCCGAGGGTCAGGTCCGAGTGGTGGTTCAACTCGTCCTGGACGGCGGCGATGTGGGCGACGAGGGCGCTCGCGGCGAAGTGCGTGCCCAGCCGGTAGGTGCGGATGATGCGGTCGTCCTCGAAGGCCCAGCCGGGGAGTTCCCGCAGCCGGTCCTCGATCTCCTTCTGCGACAGCGGCTCACTCGGCATCGGGCGGCTCCTTCTCCTCGTGACGGGGTGTCAAGGATCCCACAGCGTGCGCTGCGGCGACCCTCTCGCGCCATGGTGCGCCCTCCTGTGCCTTCGAGCGGCACGCCGGGTGGCGGTGGCGCGCTCGGCTAACGTCGGGGCATGACGACGACGACCGGCGTGGGTGCCCTGTTGCGGACGTGGCGGGAGCGGCGCGGCATCAGCCAGCTGGAGCTGGCGGGGCGCGCCGACTCCTCGTCCCGGCACATCAGCTTCGTGGAGAACGGCAGGTCGCGGCCGAGCGAGGAGATGGTGCTGCGGCTCGCGGACCACCTCGACGTGCCGGTCCGGGACCGCAACGCGCTGCTGGTGGCGGCCGGTTACGCACCCCGGTACGCGCACACCCCGCTCGACGCCCCCGCGATGGCGGCCCTGCGCGAGGGGCTGGAGCGGCTGCTGACCGGCTACGAGCCGTACCCGGCCCTGATCGTCGACGGGACGTACACGGTGGTGGCGGCCAACCGGGGGATCGCCATGCTGCTGGACGGGCTGCCGGAGCACCTGCTGACGCCGCCGCTGAATGCGATGCGGATCACCCTGCACCCGGAGGGCCTCGCGCCGCGGATCCACAACTTCGGGGAGTGGCGGGGTCACCTGCTGGCCCAGATGGAACGGCAGATCGCGCTGGCCCGCTCGCGCGCGCTGCGGGAGCTGTACGAGGAGGTGTCGGCGTACCCGGCGCCGGACCGGCCGGGCGGCGCGGAGCCGGAGGAGGCCGCCGCGTACATCGCCCTGCCGCTCGTGATCGAGCACGACGGGCACGTGCTGTCCTTCGTGTCGTCCATCTCCACCTTCAACACCCCGATGGACGTCACCGTCGCCGAGCTGGCCATCGAGACGATGCTCCCGGCCGACCCGGCGACCGCGAAGTACCTGCGGTCACTGGAGGGTTGATCCGGACCGCAGCGCCAGCTGCTGGAGCACGCCGAACGAGGCGACGGTGACGGCCTGCGCCGGGATCCACACCAGGCCCGCCGTGGTGGGCGAGAACCAGACGACCAGCGACACCAGGCTGAGCGCCGCCCAGGCGTAGTTCACCTCGACGACCAGCCGGACCGGGAGGCGGGGCGGCTGCCGCCGCGAGGCCAGCCACGCGACGCCGGCGCCGTACAGGGCCAGCAGGACCCCCAGGCCGAGGAGCAGCCCCTCCCCGACTCCGAGGAGCCGTCCGAGCGCGGCGGGGAAGGCCAGGTAGGCGACTCCGTTGGCGGTGGTGACCACGGCGTCGAGCGCGAGGAACCGGCGCAGCGCGACCTGCGGCTCGGGGGTGCGGGCGATGCTGCCGAGAAGGGTTGCGGACATGGGAGATCAGCCTCCGTCGAAGGGGGGACGCACCGGTCGGGTACGGGCCCCGGAGCCGAGTGCGCGACCCCGGAACCCGCACGCCCACTCTGCGCCGCCCCACCCGCCGGGTCGATTACCCGCGGGGTAACGGCCACCGCCTCCGCCCGGTCATGCCGGCCGGCACCCGGGTCCGCGGCCACCGGCCCGGGGCGGGGTCAGGAGGACGGGCTCAGCAGGGGTGGGCGCAGCAGGGACGGGCGCAGCAGGGGCGGGTTCAGGAGGGGCCCAGCTTCCCGTCCAGGCGGGTGGGCCAGTCCGCGGTGGCCAGTTCGGCGGCGACCAGCAGGTCGCGCCAGTCCGTCTTCGCCGCCGCCACCGCCGTCCGCAGCCGCCGGACGTCGCCGCGGGCGACGAGCAGCACGGCGGCCGCCAGCCGCTCGGCGCTCGTTCCGCGCATCCCGTCGGGCCCCAGGTCCGCGACCAGCGCCCGCAGGGCGTCGGCGACGCCCCGTGCGGCCCGCTCGTCCGGGAAGTCCGACCGGATGCGCCGGTGCAGGCGCTCCGTGAGCACGTCGTCGGCCACGCTCCCCGCCCCCCCTCTCTCCCCCGCCCCCGCAACCGCGACGGAACCGGAGGGTCAGCATGGCGCGGGGCGGCCGCGAGCGGTAGGGGGAACGGGCCGGTCCGGACCGCCGAGACCAGCCGGGCGAGTCATATCAAAAAGGGCATTATGGCAAAACAGCGCATTCAATCTGATTTGGCTTCATATGCCGCTTGATGCTGTGTCAGTCGCAAACGCGTGGGGCACAATCGGCCCCGGTCGCCTCCGGAAGCGGTGGAGCCCCCAGGGCACCGACCCGCCCCCTCAGCGGAATTCCGCACCGGACCGATCCTCAAGGCGTTCTCGATGTACCTGGCCAGCCGCACCCGTCTCGCGGCCCTGCTCGCCGCGCTCGCCGTCGGCGCCACCGGGGTGACCACCTGGGCCTACGGGCGCGGCGGTGCGCCGGAGCCGACCGCGCTGGGGGCGGGGCTCCGTCCGAGTGTGACCGAGGGCACGGTCGTCCAGGTCGTCGCGCACCCCGACGACGACCTGTTCTTCATGAACCCCGACCTGAGCCGCTCCATATCCACCGGCGTCGAGGTCGCCACCGTCTACCTCACCTCCGGCGAGTCCGACGGCCGCAACGAGGCGCACAGCCCGCACCTGGAGGACCCCGCGGGCCCCGCCGACCGCGCCGCCTACGCGGAGGCCCGGCAGAACGGCATACGGGCCGCCTACGCGGAGATGGCCACCGGGGACCGCGCCGGCGCCTGGCGGCGTACGGCCGTCCCCACCGCCGGCGGGGGCGGCGCGGAGGTGGACGTCCTCGTCGCGAGGCCGCAGGTCAGCCTGGTGTGGATGCAGCTGCGCGAGGCCCGCAGCATCTCCGACGACACCCCGGACAGCCTGCGCGGCCTGTGGGACGGCAGGGTCCCGGCCCTGGGCTCCCAGCTGACGTCCGGAACGCCGGTGGCGGCGCCGTTCTCGTACACGAGGGACCAGGCCGTCGAGGCCATCGCGGGAGTCTTCGCGCGGTACCGGCCGACGACGATACGGACGCAGGACCCGACGCCGGGCCGGTCGCCGGGCGGGGCGTTCCTCGACCACCAGGACCACGTGTACGGCGCCCGGTTCGTGCAGGCGGCGGCCGAGCGCTACGCCACGTCGGAGGGGGCGGGGTCCGGGCGCGACGGCGTCGCCGGCCGGCCGCACTTCTCCGTCCAGAACTACGTGAGCTACCCCAACAGCTCCCTGCCCCCGACGCTCGGCCCGCAGGCGGCCGAGGAGAAGCTCGGCTACCTCAAGACCTACGCCTGGACCGACCACCGGGACTGGTGCGGCAGCCCCGCCGGCTGCGGCGACCGCAAGACCGCGACCCGGCCCACCGGCGCCGGATGGAACCGGGCCATCCGCTACAGCCGGGGCGAGGGCACCTCCTGGCTGACCGAGGGCGTCGCCGGCCGGCTGTGGGCCTTCGCCGTGCTGGACGGCCGGATGGCGTACTGGACGCGCGGCGGTTCCGGCTCCGCCTGGCAGGGGCCCCGGTTCCTGCCGGGCGCCGGGCTCGACGCGGGCGCGACGGCGGCCCGGCTGCCCGACGGGAGGGTCACCGTGTTCGGCACCCGCACCGCCCTGGGTACGACGCCCCAAGGGTACGGGCGCTCGCTCGTGTACGCCGTCCAGACCGCGCCCGACGGCCCCTTCGGGCCGTGGCGGTCGCTCGGCACCCCGGACACGAAGGACGTACCCGGCACTTCGGCGATCAGTGCACCGGCCGTCGCCGTGGACCCCACGGGCCGGCTGACGGTGTACGTACGCGATTCCGCGCGCACCCTGCGCGCCCGCGCGCAGGCGGCTCCGGACGGCCCCTTCGGCGCGTGGCAGGCCCTCGGCGGTGCCGGGCTGCAGGGCGACCCGGTCACGGCCACCGACTCCTCGGGGCGGAGCCACGTCTACGCGGCCACGGCCCGGAGCGTGCTGGCCTGGGTGCGGCCGACGCCGGACGCCCCGCTGCGCGGCCCGTTCCCCACCGGACTGCCGGCCACCACCGGCCCGCTCTCGGCGAGCGCGCGCGACGACGGCGTCGGGCTGTACTTCCGTCAGCCGGGCACCGGCGCCGTCGGCACGACCCTGGCCACGGCCGACGGGCCCGCCCCGGCGTTCTCCCCGGTCACCGGGGCGGGCGGCGAGGGCGGCTACGGCGCCGTCGGCGTCGCGGGCCGGCTGCTGACGGGCCGTGCGGGCACGGGCACGGCCGGCCTGTCGGAGGGCCCCGGCGGCGCACCGTCCTGGTCCGAATCCCGGATGCTCTACACCGGCGCCCCGGCGGCCGTGGCGCAGCCCGACGGCACGGCCGTCGCCGCCGCCCTCGGCCTGGACGCCGGCCTGCACGTCACGACGGCTCCCCCGGCCGGGTCCGAACCGGTCGGCGGCCTCCCGCCGTCCTCCCCGTGGCACGGCGCGGTACCGCCCTCGATGCTCGCGCAGGCCGCGCGCGCCGGCTCCGGGTGGCAGCGCTGACCCGAGTGCCCGGCGGGGGCCGGTGACGGGACGGGTCCCGTCCGGGCACCGCCGGTCCGGCCGTCACGGCGGCGGGGGCGGCGTGGGGAGCGGCGTGCCGTCGAGCGCCACGAGGGCCAGCACGGCGATCGAGCCCGTCCACGCGAGGGGCGCGACCGAGGACGGCCTGCCCTCCCGGTCCACCTTCTCCGGCAGCTCGCCGAGGGAGTTCTGCTTGGAGAGGATCCAGTCCAGGACCGGTCCCGCCTTCCCGGGCTGCCCGGACGCGGCCCACGCGAGCGCGAAGAAGGCCGTACTGGGCGTCCAGGCGCTCCCGCCCCACGGCGCCGCGGGGTCGTTGCCGGGGGTCAGCCCCCCGCTGGGCAGGAGCAGCGCCCGGTACGTGGTGTCCAGCGCGCGGGGCAGGCCGGCGGGGGCCGTGTTGAAGGGCGGCGCCATGAACGCCACCGCGCTGTCGTGGCCGTGCCGGCCGTCGGCGGTGCGCTGGTATCCCGCGGGGGCGAAGCGGGCGGCGATCCCCGCGGAGAGCCGCCGGGCGGCGGCGGACCAGCGCGCGGCCTCGGCCGGCCGGTCCGCCTCCCGCGCGAGGTCCGCGGCGGCGTTGAGCCCGGCGAGCAGGGGCGCGGCCGTACCGATGTTCGCGGCGGGCGTCGCCAGCTCCCAGTAGTCGGGGGAGGCCGGGGGCAGTCCGTCCGCTCGCAGCGAGCCCGCGGCGTGGTCGGCGGCCTTGCGGACCATCGGGTAGAGGGCGGCCAGGCGGACCGTGCGGGTGGCCGGCGGGGCCGTGCGGTACCACTGCCAGGCGGCCCAGGGCACCCAGCCGCCGGCGTCGAGCTGCCATCGCCGGCCGTCGGGCGGGCCGGTTCCGTCGAGCTTCGTCCGCGCCTCCCAGGTGCCGTCCGCGCGCTGGGTCGCGGCGCTGTAGCGCAGGATCCGGTACGCCTCGGCGTCGTGGCCGGTGTGCGCGAACGCGGCGGAGGCGAAGCTGGAGTCGCGCGGCCAGGAGTACTTCCAGCCCGGGCTCCACCCGGCCGCCAGGGCGCCGTTCGGCCGGAGCAGCGCGCGCATGGCAAGGAGCGCCCGCTCGGCGGCCGTGCGCTGGGCCGGCGTCCGGCCCGGGACCCGGCCGGAGGCAAGCCAGGCGCGGCTGCGGGCGATCTGCCACCACGCCGGCAGGTGGTCGGCGGCGACCACGGCCGACGCGGTCCGGTCCGCCGGGAGGTACATCAGCCGTCCGGAGGCCAGCCGCAGGACGTTGCTGCCCGGGACGTAGCGGGCGCCCTCGGCGACGGACGGCGGGACGCCCTCGGCGGCGGTCGTGTTGGACAGCACGCCGACGGCGGGGACGGCCTGCATCGGCTTCGGCCCGTAGAGGCGGGCCGTCTCGTGCTCGGCCCCGCCGCGGTCGTGGTGGCCCGCGGGCCGCAGGAGCGCCGGCCGCGCCGCGCCGGTCTCCCGCCCCGCGGACGGCGGCGCCGCGGTGCACACGGGGACGGCGGCGCACGCCAGGGCCGCCGTTACGGCCGCCCACCGGACGAGCAGGACACCGGGCACCGCCACTCCCTCCGCCGGGTCCGCGCGGCGGCCGACCTGGAGTCCCCATCCTGGGAGACCGGTACGGAGGCCGCCACGGAAGGCCCGCCGGCCGGGTGAGCGGCGCTCCCCGGCCGGGAGCCCCGCGGCTGGGAGCGCCCGGGCCCCGCGGCACGGAGCACAGCACGGCACGGCACGGCACGGCACGGCACGGCACGGACCGGCCCGGACCGGCCCGGACCGGCCCATCACCGGATGCCGGGGGCGGCGTGCCGTGCACATCATGGGTGTTCGACGGGCCGTGCGATCACCGCCGTCGGCGGGGCGCACCGGCCGCCCCTCCGGCCGGGCCCCACGGCGAAGGGGTGGTGGATGACCACTGCTGCGGTCGAGGACGAGGACGAGGGCGTCCGGGCCCCCTCCCCCGGGCCCGGCCCGCGCACCGGCCGGCGCCCCGCCCTGCGCACGATCCTCCCGGTGGCCGGGGCGACACTCGTCGCGGCGGCCGGGGCCCTGACGGCCGTCGGCTGCTTCCTCGGCCTCTACGTGCGGCCCACGTCCGACGACTGGTGCGCCGCGTGGAAGGCCCGGGACATGGGGGTCCTGGGCATCACCGCCGACTTCTACTCGACGCAGAACGGCAGGATCGCCAACGCCTTCCTGAGCGGCCTCGTCTACGGCGACGGACCGGCCGGGACGAAGGTCCTGCCGACGGTCATCGCCGTCTCCTTCACCATCGGCCTGGTCCTGCTCGGGCGGCACGCGGCCCGCTTCCTCGGCGGCAGGCCCCCGGTCCTGGTGCTCACGGCCTGCGCCCTGGTCGTGCAGGCGCTGCTGTACTTCGCGGGCACCCGCAGCTATCAGGTGCTGCTGTGGGCCCCCGCCACCATCTCCCACACCCTGCCGAGCGTCATCGGCGTGTGGGCGCTGCTGCTCGCCGTCCGGACCGTCGGCCATCCCCGCGCGGGCGTCCGTACGGCCGGGTGCGTCTCGGCGTTCCTCATCGCCTTCACGCTCGGCACGCTGAGCGAGCCGTTCGCGCTCGTCAGCGGGATCCTCGCCGCGGGCGTCGGACTGCTCTGCCTGCCCCGTCTCGGCCTGGCGCGCAGCCGGCGCCCCCTGGTGTGGTGCCTGCTCTGGTGCTCCGGGCTCCTCTGCGGCCTGGTCGTGCTCTACACCTCGCCCGGCGCCCGCTGGCGTCGGGCTCAGCAGCCGGAGAAGGAGTCCCTGCTCTCCGCGGGCGAACTCCGGGGCACCGTGCGGGACTGGCTGTTCATGTGGGACTCCGTCGGCAGCCGGTGGGCCTACCTGGGAGCCGTCACCGCGGGCGTCCTGCTGGGCCTGGCGATCCGGCACCGCGGACGCGGGAAGCGGTCCGGCCGGGAGGCGGGCGCCGGACCGCGGTCCGTACCGCGCACGACGCTGGCGGCCCTGCTGCTGCTCCCGGTGGCCGTGGTGGTGCTGGGGTCGCTGGCGGTGGTGGTGGGCCTGCGCAGCGGGTACGGCCCGAGCGGGTGGACGTACGCCCGCACCTGGACGAGCTACCTGGTGCCGATGGAACTGGCGCTGTGCGGCTACGGCGCCCTGCTGGGCGCCTGGGCCGCCCGGTGGCTGCCCGGCCGGCTCGACCGGCGCACCGCCGACGCGGTCCTGGTGGGCGGAGCCGTCGCGGCGGGCTGCCTGACGCTGGCCTCCGTCGCCGTGCTGGTCCCGGACGTCCAGCGGCTGACCACCGCGACCGTCACCCGTTCCGTGGCCTGGGACGCGCAGAACGCCCGCATCCGCGCCGAAGTGGCCCGGGGCGTCACGGACGTGGGCTACCGGCCCCTGCACATCGGCAGCCTCGCCGAGCCGTTCTTCACCGGGGACTACGAGCGGGACTGGGTCGCCGGCTGCGTGGCGCGGTGGTACGGCGTCGACCGGATCCACCGCGACTGACCGGCGGCCCGGAGCGGGAGCCGGGCAGGAGCAGGAGCAGGGCGGAACGCGGAGCCGGCCGTCCGGCAAGCGGGCGCGCCCCCACCTTTCTTGAGGCGGAGATCAGGAAACGTGGGGGTTTTCCTGGTTCGGCCGGGAGCGGACGGCTAGGCTGCACGCAGCCAGACCGCTCGAACGCCCTGTCGACATACGGAGCATCAGCCGGTGCCAGACCCCGCCCGCCCCGACCTCGCCGCCCTCTGGCGCCGCGTCGAGGAGTTGGCACGGCGGCGCGGGCCCGGCTCCTGCGACCCGCTGGACGAGGAGCGGCTCAGCCACCTCAGCGGGGTCCAACCCGCCCGCATCGCGGGGGTGGTGGCGGGCACCGCTCCCGCGACGCCGCTGGAGCGGCGCGTGCACCAGCGGTTCCTGCGGCTGCGCGCCACCCGTCTCGACAAGCACGGCCGGGAGTGGCCGCTCGCCGCCATCGCCGAGGACTTCGACGCGCCCGGCGCCTCCCTCGGCCCGCTCAACGCGGGCACCGGACTGCCCCGGCTGGGCCACGCGGCGGGCGTACAGCGGTTCTTCGGGGTGCACGCCGGCTTCCTGCTGGCCGACGCCAAGAGCGCGGTGGAGCGGGCGCTGGCCCTGTCGGGCTCCGCCGCCCCCGAGGGGCCGGGCGGGCTGGAACACCTGTCGTACCGCACCGGGATCACCCCCGGGGACATCCGCCTCACCCTCGACGGCAGGCCGCCCCGGCTCCCGTTGAAGGAACAGGTGCACCAGCGGTTCGAGCACCTGCGGCGCACCCGTTTACGGGGGGACGGGCACCCCCACTCCCTCTCCGCGATCGCCCGCTCCTTCGACGCGTCCGGCCAGTCGCTGACCCGCCTCGCCCAGGGGGAGGGACTGCCGAACCTGGCCGCGGCCGCCGGCATCCAGCGGTTCTACGGGGTCGACGGCGGCTTCCTGCTGGCCGACGACACCGAGGCGCTGACCACCGCGCTCACCGGGATCGAGCACGAACTGCGGTCCGCGGAACGGCCGGAGGAGAACCCGCTGCTCGCCGTACTGCGGGCGCACGACGTACGGAGCATCGTCGCGCGGGCCGGCCGGCTCTCCCCGCGGGGCTGGAAGTCCCTCGCCGACCACCTGGACGACCTGCTGGCGCGCGAGGGACAGCTCGGCCGTCCGGCCGGGGACGGGACGCCGGCGACCGGCGGCTCAGCCGCCGAGGGGGAAGCACCATGAGGACCACACGGGCGATGCGCAGGCTCGGCCGCGACCTGCTCGCGGGCGCGCGGCTGGCGCCGCCCACCGATGCCGGCGGGATCATCGGAGGACTGTGCGCCGCTTACGGGCGGCGCCGCGGCAGCGGCCGGAAGGTCGACTTCCGGTTCGCCTCCTTCCCGCCCGACACGGCCAGCGGCCTGTGGCTGGACATGGACGAGCGCGACCTCCTCGTCATCGAGGAGCGCACCCGGCCCGAGCACCAGCTGGTCATCGCCTGCCACGAGTTGTGGCACCTGGACGAGGGCACCTGCGACCGCCACGGACCGGGCCCCGCGGTCGCCGCGCGACGGGCCGGGCACCACCGCGGCCTGGAGGAACTGCTGCGCGGGGACACGGGGTTGAGCGCCGTCGTCCGGCACGTCGCCGCCCGGGCCGACCGGGGGGACCCCGCGGAGATCCGGGCCGAGATCTTCGGGCTGTACCTCGGCAAGATCCTCAAGCCGTACCTGCCGCCACCCCGGGAAGAGCAGTTCCCCGAGGCGATCGAGCGCATCAAGACCTCGCTCGGCTGGGGCCGCTGAGCGTCACGCCCGTGACCTCGGCCGCCCCCGCCGCACCCTTCGCGCCGATGCCTCCGCACGGCCCCGACAGAGAGCACCACACGATGACCCAGTCTTCTCCGCCCCGCCGCGCCGTCGTCATCGGCGGCAGCATGGCCGGCCTCCTCGCGGCCGCCGTCCTCGCCGAGCACGCGACGGTCACGATCATCGACGCGGACACCTTCCCGGACAGCCCCGCGCCGCGCCGCGGGCTCCCCCAGGCCCGGCACGTGCACGTCATGTGGTCCGGCGGTGCGCGCGCGATCGAGGAGATACTGCCCGGCGTCACCGAGGACTGGACGGCGGCGGGCGCGATCCGCCGCAGCCTCCCCACCGACCTGGTCACCAAGACCGCCCAGGGCTGGATCCCCCGGTACGGGGAGAAGCAGTTCAACGTCTCGTGCAGCCGCGACCTCCTGGACTCGGTGGTCCGCGCCCGGGTGAACGCCCTGGACGGCGTCACCACCCTGGAACGGAGCCGGGTCCGGAGCCTGGAGGGCACGGCCGCCCGCGTCACCGGCGTACGCGTCGACACGCCGGACGCGGAGGGCGCGCTGATCAGCGCCGACCTCGTGGTCGACGCGAGCGGGCGCGGTTCGCGGGCCCGCGCGTGGCTGCGGGAGCTCGGCGCGGGCGACGTCAGACAGGCCGAGGTCGACTCCGGCCTGGTCTACGCGACCCGCATCTTCGAGGCGCCCGCCGGAGCCCACGAGCTGGGCTTCCCCATCGTCAACGTGCAGTCCGACCCCCGCGTGCCCGTCCCGGGCCAGACGGCCACGATCGTGCCCATCGAGGACGGCCAGTGGCAGGCCACCCTTTCGGGTACCCGCGGCGGCCAGCCCACCGGCGACCCCGAGCAGTTCATCCCGTTCGCCAAGGGCATCCGGGACCCGATCGTCGGGGAGCTCCTGGAGGGGCGCAAGCCGCTCACGGACGTGGCCGTGACCCAGGGCACCGCCAACCGGCGGGTCTACTTCGAGAAGGCCGACCTGCCCGACGGGTTCTTCGCCGTCGGCGACTCGGTCGCCACCTTCAACCCGCTGTACGGGCAGGGCATGACGGTCGCCGCCAAGGGGCTGCTGGGCGTCCGGGCCCTGCTCCGCGCCAAGGGGCTCTCCCACCCCGGCTTCGGCCGCGACGCACAGCGGGCGATCGCCCCGCAGGTGGGCACCGCGTGGGAGCTGGCCACCTCGCAGGACATCCTCTACCCGGGCGCCACGGGCATGAAGCCGCGCGCCGGCGCCGGGGCGCTCAACGCGTACGTCAGCCGGCTGATGACCGGCGCGACCACCCGGGAGGCGCTGACCGCCGCGTTCCTCCAGGTGATCACGATGAGCAGCGCGCCGACGCACTGGCTGAGCCCGTCGGTGGTCTGGCAGGTCCTGCGGGCCTCGGACCGGGGCGCGCTGAAGGCTCCGCCGCTGACCGCGGCCGAACGCACGGTCGCCGGGCTCGACCGCGACTCCGCCGGGCCCGACCGCCCGACCCCCGGGCCCGACCGCGAGAGCGCCGGGCCCGTCCCGGATCCCGGAGCCGGGGCGGGTGAGGCGGCCGGACACGCGGGCCCCGCCGACCCCGTCGGCCGGGCCCGATGACGGACGGTGTCATCCTCTACGCGCCGGGCGCGGTGCTGAGCCTGGTCCTGCTCGTCAAGCTGCCGACGCTGCGCCGGGGCTGGGACCAGCCGCTGATGCGGGCCGTGTGCGCGCTGCTGCTGGTCGGCTGCCTGGTCATGGTCCTCGCCGCGCCGCCGACGATCGCCGCGGTCAACCGCCTCACCGGCGTGGTCAACTTCTCGGCGCCGCTGGTGTTCGGCACGCTGACCGCCTTCTCCGGGTCGTGCGTCGTCCTGGTGCTGCACTGGGCCGGTGGTCCGCCGGCCGCGGTGCGGCGGGCCACCCGGCTGACGGTGGCCGTGTTCGGCACCGTCACCCTGCTGATCGTCGCCCTGTTCGTGATCGGCGACGCCCCGGAGGAGCGGCTCCGGGACCTGGACACGTACTACGCCAACACCCCGTGGATCCGGGAGATGATCGTCTGCTACCTGCTGGCGCACACCGTGGGCACCTCCGCGCTGACCGGGCTGTGCGGGATGTGGCTGCGGCACGCCGACACCTCGCTGCGCCCGCTGCGCACCGGCCTGGCCCTGATCGTGCTGGGCGGGCTGCTGGACCTGGGTTACAACGCGGCGAAGTGGGCGGCGCTCTGCGCCCGCTGGACCGGCCGCGACTGGGACCGGCTGTCCACGGACCTGGCGCCGCCGCTGGCCTCGACGGCGGCCCTGATGGTGGGCTCCGGCTTCATCGTGCCGCTGATCGGCGGGTCGGCGGCCTGGCGGGACTTCAGCCAGTACCGGCGGCTGCACCCGCTGTGGAAGGAGCTGCGCGGGTTCGCCGCGTCCCAGGTCCGGACGGTCCCGATGAACTGGTGGTCGCCGGTCGGCATCCGGCTGATCCACCGCGAGTCCGTGATCGACGACGGGATCCTGGCCCTCGCGCGCTGGTTCGACCCGGCCGTCCGGTGCGCCGCGTACCGTGCCGCGCGCGCCCAGGGCCTCGGCGAGGAGCGGGCCGGCATCGTCGCGGACGCTGCGGTGCTCGCCGCCGCCTGCCGCGGCCGGGCCGCCGGGGAGGAGCCGCACCCCGAGCCGTACCGGCTGGACTGCCAGGCCCTGACGGACCTGGCGCGGGAGTTCCGCTGCTCCCCGGTCGTCGCGGCCGTCCGGTGCCGCGGCGGCGCCGCGCCGGCGCGCCCGGGGGGCCTCAGGCCGTCCCCGCCGCCCCCGTGAGCGCAGTGGCCGCGGGAGACTCGCCCGTGAGGGTCTTCAGCCGCCGCGTGAACAGGACCATCACCGCGCCCGCCGCGATCACCACGGCGCCCTGCCACAGGAAGTTGAGGCTCTGCCCGATCACGGCGTCGAGCCGCGGCAGCTGCGCGCCGATCGCGTCACCGGTGGCGGCGGCGAGGAACCAGACGCCCATCATCTGATTGGTGAAGGCGCGGGGCGCGAGCTTCGTGGTGACCGACAGGCCCACCGGGCTCAGGCACATCTCGCCCATGACCTGGATGACGTACACGCCGACCAGCCACATCAGGGAGACCTTCACGCCGGTGGACGCGATGGCGGCCGCGCCGGACATCACGACGAAGGACGCGCCGGTCAGCAGCAGGGCCAGGCCGAACTTGAGCGGGGTGCTCATCCGCCGGCCGCGGCGCACCCAGAAGGCGGCGAACAGCGGCGCCAGGACGATCACGAACAGCGAGGGCAGGGACTGCGTCCAGCTGGCCGGGACGTGCAGGCCGAGCAGGCTGAGGTCGGTCTTCTGCGCGGCGAACAGGTTCAGCTCGCTGCCCATCTGGTCGTACACCAGCCAGAACAGCGTCGCGGCGAGGAAGAGCCAGACGTACGCCCGCAGCCGGGTCCGCTCCACGGGGGTCACCTTGGGGCTGCGGTACATCGAGAGCAGCACGCCGGCGGGGACGACCACGGCGACGACGGTCAGCACGAAGGTGACGTTGTCGATGCTCAGGGCGTGCGCGGCGGCCAGCAGCCCGATCAGGGAGGCCGTGAACACCAGCCCGTACGCGGACGAGCGCCGCACCCGCGTCCGTTCGGCGGGGGTCAGCCGGACCACGGGCTCCTCGCGCAGCTGCCCGGCGAGCCGGCGGCCTCCGAGGGCGTACTGGACCAGGCCGAGGGCCATGCCGACGGCTGCGGCGCCGAAGCCCAGGTGCCAGTCGACCTCCTCGCCGAGGTAGCCGACGACGAGGGGGGCGATGACCGCGCCGAGGTTGATGCCCATGTAGAAGATCGAGTAGCCGGCGTCGCGGCGCTGGTCGTCGTCCGCGGCGTACAGGCGGCCGACCAGGGCGGAGATGTTCGGCTTGAGCAGCCCGGTGCCGACGACGATGAGGGCCAGTCCGGGCCAGACGAAGGCGGGGCCCGGTACGGCCATCAGGGCGTGGCCCGCCATGATGACCACCCCGCCCCACAGGACGGCCCGGCGGGCGCCCAGGAAGCGGTCGGCGATCCAGCCGCCGGGCAGGGCCAGCAGCGAGATCATGGCCATGTAGACGCCCTCCACGGCCTCGGCCGTGCCCTGGTGGAGGCCCATGCCGCCGTGGGCGCGGGAGGCGGCGAGGAAGTGCACGAGGATGGCGACCATGCCGTAGAGGCTGAAGCGCTCCCACAGCTCGGTGAGGACGAGGGTGGCGAGGCCGCGCGGGTGCCGCCCGCCCTTGCGCCCGGCCTTGCGCCCGGCCTCGGGCCCGCCCTTGCGCCAGGCCTTCCGCCCGGCCGGCTCGCCCGGGGCACCGCGCTCGCCGGGCGCGCACGGCGCCGGATCCTGCTTCCGCATGTCCATCGAGGGGTTCACCTGTTCAGTGCAGCCCCGGCGGGACGGGCCCCGGATCGGCCTTTCGGCCCGTTACCCCCGGATACGGAACGCCCCGGGCCCAAGGGCCCGGGGCGTTCGCCGTGCGCGGTGCGCGCGGAGGGGGTCAGAGGTCCGCGAGGTCCAGCCCGGCCTGCTCGGCGGCGGCCCGTACGGTCTGCTCCAGCAGGACGGCGATGGTCATCGGGCCCACCCCGCCGGGCACCGGGGTGATCAGCGAGGCACGGGCGGCGGCCGACTCGAAGTGGACGTCGCCGACGTTGCCCTCGTTGTACCCGGCGTCCAGGACCACGGCGCCCGGCTTGATGTCCTCGCCCCGGATGAACTCGGCCTTGCCGACGGCGGCGACCAGCACGTCCGCCTGGCGCACGATCGACGGGAGGTCGACGGTGCGGGAGTGACAGTAGGTGACGGTGGCGTTGCGCTCCAGCAGCAGCATCCCGGCCGGCTTGCCGAGGATGGCGCTGCGGCCGACGACGACGGCGTGCTTGCCGGTGAGGTCGACGTCGTAGGCCTCCAGCAGGCGCATGATGCCGCCGGGGGTGCACGAGACGAAGCCCGGCAGGCCGAAGCCCATGGCGGCGAAGGAGTGCATGGTGACCCCGTCGACGTCCTTGCCGGGGGCGATGGCCTCGAAGGCGGCGCGCTCGTCGATGTGGTGCGGGACGGGGTGCTGGAGCAGGATGCCGCTGACCTCCGGGTCCGCGGAGAGCGCGGTGAGGGCGGCCACCAGTTCCCCGGTGGTGGTCGCGGCCGGCAGCTCCACGTGGCGGGAGGTGATGCCGGCCTTGGCACAGCGGTTCTGCTTCATGCGGACGTAGGTCACCGACGCGGGGTCCTCGCCGACCAGCACGGTCGCGAGGCAGGGCGCGGTACCGGTGCGCGCGGTGATCGCGGCCGCGAGTTCGGCGGTCCGCTCCGAGATGCGGCGGGCGAGTGCGGTGCCGTCCATGAGCTGGGCACCGGCGGTCTGGGCAGTCGTCACGGGGTCTCCTGAACGTCGCTGCGGGATAGCGGTTCGCCCAGGCGCGCGGCAGTCGGCGCACATCCGTACGCCGGGCCGCTCCCCGGTGGTGATCCACCCGAACGCCAGTCACGGCCCGCCGACCACTGTAGTCGACATATCCGGTGGTTACCCGGCCCGCGGCCTGGGACGATCGGGGCATGACGCGCACTTTCGACCATCTTGTCGCCGAGGCCGAATCCGTTTCGGTCGACGGCTGGGACTTCTCGTGGCTCGACGGCCGGGCCACGGAACAGCGCCCCTCCTGGGGGTACCAGCGGCTCCTGGGCGAGCGGCTGGCCCGGGTGGGATCCGTCCTCGACATCCAGACCGGCGGCGGCGAGGTGCTCGCCGGGGCCGGCCCCCTGCCCCGGCTGACGGTCGCCACCGAGTCCTGGCCGCCCAACATCGACAAGGCGACCCGGCTGCTGCACCCGCTGGGCGCAGCCGTGGTCGCGGACGCCGACGAGCCGCCGCTGCCCTTCGGCGACGGGGCCTTCGAGCTGGTGACCAGCCGGCATCCGGTGACCGTCTGGTGGGACGAGATCGCGCGGGTCCTGCGGCCGGGCGGCACGTACCTCTCCCAGCAGGTCGGCCCGGCGAGCGTCTTCGAGCTCGTCGAGTACTTCCTCGGCCCGCAGCCGGAGCGGATCCGGCGCGGCCGGCACCCCGACGACGCGGTCGCCGCCGCCGCCGGGGCGGGCCTCGAAGTCGTCGAGCTGCGCTCCGAGCGGCTGCGGACGGAGTTCCACGACATCGGAGCCGTGATCTACTTTCTGCGGAAGGTGATCTGGATGGTGCCCGGCTTCACGGTCGGGCAGTACCGGGACCGCTTGCGCGAGCTGCACGAACAGATCGAAAGCAGCGGCCCGTTCGTCGCGCAGACCGCCCGCTTCCTGATCGAAGCCCGCAAAACGGGCTGACGAAAAGGGCGGACGGAACCGCGCCGGATCGGTTGCGCGGACACAGCGTGGCGCAGGTCACTCAATTCAGCGCGTAACGAATCGACTCGGGCATGCGATGAACCGACAGGTGTCCTCGCGCGGCCCCGGAATACAGACCCCCCTCGGGTCTGTTTCCCGAGTTCGCGCGATGATGTCCCGCCCACCCTTTATCTGTTCGCAACGAGAGGCTCCTTGTGTCGCTCAGCCCGTCCCGTACGTTCCCTCCGGAGATCGCCGAATCGGAGGCCCTCGTCGCGCTCGTCGAGCGCGGCCGCGAGCAGGGTCACATCAACGGTGACGACGTGCGCCAGGCCTTCGAGGCCGGTCGCATCCCGGTGGACCAGTGGAAGCGGGTCCTGCGCAGCCTGAACCAGGTCCTGGACGAGGAGGGTGTCGCCCTTCACGTCAGCGCGGCCCCCGCCACCAAGGCCGCGGCCAAGAAGCCCCGCAAGGCGGCCGCCGCCCCGGCACGCGCCGTGACCAAGAAGGCGGCGGCCCCGCCCCGCCCCATCGGCGCCCGCAAGACCTCGGCCAGCGCGGCCGCGGCCACCGCTGCGGCGATATCCGCTTCGCCGGCCGCCGCGACCGAGGACGAGGTGACGGCGGACGCCGCCGCCGAGCCGAAGAAGCGCACGGTCAAGAAGACCGCCGCCAAGAAGACGGCCGTGAAGAAGACGGCCGCGGCCGCCAAGAAGACGGGCGCCAAGGACGCCGACGAGGGCGAGACCCCCGCCGTCGGCGAGGACTGGGCGGCCGAGGACCTCGCCGACGAGGCCGAGGAGGAGACCCCCGTCAAGCCCGGCGGCACCGCGGGCTTCGTCCTGTCCGACGACGACGAGGACGACGCCCCGGCGCAGACGGTCATGGTGGCCGGTGCCACCGCCGACCCCGTCAAGGACTACCTGAAGCTGATCGGCAAGGTGCCGCTCCTCAACGCCGAGCAGGAGGTCGAGCTCGCCAAGCGCATCGAGGCGGGCCTGTTCTCCGAGTACAAGCTCGAAGAGGAGGAGGACCACAAGCCCGCCTTCAAGCGCGAGCTGGAGATCCTCGTCGAGGACGGCCGCCGGGCGAAGAACCACCTGCTGGAGGCCAACCTCCGCCTCGTGGTCTCCCTCGCCAAGCGCTACACCGGCCGCGGCATGCTCTTCCTGGACCTGATCCAGGAGGGCAACGTCGGCCTGATCCGCGCCGTGGAGAAGTTCGACTACACCAAGGGCTTCAAGTTCTCCACGTACGCGACCTGGTGGATCCGGCAGGCGATCACGCGTGCCATGGCCGACCAGTCGCGCACGATCCGCATCCCCGTGCACATGGTCGAGATCATCAACAAGCTCGCCCGCGTGCAGCGCCAGATGCTCCAGGACCTGGGCCGCGAGCCCACCCCGGAGGAGCTGGGCAAGGAACTCGACATGACCCCCGAGAAGGTCATCGAGGTCCAGAAGTACGGCCGCGAGCCGATCTCCCTGCACACCCCCCTGGGTGAGGAGGGCGACAGCGAGTTCGGTGACCTCATCGAGGACTCCGAGGCGGTCGTGCCCGCGGACGCGGTGTCCTTCACGTTCCTCCAGGAGCAGCTCCAGTCGATCCTGGGCACGCTCTCGGAGCGCGAGGCGGGCGTGGTCTCCATGCGCTACGGCCTCAACGACGGCCAGCCCAAGACGCTGGACGAGATCGGCCGCGTGTACGGGGTCACCCGTGAGCGCATCCGCCAGATCGAGTCCAAGACCATGTCGAAGCTGCGCCACCCGTCGCGCTCGCAGGTGCTGCGCGACTACCTCGACTGAGTCGGCCCGGCCTCCCGGGCCGGCCGGAACACTGGCCCCCGGGGGTGCACGGCAGGGAGGCGCCCTGCGGAACCAGGAAGGCGTGCGCGCCGGATCCGCAGGGCGTCGCGCTGTCCGCGTGTCGCGCGGCACCGTGTGGCCGCGCCGTACCGGGTCGGGCACCTGCCGTCCCCGGGCGCCCCGCCTCAGGCCGCGCTGTCCGCGCGCCGCTTCCGGGCCGCCATCGCGGCGTACACGAGGACTCCGGCGAAGAGGAACAGCACCCCCTGGTAGACCGCGGCGTAGCCGGAGCCGGCCACCAGCCACAGCGAGAAGCCGAAGGCCAGGCCGGCGAGGGCGGTGTCGCGGGCCAGCCGGCCGCGGTGCACGCGCTCGGACCGGCCGGACAGCAGGAAGTAGATCTGCGCGGCGGCGGACAGGAGGTAGGGCACGGTCGCCGTGAAGGTCGTGACCAGGACCAGGACCTCGAAGACGCCCTGCGGGCCGGCGGTGTGGTGGTAGACGGTCAGGGCCGAGGCGAGGGTGACCGTGACGAGGACGCCGGCCACCGGGACGCCGCGCCTGCGCGTCGCGAAGACCTCGGGGAAGAGCCCGTCCTTGGCGGCGGCGTACGGGGTCTGCGCGCTGAGCAGCGTCCAGCCGTTCAGGGCGCCGACCATCGAGACCACGGCGGCGCAGGCGACCAGCGTGCCGCCCCAGGTGCCGCCGAACATGGCGTTCACCGCGTCCGTGAAGGGGGCCTGGGAGGTGACGAGGGTGTCGTGGGCGACCAGGCCGAAGACGGAGAGGGTGCCCAGCAGGTAGACGGTGGCTGCGCCGACGGTGCCCAGGATCGTGGCCCGGCCGACGTTGCGGGCCGGGTCGCGGACCTCGCCGGCGCTCACGGCGGCGGACTCCACGCCCAGGTAGCTGAAGAGCAGGATCGCCGCCGAGGCCGAGACGGCGCCGGCCGCGCTCTGGTCGGTGGCCCGGAAGGGGCCGAGGTGGGCGGGGTCGAAGAAGAACAGTCCGCCCACGGCGACGAGCAGCAGAGGGGCGAACTTCAGCACGGTGGAGACCAGTTGGACGGCGCCCACGTAGCGCGTGCCCGCGAGGTTGGCGAGCGCCGGGAGCCACTGCACGGCGAGGGCGGCCAGGCACATGGACCACGTGTGCGCGCCGACGGCCGGGAACAGCACGGAAAGGTAGCCGACGGCCGCGACCGCCAGCGCCGCGTTGGAGACCCAGGTGGTGATCCAGTAGCTCCAGGCGGCGAGGAAGCCGGCGAAGTCGCCGAACGCGGCCCGGGCGTAGACGTACGGGCCGCCGGTCCGGGGATGGCGCTGGGCGAGGCGGCCGAAGACGAGGGCGAGGGCGATCGCGCCGACGGTGAGCACGGCGAACGCGACCAGGCTGATGGTGCCGAACGGGGCGACCGATGCGGGGAGGAGGAAGATCCCGCCCCCGATGATGTTGCCCATGACCAGGCAGGTGGCGACGGGGAGACCGAACCGCCGGGCGTGCCGGTCGCCCTGCGGCCGCTCCGGGGCGGCGGGGTCGGCGGTGACTCCCCGGGGTGCGGTGTCCTGCGGGGTGTCGCCCCGGGTTGCCGGTGCTGCGGTGCTGGTCATCGGGGGTGCGCCTCGGGATGTCTCACATGGTGGGCAGGTCGAACCATGGTTGACCACGCCGAGGGGCGCACCAAATCAGCGGGTTTCGTCCCGTACGGCACCCTCGACGGAAGGAAAGGTTCCGCCCGTGGCCCCGTCCGGCCGGTGATTCTCCGCCGCCGGTCCGAGAGCCGGCCCGCGAGCCGCTCCCCCCGGCGGTACCGCCGCCGGTTCGCCCGCCGGCCCCGCAGCGCGGGCCCCGGACCGGGCGCCCTGCGGGAAGTCCACCGGCACCTGCGGACCGTCCGCCTCGCGCACCCAGCGCCGCAGTACGCCGTGCACCGCCTCCGCGCCCACCAGGACCGCGTCCGGGTCGGACAGCACCGTCGGCCACATCAGGAACGGGTGCCCCTGCTCCCCGCCGAGCCCGCCGTGCGAACCGATCTGCTCCTCGAAGGCGTGCACCTCCCCCGTCCGCGGGTCGTACGCCGAGTTGACCATCACGTCGGCCACGTGCGGGAAGGTGTCGGTGCGCCGGACCGCCTCCGCCGCGCCCGGCCCGAAGGGGGCCAGCAGTTCCTCGGCCGCGCCGGGGACGTCGAGCCGGGCCTCGGCCCCGCCCGCGCCCAGCACCACCCCGTCGACCAGCAGGAAGCCCACGCCCGGGTGGTTGGCCAGCGTCGTCAGCAGGGCCGGGTGCGCGCGCTCGATCCGCTCCCGCGTGGCGCGTCCGGGGACGTCCGGGAAGGAGATCAGCCCGAGGTTGCCGGACGCGAGGACCACCGGGTCGGAGCCCGGACCCGGGCGGGCCCCCTCGCCCTCCTCCACGGGCCGGTGCAGGGCCGCGAGGACCGCGGCCCGGGCCTCGGCGCCGCTGCGGGTACGGCCCGCCCGGCGGGAGACCGGCAGCCCGCAGCCCGCCCGGACCAGGTCCTTGAGGGTGAGCCCGTACCGGCCGAGGAAGGTCTCCCCCGGGCTCTGGCCGTGGTCGGAGAGGAGCACGACCCGGTAGGAGCGCGGCGCGTGTTCGGCGACCCGGCCGATCAGCGCGAGGCTGCGGTCGAGCCGGGCCAGTACCCGGTCGGTGTCCCGGCCGCGCGGGCCCGAGTGGTGGGCGACCTCGTCGTAGGCGACCAGGTCCGCGTAGACCGCGGCGCGGCCGGCCAGCATGTCGCCGATCACCGCCGCCACCACCACGTCCCGTTCGACGACGGTGGCGAAGGCCCTGATCAGCGGGTACAGCCCGCCCCGGCCGACCCGCGGCTCCTCCTTGCGCAGCCGTGCCCGGACGGACTGGCCGATCTCGCGGCCCACCTCGGCGACGAAGGACAGGGCGGTGCGGACCGCGTTGGCGGGGTCGGAGAAGTACGCGAAGTAGCCCGCGCGGGACCGGTTGGCGGGCCCGCGGCGGGCCGAGACGGAGAGCACGAGGGCCAGCTGGTCGGCGCCGCCGCTGAACAGGTTGCCCCGGCTGGCCCCGTCCAGGGTGAGCAGGCCGCCGTCGCCGGTGCGCTCGACGGCGCGGCGCTGGAGCTCGGCGGCGCTGGTGGGCCGGTTGCAGACCACCACCTCGCCGGTGTCCTTCTCGTACCAGCGGAAGGCGGGCACGTCGAAGGTGGACCCGTGCAGGATGCCGAGCTGGCTGGCGCCGGTCTGGCTGGACCAGTCCGTACGCCAGGAGGTGACGCGATGGGTGCTCTCCAGCAGGCCGGCCACCGTCGGCATCAGCCCGCTGCCCGCCGCCCGGCGCAGCACCTCGTACCCGACCCCGTCGAGCTGGAGGAAGACCAGCCCGGGCGGGGCCCCGTCGGCTCCGCGCGCGCCGGTCCTGCGCTGGCGCCGGCGGCGCCGGTCGGCGAGCCGGTAGAGCCGCCGGCGGTACGCCTCGTCGTCGCGCACCGCGAGCGCGGTGGAGGTCGCCGACGCGACCGCGGACATCACCGCGGCCACCACCACCGCGGTGTCGGGGGCGACCTCACCGCCGGAAGGGACCAGGCTGAGCGCGATCAGCAGCAGCGAGCCGTTGAGGAAGAAGACGAGCAGCCCGAGCACCAGCGCGGGCACCAGCAGCAGGGCCCGGACGAGGACGGGCCAGACGAGCGCGCTCAGCAGGCCGAAGGCCCCGGCGCACCAGGCGGCGGTCAGCCCGATCTGGGTGACGCTGTCGCCGTTGCCGGACCGGAGCCGGAAGTCCGGCAGGATCCCGGCCAGGGCCAGCATCGTCAGTGTGGACACCGCCCACACGAGGACCACCCGCACCAGTGCGGCGCCCGTCGCCCGCCACCGTCCACGCAACACGCCGTACCCGCCTCACCGTCCCGCCCCTTGGGCCCGGCCTCCAGGCTCGCACAACCGCGCTCACCCGGCCGGGCGACACCGGCCGCGCACGGATGTGCGGCAGCCGCGGGTCGGGTGCCGCGCGTCACGCGGCGGCCGGGCGGCGGCGGTCAGGTCCCGTCGTACCCGGCGGTCGGCATGGACAGCCGGCGGTGCACCTCGGCCTTCATCCCGGAGGTGTAGCCCGGCTCCTCGTACCCCGCCGTCTCCAGCCGCACGCCGCGGCGCGCGCACTCGGCGGCGAACTCGTCGACCGAGCGCAGCGCCCGGGCCAGCACCCGGTCGTTGGCGGCGACGAACAGGTCGACCTGGCCCTCGTCGACGCCGGACCACAGCCCGCAGTGGTCCGGACGCATCCCGTAGACGAGCAGGTGCCGCGTCACCACGTAGCCGTGGTCGGCGGCCCAGCGCGCGCACATGGCGTGCTGGCTGCGGGTGTCCACGGCGAAGGGGTCGGCGTCCAGGTCCTCGAGCGGGGTCAGGCTGGCGATCGCGGCCACGCGCAGCTCTTCCATGGCCCCCGACCCTACTCGGATCCGGCGCCGGGGAGGAGGGGTCCACCGGGTCCGGTCCGGGCGGGGCCCCGGTTCGGGGCGCTTCGACGGGGCACGCTCTAGGCTCGGTGACGGACGAGCGAGGGAGGGAGGCCCGCATGCCGGTCGAGATCACCTGGTGGGGGCACGCCACGTGCACGGTCGAGGACTCCGGGGTGCGGCTGCTGACGGATCCGCTGTTCGCGCGGCGCCTGGCGCACCTGCGGCGGCGGCGCGGCGCGCCGCCGCCGCCCGAGGCGGCGCGGGCGGACGTCGTGCTGATCTCGCACCTGCACTCCGACCACCTCCACCTCCCCTCCCTGGCACGGCTCGCGCCCGGGACCCGGCTCCTCGTGCCGCGCGGCGCCCGCAAGGCGGTGCCCGGGCTGGCCCGGACCGCCGCGCTGCGGGACCTGGCGGTGACGGAGGTGACGCCGGGCGACGAGGTCCCGGTGCGGGCGGGGGTCGTCGTACGGGCGGTCACGGCCCGGCACGACGGCCGGCGCCTCCCGTTCGGTCCGCAGCTCGCCCCGGCCCTCGGGTACGTGGTCGAGGGCGCGGCGCGCACCTACTTCGCCGGGGACACCGGGCTGTTCGACACGATGGCCGAGGAGGTCGGTCCGGTGGACGTGGCCCTGCTGCCGGTGGGCGGCTGGGGCCCGTACCTCGGCCCCGGCCACCTGGACGCCGGGCGGGCGGCGCTGGCGCTGGCCGAGCTGGCCCCGGCGGCGGCGGTCCCGGTGCACTACGGGACGTACTGGCCGATCGGCATGGACGCGGTGCGGCCGCACGAGTTCCACGCGCCGGGCGAGGAGTTCGTGCGCCGCGCGCGGCAGCTCGCGCCGAAGGTGACCGTACGGGCCCCCGCGCACGGCGAGAGGGTACGGCTGCCGTGAGCCCGCTCGACCTCGCGGTGGCCGCCGGCCAGGCGCCGGAGACCACCCGGCAGGCACTGGGCTACCCGGCGCTGTTCGTCCTGGTGGCGCTGGGCGCGCTGGTTCCCGTGATCCCGACGGGGGCGCTGGTGAGTTCGGCGGCGGTGGTGGCGTTCCACCACCAGGCGCCGCCCTTCGGGGTGCTGCTGGTGTTCGGGGTGGCCGCGGCGGCCGCGTTCACCGGGGACGTCGCGCTGTACTGGCTCGGGCAGCGCGGCGTGCGTTCGCGCAACGGCTCGCGGTGGCTGGAGCGGCTGCGCGCCCGGGCCACGCCCGAGCGGCTGGAGCAGGCGCAGACGAAGCTGGACGAGCACGGGGTGCTGGTGCTGGTGGTGTCCCGGCTGCTGCCGGCGGGCCGCATCCCGGTCATGCTGGCGTGCCTGCTGGCGGAGTTGCCGCTGCGCCGCTTCGCCCACGGCGACGCGCCGGCCTGCCTCGCCTGGGCGGCCACGTACGGCCTGATCGGCATCGTGGGCGGCTCGCTCTTCTCGGAGCCGTGGAAGGGCGTGGCCCTGGCGGTCGGGCTGACCCTGCTGATCAGCGCGGGTCCGGCGCTCTGGCGGTGGATCAGGGCGCCCCGGCCGGCCGACGGGTGAGCCGGCCCCGCCGCGGGCGGCCCCGGGGCGGCGGTGCGTGCGAGCGGCGGCACGACGGCGCGGCCGCGGGCGCTCACTCCGCGAGGACGGGCCTGCGGTCCGCCCACGGACGTACGGCCTCCAGCTGCGCCGCCACCCGGACGAGGGTGGTCTCGTCGTGCTCCCCGCCCACCAGCTGGACGGCCGACGGCATCGCGTCCGCGGCGAATCCGGCGGGCACGGAGGCGGCGGGGTTTCCCGTGACGTTCCACAGCGCGGTGTAGGCGATCATCGGGAACGAGCGGACCATCGCCCGGAGCAGGCCCGCACCGTCGAGGGCGCCGACGCGCCGCGGCCGTTCGGCGAGGGTCGGGGTCAGCAGCACGTCGACCTCTTCGAAGACCCGGTTCGCGCGCACGGCCATCCGCTCCCCGGCGCGGACCGCCCGTTCCACGACGGCCTCGGGCGCCAGCCGGGCGACGCGCAGCGTCTGCCGGGTGCGGCGTTCCAGGAGCTCCGGCCGTTCCATCGCCGCCGCCTCGGACCGGACGCCGCCGCCGAACTGCGGGAGGAACGCGGCCGTGGTGTCGGGGTAGCGCGGGTCGACGGGGCGTACGTCGTGGCCCAGTTCGCGCAGCGCCCGCACGGTGTCGCGCAGGGCCCGTACGTGGTCGGGGTGCGGACGCACGCCGGGCACCGCCGCTTTGGCCGAGTACCCGATCCGGAGCCTGCCGGGGTCGGTGGACGCCGCCTCGGTGAAGCTCGTGCGGGTGGGGCGCGCGGTCCAGCGGTCACCGGCGACCGGCCCGCTGAGGACGTCGTACAGGACGGCGCTGTCCAGCACGGTACGGGTGAGCGGCCCCACGGTGCCCAGGGCGTACCAGAGGTGCGGGTGGGGGGCGGTGGAGACGCGCCCCCGCTGCGGCTTGAGCCCGAACAGGCCGCAGCAGGCCGCCGGGATGCGGATCGAGCCGCCCCCGTCGCCGCCCAGGGCGGCCGCGACCAGCCCGGCCGCGACGGCGGCGGCGCTGCCGCCGCTCGATCCGCCGGTGGTGCGGGAGGTGTCCCAGGGGTTGCGGGTGTAGCCGTGGGCCGCCGACTCCGTGAACGGCCACTGGCCGAACTCCGGCATGGCGGTCTTCCCGACGATCACCGCGCCGGCCGCCCGGAGCCTGCGCACCGCCTCGGAGTCGCGGACGGCCGGGGTGTGGTTGGCGGCGCCGCCGAAGGTCGTCACCTCGCCTTCGACGTCGAGCTCGTCCTTGACCGCGATCGGCACGCCCTCCAGCGGTCCGCCGTCCGCGCCGGCGGCGCGCGCGGCGTCCCGGGCGTCGGCCTCGGCCAGCGCCCGCTCGGCGCGGACCACGCGGAACGCGCCCAGGTGGCCGTCGATCCGCTCGGTGCGGCGCAGGGAGGCCTCCACCAGCCGCCGGGCGGTCACCTTGCCCGCGCGGACGAGCTCGGCCTGCCGCGCGACCCCCAGGTACAGCAGCTCGGTGTCGTCCATGTGCGCGCCTCCCGGGGGACGGGCCGGGCCCCGCGTGCGGTTCCGTGCGTACGCGTGGTCCGGCAGGGGTGATCTTGAGCAGCGAACGGAGCGTATCCGCCGTGCCGGACGCGCACAACGGCGCGGAACGGGCCGGACGCCCGGGCGCCTCGGGTGCGTTCACGGGCAGGTGTGGACGGACCGGGTGACCGGGCGGCACGGGTGGGCCCGTGACCCCCGCGCGCGTCCGGGAGGGGTCAGGCGAGCCCGCGCAGGACGGACCCGAGCAGCTCCAGGGAGCGCCGTACGTGCGGGAGCTCCAGCGGGTCCCGGGCGGTGAGCGCGGCCAGCCGCTCCTCCGGGTCCGCGCCGAGCAGCGGCCCCGTCGACAGCCTGACCCGCAGGGCGACCGACTCGTCCGCGAACCGCTGCCCGCCCGGGGTGGGCGCGCCGAGCCGGCCGCCGAGCCAGTCCTCCAGCTCCATGGCGTCGCCGACCCCCTGGCGGGCCAGTCCGGCGCGCAGCGGGTTCAGGTCCGCGTACAGGTGCCGGCCGGCCTGCGGGGGCCGGGCCAGCGCCCCGACGGCGAGCAGCTCCCGGTGGGCGGCGGCGGCGACCGCTCCGTGCAGGGCGGCGGCCGAGCGGGCCCGTTCGGTGACGGCGACCGGCTCGTCGAGGGCGTACGCGGCGGCGCCCGCGACGGGTCCGGCCGTGAGGGCGCCGGTGGCGGTGAGGACGTCGAGGGTGCGGGCGCGCAGCCAGGTCCCGCGCGGGGTGCCGGGAAAGCGGACGACGGCGGCCGGCCAGCCCGCGGGCAGCAGCGCCCCGGACAGGTCGACGAGCACGGCGGCCCGGTCCGGGAGCATCTCGGCGGGGCTCAGGACCAGGGTCTCGTGCGGCCGGTGCAGGGTGTCGCGCCAGCTCTCGTCGCTGACGACGAACAGCCCCGCCGACTCGGCGGCCTCGCAGGCCTCGCGGAGCATCTCGGGCGGCGGCACGGTCGCCGTCGGGTCGTCGGCGACCGACAGCAGCAGGACGCGGGGGTCGCCGCCCTCGGCGCGCACCCGCCGTACGGTCTCCAGCAGGGCGTACGGATCCGGCACGCCGCCGCACTCGGCCGGGGTCGGCACGTGGTGGGCCCGCCGTCCCAGCAGCCGGAGCTGCGGCGTCCACCAGGCGGGACACGGCCGGGGCAGCAGGACGTCGCCCCCGTAGGCGCCGATCAGCGCGAGGAGCAGCGCGGGCGCGCCGGGGCCGGCCGCGACGTTCTCCGGGGCGGTCGCAAGGCCGCGGCGGCCCCAGTAGCGGCAGGCGGCCTCGCGCACGGACCTCCCGCCGCCGGGGGGCTCGGGCGCCGCGCGTCCGGCGGCCGCGGCAAGCACCGAAACCAGCTCGGGCAGCACGGGCAGGCCCGGCTGGGGTGCGGGAGGGCCGTACCGGACCGGACCGCGGCCCTCCGCCGTCGTGTGCCGCATCCCCGTCACCGCGTCGTCCCCGTCACCGCGTCATTCCCGTCATCGCGTCCCGCCTTCCGGACTCGCCGCTCGTACCGGCCCTCGCAGGGACCTTCCTCCGATGGTGTGCCCGGCGGTGCCCGTTGTCGCGCCGCGGGCCGGCCGTGATGCGCGAAGGCGCGGGGGCGGGGTCCGGCGCCGGGCTCGGCCGCGTCGTCCTCGGCCGCGTCGTCCTCAGCCGCGCCGTCCCAGCAGCCCGAGCAGCCTGGTCTGCGCGTCCGCTCCGGCCGGGACCACGAGCGGTTCGTCGTACATGCCGCTCGCCGCCAGCCCGTCGGCGTAGGGCATGACCTCCTTGACGGAGAACTCGACGAGGCCGTCCGGCAGCCGGTCGTCGGCGCCGGTGCCCCGCGCCAGGTCCCAGGCGTGCACCACGCAGTCGGCCGTCAGCTCCGAGCAGTACGCCCGCCCCGGCGCCGGCCCGTACGAGAGCCGTACGGTGCGGTCCAGCGCGCCGGGTGCGGCGAAGGCGGCCGCCGCTGCGGCCGCGGCGCGCTCCCAGGCGGCGACCGGGTCCGCGCCCAGCAGGTCGCCCGCGAGTTCGTCGCCGACGTCGTCGACACCGCGGCCGGCGACGAGCGGCACGACCCACAGCTGTTCCCCCGTGACGTGGTTGACCAGGTCCCGCACGGTCCATTCGGCGCACGGTGTCGGCGCGTCCCACTGGTCGTCCCCGACGGCGCGCACCCGCTCGCCGAAGAGCCGCAGTGCCTCGGCGTGCCGTGCGAGCAGCGTGTCCGGCATGGCTCTCACCGTCCTGTGCCAGATGCCCGTCCCCCTGCGGCCCACTCTCCTCGCCCGCCGAACGGCCTGCCACCGCCGAGCCCGGATCCCTTGTCACGCAGGAGCAGTGTCCACATGTCGAAACGTATATCTCACATGGCGAACGCATCCCCTACGGTGGGAGGCATCCCTTCGACGACGAGGAGCCGGCCATGAGCGCCGCCAAGGAGACCGCTGTCTACACCCACGGCCACCACGAGTCGGTGCTGCGCTCGCACCGGTGGCGCACCGCCGAGAACTCGGCCGGGTACCTGATCGGCGAGCTGCGCCCCGGCATGTCCGTCCTGGACGTGGGCTGCGGGCCGGGCACGATCACGGCCGACCTCGCGGAACGGGTCGCACCGGGCGGCCGGGTCACCGGCGTCGACGCCGCCCCCGGCATCGTGGAGCAGGCCCGGCGGTACGCGGAGGAACGCGGCCTGACCGGCATCGGGTTCGCCACGGCGGACGTCCACGCCCTGGAGTTCCCCGACGACACCTTCGACGTGGTCCACGCCCACCAGGTGCTGCAGCACGTCGGCGACCCGGTCCGGGCCCTGCGCGAGATGCGGCGGGTGTGCCGTCCGGGCGGGATCGTGGCCGCGCGGGACGCCGACTACGCGGCCATGACCTGGTATCCGGCCACCCCCGGCCTGGACGCGTGGCTGGCCCTGTACCGCCGGGTCGCCCGCGCCAACGGCGGAGAGCCGGACGCGGGCCGCCGGCTGCGCGCCTGGGCCCGGGAGGCGGGGTTCACCGAGGTCGCCTCCTCGGCGACGTCCTGGTGCTACGCCACGCCCGAGGAGGCCGCCTGGTGGTCGTCCCTGTGGGCGGACCGCACCACCGCCTCCGCCTACGCGGACACCGCCACCCGCGGCGGCCACACGACGCCCGCGGAGCTGGCCTCCCTCGCCGCGGCCTGGCGGACCTGGGGCGCCGACCCGGACGCCTGGTTCTCGGTCCTGAACGGCGAGGTCCTCTGCCGGGCGTGACGCGCCGCCCGCACCCGGCGTGCGCCGCTCCCCCGGGCCGCGCCGGGCCGCGGGCTCCCGCCCGGCCGGACCGGCCCACCCCGCCCGACCGGCCCCCGGCCCGTACGGCCTGCTTACTCCGGCGGCCGCATCCGGAAGTCGTAGCGGGCCGGGAGCGGCCGGTCGGTGAGGGAGGCCCAGACCTCCGCGAGGGTCTCCTCCCCCTCCCGCAGGTCGGGGATCTCGAACCCGTCCTCGAAGACCCGCCGGGCGGCCGCCACGTGGCCCTCCGCGGCCAGCAGCCGCGCGGCCAGCAACCGGAAGCGCCCCTGCTCCCGCTGGGCCGGCCGCAGCCGGTCCCACACCCGGCGGGCCTCGGCCGGTCGCCCCGCGGCCAGCAGGGCCTCCATCGCCTCCCGGCCCAGCGCCGACTCCGCCGCGGCCCAGGCCTCGCCGCCCCGGCTCTCCACGGCCAGGTCCTCGAAGGCCTCCGCACAACCGTCGGCCGCCCGCTCGTGGGCGCCGGCCAGCCCGTCCGCCACCGCCAGGCACCGCAGCAGCGGCCACCGCGACGGAGCCGACACCAGCCCGCGCTCCCAGCTCCGTACCGCCTGGGCCACGTCACCCGCGTGCCACTGCGCCACGCCCAGGTGGTACTCGGTCAGCGGGTCCGCCGGGGCCGTCTCCAGCATGTCCCGCCAGTGCGCGGCGACCAGGCTCGGCCCCGGTGGCTGCGGCCCGCGCGGGGCGGGGAAGACGCCCGTGCGCCACAGCTCCAGCCAGGGGGCCTGCTCCTCGCCCAGCGTGGACTCCTCGAACGGCGTGCCCGGCAGCTTGAAGCCCGCGCGCAGCACCTCCAGGGCGCCCCAGCCCGTCCCGACCGCCAGCCGCTCACCCGGTTCGGCGTCGGCGCACCCGCGCCACGCCTCGTACGCCGCGTCCACCCGCTCCCGGGGCAGTACGGCTTCCAGGGCGGCTCCGGCCGCGCCGCGGGCCGCCGCCCAGTCGGGCCCGTGCACCGCGCCGGCCTCCGCGGCGAGCGGGCCGTAGGCCTCCAGCCAGCTGAACTCCGCCCCGCCGTCCAGCCGTACGTGCTCCGGCCGGGTCCGGGCCGGCCCGGCCTGGATCTCCGCGTAGCCGCCCGTGCCCGGCTCGGTCAGCCACTCCTGCCGGCGGCGGCCGCCGGGCCCCGTCCCCCAGACGAACAGCCTGCGGCCGCGCAGCTGCCCGGTGGAGCTCTGCACGAGCCCCTGTCCGGCCGCGTCCAGCGAAGCGATCCAGGGGCGGTCCCCGCTCCGGACCTCGTAGAAGAGGTCGGCGGGGGACACGGCGGCCGACGGGTACGTGCGGTCGGCGCCCTCCCACTCGGGCACCGGGACCCGCTGCGGCGCGCCCTCGTACCCGAAGTGCCAGGCCTCGTCGGCCGGGGCCAGGATCCGCGTACCCGGGTCCTCCGGGACGGCGGTGTTGGACCACCAGTACACGGGGGCGGGCCGCTCGTGGGGATTGCGCACACGGACGCCGGCGTACAGGAACTCCGAGTCCCCGGGCAGCCACAGGTCCACCTGGAACGGCAGGTCGCGCAGCCGCTCCCACTCCCACAGCCGGACCATCACGCCCCCGTCGGGGGCCGGGACGAGCGCGGCGTGCAGGGGGGCGCACGAGAGGGCGGAGTGACCGGGGGCGCCGGTGTTCCACTCGATGCCGCCGGAGAACCAGGCACCGTTCAGCGCGAAGTGAGCGGGCTGGAACACCGGGTTGCGGTACAGCAGTTCACGGCCGGTGGGCAGGTGGACGAGCGAGTGGACCCGGCCGCCGAGGCCGGGCAGGACGGTGACCCGCAGGTGCTCGTTCTCGATGACGATGGTCTCGAACTCGCGCGCGGAGCGGTCGCGTCCGTAGCCGTCCCGGATCCGGACGGGCAGCAGGGAGCGCAGCGCCCCGTACCCCGTCTGCCGGACCGGGTCGCGCGGCAGCCCGCCGGGCGCGCGCTCGTCCGGGGCGTGGACGCCGTCGGGCGCGCGCAGGGCGGGCAGCGGGTTCTCGGGACCCAACGGGGCGGCGGGCAGGGTCAGTACGGCGCGTCGGACGGTGGTGGCCATGGGAAAAGGGAACACGCCCCGGCGGCCGGTGCACAGGGGTTCCGCACAGGACCACCGGTCAGGATTACGCAAAGGCCCCCGCGCGACGGCGCGCGCGGGGGCCCACGGCGGGGGCTTCCGGCCGGTGCTTCCGGCCGGTGCTTCCGGCCGGTGCTTCCGACCGGGGAGCGGGGCGCCGCGGGCCCGGCAAGATCCGAAAGAGACGGCCTACGCGAAGGCTCCCGCGACCAGGTCCGCGAGGAGCACGCCCGCGCGCCCGTCCGGGTCGAGGTCCGGATCGTAGATGGTGACGTTGAGGCCGACGCAGCGCGGCGAGCGCACCAGCACCCCGAGCAGCTCGGCGAGTTCGTCGGGGACGAGGCCGCCGGGGTCCGGGCTGTCGACCGCCGGCATCACGGCGGGGTCCAGCACGTCCGCGTCCAGGTGCACCCAGAAGCCGGCGGTGTCCGGCGGGTGCAGTCCGTCCAGGGCCGCCCGCGCGACCGGCCCGGCGCCGCGCTCGCGGATCTCGCCCACGGTGGCCGTCCGGATCCCGGCGGCCCGCAGCTCGGGGAGGTCCGCGTCGCCGTCCCGCAGCCCGAAGAGCCGTACGTCCTCGTCGCGCAGGTACGGTCCCAGGCCCTCCAGGTCCGCGAGGTCGGACTGTCCGCGCCCGGTGCCCAGGGCGAGTTCCTCGCCGCCGGCGGCGCCGACCGGGCCGTTCACCGCCTCGTTGCCCGGGTGGCGGAAGTCGGCGGAGCCGTCGATCGCCGCCAGGCCGTACCGGCCGATGCGGCGCATGGCCAGGGAGGCGCCGAGCTGAACGGAGCAGTCCCCGCCGAGCACCACGGGGAACTCACCGGCCCGCAGGTGCCGTTCGACGCGGTCGGCGAGGGTCACCGTGTACGCGGCGAGGGCGGCGGCGTTGAACACGCCGTCGCCCTCCTTCCAGTCACCGCGGTCGTAGCGCGGCGGGACCACCACCCCGCCCTCGCGGGCGCCGAGACGGGCCAGCAGGCCCTGCTCCCGCAGGGCGCCGGCGAGTTTGTACACCCCGGGCACGGTGCCGGGAGCGGGCGGTTTGAGACCGAGGTTGGACGGGGCGTCGAGGAGCACCAGGGATCGCATGGCCCCATCCTCCGCCAGAGCGCGCTCAGCGGCGCGGCATGGTGGCCGTGATCGCCCACCGCTCGTGGTCGCGCCAGGCCCCGTCGACGTGGAGGAAGTCCGGGGACAGTCCCTCCAGCCGGAAGCCCGCGCCGCGGACCAGGGCGATCGAGGCGGCGTTGCCGGGCTGGACGTTGGCCTCCAGGCGGTGCAGCCCGAGTCCTTCGCCCTCCGGCGCGAAGGAGTGGGCCAGGACCAGCCCGAGGGCTTCGCGGAAGAGGCCCCTCCCGGCGGCGTGGGCGAAGGCGCCGTAGCCGAGGGCGCCGCACTGGAAGGCGCCGCGCACGATGTTGTTGACGTTGACGAAGCCCGCGACGGCTCCGGTGCCGAGTTCGCAGACGAGGAACCCGGCGCGGCCCTCGCCCCCGGTGAGGCGGGCTGCGTACGGCTCGAACTCCTCCGGGGTGACGGGCGGGAACAGCCAGGGGCGGTGGAGCTCACGGCTCTCGTGGGCGCGGGCCGTGAATTCGGGCCCGTCGGCGGCACGGACGGGGCGCAGGCCCACCCGGGCGCCCTCGCGGAGGTACGGGGAAAAGGACATCCGCCCAGGTTAGAAGGTGTGGCAGGATCCCCGGCGTGATCACCACCCCCGATCGTCACCGGCTGCGGCTCGCCGCGGCGCGCAACAACGCCGCGTGGTGCGACGCCGTCTGCCGCTCCCACGGGCTCCCCGGCACGTTCGGCGCGGACGCCTGGACCAGCCCGCGGCGGACCCCGCCCCTGTACCCCGACGCGGTGACGCTCGGCCCGGACGGGGTGTCGGCGGCGGCGCTGGTGGCGGCGGTGGACACCGGCTCCCCGGGCTGCTCGGTCAAGGACAGCTTCGCCGCGCTCGACCTGGGCCGTGTCTTTCGGATCATGGCGGGCCCGGGGTGTCCGGCACCGCGCCTCGCGGCGTTCTCGTCGGTCGCCGACACACCACGTCGGCTCCCTCCTCGGCCTTGCGACGCACGGCACCGGACACCCCGGCCTGATCCGCCCTGATCCGAAAGACACGGCCCAGGCCCGGAGGGTTTCCGGGTGCTGTTCGAGGCCCAGTGGATCCACCGGCCCGGGGGGGCGCCGGTCACGGCCTCCGGTCCGCCCCTGGAGTGGTCCGAGGTGGCCGGCGCCGGGGAGTTGCGGCAGTGGGAGGCCGCCTGGGCCGACGGGGAGCCCCCCGGCCTGTTCCGTCCGGACCTGCTCGCCGGCGGGACCGTCTTCCTGGCGGGCCGCGCCGGCAGCGACGACGGCGGGACCGCCGGGGGCACCCGGGCCGCCGGCGGCAGCACCGGCCGGATCGTCGCGGGGGCGGTGGCGCACCGCACCGGCGACGTCGTCGGCGTCTCCAACCTGTTCGCCCGCGACGGCGCGTCCGCCGGCTCCGCCTGGGCGGGCGTCCTCACCGCGGTCGCGGCGCGCCGGCCGGATCTGCCGGTGGTCGGCTACGAGTCGGGGGACGACCTCGACGCCGCCCTCCGGGCCGGCTTCACCACGCTCGGCCCGCTCCGCGTCTGGATCGCGGCGGCCTGAGCGGCGGAGCCCGGCCTCACGGCTCCAGCCGCAGCAGCGGCACGTCGGCGCGCTCGATCCCGAAGACCTGGGCGTACAGGGACAGTTCCGCCTCCAGCGCGCGGACCATGGTGTCCGCCCGCCGGAAGCCGTGGCCCTCACCCGCGAAGGTCACGTAGGCGTGCGGCACCGGCCGGCCCCGCAGCGCGGCCAGGAACCGCTCGGCCTGGGCCGGCGGGCAGACCGCGTCGTCCAGCCCCTGGAGCAGGACGAAGGGGGCGGTGATCCGGTCGGCGCGGGCCACCGGCGAGCGCTCGCGGGAGCGGACGGCGAGGGTCTGCGGCGGCCCCGCCAGGCCGTCGAGGTAGCGGGACTCCAGGTCGTGGGTCTCCTCCGCGAAGCCGAGCAGGTCCAGTACGGGGTAGATGATCGCGGCGCAGGCGTACAGCGGGGTGGCGGCCAGCGAGGCCGCCGCCGTCCAGCCGCCGGCGCTGCCGCCGCGGATGGCGAGGCGGTCCGGGTCGGCGGTGCCCTCGGCGGCCAGCGCCCGGGCCACGGCCGCGCAGTCCTCCACGTCGACCACGCCCCACTGCTCGCGCAGCCGCTCCCGGTAGGCCCGGCCGTAGCCCGTGGACCCGCCGTAGTTCACCTCGACCACGCCGATGCCGCGGGAGGTGAAGTAGGCGATGTGCAGGTCGAGTACGGGCGGCACGTGGTCGGTGGGGCCGCCGTGCGCCCACACCACGTACGGGGGCAGTTCGTCGGCGGCGGCCCGCAGGGCGGGGTGGTGGGGCGGGTAGACGTGGGCGTGGATCTCCCGGTTGTCGGGACCGGGGAAGGTGCGGCTCTGCGGCTCCGGATAGTAGGCGGGGTCCACCGGGTCGACGCCCTCCGCGCCCACCACGCGGGCGTGCCCGGTGGCGGTGTCCAGCTCGACCACCTCGTACGCGCTGCGCGGGCTGGCGGCGACCCCGTAGACCCGGGTGCCGCTCACGGCGAGCGTCGGCTGCCAGGCCGTCCACGGTCCGGCGGCGTCCACCAGGTCACCGCTGTCGGGGTCCAGGACGCCGAGCACCGAGGAGCCCTGACCGTGCAGCACGGCGACGAGCCCGTCGGGGAGCGCGGCGATCCAGCGCAGCCCCGGTTTCCACAGCGGCCCCCCGAACTCCTCTTCCCTCGGGCACAGGTTGATGGCGTCGCCGCCCTCCGGGTCCACCCGGTACGGGTTCCACCAGCCGCCGCGGTCACTGACCGCGAGGAGGCTCCCGCCGGGCGTCCACTCCACCTGGGCGACGGATTCCTCCGGGCCGCCGAGCACGGTGCGGGCCCCGGTCAGCTCGCCGTCGGCGGTGATGTCGGCGAGCCGCAGCTCGGTGCCGTCCCAGGGCATCCGGGGGTGGTCCCACACGAGCCAGGCGGCCCGCAGCCCGTCCGGGGAGAGCCGGGGCCCGGTGGCGAACCGGTGCCGCGCGTCGGTGAGTTCGCGCACCCGGGAGCGGTCCTCGGCGGCCGACCCGTCGAGCGGGACCGCCGCCAGCACCCGGCGCACGTCGGTGGGCGCGGGCCCGGTGAACTCCTCCAGCACGCACCACACCTCCCCGCCGCGCAGGACCGGGTCGACCCAGCGCAGCCCGCCGCCGGCGGAGGACGGCGGGGTGAGGGGCCGGGGGCCCGGTCCACCGGGGGCGTCAGGGGCGCCGGGCACATCGGGGGCGTCGGGTTCGAACGCGTACAGCCGCTGGTCGTCGAAGTGCACGAACACCACCAGGGGCCCGCCCGCGGGCCGTTCGGCGCCGGCCCAGGGCCGGCCGCCGTACTCGGTGAACCGGCTCCGCACGTTCCACGGCGCGGGCAGCGCCGTGACCTCGGGTCCGGCGCCGGCGGGACGCCGGCGCACCAGGGTCCGGCGGCCGCCTTCCTCGGGCCGGGGCTCGGTCCACCACACCTCGGAGCCGACCGTGCCGACGTATTCGGGGCGCCCGTCGAGCGAGGCGGCGAGGGCCGCGTCGATCGGTGAGGGCCAGCTTCCGTAGGGCCGGGTCTCCGCCGCCATCACAGGGTCTCCCTCACAGGGTCCGCAGCGCGTGGTCGAGGACGCGGACGCCGAAGTGCAGGGCCTCGACGGGCACCCGCTCGTCCACGCCGTGGAAGAGGGACCAGTAGTCGAATCCGGGCGGCAGCTTCAGCGGGGAGAAGCCGTAGCCGGTGACGCCGAGCCGGGAGAACTGCTTGGCGTCCGTGCCGCCCGCCATGCAGAAGGGGACCACGTGCCCGTCCGGGTCGAACCGCTCGACGGACTCGCGCAGGATCCCGTACGTCCGCCCGTCCACCGGGGCTTCCAGGGCGACCTCCCGGTGGTGGAACTCCCAGCGCACGTCCGGTCCGGTGAGCGCGTCCAGGGTGGCGATGAACTCGGCCTCGCCGCCGGGCAGCATCCGCCCGTCGACGTAGCCGGTGGCCTGCCCGGGGATCACGTTGAGCTTGTAACCGGCGCTCAGCATCGTCGGGTTGGCGCTGTTGCGCAGGGTGGCCTCGACCAGGGCGGCGGCGGGACCGAGTTCGGCGAGTACCGCGGCGAGGTCGAAGCCTGGGGCCCGGGGGTCGACCGACAGGCCCTGGAGGGCGGCGAGTTCGGTGATGCAGGCGGTGACGGTGTCGGTGAGCCGGACCGGCCAGGCGTACTCGCCGATCCGCGCGACGGCGGCGGCGAGCCGGCTGACGGCGTTGGAGCGATTGGGCTTGGAGCCGTGCCCGGCGGTGCCGTGGGCGGTCAACTTCAGCCAGGCGGTGCCGCGTTCACCGGCGGCGATCGGGTAGAGGGCCCGTCCGGGTCCGGCGTGCACGGTGAAGGCGCCGGACTCGCTGATGCCCTCGGTACACCCCTCGAAGAGATGCGGGTGGTGGTCCGCGAGGAAGCCCGCGCCGTCCACGGCGCTGTCCTCTTCGTCGGCGGTGTAGGCGAGGACCACGTCCCGGCGCGGCCTCACCCCGGCGCGGGCCCAGGCCCGCACGACGGCCAGGACCATCGCGTCCATGTTCTTCATGTCGACGGCGCCGCGGCCCCAGACCACGCCGTCGCGGACCTCGCCGGAGAAGGGGTCCACGCTCCAGTCGGCGGCCTCGGCCGGCACCACGTCGAGGTGGCCGTGGACCAGGAGGGCCTCGGCCGAGGGGTCGGTGCCCTCGATCCGGGCCACCACGTTGGTGCGGCCCGGGGTCCGCTCCAGCAGGAGCGGCTCCAGCCCGGCCGCGGCGAGCCGCTCGGCCACGTACTCGGCGGCGGGGCGCTCGCGGCAGTCGCCGCCGCCCCGGTTGGTGGTGTCGATCCTGATGAGGCCGGAGGTGAACTCGACGGCCTCGTCGAGCGCGACCCGGTCCACGGCGGCGGCCGGGGCCTCGGCGGTGACTGCGGGCATGTCAGCCATACTGCTCCTCCACGGCCGCCGAGACGACCGTCGTGACCGCCTTGAAGGCGCGGATCCCCTCGTACATCGTCTCGCTGGCGTACGCGACCCTGCGCTCCCCGCACCGCTCGACGCCCGGCACCACCGTGGCAGCCATGGCCAGGTGCTCGGCGTCGAACTCCAGCTCCACGGCGAAGGGGCCGCCGCGCACGGGCTCGTGGCACACCGCGAGGGCCGCGGCCTCCTGGGCGGCGGCGCGGATGTCGGCGGCGGTGCGGGCGGGGGTCCGGCAGACGGCGGCGTAGCGCGAGACGTGGTCCTTGACCGCGACGGTCACCGCACCGGGGGCGTAACCGGCGGCGTCGACGCAGGTCAGGTCGTCCCCGGTGACCAGGACCACCGGTACGCCGTACTCGGCGACGACGTGCGCGTTCAGCAGGCCCTCGCTGGCGCGGACCCCGTTGACCCAGACTCCGGTGATGGAGTTGGCGAGGTAGGTGTGGGCCAGGACGCCTTCGGCGCCGGCGCCGGTGTGGTAGCCGACGAAGGCGATGCCGTCGACGTCGCCGTGCTGCACGCCCTCGACCATGGAGAGGGTCTTGTGGCGGCCGGTGAGCATCTCGGCACGGGCGTCGAGCTTCTCCAGCAGGAGGTTGCGCATCGTCCAGTGCGCCTCGTTGACGACGACCTGATCCGCGCCGCCGTCGTAGAAGCCGAGGACGGCGGCGTTCACGTCCGAGGTGAACAGCGACCGGCAGCGCTCCCACTGGGGCGTGCCGGGCAGCACGTCGGCGGGCCAGGTGACGCCGGTGGCGCCTTCCATGTCGGCGGAGATGAGGATCTTCATCGGGCCCCCGGGCGGTCGGTCGCACGCGTGCGACGGCACGCGCGCAGGGCCCCACCCTAGCCGCCGGGCCTGCGGGCGCCCCGGGGGCCACGCCAGGCTTCCGGGGGTGGCGGGCGGGGCCGCCGCCGACCGGGGAAGTCCACCCGAACCGGTGAGCCGCCGACGCGGCGCGCGGACGCCGCGGGCGCTCAGCCCTCGACGTGGGCGGCCAGGTTGGCCAGCAGGGTGTCGTAGATGCGGCCGAGGCCCTTGGGGGCGAAGGTGCGCTCGAAGAAGCCGCCGATGCCGCCCGCGCCGTTCCACACGGTGGAGACGACGACCCTGGACTTGCCCTCACCGGCCGGGGTGACCACCCAGGTGGTGACCATGGAGGAGTTGCGGTCGGTCTCGACCAGCTGCCCGTCGGTGGGCTCGGTCACCTCCAGCAGGCAGTCGCGCACGCGCTTGCTGGTGGCCTGGAGCTTCCAGTGCACGAGGGTGCCCTCGCCGTCGCCGCCCTCGCGCACCTCGTACTCGCTGAAGTGCTCGGGCAGCAGCTTGCCCCGGGTGCCGGCGTAGTCCGCCAGCGCGTCGAACACGGTCTCCGCGTCGGCCGTGATGATCCGCTCCGTGGTGGCCTCGACCTGCGCCATGGCGTTTCCTCCAGCAGTTGTGATCGCTCGTCACGCCGAAGCCAACCACCTCCGGCCCGGGCACCCAAATCCGGGCCCGCCCCGACGCCGCCCGACCCCGCCCCGACCCCGATCCGGGCACCCCGGGAATCCCGTCCGCACGATCATGGGAACGTTTGTTCTATTCTCGGTTCAGATCTACCGAGGGAGGCGCCCATGCGCTGGGACCATCTGACCGGGGAGTCCGGGGACGGGCGGCGGGCCGCCGGTCCGGCCGCCCTCTTCGGCACCGACGCCGTCGTCACCCGAACCTTCGACACCCCCGAGTTCCACGGGATCACCTTCCACGAGGTACGGGCCCGCTCGATCGTGAACCGGGTTCCGGGCGCCTCGCGGATGCCGTTCGAGTGGACCGTGAACCCGTACCGGGGCTGCAGTCACGCATGCGTGTACTGCTTCGCCCGCAAGACCCACTCCTACCTCGACCTCGACACCGGCCTCGGCTTCGACTCCCAGATCGTGGTGAAGGTCAACGCCCCCGAACTGCTGCGCCGCGAACTCGGGTCCCGCCGCTGGACCGGAGCGCACATCGCCATGGGCACGAACGTCGACTGCTACCAGCGCGCCGAGGGCCGCTACCGGCTCATGCCGGGGATCATCGAGGCGCTGCGCGACCGGGCCAACCCGTTCTCCGTCCTCACCAAGGGGACGCTGATCCTGCGCGACCTCCCGCTCCTGCGGCAGGCCGCCGAGGTCACCGAGGTCGGGGTGTCCGTCTCCGTCGGCTTCACCGACACCGCCCTGTGGCGGACCGTCGAGCCCGGCACCCCCTCCCCCGCCGCCCGGCTGAACGCCGTACGGACCCTCACCGACGCCGGGATCGAGTGCGGGGTGCTGATGGCCCCCGTGATCCCGTTCCTCGGGGACGCCCCGGAGCAGCTGCGGGCCTCCGTCCGGGCCGTCGCCGCGTCCGGCGCGACCTCCGTGACACCCCTGGTACTCCATCTGCGGCCGGGCGCGCGCGAGTGGTTCACGGCCTGGCTGACCGCGCACCACCCGCACCTGGTCGAGCGGTACGCGCGGATGTACGCCGGCGGCTCGTACGCCCCCACCTGGTACCAGCGGCAGATCACCCGCCAAGTCCACGAACTGGCGGCCGAATTCGGCATCGGCCCGAGCGGCCCGGGGGCGGCCCGCCGCACGGTCCTCCCGGACCGCCCCGACGGCGGTCCGGGCGCGCCGCGGCCCGGGGAGCCGACGCAGCTCGCGCTGCTGTGACCCGGCAGGCCCGCCGAGGGGTCATCACATCGGGCCAATGAACCGCCCAATCCCGCTTTCGGGCCGCGGTTTCCGGGACGATTCCGCCCAGAACCCTCGGCTGGGAGGCCCCATGCTGCACCCCTTGAAGAAGCGCGCCGCTGTCCTGCTGTCGATCTCCACCGTGGCCGCCGCCCTCGCGAGTCCCGTCACCGCCGCGCCGGCGCCGGCCGGGTCCCCCGTCGCGGCCGGGGCCGCGGCCGCCCTGAGCTGGACCGGCTGCGCGACCCCCCGCTACCCCACGCTGCAGTGCGCCTCCCTCAAGGTCCCCCTCGACCACGACCGGCCCGGCGGCCGGCAGATCTCCCTCGCCCTGACCCGGGTCCCGCACACGGCCGCCTCCTCGCAGGGGCCGCTGCTGGTCAACCCCGGCGGCCCCGGCGGCAGCGGCCGCGCCCTGGCCGGGTTCGTCGCCTCCGCCCTCCCCGACGACGTCGCCGCCCAGTACGACGTGATCGGCTTCGACCCCCGGGGCGTCGGCAAGAGCGAGCCCGTCCTCGACTGCGCGGCCGGGCACTTCAAGCCCGTACGGCCGGACTCCGTGCCGCGCGACGCGGCCACCGAGCGGGCCAACCTGGAGCGGGTCCGCTCCTTCGCCGAGTCCTGCGGGACCCGGCACGCGGACGTGCTGCCGCACGTGGGGACCGTCTCGGCCGCCCGCGACATCGAGGCGGTGCGCGTCGCGCTGGGCGCGGAGCGGATCAGCTACTTCGGGTACTCCTACGGGACGTACCTGGGCGCGGTGTACGCCAAGCTCCACCCGGGCCGCGTCCACCGTCTCGTTCTGGACTCCGTGGTGGACCCGGCGGGCGTCTGGTACGAGGACAACCTCGCCCAGGACCGGGCCTTCGACGCCCGCCACAAGGCGTTCCTGGCCTGGGTGGCGAAGTACGACGCCACGTACCGGCTGGGCACCGACCCGGAGGAGGTCGAGGAACGCTGGTACGCGATGCGGGAGTCGCTGCGCGCGACACCGGCGGGCGGCACGGTGGGTCCGGCCGAGCTGGAGGACACGTACATGCCGGGTGCCTACTACGACGGCTACTGGCCGAACCTCGCCGAGGCCTTCGCCGCGTACGCCCGGGACGGGGACCCGAAGCCGCTGGTGGCGGCGTACGAGCGGTTCGGCGCCGTGGAGCCCTCGGCGGGCAACGGCTACAGCGTCTACACGGCGGTGCAGTGCCGGGACTCGGCCTGGCCGAAGAACTGGAACCGCTGGCGCGCGGACATGTGGCGCACCCACGCCGAGGCGCCGTTCATGACGTGGAACAACGCCTGGTACAACGCCCCGTGCGCGTTCTGGCCGACGGAGTCGCTGCGGGCCCCGGACGTCACCAACGCCGGCCTGCCGCCGGCCCTGATCCTGCAGGCGACGGAGGACGCGGCGACCCCGTTCGGGGGCGCTCTCAGCATGCGCGACCGGCTGAAGGGCTCGGCGCTGGTGGTCGAGGAGGGCGGCGGCAACCACGGGATCGCGCTCAGCGGCAACAAGTGCCTGGACGAGAAGGTGGCGGCGTACCTGAGGACGGGGACGGCCGCGGACGCGACCTGCCCCGCCCGGCCGGCCCCGAAGCCGGCGACGGCGACCCGCGCGGTCCCGCCCTCGGCGGGCGGCGCGGCCCTGCACGGCCTGCTGGGCTTCCGCGGCTGAACCGCGGCCGGACCGCGACCGGACCGCGGCTGATCAGGCGGCCGCGCCGCGGTGTCAGCCGAGCTCCCGCAGCGCCGTGGTCGCGGCCACGGCGAGGCGGGGGTGGGACTGGGCCCGGACCAGCAGGTCGCGGGCGCGCGGGTCGCCGAGGCTGCCGAGGCCCTCGACGCAGGCCAGGGCCACCCGCCAGTACGGGTCGTGCGGGGACAGCAGCCGGGAGAGCGTGGTCATCAGGGCCGGTACGGACTCGGGCGCGCGCAGCGCGGTGAGCAGCCGGACCGGGTGCAGGGCGTAGGCGGTGCGCAGGGAGTTCGTGGCGAGGGCGGCCGCCGCGCGGGCGGTGCGCGGGTCGGCGAGCACGGCCAGGGCGGTGGCGGCGGCCGCGCAGCGGGGCGGGTCCCGGTGGTTGAGCAGCAGGACGAGGGACTCGAAGGCGCGCCGGTCACCCGCCAGCCCCAGCCGGTACGCGGCCAGTTCGCGGGCCCACAGGGGCAGCCCGGCCGAGGTCAGGGAGGCCGCCAGGGCCTCCGGCTGCGCCGTGCGCAGCACCTCGTACTCCGGTGATGGCCCGGCCTCCGCCCGCAGGCGCTCCAGCACGTCGTTCACCCGGCCACCCTAGGGGTCCGACGGGGCGCGCACGCGGGGTTCCGGACATGCGGTTGATCGATGATCGATGATCGGTACATTTGGGCGGTACAGGTCACATCTCCGCGCTCTGGCGGACCAGTTACCGACGGGTTACTGTCCTTACAACACGTACGAGGGCGGCCTGGTGACGCAGCCGCCCCGTGCCAGTCGGTTCTGAACGACTCTGCACGACCTCACGGCGCGGACCCCGGGACAGGGTTCCGCCGCTTCTTCCCTCCGGGCGTCTTCGCCTCCGGGCCCATCGGCCCCGGGTGCGCCCCGCGGGACCTCTCCGCGCGGCCTTCCTTCCGTACGGCCTGCGCGTGCACCGTGCGCCACGCGCGTCCCCTCAGTCGTCACCCTCTTCCACTGGAGTCCCTCGATGGACCGTCAGTCCAGTCACTCCTCCCTCCAGACCATCGCCGTCGTCGGCCTCGGCACGATGGGCTCCGGCATCGCCGAGGTCCTCGCCCGGGCCGGTCACGAGGTCATCGGCATCGACATCAGCGAGGCGGCCGCCCGCCGGGCCGCGGCCTCGCTGGAGGCGGCCACCGCCCGGTCCGTCACCCGCGAACTCCTCACCGAGCAGGAGCGGGCGGACGTCCTCGCCCGCTTCCGCACCTTCGGCGACCTGGGCGCCGCCGCCGAGGCCGACCTCGTCATCGAGGTCGTGCCCGAGTCGTACGAGGCCAAGCAGCAGGTGTTCCGCGAGCTCGACGCGGTCGTCCGGCCGGACACGATCCTGGCGACCGGCACCAACGCGCTGTCGGTGACCCGGCTCGCCGCCGAGTCGCAGCGGCCCGAGCGCGTCCTGGGCCTGCACTTCTTCAACCCGGCGCCGGCGATGAAGCTCGTCGAGGTGGTCTCCTCGGTCCTTACCGCGCCGCCGGCCGTCGAGGCGGTCACGGCCCTGGCCCGCGAGCTCGGCAAGGAGCCGGTCTCCGTCGGCGACCGGCCCGGTTTCGTCGCCGACGGCCTGCTGTTCGGCTACCTCAACCAGGCCGCCGCCATGTACGAGTCGAAGTACGCCTCCCGCGAGGACATCGACGCGGCGATGCGGCTCGGCTGCGGCCTGCCCATGGGCCCGCTCGCGCTGCTCGACCTGATCGGGGTGGACACCGCCCGGACCGTCCTGGAGGCCATGTACACCTCCTCCGGCGACCGGCTGCACGCCCCGGCGCCCATCCTCGGGCACCTCGCCGAGGCCGGCCTGACCGGCCAGAAGGCGGGCCGCGGCTTCTACACGTACGAGGCGCCGGGCAGCTCGGTGGTCGTCCGCGACCCGCAGACCCCGGCGGACGGCGCCGGAGCGGCCGGTGGCCGTCCCGTGACCTCGGTCGGCGTGGCCGGCTCGGGCACGATGGCGAGCGGGATCGCGCAGGTCTTCGCGCAGTCCGGGTTCACCGTGGTGCTGGCGGCCCGCAGCCAGGAGAAGGCCGAGGCCGCGAAGGCCGCGATCGGGAAGTCCCTGGGCCGTGCGGTGTCCAAGGGCCGCCTGACCGAGGAGGCCGCCGCGCAGACCCTGGGCCGGATCACCCCGGCCGGCTCGCTGGACGCCTTCGCCGACGTCGACCTGGCCGTGGAGGCGGTCGCGGAGGACCTGGCCGTGAAGCAGGAGCTGTTCGCGGCCCTGGACAAGGTGTGCAGGCCGGGCGCGGTGCTGGCCACGACGACCTCCTCGCTGCCGGTGATCGCGGTGGCCCGCGTGACCTCGCGGCCGCAGGACGTGATCGGCATGCACTTCTTCAACCCGGCGCCGGCGATGAAGCTGGTCGAGGTGGTCCGCACGGTGCTGACCGCCGACGACGTGCACGCCACGGTCCGCGAGATCTGCCTGAAGGTGCGCAAGCACCCGGTGGACTGCGGGGACCGGGCCGGCTTCATCGTGAACGCGCTGCTGTTCCCGTACCTCAACAACGCGATCAAGATGGTCGAGCAGCACTACGCGAGCCTCGACCAGATCGACGCGGCGATGAAGCTGGGCGGCGGCTACCCGATGGGGCCCTTCGAGCTGCTCGACGTGGTCGGCCTGGACGTCTCGCTGGCCATCGAGAAGGTCCTCCACAAGGAGTTCCGCGACCCGGGTCTGGCCCCGTCCCCGCTGCTGGAGCACCTGGTGGCGGCGGGCTGCCTGGGCCGGAAGACCGGCCGCGGATTCCGTGAGTACGCCCGCCGGTAAGCCGACGGGCCACGAGCCGGATGCGTGGGGAGGGCTGCTCGGGTCCGCCGGACCCTCACGGCGGACACACCCTCCCGAGCCCAGTGCGGGCTCTCCCCCGCATCCACCCCCGTCCCGCCCCCCGCAGGCGCGCTCCCCTGCGCGGATGAAGTACTTTCGCTCTATGTCCCAGCCCGCCAAGACCTCGCCCCGCGCCTCCTCGGCCTCCGACGCCCCGGAGAGCCCGGCCGGCACCAAGGCGGCCGCCCAGCGGCTCAGGATGCGCCGCGAGCTCGCGGCGGCGGCCATGGAGCTGTTCGCGACCAAGGGGTACGAGGCGACGACGGTCGACGAGATCGCGGCGACCGCCGGGGTGGCGCGCCGGACCTTCTTCCGGCACTTCCGGTCCAAGGAAGAGGCGATCTTCCCGGACCACGACGACACCCTGACCCGCGCCGAGGCGGTGCTCGACGTGGCCCCGGCGCACGAGCACCCGCTCGACACGGTGTGCCGTGGGATCAAGGAAGTCATGAAGATGTACGCCGCCTCGCCCGCGGTGTCGGTGGAGCGTTACCGGCTGACCCGCGAGGTGCCGGCGCTGCGGGAGCGGGAGATCGCCTCGGTGGCCCGGTACGAGCGGTTGTTCACCCGGTACCTGCTGGCCCACTTCGACGAGCACGAGCAGCACGACGGCAATGACGACCCGCTGCTCGCCGAGGTGGCCGCCTCGGCGGTGGTCACCGCCCACAACCACGTGCTGCGGCGCTGGCTGCGGGCGGGCGGCCAGGGCGACGTGGAGGCGCAGCTGGACCACGCCTTCTCGATCGTGCGCAAGACCTTCGGCTCGGGGATCGGCGCGGGCCGGACCCTGACGACGGCGCCGGCCGCCCCGGCGGCGGTCCGCACGCAGGGCGAGGTGCTGGTGGCGGTGGCCCGTACGGACGCCCCGCTGGACGAGGTCATGCGGACGATCGAAGAGGCGCTGCGCGGCACGTAGCCGACGCGCGAGGCGACACACAGGGCGACACGCGTCACAGAGGGCCGCTCCCGTTCCGGGGGCGGCCCTCTGCGTATGTCCGGCTTGCCCCTACTCGCGGGTAACTCTGATCGATCATCGCTCATCTGCGCAGGTCAATCGGCAAATGAGAGAAAGTTTTGGCACGCGGTGCCTTGCTGAGTGACACCGGGTGCCATACGTTGAATCTCGTCCGGATGTCCCCGCGACCCACGCCCACTCGGCACGGAACGCGCCCCGGATGCCTGCGTCACCAGGCACGGCACGCCTCACCACGGGCACGCCCGGCACCACCGCACCAGCCGGAACCGACGGCACACAGCACCTCGCAGCACCATCCACCCGCACCCACGCTCGCAACGCGTATCCCCCAGCGCACCCTCATCAGCGCTCATGCCGGAGGCTCTACCGTGAAGGACATCCTGGACGCGATCCAGTCGCAGACCGCCACGGCCGCGGACTTCGCGGCCCTGCCGCTCCCCGACTCGTACCGCGCGATCACCGTGCACAAGGACGAAGCGGAGATGTTCTCCGGGCTCACCACCCGCGAGAAGGACCCCCGCAAGTCCCTGCACCTCGACCAGGTCCCGGTTCCCGAACTGGGTCCGGGCGAGGCCCTGGTGGCCGTCATGGCCTCCTCGGTCAACTACAACTCCGTCTGGACCTCGATCTTCGAGCCGGTGTCCACCTTCAGCTTCCTGGAGCGCTACGGGCGCCTCTCGGAGCTCACCAAGCGCCACGACCTGCCGTACCACGTCATCGGCTCCGACCTCGCGGGCGTCGTCCTGCGCACCGGTCCCGGCGTGAACGCCTGGAAGCCGGGCGACGAGGTCGTCGCGCACTGCCTCTCGGTGGAGCTGGAGTCCTCCGACGGCCACAACGACACGATGCTCGACCCCGAACAGCGCATCTGGGGCTTCGAGACCAACTTCGGCGGCCTGGCGGAGATCGCCCTGGTCAAGTCGAACCAGCTGATGCCCAAGCCGGACCACCTCAGCTGGGAGGAGGCCGCCTCCCCCGGCCTGGTCAACTCCACCGCGTACCGCCAGCTGGTCTCGCGCAACGGCGCCGGCATGAAGCAGGGCGACAACGTCCTGATCTGGGGGGCGAGCGGCGGCCTCGGCTCGTACGCCACCCAGTTCGCGCTGGCCGGCGGCGCCAACCCGATCTGCGTCGTCTCCAGCGCCCAGAAGGCGGACATCTGCCGGGCGATGGGCGCGACCGCGATCATCGACCGCAGCGCCGAGGGCTACAAGTTCTGGAAGGACGAGCACACCCAGGACCCGAAGGAGTGGAAGCGCTTCGGCAAGCGCATCCGCGAGCTGACCGGCGGCGAGGACATCGACATCGTCTTCGAGCACCCGGGCCGGGAGACCTTCGGCGCCTCCGTGTACGTCACCCGCAAGGGCGGCACCATCACCACCTGCGCCTCGACCTCGGGCTACATGCACGAGTACGACAACCGCTACCTGTGGATGTCCCTCAAGCGGATCATCGGCTCGCACTTCGCGAACTACCGCGAGGCGTGGGAGGCCAACCGCCTGATCTCGAAGGGCAAGATCCACCCCACCCTCTCGAAGGTCTACTCGCTGGAGGAGACCGGCCAGGCGGCCTACGACGTCCACCGCAACCTCCACCAGGGCAAGGTCGGCGTCCTCGCGCTGGCCCCCGAGGAGGGCCTGGGGGTGCGCGACCACGAGATGCGCGCGACCCACCTCGACGCCATCAACCGCTTCCGCAACGTCTGAGACGCCTCAAAGGCCAAAGGGACAGCCTGAGATGACAGAGCGCCAGAAGGACCGTCCGTGGCTCATGCGGACGTACGCCGGCCACTCCACGGCCGAGGCGTCCAACGAGCTGTACCGCCGCAACCTCGCCAAGGGCCAGACCGGCCTGTCGGTCGCGTTCGACCTGCCGACGCAGACCGGCTACGACCCGGACCACATCCTCGCCCGCGGCGAGGTGGGCCGGGTCGGGGTCCCGGTCTCCCATCTGGGCGACATGCGGCGGCTGTTCCAGGACATCCCCCTGGAGCAGATGAACACCTCGATGACGATCAACGCCACCGCCATGTGGCTGCTGGCGCTCTACCAGGTGGCCGCCGAGGAGCAGGGAGCGGACATCTCCCAGCTCCAGGGCACCACCCAGAACGACATCGTCAAGGAGTACCTCTCGCGCGGGACGCACGTCTTCCCGCCGGGACCGTCCCTCCGCCTGACGACGGACATGATCGCGTACACGGTCAACCACATCCCGAAGTGGAACCCGATCAACATCTGCAGCTACCACCTGCAGGAGGCCGGGGCCACCCCGGTCCAGGAGATCTCGTACGCGATGTCCACGGCCATCGCCGTGCTGGACTCGGTCCGCGACTCGGGGCAGGTGCCCGAGGAGCGGTTCGGCGAGGTGGTCGCCCGGATCTCGTTCTTCGTGAACGCGGGCGTCCGCTTCATCGAGGAGATGTGCAAGATGCGCGCCTTCGGCCGCATCTGGGACAAGGTCACCCGCGAGCGCTACGGCATCGAGAACGACAAGCAGCGCCGCTTCCGGTACGGGGTCCAGGTCAACTCCCTCGGCCTGACCGAGGCCCAGCCGGAGAACAACGTCCAGCGCATCGTGCTGGAGATGCTGGCCGTCACCCTCTCCAAGGACGCCCGCGCCCGCGCCGTTCAGCTCCCCGCCTGGAACGAGGCGCTGGGCCTGCCCCGGCCCTGGGACCAGCAGTGGTCGCTGCGCATCCAGCAGGTCCTGGCGCACGAGAGCGACCTGCTGGAGTACGAGGACATCTTCGCCGGATCGCACGTCGTCGAGGCCAAGGTCGAGTCCCTGGTCGCCGAGTGCCTGGCCGAGATCGACCGGATCCAGGAGATGGGCGGCGCCATGGCGGCCGTCGAGTCCGGCTACCTGAAGTCCCAGCTGGTCTCCTCGCACGCCGAGCGGCGGGCCCGGATCGAGGCCGGCGAGGACAAGATCGTCGGCGTCAACTGCTTCCAGCAGACGGAGGAGAACCCGCTCACCTCCGACCTGGACGGCGCCATCATGACGGTCGACGGGGCCGTGGAGGCCCAGATCGTCGAGCGCATCGGGCTCTGGCGGGCCGAGCGCCAGGAGTCCTCGGACCGGCAGGGCGGGGGCGACCCGTTCGTCTTCCCGACGGTCCGCCAGGCCCTGGACCGGCTGAAGGAGGCCGCGGCCGGCACCGAGAACCTGATGGAGGCCACCCTGGAGTGCGCCCGCGCCGGCGTCACCACCGGCGAGTGGTCGATCGCCCTGCGCGAGGTGTTCGGGGAGTTCCGCGCGCCGACCGGGGTCTCCTCGGCCCCGGTGGCGGTCACCGCCGAGGCGGGCACGCCGATGGCCCTCGTCCGCGAGAAGGTCTCCCGTACGGCCGACGACCTCGGCGCGGGCCGGCTGCGCCTGCTGGTCGGCAAGCCGGGCCTGGACGGCCACTCCAACGGCGCCGAGCAGATCGCCGTCCGGGCCCGCGACGCGGGCTTCGAGGTGGTCTACCAGGGCATCCGGCTGACGCCCGAGGAGATCTCCTCGGCGGCGCTGGCGGAGGACGTGCACTGCGTGGGACTGTCCATCCTGTCCGGCTCGCACTGCGCGCTCGTCCCGGATGTCCTCGAACGGCTCCGCGCGGCGGGGGCGGGTGACATCCCCGTCATCGTCGGAGGCATCATTCCGAACGCCGACGCCGTGACGCTGAAGGCGGCCGGGGTCGCCGCCGTCTTCACGCCGAAGGACTTCGGCATCACGGAGATCATCGGCCGTATCGTCGACGAGATCCGCAAGGCCAACAAGCTCGAGCCCCTCATCAGCACCGACATCGTTGCAAGCACGGAGGTCCCCGCATGACCACGCCAGCCCACCCGGTGAACCGTCTCCGCCCGCGCCGTTCCTGCCTCGCGGTCCCGGGGTCGAACCCGCGCTTCCTGGAGAAGGCCCAGGGCCTGCCGGCCGACCAGGTCTTCCTGGACCTGGAGGACGCCTGCGCGCCGCTCGCCAAGGAGGGCGCCCGCCACACGATCGTGGACGCGCTCAACAACGGCGACTGGACGGGCAAGACCCGGGTCGTGCGCGTCAACGACTGGACCACGCACTGGACGTACCGCGACGTCATCACGGTCGTCGAGGGCGCGGGCCAGAACCTCGACTGCATCATGCTGCCGAAGGTCCAGGACGCCCAGCAGATCGTGGCCCTGGACCTCCTCCTGACCCAGATCGAGAAGACGATGGGCTTCGAGGTCGGCAAGATCGGCATCGAGGCGCAGATCGAGAACGCCAAGGGCCTGGTGAACGTCGACGAGATCGCCGGCGCCTCCCCCCGGCTGGAGACGATCATCTTCGGCCCGGCCGACTTCATGGCCTCGATCAACATGAAGACGCTGGTCGTGGGCATGCAGCCGCCCGGATACGGCGCGGACGCCTACCACTACATCCTGATGCGCATCCTGATGGCGGCGCGCACGCACAACCTCCAGGCGATCGACGGCCCCTTCCTCCAGATCCGCGACGTGGACGCCTACCGCGAGGTGGCCGGCCGGGCGGCGGCGCTGGGATTCGACGGCAAATGGGTGCTGCACCCGGGCCAGGTCGACGCGGCGAACGAGGTCTTCTCCCCCTCGCAGGAGGACTACGACCACGCCGAGCTGATCCTCGACGCGTACGACTGGTGCACCTCCGAGGCCGGCGGCAAGAAGGGCTCGGCGATGCTCGGCGACGAGATGATCGACGAGGCCAGCCGCAAGATGGCCCTGGTCGTCGCGGGCAAGGGCCGCGCCGCGGGCATGGAGCGCACCACCAAGTTCGAGATCCCCTCGACCGAGAAGACGGCGGAGGCCTGATCCCGATGCAGTTCGGACGCACGTACGAAGAGTTCGAGGTCGGGGCCGTCTACAAGCACTGGCCCGGAAAGACCGTCACCGAATACGACGACCACCTCTTCTGTCTGCTGACCATGAACCACCACCCGCTCCACATGGACAGCAACTACGCCGAGAACACCACCGACTTCGGCAAGAACGTGGTCGTGGGCAACTACATCTACTCGCTGCTGCTCGGCATGTCCGTCCCGGACGTCTCCGGCAAGGCCATCGCCAACCTGGAGATCGAGTCGCTGCGCCACGTGGCGCCGACCTTCCACGGCGACACGCTCTACGGCGAGACCACGGTCCTCGACAAGACCCCGTCGAAGTCGAAGGACGACCGGGGCATCGTGTACGTGGAGACCAAGGGCTACAAGCAGGACGGCACCCTCGTCTGCGTCTTCCGGCGCAAGGTGATGGTCCCGACCGAGACGTACATCAAGGAGCGCGGCGGCGAGCAGCCCGGCCGCCCCACGCTGAAGGAACAGGTGAAGTAGCCATGGCCCGACTCGCCCAGACCGCCGGGCTCACGGACGTCCAGCGGGAGATCCTCAAGACCGTCCGGGAGTTCGTCGACAAGGAGATCATCCCGGTCGCCACCCAGCTGGAGCACCGCGACGAGTACCCGCAGGACATCGTCGACGGGCTCAAGGAGCTCGGCCTGTTCGGCCTGATGATCCCGGAGGAGTACGGCGGCCTGGGTGAGTCGCTCCTCACGTACGCCCTGTGCGTCGAGGAGATAGCGCGGGGCTGGATGTCCGTCTCGGGCATCATCAACACCCACTTCATCGTGGCGTACATGCTCAAGCAGCACGGCACGCAGGAGCAGAAGGACCACTTCCTGCCGCGGATGGCGCTCGGCGAGGTGCGCGGCGCGTTCTCGATGTCCGAGCCGGCGCTCGGCTCCGACGTGTCGGCCATCACGTCGAAGGCGGTGAAGGACGGCGACGAGTACGTCCTGAACGGCCAGAAGATGTGGCTGACGAACGGCGGCACGTCCACCCTGGTGGCCGTTCTCGTCCGGAGTGACGAAGGACACGCCGAGGGCACGCCCCCGCACAAGTCGATGACGACCTTCCTCGTCGAGAAGGAGCCGGGCTTCGGTGAGGTCCGTCCGGGCCTGACGATCCCGGGCAAGATCGACAAGATGGGCTACAAGGGCGTCGACACGACCGAGCTCATCATGGACGGACTGCGCATTCCGGCCAATCGGGTCCTCGGAGGCCAGACCGGCCGAGGGTTTTACCAAATGATGGACGGGGTCGAGGTCGGCCGCGTGAACGTGGCGGCGCGTGGCTGCGGCGTCGCTCAGCGTGCCTTCGAGCTGGGTGTCTCGTATGCCCAGCAACGTCACACTTTCGGCAAGGCGATCGCCGAGCACCAGGCCATCCAGTTCAAGCTGGCCGAGATGGCCACCAAGGTCGAAGCCGCCCATGCGATGATGGTGAATGCAGCACGCAAAAAGGACTCCGGGGAACGAAACGACCTCGAAGCGGGGATGGCCAAGTACCTCGCCTCCGAGTACTGCAAGGAGGTAGTGGAGGACGCGTTCCGTATCCACGGTGGCTACGGCTTCTCGAAGGAGTACGAGATCGAGCGCCTCTACCGGGAGGCCCCGATGCTGCTGATCGGTGAAGGTACCGCCGAAATCCAGAAAATGATCATCGGGCGACGCCTGCTCGAGGAGTACCGACTCCAGGGCTGAAAGTACCTTTTGCGGCGAATCATCCATGGGTTCGTCGCGAAAGGGTCACTGCCAGTCACTGGCCGACGGTCATCGACTCGGCTTCTGGCTTGCCCAGTTGTTGCGTGCAACCGATAGCATTCCAGTAAAGCCGCCGTCCCGTCCCCCTGTTTGCGGCGCGGCAATCACCCGCTACGAAGGTCATCCATGCCCCACAGCCAAACCTCTGCACCTCGCGACAGCCTCCTTGGCGTACGCCTCGCGCGCGGAGCATCGCCGTGGCTTCTGCCGACCGTCGCCACCGCGGCGCTCAGCCTCACCCGGGCTCGCAAGTCCGGGCGCTGGGCCGCGGCGGCCGTGCCCGCCACCGCGCTCGCGGCGGGCATGCTGTGGTTCTTCCGCGACCCCGAGCGCGAGATCGCCCAGGGCCGCGTCATCTCGCCCGCCGACGGTGTGGTGCAGAGCATCATGCCGTGGAAGGACGGGCGCACCCGCGTCGCGATCTTCATGAGCCCGCTGAACGTCCACGTCAACCGGGCGCCCCTCGCGGGCACGGTGACCTCCGTGGAGCACATCCCCGGCGGATTCGTTCCGGCGTTCAACAAGGAGAGCGAGAACAACGAGCGGGTCGTCTGGCACTTCGACACCGAGCTCGGCGACATCGAGATGGTGCAGATCGCCGGCGCCGTCGCCCGTCGCATCGTGCCCTACCTCCCGGCCGGCACCAAGGTCGAGCAGGGCGAACGCATCGGTCTGATCCGCTTCGGGTCCCGAGTCGACATCTACCTCCCCGAGGGTGTCGAGGTCGCGGTCGAGGTCGGTCAGGCCACCACCGCGGGGGTGACCCGAATTGACCGTGACTGACCCGGAGACTCCCTCCGCCGGCTGGGTGCCGGAGCCTGCCGACGAGGAGTCCGCCGAAGACGACATGCCGCTCTCGCTGCGGTTGTCGATAGCGGACACCCTCACCCTCGGCAACGCGACGTGCGGGTTCATGGCGGTGTACTTCACCACCACCGGAATCCTCATCCCGCACCTGACCGGCAGCAACGAGTCGGGCATGGCCCGTCACAGCGCCGCGACGGCAGTGATACTGATGCTGCTCGCCGCGGTCTTCGACCTCTTCGACGGCATCGTGGCCCGCAAGCTGCGCAGCTCGCCGATGGGCGCCGAGCTGGACAACCTGTCCGACCTGATCAGCTTCGGCCTGGCTCCCGCGTACTTCGTGCTCGTCTACGGCATGGTCGCCGACGACGCGCACCAGAAGATGTCGGCGCTGGCCGCGATCGTGGTGCTGCTGGCCGTGGTGCTCCGGCTCGCGAGATTCAGCTGCGTGACGCTGAAGGACGGCATGTTCCAGGGCATGCCGAGCCCCTTCGGCGCGCTCACGGTCGTCTCGATCGTGCTGCTGGAGCTGCCGTTCATCCCGACGCTGCTGGCGATCATCGGGGTGGCCTGGCTGATGGTGAGCCGGGTCGAGTACCCCAAGCCGCGGGGCGTCCTCGCGGTGGCGATGCTGAGCTGGATCGTCGGGGCGATGGGCCTGCTGGCGGCCTGGGCGTTCGACGCCCCGGGCGGCCAGCTGCTGCTGCAGACCGGCTGCGCCCTGCAGATCGCGCTGGCGGCGACCATCCCGCTGTTCGCGACGACCCGGAGGGCCAACACCTTCCGGCACAACCGCCGCGAGGCGCGGGCCACCCAGCCGTAGCCGCAGCGCCGTGTTCGACGTGTGAGAGGGCCCCGGATGCCAGTCGGCATCCGGGGCCCTCTCGTCGTACGGGCACCCGCGGCGGCGTGCGGAGCACCGGCGCCCGCGGGGCCGTACGCCGCCGCAGGCGCCCGAGTCCCCGCTCCCGGCCGCGGAGGGCGCCCGGGGCCGGGGAGGGCCCGCACGGGCCCTCCGGGGGCCGGGAGGGGGTGCGTGGGGGTTCCGCGGCCGCGGGCGCCGGGGAACGGCACGCGGGCGCGGCCGGCCGGCCCCTCGAGGACGGCCGGCCGCGCCTCGTCGCGAGCGGCGGGTCCGGGGGTCAGCCCGCGGGGGTGAACTTCTCCGCCGCGGGGGCGACCCCGGCCTCCTTGACCACCTTCAGCCCGCCCGGCGTCTTCTCGTCCGGCTTCATGATCACGCTCTGCCGGGTCGAGGGGGCCTTCGGGTCGGAGAAGTCGTGCGTGATCCCGAAGCCGCCGTCGTACGACTTCAGGGTCAGCAGCGCCTTGCCGACCCCCTCGCGGGTGAGGTCCTTGTCGGTGCAGGCCTTCTTCAGCGCCTCCCCGTAGACCCCGGCCGCCGAGTACCCGGCCACCACGCCGTTGTCCAGGGCCGCGCCCGGGTACTCCGCCGTGTAGGCCGCGGCGAGGGCCGCCGGGCCCGCCTCGGTGGAGCCGATCGGGAGCGTGGAGGCGGCGACGTAGTAGTCCTTCTGCAGGGCCGCGCCCGCCGGGGTGGCGAGCAGCTGGGGCGAGAACGCGGAGTTGTTGCCGACCACCGGGACGTTCCAGCCGCCGGCCGCGGCGACCCCGACGAGCGAGGCGGCCTGCCGGGGCCCCGCGCTGACCACGACGGCCTTGACCCCGGCCTGCTTGAGGGCCGCGACCTGGGCGGACATGTCGTTGTCGGTGGGCTTGATCTTCTGCTCCACGACGGTCAGCCCGGCCTCCGCGGCCGCGTGCTTGGCCCCCGCCAGGGCGTTCTCGCCGTAGTCCCCCTCGAAGTAGATCTGCCCGATCTTGTCGCCGGAGGCGATCCGCTTCTGTTCGAGGAGGTAGCCGACGAGGTTGACCGTCTCGATGTCGTACGTGGCGCCGATCGTGCGGACGTACGGGCTGCCCAGCAGCGACGCGGACCAGGCCTGGGGGATGACCAGGCCCTTGTCCTGGCCGTCGACGCGGTCCTCGACGGCGGCGACGAACGGGGACCCGATGAACTGGGCGAAGCCGAGCACGTCGGGCTCCAGCTCCGTGTAGCCGGCGAGGGCCTTCTGCGGGTCGTAGCCGTGGTCGCGGACGGTCAGCTCCAGCTGACGGCCGCAGATGCCGCCGGCGGCGTTGGCCTGCTTGACCCACAGTTGCTGGGCCTGGGTGACGCTCTTGCCGAGGGAGGCGTAGACGCCGGTCATGTCGGTGAGGGCGCCGAGCCGGATCGCGGTCGCGGAGACGCCCTTGCCGGTCTTGAGGCCGTCCTCCCCCTGCTTGTCGCCGGCGCCGCCGCCCGCCTTTCCGCTGCATCCGGCGGCGCCGGTGAGGACGAGGGCGGCCGCGAGGACCGCCGCTCCGCGTCGCGCGCGCTGGCGGGGTCGGGCCGTACGGACTCTGTTCACGCTGGCTCCTTCGGGGGGCGTGCGGGCTGGGAGGGACGGATGCGGGCCAGGCCGCCGGGGAGGAAGAGGACCACCGCGACGACGGCCGCGCCGTAGAGGTAGCGGGACGCCTCGCCCGGGGAGACTCCGCCGCTGCCGGGGGCGGAGACCAGGGGGAGGGCGTCGCTGTACCGGGTGAGCAGCTGGGGCAGCAGGGAGACGAAGACCGCGCCGACGACGGCGCCGCCGACCGTGCCGAGCCCGCCGATCACGATCATGGCGAGGTATTCGAGGGACAGGACCATGCCGAAGTAGTCCGGCACCGTCCGCTGGAAGACGAGGGCGAGCAGGACCCCGGCGAGGCCGGCGTACATGGAGGACAGGACGAACACGGCGGCGCGGTGGCGGGCCACGGGCACGCCCATCACCCCGGCGGCGATGTTGTGGTCGCGGATGGCGTTCAGGGCCCGCCCGGGGCGCCCGCGCAGGACGCCGCGGGCGAACAGGGCGCAGGCGAGGAGGGCGGCCAGGGCCACGTACCAGAGCTTCTCGGCGGACTGGAACGGAACGGCCGCGATCACGGTCTCGGTGTCGTCGAAGGTGATCCCGAGGAGGGACAGGGGCTCGACGGGGCGGCCGTTGAAGCCGCCGGTGAGGGAGGTGGCGTTGAACAGCACGTGCTGGCCGATGAAGATCAGCGCGAGGGTGGCGATGCCGAGGTAGGCGCCGCGCAGCCGGCCGGCGATGGGGCTGAAGAGGCCCCCGGCGGCGCCCGCGAGGGCGACGGCGAGGACGGCGGCGAGCCAGCTCGGCAGGCCCAGCCCGACGAGCTGGTGGCCGCCGGAGCGGCCGTCCTCCCCGGCCAGGACGCAGTAGCCGTACGCGCCGACGGCCAGGAAGAAGGCGTGTCCCATCGACAGCTGCCCGGTGGATCCGGTGAGCAGGTTGAGGCCGATGGCGCCGATCCCGGCGGCGATGGCGAACAGGCCGGCCTGGAGCCAGAAGCGCTCCAGGTAGAACGGCAGGGCCAGCAGCACCACGGCCGTGACGGCCCAGGCCGCGTGGCGCGGGGAGACCCGGCGGGCCGGGCGGACGGTGGCCGCGGGGGTCGCCGCCGGTTCGGCGGCGACCGCTGCGGCCGCGGCGGGGCGGGTCCCGGCGGGGGTCGCGTCAGACACGGGCGGGCTCCTTCGTTCCGAAGAGGCCCGCGGGGCGCAGGAGCAGGACCGCGACCATGACCAGGTACGGGGCGAGGTCGCCGATCCCGCGGCCGAGGAAGGCGAGCTCGCTCTGGTAGCCGGTGGCCATGGCCTCGGTGACACCGACGATCAGGCCTCCCGCGAGGGCCCCGGTGGTGGAGTCGAGGCCGCCGAGGATGGCGGCGGGGAAGGCCTTGAGGGCGGCCAGGGAGGTGGCCCGTTCCAGGCCGGGGGTGGGGAAGACGGTCAGGAAGAGCGCGGCCACGGCCGCCAGGGAACCGGCGACCGCCCACGCGGCCAGGGAGACCCGGCCCAGCCGGACGCCCATCAGGGCGGCGGTCTCCGGCTTCTCGGCGGCGGCCCGCATGGCCACCCCCCAGGCGGTGTACCGGAAGACCAGCAGGAACGCGCCGATCAGCAGGGTGGCGGAGACGAAGGCGGCGATCCGGGTCTGCGGGAGGGTGACCGGCCCGAGGTGGACGACGGCGTCGCCCCACGGGTCGCCCAGCGCGAGGACGTCCGTACCGATGCGGCGGGTGAGGTCGGTGGTGATCAGGATGTCCACGCCGATGGTGACGATGGCGAGGACGCTCTGGTCCTGGCCCCGGTAGCGGCGCATCACGAGGAACTCCACCGCGGCGCCGACCGCGGCGGCCGAGGCGATGCCGACGGCGAGGGCGGGCCAGAAGCCGATGTCGTCGTGGAGGACGGCGGTGACGTACCCGCCGGCGAGGAGGAGGGAGGCGTGGGCGAAGTTCACGACCTCGGTGGCCTTGAAGATGACGACGAAGCCGAGGGCGATCAGTGCGTACACGGAGCCCATGGACAGGCCGCCGAGCAGCAGTTCCAGGAAGGTGGTCACGCGGCCGGTTCCTCCTCGCCCAGGTAGGCGCGCACGACCGCGGGGTCGCTCTGCACCTGGGCGGGTGTCCCGCCGCCGATCCGTTTTCCGAAGTCGAGTACGGTCACCGCGTCCGCGAGCCGCATCACCACCCCCATGTCGTGTTCGACCAGCACGATCGATATGCCGAGGCCGTCACGGACGCCCGCGACGACGGCGGCGGTGCGCTGCCGCTCGTCCGCGGTCATCCCGGCGACCGGTTCGTCCAGGAGCAGCAGCCGGGGCTCCATGCACAGGGCCCGGGCCAGCTCCACGAGTTTCTGTTTGCCGTACGGGAGGGAGCCCGCGGGGGCCGCCAGGTCGGACTCCAGGCCGACGAAGGCGGCGATCTCGCGGACCCGTTCGCGGTGGCGCCGGTCCTCGCGGACGGCGGACGGAAGCCGCAGGCCGGCGGCGAGGAAGCCGGACCGCATCAGCCGGTGGCGGCCCAGGAGCAGGCTGTCGGCGACCGTGGTGTGCGGGGGCAGGGCCAGGTTCTGGAACGTGCGGGCGACGCCGAGGGCGGCGACCTCGTGCGGGGCGAGCCCGGTGAGTTCGGCGTCTCCGAAGCGGACGCTGCCGGAGGCGGCCCGGTAGACCCCCGAGAGCACGTTGAAGCAGGTGGACTTGCCGGCGCCGTTGGGGCCGATGACGGCGTGGACGCTGCCCGGCTCGACGGTGAACGAGACCGCGTCGAGGGCGGTCAGGCCGGCGAAGCGGACGGTGACGTCGCTGACGGTGAGCGGCGGGGGCCCGGCCGCGGGCGGGGCCGCGGGCGCGTTCACGCGGACCACCTCGCCAGCGGGCGGGTCGCCCGCGGCGGCGGGGCGGCCTCGTCCGTGATGCCGAGGTAGCGGCGGCGGACCTCGTCGGAGGCGGCGAGCTCGGCCGCCGGGCCGGACAGGGTGACCTCGCCGACCTCCAGGACGTAGGCGTGGGAGGCGAGCCGCAGCGCGAGGGCCGCGTTCTGCTCCACCAGGAGCACCGAGGTGCCCGAGGCGTTGATCTCGGTGATCGTCTCGGCGATGGTGGCCGCCATCTTCGGGGCGAGCCCCAGCGAGGGCTCGTCGAGGAGCAGCAGCCGGGGCCTGGCCATCAGCGCCCGGCCGAGCGCGAGCATCTGCTGCTCCCCGCCGGAGAGCAGGCCCGCGCGCTGCCCGGAGCGGCCGGCGAGGACCGGGAACAGCTCGTGGACGCGGGCCAGCGAGCGGGCGGTGTCGGCGCGGGAGCCGGCCCGGGAGCCGAGGGCTCCGGCCCGCAGGTTGTCCGCGACGGTCATCCGCGCGAACACCTGCCGCCCCTCGGGGACCTGCACCACCCCGGCGGCCACCGCGCGGGCCGGGGAGATCCCGTCCAGCGGCCTGCCGTCGAAGCTGATGCTCCCGCCGGTCGCCGCTCCCCGGTGGAAGGCGAGCGTCCGGGACACCGCCCGGAGCAGGGTCGTCTTTCCCGCGCCGTTCCCGCCGAGTACGACGACCACGGCGCCCTCGGGCACGTCGAGCGACACGTCGCGCAGCGCCCGTACCGGCCCGTAGCCGACGGACAGTGCGCGCACCTGGAGCGAAGCCACAGGTCCTCCACTTCTTTGACGTTGTGCTGGCGCACAGACCAGCACCGGGCGGGGCGGGCGTCCACGGCCGGAAGCGCAATCGCTGCGGATGACCAGCCGGGGGCGGGGTGCCGTTGTGCAGTGGCACAGACCTGCCGACGCGGCCCCTTACGGGGGCGGTCGGGGGGTGGCATCCTCGGCGGCCATGGGCGGACGCAGGGCGCGCACGGAAGCGGAATGGTCGGTGCTGCTGACGGCGGCCGAGGTGCTGCTGGAGCGCGTTCCCGCGCTGACGGAGCGGCTGATCGGCGAGCTGGCGAAGCACTCGCCGCTGTTCGACCTGGCGGTGCCGCGGGACGAGCACTGGCAGCAGGTGTCCGAGGCGATGCGGTACGGCATCGAGGCGTTCGCCGCGCGCCGCTGCGACCCGCGCAAGGACCTGGCGTACGCGCAGGAGCTGGGGCGCAGGCGCGCCGAACAGGGGCTGCCGCTCGACCTGTTGCTGTACGCGTACCGGCGGGCGGGCCGCCTGACCTGGGAGGCCCTGCTGGACATCGTCACGGAGGACGAGCCCGACGCCCTGCCGGTGCTGGCGCGGACGGCCGGTGCGATGTGGGCCGGGATCGAGCAGCAGGCGGCGGCCACGGCGGAGGCCTACCGGGCGGGCGAGCTGGAGCTGCGGCGGCGCTGCGACGAGCGGGTGCAGGCGCTGCTGGACGCGCTGCTGGAGGGGAACGCGGCGCCGGGCCTCGCGGCGCGGGCGGCGGCGGGCCTGGACCTCCCGGAGCAGGGGCGGTACGCGGTCGTCGTGCTCCCGGTGGACCGGCGGGACTCGGTGCACCGGGTGGTGTCGGCGGGCGGGATGCGGATGTTCTGGCGGATGCGGGCGGAACAGGAGCTGGCGGTGGTGTCCCTCGGGGACGCCTCGCTCGGCGAACTGGTCGGCGAGCTCGCCGACCGGTGCCCGGGCCCGGGCGGGATCAGCCCGGTGGTGGACGGCCTGGCCGAACTGGGCCGGGCGCGGCGGCTGGCGGAGACGGCGCTGGGCACGTGCGCGCCGGACGACCGGACCCTGGTGTGCCTCGCGGACCGGCTGCCGGCCGCCCTGGTGGTGCGCCAGCCCGAGCTCGCGGGGGAACTGGTCCAGGCGGTGCTGGGTCCGCTCCTGGAGCTGGACCCGGCGGACCGGGCGGTGCTGCTGGAGACGCTGGACGCCTGGCTCGCGGCCGAGGGCTCGGCGGGGCGGGCGGCGACCCGGCTGTACTGCCACCGCAACACGGTCTTCAACCGGCTGCGCCGGCTGGAGCACCTCACCTCCCGCTCCCTGTCCCGCCCGCACGACCTGATCGCCCTGACCCTGGCCCGGGACGCGCACCGCCTGGCGGCGGGCCCGGCCCCGGCGGGCGGGTGACCGGTCCCGGCGGGCGCGGCGCCCTTCCGGGCGGCGTAGTCTTGATGTCGGAAAACCGCCAGCCGACCTCTCCCCGCGCGGGGATCCTGGACTCATGCACACCGACACCGAGCGCTGCGTCAGAGCCGTGCAGTCGAAGGACGCCCGCTTCGACGGCTGGTTCTTCACCGCCGTCCTGACCACCCGGATCTACTGCCGTCCGAGCTGCCCGGCCGTGCCGCCCAAGGTCGGGAACATGACCTTCCTGCCCAGCGCCGCCGCCTGCCAGCAGGCCGGGTTCCGGGCCTGCAAGCGCTGCCGTCCCGACTCCAGCCCCGGCTCGCCCGAGTGGAACGCCCGCGCCGACGCCGTGGCGCGGGCGATGCGGCTCATCCAGGACGGGGTCGTCGACCGCGAGGGCGTGCCCGGCCTCGCCACCCGCCTCGGCTACTCGACCCGCCAGGTGGAGCGGCAGCTGAACGCCGAGCTCGGCGCGGGCCCGCTGGCCCTGGCCCGGGCACAGCGTGCGCAGACCGCCCGGCTGCTCATCGAGACCTCCGAACTCCCCATGGCCGACGTGGCCTTCGCCTCCGGCTTCTCCTCGATCCGCACCTTCAACGACACCGTGCGCGAGGTCTTCGCCCTGTCCCCCAGCGACCTGCGGGTCCGTGCGGCCCGGGCGAGCCGCCGGCCCGACACGCAGCCCCGCGTCCCGGGGACGATCAGCCTGCGGCTGCCGTTCCGGACCCCGCTCAACCCCGACAACCTGTTCGGGCACCTCGCCGCGACCGCCGTTCCCGGGGTCGAGGAGTGGCGCGACGGGGCGTACCGGCGCACGCTGCGCCTGCCGTACGGCACCGGCGTGGTCGCCCTGTCCCCCCGGCCGGACCACATCGCCTGCCGGCTGGCCCTGACCGACCTGCGCGACCTCACCATCGCGATCAGCCGCTGCCGCTGGATGCTCGACCTGGACGCCGACCCGGAGGCGGTGGACGGGCAGTTGCGGTCCGATCCGCTGCTGGCCCCGCTGGTGGACAAGGCCCCGGGGCGCCGGGTGCCCCGTACGGTCGACGCGGCGGAGTTCGCCGTACGGGCCGTGCTCGGGCAGCAGGTGTCCACGGCGGCGGCGCGCACGCACGCGGCCCGGCTCGTGGCCGCGCACGGCGAGCGGGTCGAGGACCCGCACGGCGGGCTGACCCGCCTCTTCCCGTCCCCGGAGGCACTGGCCGGGCTGGACCCCGAGGCGCTGGCCCTGCCGCGCAGCCGGCGCGCCACGCTCACCACCCTGGTCTCGGCGCTGGCCGACGGCTCGCTGCCGCTCGGCATCGACAGCGACTGGGACGCGGCCCGGGCCCGGCTCTCGGCGCTGCCGGGCTTCGGGCCGTGGACCACCGAGGTGATCGCGATGCGGGCGCTCGGCGACCCGGACGCGTTCCTCCCGTCCGACCTCGGCGTCCGGCGGGCCGCGCAGGACCTCGGGCTGCCGTCCACCCCGGCGGCGCTGACCGCCCGGGCGGCGGGCTGGCGGCCCTGGCGCGCGTATGCCGTGCAGTACCTGTGGGCCACCGGCGACCACCCCGTCAACCACCTCCCCGCCTGAAAGGCACGTACGACCATGAACCCCAGCAGCAGGCAGCACACCGTCGTCGACAGCCCGTACGGGCCGCTCACGCTGGTCGCGACGGAAGGGGTCCTCAGCGGCCTGTACATGACCGGGCAGCGGCACCGGCCGGCGGAGGAGTCCTTCGGCGAGCGGGTCGCGACCGCCGAGGAGCCCTTCCCCGAGGTGGTGCGGCAGCTGGCCGCGTACTTCGCCGGCGAGCGCACCGCGTTCGACCTGCCGCTCCGGCTGGAGGGCACCGACTTCCAGCGCAGCGTGTGGGACCAGCTCGTCCGCATCCCGTACGGCGAGACCTGGTCGTACGGACGGCTGGCGGGCGAGCTCGGCAAGCCGAACGCCTCCCGCGCGGTCGGGCTGGCCAACGGGAAGAACCCGATCGGGATCATCGTCCCGTGCCACCGGGTGATCGGGGCCTCGGGCGGCATGACGGGGTACGGCGGCGGGCTGGAGCGCAAGGTCCGGCTGCTGGACTTCGAGTCGGGAGCGGGCCGGCTGGTCTGAGGGCCGTCCCGTGAGCTCCGGCGGGCGCGCGTCGTCAGGCGGGCGGGATCCGGGTGCGCAGGAGGCAGAACTCGTTGCCCTCCGGGTCGGCCAGGACGTGCCAGCTCTCGGCGCCGCTCTGGCCGACGTCGGCGGGCCGGGCGCCGAGGGCGAGCAGCCGTTCCAGCTCGGCGTCCTGGTCGCGGTCGGTGGCGTTGACGTCGATGTGCAGGGGGAGCTTCCCGGTCCGCGGGTCGCTGCTCGGGCTGAGGACGAGGGTGGGCTGCGGGCCGCCGCCGGGCGGCCCGATCTCGATGCTCCCGTCGTCCTCGCGGCCGAGTTCCACGTAGCCGAGGACCTCGCTCCAGAACGCGGCGAGCCGCTCGGGATCGGCGGCGTCGAGGACCAGCTCACTGATGCGGCATGCCATGCCCGTCAGTCTACGGAGGGCCGGCCGGGGCCGCTCAGACGACGGCGAGCGGGACCAGCAGGGCGAAGGCGGCGCCCGCCTCGACGGCGTACGCGTAGAGCGAGGGGTGCTGGACGGGGGCGGCGAGCAGGACCACGCTCTGCTGGGCGGCGGCCGCTTCGACCCAGTCGGGGTCGGCGCCGAGTCCGCCCTCGTACCAGCCCTCGCAGGAGCCCGGTCCGGTGACGGCCAGGAAGTCGTCCTCGCGGCGGTAGAAGGCCCGCCAGCCGGCGGCGGGGACGGACCAGCCCTCGAAGTCGGTGAACCGGACCCAGCCGCCGTCGCGTATCGCGGAGTCGAACAGCCAGACGGGCGTCCCCTCGGGGGTGACCTCGCCGCCGGCCTGCTCGTCGGTCGTGAAGTGGACCATGGGGAGGGCGTCCGGGCCGTCGGCGGTGCTGGGCCAGGCGTACATCGTGATCATCTGCTGAATCGTGTCCTGGTCGAAGGGGGCGCGGTGTCACCGGGCGGGCTCCGGATGACGATGACGGATGACGGGCAGCGGGCTCCGGTGGGCGGCTCGTGCCGGCGGCTCGGGTCGGCGGCTCGGGTCGGTCGGGGCGTCCTAGCCGGCGGCCGGCCGGCGGCCGTTCTCCAGCTCCGCGGCGCCCTCGCCGGACTCCAGGACCCGGTAGGCCTCCGCGGTGCGCAGGCCGAGCGATCCGGGCAGGTACGCGGTCAGTTCGGCGGGCTCGACGAGCCGCCAGGAGAGCAGTTCCTCCTCCTGGAGCGTGACGGAGGCGAGCTGCTGCGCGTCCAGCACCCCGCCGTCGTAGAGGTAGGCGACGAGCGGCGGGCGGGCCGCGCCCAGGGTCCAGTCCACCGCGAGCAGCCGGCCCAGCGGCACGTCGATGCCGATCTCCTCGGCGCTCTCGCGGCGGGCGGCCGTGCGCGGCGACTCACCCAGGTCGGACTCGATGGTGCCACCGGGAAGGGCCCATCCCGCGCGGTAGTTGGGCTCGACGAGCAGCACCCGGCCCTCCGCGTCGCGGTAGAGGGCGGCGGCTCCGGCCAGCACCCGGGGCAGGCTCGCGATGTAGGTGGCGTAGTCATCCGTGGTGGTCACGACGCCACCCTACCCAGGCCCTCCGGGCGGGCGGAGGCCCCCTCCCGAAGGCCGCCATTGCGGATCAATCGGTCGTCGGACCCCCGCCGTCCTCGCGGTCGCGCCCCCGGGACTCCGCGACGCGCCGCAGCCGCGGGTGCCGGTCCGGGCCCTGCTCGCTGACCGCGTCGCCGACCATCGCCCGGACCGCGTCCCGCAGCCCGTGCAGGGCGTGGTGGCGGGCCGGGCCCGCACCGGGGTCCGCGCGCAGCTCCTTCACCAGGGCCCAGCACAGCAGCAGCATGACGAGGACGAAGGGCAGCGCGACCAGGATGGTCGCGGTCTGGAGGGACTTCAGGCCGCCGGCGACGAGCAGCACGGCGGCGACGGCGGCCATCAGGATGCCCCAGGTGACGACGAGCCAGGTCGGCGGGTTCAGGGAGCCCCGGCTGGTGAGCGAGCCCATGACCAGGGAGGCCGAGTCGGCGCTGGTCACGAAGTAGGTCATGACCAGGAGCATGGCGACCCAGGAGGTGACCGTGCCCAGCGGCAGCGCGTCGAGCATCGCGAAGAGCGAGGCCTCCGTCCCGTCCTTGACCCGGACGGCGAAGTCGACCGCTCCGGTGGAGTCGAGGCGGATCGCGGTGCCGCCCATGACGCAGAACCAGATGACGGTGGCCCCGCTGGGGACGAGCAGGACGCCGACGAGGAACTCCCGGATGGTGCGGCCGCGCGAGATCCGGGCGATGAAGGTGCCGACGAAGGGCGCCCAGGAGAGCCACCAGGCCCAGTAGAAGATCGTCCACGCGCCGAGCCACGTGGCGTCGGTGAAGGCACCGGTGCGGCTCGCCAGGGACAGGAGTTCGTCCAGGTAGCCGCCGACACTGGCCGGGATCACGTCGAGGATGTAGACGGTCGGGCCGAGCACGAAGACGAAGAGCATCAGGGTCGCGGCGAGCACGAGGTTGATGGTGCTCAGCCACTTGACGCCCTTGTGGAGGCCCGAGAAGGCGGAGAGCACGAAGGCCGCCGACAGCGAACCGATGATGATCAGCTCGACGGTGGTGGAGTCCTCGACTCCGGTGGTGATGCTGAGCCCCTTCGACACCTGGAGCGCGCCGAGGCCGAGGCTGGTGGCGGTGCCGAACACCGTCGCGAACACGGCGAGCAGGTCGACGGCCCGGCCGGGCCACCCGTCGGCCCGCTCCTGCCCCATCAGCGGGACGAAGGCGGAGCTGAGGCGGTTGCCACGGCCCTTGCGGAAGGTGGCGTAGGCGAGGGCGAGGCCGGCGATCCCGTAGATGGCCCAGGGCGTGAGGGTCCAGTGGAAGAAGGAGTACTCCATGGCCGCGAGGGCGGAGCCGCCGGTGCGCGGGGCGGCCCCGGAGGCCGGCGGCGGGAACAGGTAGTGGGTCAGCGGCTCCCCCACGCCGTAGAACATCAGCCCGATGCCCATGCCGGCGCTGAACATCATCGCGATCCACGCGACGTTGGTGAACTCCGGCTCGGAGTCGTCGGCGCCGAGCCGGATGCGCCCGAAGCGGCTGATCGCGAGCACCACGCACATCACGAGGAAGACGTCGGCCGCGATGACGAAGAGCCAGGCGAAGTTGTCCAGCACCCAGGCGAGCGCGGTGCCCGAGACGCTGTCGAACGAGCTCGTGCCGAGGGCCGCCCAGGCGACGACGGCCAGGACGGCGAGCACCCCGACGGTGACGAGGGTGCGGTCGGGCGCACCGTCCGCAGGGCCGCCGGACCCCCCTCCCGGGCCGTCCGGACGGGACTGTTCCAGCGATTCCGCACTCATGCGGCCCCACTATGGGGTGGTAAATACGCCTTTACGGCGATGGCGCGCCGGGTGTGGCCCAGGCCACCCATGGGCATAGGAGGATCCTCCGGATAGGCTCAGGGCGGCGCGACTGCACTGTTCGATAGCAAGGGAATGGCAAGTGACGGACGGAGCAGTAACTGAGACCGCGCGCGTGCTCATCGCCGCGGACAAATTCAAGGGCTCGCTCACGGCCGTGCAGGTCGCGGAGCGGGTGACGGCCGGCCTTCGCTCGGCCGTACCGGACGTGGAGATCGAGACCCTCCCCGTCGCGGACGGCGGCGACGGCACGGTCGCGGCCGCCGTGGCGGCCGGTTTCGAACGCCGGGAGGTACGGGTCACCGGACCCCTCGGTGACCAGGTCACGGCCGCTTTCGCGCTGCGCGACGGCACCGCGGTGGTCGAGATGGCGGAGGCCTCCGGGCTGCAGCTGCTGCCGGCGGGCACCTTCGCGGCACTGACCGCGACCACGTACGGCTCGGGCGAGCTGCTGAAGGCGGCCCTGGACGCGGGCGCCCGCTCGATCGTCTTCGGCGTGGGCGGCAGCGCGACCACCGACGGCGGCGCCGGCATGCTGGCCGCACTGGGCGCGGTGTTCCTGGATGCGAACGGCGAACCGGTCGGACCGGGCGGCGGCGCACTGGCCTCGCTGGCCTCCGCGGACCTGTCCGGGATCGACCCGCGCTTCGCCGACGTGGACCTCGTCCTCGCCAGCGACGTGGACAACCCCCTGACGGGCCCCAAGGGCGCGCCCGCGGTCTACGGCCCGCAGAAGGGCGCCTCCCCGCAGGACGTGGAGACCCTCGACGCGGCACTGGCCCACTTCGCGGTGGTGCTGGAGAAGTCGATCGGCGCGAAGGCCGCCGAGTGCGCGGTGCTCCCGGGTGCGGGCGGCGCCGGCGGCATCGGTTACGGGGCGCTGCTGCTCGGTGCGACGTTCCGCCCCGGCATCGAGCTGATGCTGGAGGTACTGGGCTTCGCGCCGGCGCTGGAGCGCGCCACGGTGGTCATCACCGGCGAGGGTTCGCTGGACGAGCAGACCCTGCACGGCAAGGCGCCGGCGGGCGTGGCGGCCGCCGCGCGCGCGGCGGGCAAGCCCGTGGTGGCGGTCTGCGGCCGGCTGCTGCTGAGCCAGGAGGCACTGGAGGCGGCGGGCATCCGCCGGGCGTACCCGCTGACGGCCCTGGAGCCCGACCCGGCCAAGTCCATCCCGAACGCGGGTCCCCTGCTGGAGCGGGTCGCGGCCGGCATCGCCGCCGACATCCTCTGACCGGACCCGGTTTCCACGGACCGGCGCACCGGTCCCCGCCGCGGTGGACGAGGCCCGGGCCCCTTCGGGGGTCCGGGCCCCGGCCGTGGGCCCGGGGCCGGCGGAACCGGCCGGCACGGAGCGGGCGCCGGGCCGCGGGGGGGGCCCCCGACGCCGGCGGGCGCCCCCCCCGCCGGGGCCCCCCCCCCCCGCCCCCCCGCCCACCCCCCCCCCCCCCCCGGCCCCCCGCCGCCGCCCCCCGCCCCCCCCCCCCCCCCCCCCCCCCCCCGGGGCCCGGGGCGGCCCCACCGGTACCGTGCGTCCGCCCGGCGACGGCGCAGCCGCCGCCAAACCACCGCGACAGTGTTAGAAATGGCTCATGACCGGACGTAAGGGTCGCCAGCCGACCGGGTGGGGTGCGCGGCTGCTCGCGCGCCTGTCCCTGGGGCTGCGCAGCGTCGCCGGTCAGGTCTTCGCCCTCCAGGCGGCCATCGTGCTGCTGCTGATCACCGCCGCCTCGGTGGCCCTGGTGGTGCAGGCCCGGTTCGACAGCCAGCGCGACGCCCGCCACCGCTCGCTCGCGGCCGCCGAGGCCTTCGCGCACGCCCCCGGCCTGCCCGCGGCCCTGAGGGCGCCGGACCCGACCGTCGAGCTCCAGCCGCTGGCCGAGGCCGCCCGCCGGGCGTCGGGGATCGACTTCATCGCCGTCATGGACCTCTCCGGGATCCGCTACACCGACTCGCGGCCCGAGCTGATCGGCCGGCGTGCCACCGGCGACCTCTCCCGCGCCGCCGCCGGGCAGTCGTTCACCGAGTCCTTCGAGGGCGCGCCGAGCGACGCGGTCCGGGCCGTGGTGCCCGTACGGGACGCGGGCGGCGCCGTCATCGGCCTGGTCAGCACCGGCATCGAGGTGGAGAACGTCTCCGAGGTGGTCGAGGACCAGCTCCCGCTGCTGCTCGGGGCCGCCGTGTGCGCCCTGCTGCTCGGCACCGGCAGCGCCGCGCTCGTCAGCCGCCGGCTGCGGCGCCAGACGCACGGTCTGGGCGCCGCCGAGATGTCCCGGATGAGCGAGCACCACGAGGCGGTCCTGCACGCCGTGCGCGAGGGCGTGCTCATCATCGGCGCCGACGGCCGGCTGGTCCTCGCCAACGACGAGGCCCGCCGTCTCCTGGACCTGCCCGCCGACGCCGAGCGGCGTCACGTCACCGAACTGGGCCTCGACCCGCGCACCACCGAGCTGCTCGTCTCCGGCCGGGTCGCCACGGACGAGGTCCACCTGGCGGCCGACCGGCTGCTGGCCGTCAACGTACGGCCCACCGAGCCGTACGCGGGCCGGCCCACCGGCAGCGTCATGACCCTGCGCGACACCACCGAGCTCGCCTCGCTCTCCGGGCGGGCCGAGGTGGCCCGGGGGCGGCTCCAGCTGCTGTACGACGCCGGGGTGCGGATCGGCACGACCCTGGACGTGGTGCGGACCGCCGAGGAGCTGTCGGAGGTGGCCGTGCCGCGCTTCGCGGACTTCGTCACCGTGGAGCTGCTGGAGCCGGTGCTGCGCGGGGACGAGCCCGTCCGGGCCGGTGGCGTGTACACCGAGATGCGCCGGGCGGCGATGTCCGGCGTCCGCACCGACCAGCCGCTCCAGCCCGTCGGCGACGTCATCCGCTTCGTCGTGTCGACGGCCCCGATGTCGGCGGCGCTGAACGCCGGGCACGCCGTGCTCGCGGCCGATCTGAACGCCGCCATGGGGTGGCGGGCCCAGGACCCGGCCGGCACCCGGGTGGCCCTCGACTACGGGCTGCACTCGCTGATCTCCGTACCGCTCCAGGCGCGCGGGGTGGTCCTGGGCATGGCCAACTTCTGGCGGGCCGCCGACACCCCGGAGGCGTTCGACGAGGAGGACCTGTCCTTCGCCGAGGAGCTCGGGGCGCGCGCGGCCGTCTCCATCGACAACGCCCGCCGCTACACGCGGGAGCACGCGACGGCCGTGGCGCTCCAGCGGAGCCTGCTGCCCCGGGTGCTGCCCGACCAGACGGCCGTGGACGTGGCGTTCCGCTACCTCCCGGCGAAGGCGGGGGTGGGCGGGGACTGGTTCGACGTGATCCCGCTGCCCGGGGCCCGGGTGGCCCTGGTCGTCGGGGACGTCGTCGGGCACGGGGTGCACGCGGCGGCCACGATGGGCCGGCTGCGGACCGCCGTGCACAACTTCTCCACCCTGGACCTGCCGCCCGACGAGCTGCTCGGGCACCTGGACGAGCTGATCCACCGGATCGACCAGAACGAGTCCGGGCCCGGCCCGGCCGACGACGGCTCCGGCGCCGACGGCCCCGGTGGGCCGGAGCTCCTCGACGAACCCGCCGCCGTCACCGGCGCCACCTGCCTGTACGCCGTCTACGACCCCGTCTCCGGCCGGTGCCTGATGGCGAGCGCCGGCCATCCGGGGCCCGCCCTGGTCCACCCCGACGGGCGCGTGGAGTACCCCGAGCTGCCGGCCGGCCTCCCCCTCGGCGTCGGCGGGATGCCCTTCGAGGCCACCGAGCTGCGGCTGCCCGAGGGGAGCCGGCTCGCGCTGTTCACCGACGGCCTGGTCGAGGACCGCGACCGGGACTTCGACGCCGGTCTGGTCCTGCTCGCCGAGACCCTGGCCCGGCCGGGCCGGAGCCCCGACCAGGCCTGCGCGGACGTACTGGCCGCCCTGCTGTTCCCGACGCCGAGCGACGACATCGCCCTGCTGATCGCCGACACCCGGCGCCTGGAGCCCGACCGGATCGCCGAGTGGGAGGTGCCCGGGGAGCCGTCGGCCGTGTCGCGGGTGCGCAACGCGGGCTCGGCGCAGCTCGGCGCCTGGGGCCTGGAGGAGATCGCCTTCCCGGCCGAGCTGATCCTCAGCGAACTGGTCACCAACGCCATCCGGTACGGCAGCGCTCCCGTACGGGTGCGCCTGCTGCGCGACCGGAGCCTGATCTGCGAGGTCTCCGACGGGAGCAGCACGTCCCCGCACCTGCGGTACGCGGCCACCACCGACGAGGGCGGGCGCGGGCTGTTCCTCGTCGCGCAGTACGCCGAGCGGTGGGGCACCCGGTACACCGAGCGCGGGAAGGTGATCTGGGCCGAGCTGCCGCTGACCGGGGGCGCGGAACCGCCGGCGGCGGACCTGCCGGACCTGGACGCCCTGGAGGACCTGGCCTGGTGACGCGGCCCGGCCGCCCGGCCCGCTCGGACCGCCGGTCGGGCAGTCGGTCAGACGGTCAGACGGTCAGATGGTCAGACGGTCAGACGGCGAGGGTGCGGGCCAGCAGGACCGCGACGTCGTCCTGCGGGGCGCCCGGGAGCAGCCCCGCCAGGATCCCGTCGCACAGCGCCTCCAGGGGCTGTCGTACGTCCCCCAGCGCCAGCGCGAGCTGGCCCATGCCCTGGTCGAGGTCGCGGTCCCGGGCCTCGATGAGCCCGTCGGTGTACAGCGCGAGCAGCGTCCCCGCGGGCAGCGGGACCGCCTCGGTGCGGAAGTCCCGTCCCCCGGTGCCCAGCGGGGTCCCGGGCGGGCCGTCGAGGAAGGTGATCCTGCCGTCGGCGGTGACCACGGCCGGCGGCGGGTGGCCGGCGCGGGCGATCTCGCACACGCCCGTCACCGGGTCGTGGACGGCGTACACGCAGGTGGCCATCTCGTCCTCCCCCAGATCGGCCACCACGGCGTCCAGCGAGCGCAGCAGCTGCGCCGGGGGCACCTCGTGGCGCGCGAGGGTCCGGACGGCCGTGCGCAGCTGCCCCATGACGGCCGCCGCGTGGATACCGTGGCCCATGACGTCCCCGATGACCAGGCCGGTCCGTCCGCCGGACAGCCGGATGACGTCGAACCAGTCCCCGCCCACGTCGTGGTCGCTGGCGGGCAGGTAGCGCCCGGTGAGCTCCAGGCCGGCGACCCGGGGCAGCTCGCTGTTGGTGAGGCTGCGCTGGAGCGTCAGGGCGGCCTGCCGCTGCCGGGTGTACATCCGGGCGTTGTCGATGTTGAGGGCCGCGCGGGCGACCAGCTCGTCGACGAGCACGCAGTCCTCCCCGGCGAACGGCTCCCGCTCCCGGACCCGGGTGACGGCGACCGCGCCCAGCACGGTCCCCCGGGCGACCAGGGGGATCAGGCGGGCGGAGCCGAGGGTGGCGAGGTAGGCGCGCAGGGCCTCGGCGCGCGGGTCGGTGATCAGCGCGGGGATGTCGGAGCGGTAGAGGTTCATGGCCCGCCCGCCCTCGATGACCCGCTCGTAGACGGTGCCCCGGGGGATCTGGAAGGTCTGGCCCGCGGCGAGTTTCGCGGTGGGGGCCGTCGGGTCGGGGAACCGGGCGGCCAGCCGGCGCAGGACGCCGCGCGTGGAGGCCCCGGCGTCGTCCGGTTCCAGCACGGCCTCCAGGAGCTGGACGTCCGCCGAGTCGGCGAGCTGCGGCACGAGGACCTCGACGATCTCCTGGGCGGTCTGTTTCAGGTCCAGGGTCGTGCCGATCCGGGTGCCGGCTTCGGCGAGCAGGGCGAACCGGCCCCGGGCCCGGCCGGCCTCGGCCTGGGCCCGCTGGCCCTCGGTGATGTCGATGAGGGAGGCGATCACGCCGAGGGGCCGCCCGTTGCCGTCCAGCAGCGGGGCGTACGAGCAGGACCAGGTGCGGTCGTGCTCCGGGTCGGCGGGGGTCCGGCCCGTGCGGCGGACGTCGACGACGGCCGTGCCGCGGTCGAGGACCTGGCGCATCGTGGCCTCCAGCGCGATGGCGTTGACGCCGGGCACCACCTCGGTGAGCCGTTTGCCCAGGTGCTCGGCGGCGGAGACGCCGTTCATCCGGGCCAGCGCGTCGTTGACCCGCAGGAACCGCAGGTCGGTGCCGAGGGTGGCGAGGCCGATCGGCGACTGGGTGAACAGGGTCTGGAGGGCGGCGAGGGAGTCCCGCATGTGGAGCACCTCGGAGGTCTCCACGGCGATCAGCATCGCCCCGGTGCGCCCCCGGGGGTCCGCGGCCGGGACGATCCACATCTCCATCGCCACGCGGTGGCCGTCGCGGTGGCGCACCGGCAGCGTCCCGACGACGGTCTCCCCGGCCTGGACGCGGCGGGTCAGGTCGTCGGCCAGCCCGCGGTTGGCCTCGGGAACGAGCACGGAGCTGCCGGGCCGGCCGAGGATGTCGGCGGGGCGGTGTCCGAGCAGGTCCTGGGCGGCGAGGGACCACTCCACGATCAGCCCGTCGGCGTCCTCCCGCCACAGGGCGATGGGGAGCAGCTCGCGGAGCACGCCCGCGTACCCGACAGCCGCCGCCGGCTGGTCCGGCACCTCGCTCGTCGACTGGTAAGCGTCCAACGCACCGACCTCACCCCGGGGGGCCCGATTCCTTCGGATTCACCCTATCCGAGGCGTCGCCGGGAGGCCCTGTGTCGCGGGCGGACGGGCGGACGCCCTGCCGGGCGGGGACGCGGCCGCGGACCGCGGAGCCCGGGCCCCGGGCCCCGCCGGCTCAGGAGCCCTGGCGCAGGTGGCGCCAGACCGCCTTGGCCGCGTTGTGGCCCGACATGCCGTGCACGCCCGGGCCCGGCGGGGTGGCCGAGGAGCAGAGGAAGACGGCCGGGTGCGCCGTCGTGTACGGGGAGAGGGTCAGCTTCGGGCGCAGCAGGAGCTGGAGCCCGGAGGCGGCGCCGCAGGCGATGTCCCCGCCGACGTAGTTGGGGTTCTTGGCGGCCAGCTGCGGAGGGCCGGCCGTGGCGCGGGCCAGCACCAGGTCGCGGAAGCCGGGTGCGAAGCGCTCCAGCTGGCGCTCCACGGCGTCGGTGAGGTCGCCGTCCCAGCGCGCGGGCACGTGCCCGTACGCCCAGAACACGTGCTTTCCCTCGGGTGCCCGGCCGGGGTCGACGAGGCTGGGCTGGGCGGTGATGAGGAAGGGCGAGCGGGGGGCCCGGCCGCCCGAGGCCAGCTGGAGGGCGGCGTCGATGTCCCGGCTGCGCGGTCCGATCTGGACGGTCCCGGCGCGGCGCGGTTCCTCGGCGGTCCACGGGACCGGGCCGTCCAGCGCGTAGTCGATCTTGAAGACGGACGCGCCGTACCGGTATCCGTCGTAGGCGTTGCCCAGGCGTGCGATGCGGGCGAGCGCGGTCGGCGAGGTGTCGAAGACGTACGCGCGGGCCGGCGGCAGCTCGTCGAGCCGTTTCACCTCGAAGCCCGTGTGGACGGCTCCGCCGAGGTCGCGCAGGTACGCGGCCAGGGCGTCGGAGATGGACTGGGATCCGCCGCGCGGCAGGGGCCAGCCGTTCGCGTGCGCGGCCAGGGCGAAGACCAGGCCGACGGCGCCGGTGCCGATCCCGCCGAGGGGGGCGATGACGTGCGCCACGAGTCCCGCGAACAGGGCGCGGGCGGGCTCGTCGCGGAACCGGCGCAGCAGCCAGGTGGAGGGCGGCAGCCCGGCCAGTCCGAACCGGGCGAGCGTGACCGGGTCCCGGGGCAGCGCGGTGTTCGGCAGCGACATGAAGTCCCGTGCCAGGGTGTCCCACTTGCCGAGGAACGGCGCGACCAGACGGCGGTAGGCGCCCGCGTCCCGCGGCCCGAAGGATCCCGCCGTCTCGGCGACGGAGCGGGACAGGACGGCGGCGGTGCCGTCGTCGAAGGGGTGCGCCATGGGCAGCGGGGCGTGCAGCCACTCCAGCCCGTAGCGCTTCAGGGGCATCGTGGCGAAGACCGGCGAGCCGATGCCCAGCGGGTGCACGGCCGAGCACGGGTCGTGGCGGAAGCCGGGGAGCGTGAGCTCCTCGGTCCGCGCTCCCCCGCCGATCGAGTCGGCGGCCTCGAAGACGGCCACCGAAAGGCCGCGGCGGGCCAGTTCGACGGCGGCCGTCAGCCCGTTGGGCCCCGCCCCCACCACGACCGCATCGAGAATCGACGGCACTTGCGACTCCTTCGTCCGGCGGCGCCTGCGCCACCAGGATATGGCGCCCTTCGGGGCGGCCGGTCCGCTACGCGCCCCGGAGGAGGTCCCGGATGCGTATCGCGGTGGCCTCGTCCCGGCCGACCGCGAAGGGCAGCGCGTTGTCGCGGTCCACCCGGAAGGGCACTCCGTCGACCGTGCTCTGGGCTCCGCCCGCCTCGGCGACGAGCAGCAGGCCGGCCGCGTGGTCCCAGGCGGAGGGCCAGGTGAAGGCCAGGCCGTCCATCTCGCCGCGGGCCACCCGCAGGTACTCCAGCCCCGCGGAGCCGCAGGGACGGGCCGCGACACCGGGCACGTCCAGCCGGGACAGGGCCCGCTTGTCCTCCTCGGAGGTGTACAGCGGGTGGGCCGTGGCGACCCGCAGGTCGGCGCCCGGATCGGGCGAACCGCTGTGGATGCGGACGCCGTTGACGTACGCGCCCTGCCCGCGGACGGCCGTGGACATCTCCTCCAGCGCCGGGGCGAAGGTCCAGGAGGCGAGGATCTCGCCGCGGTGGGCGAGCGCGACCAGGGTGCAGAAGGCGGGGTCGCCGTTCACGAACTGGCGGGTGCCGTCGACCGGGTCGACGATCCACACCGGGGCGTCGTCGCGCAGCGCGCCGTACACCGCCGGATCGGCGTGCACGGCCTCCTCGCCGACCACGGCCGAGCCGGGCAGCAGCCGCGTCAGGGAGGCCGTGAGGTGCTCCTCGGCCTGCCGGTCCGCGATGGTCACCAGGTCGTGCGGACCGCTCTTCTGGTCGACCTCGTGCTCGGCGAGCTGCCGGAACCTCGGCATGATCTCCACCGCCGCCGCCTTGCGGACGGCCTCTTCGACATCGGACAGGCCACGGGCCAGGAACTCATCGATCATGCCCCCAGCAAAGCACGCCGGACCGACAAACCCCACCGGCGGTCGGAACGGGCGCACGGACACCGGGTGGCCGTCCGGTGAACCGGGACCCGTCTCCCGGGCCTCGGGCGCGGCCGCCGGGGCCTCGGGCGCGCGGCCGCCGGGCCCTCAGGCGGGGCCGCCCGGTACCACCAGGCCGCTCTCGTAGGCCGCGACCACCGCCTGCGCGCGGCTCTCCAGGCCCAGCTTGGTCATGGTGCGGTTGAGATGGCTCTTGACCGTCGCCTCGCTGATGAACAGCCTCCAGGCGATCTCCGCGTTCGCCAGCCCCTGGCCGACCAGCTCCAGCACCTCGGTCTCACGGCCGGTGAGGGCCTCCAGGGCCGCGGCGCCGGCCCGGCCCGCGAGGGCCTCCCGGCCGGCTCCGCGCAGCGCGAACGCCTCGACGAGCCGCCGGGTGACCGTGGGCGCGAACAGCGCGTCGCCGTTGCCCACCGCGGCGATGGCGGCGAGCAGCCGCTGCGGCCCCGAGTCCTTGAGCAGGAAGCCGGAGGCTCCGGCCCGCAGCGCGCGGTACACGTACTCGTCCAGGTCGAAGGTGGTCAGGATCAGTACGCGCGGTGCGGGCGCCGGGGCGCGGGCGAGGATCAGCTCGGTGGCGGTGATGCCGTCCGTGCCGGGCATCCGGATGTCCATCAGGATCACGTCCGGACGCAGGCTCAGGGCGAGTTCGACCGCTTCGGCGCCGTCGGCGGCCTGCCCGGCCACCTCCAGCCCGGGGGCGGCTTCCAGCAGCCCCACGAGGCCCGCCCGGATGAGGAACTGGTCGTCGGCCACGAGCACCCTGAGCGGTGCGTTCGCTGTCATGCGGGGAGATCGTCCCCCCGCGGTACGGTCCGCGCGGAGGTCGGCAGGGTCAGGTGCACGCCGTACCCTCCCTCGCTGCGGGGCCCGATGACGATCGTGCCTCCGTAGAGCTTGGCCCGCTCGCGCATGCCGATCAACCCGTGTCCGCTTCCCGGGGCGATTTTGGCCGGATCCACCACCTCGCCGTCGTCCGTCACCGTGACGCCCATGTGCCCGGGCCGGTAGTCGAGGGTGACGGTCACCCGGGCGTGCCGGGCGTGTTTGAGCACGTTGGTGAGCGCCTCCTGCACCACCCGGTACGCACACAGCTCCACCCCCGGGGCCAGGGGCCGCGGTTCGCCCGTGACGCGCAGCTCGACCGGTACTCCCGCGGCCCGGACCCGTTCGGCCATCTCCCCCAGGCGGGACAGCCCCGGCATCGGCGCGTCCCGGCCGCCATGGCCGGGGCCGCCGCGGCCCGTCGCCCCCGTGCCGTCCAGTCCCGTGCCGTCCAGTCCCGCGCCGTCCGCCGGGTCGTCGGCGTCCGTGGACCGCAACAGGCTCAGCATCCGGCGCAGTTCGTCGAGCGCCTCGGCGCTGGTGTCCTCGATGGTGTTCAGGGCGGCGCGCGCGGTGGCGGGCGCGGAGGAGAAGACGAAGCCCGCGAGTCCCGCCTGCACCGAGATGACGGACATGTGGTGGGCGACGATGTCGTGCAGCTCGCGGGCGATCCGGCCGCGTTCCTCGGCGACCTCCCGCCGGGCGCGTTCGTCCTGTTCGCGGCGCAGCTGCCGGGCCAGGCCGGCCGAGCGGCGCGCGATGAGGCCGAACCGCCACAGCACCGCGGGGAAGACGAGGGCCTGGGCGAGGACGGTGGCCATCGAGCCGCCGCCGGGACCGTGCCCGAGCAGGCCGGCGTAGATCCAGACGGCGCTCATGAGCCCGGCGCACGCCACCGAGGTCCGCACGGGGCACAGGGCGGCCACCGTGTACACGGCGAGCATGGGGCCGAAGGAGTTGACCACGGGCCAGTAGCCGGCGGTGACGTACACGCACCAGGCCGCCATGACGAACAGGCAGACGGCGAGCGGCGCCCTCGTGCGGACGGCGCCCGGCACGTTCACCAGTCCCACCAGCAGGTATCCCGCGAGGTCGAGCTCCGGCCAGCCCTGCTGGACGGCCTCCCGGCCCAGCAGGACGGCCACGCCGGTCTGCGCGGCGGCCGTCAGGACGTCCACGTACGAGGGGCGGATGCGCATCGCCGCAGCGTAGCCGCGCCGGTGCGGGCGTACCTCCAACTCCCGCTGTCACACCAGGGGTGGAGGAACCGGCGCACTGGCACGGAAGTTGGCGCCGGGGACCCACCCGGCACGGGACGACGGGGCGGGTGCGCGGCCCGTAGCTTCGTGCCCCGACAGGACGGGACCGGAGTACCTCCGGTTCCGCACAGGACCGTGGACCGCTCGGGGGGAGTCCGTCGGGGGAACCGGTCCGCAACGAAAGGACGATCCGGACATGCTCGTACGCAAGCGTCTCGCGCTCCTCGTCGCCTCGACCGCGCTGTGCGCCGGTGTCTCCCTCGCCCCGGGAGCCGTGGCCGCCACGAACTCCGGCGCGGCGGTGGCCGGCGTGCGTGGGTGTAACCACACCAATGACCAGCCGGTGATCAGCCGGGGGTCGAAGGGTGCGGCGGTCCGGCAGGCGCAGTGCCTGCTGAAGACCTGGAACGTCAACATCGGCCGCTACGGCGTCGACGGCGACTTCGGCGCGGACACCGACCGTGCCGTGCGCGAGTTCCAGAACCGCGTCAAGACCATGTGCAACATGCCGGTCGACGGCATCGTGGGTCCGAAGACCTGGAGCGCCCTCAAGAACCCGGTCTGCTGAGCACGGTTCTGTCGCACCGCCGCCCCCGCGGGAGCCGGCCGCACCGATGGTGCGGCCCCGCGGGGGCGGTCGTTTTCGGCCGTCTTCCGGCGCGGCTGGCGGCCGGCCGTCCCGGCTCAGCGGCCGAAGGTGTCGATGCCCTCCACGAGCCAGCGCCCGTCCCGTGCGACGAGGTCGAGGGCGAACATGGCGCCCGCGTAGACGCCCTGGTCCTGGGAGGCCTGCTTCTCGGCCCCCGCCGTGCCCACGCTGCTCTGGTCCGCGTAGATCAGGACGCGTGCCCGGTCGCCGTCGATGCGCTCGACCGCGCTGTCCGTGACCGTCGTGGTGATCACCGTCTTCTGCTTCTCGGCCTGGGCGAGGACGTCGGCGAAGAGCGCCCGGTGCTGGGTGACGGCCTTGCCGGTGAGCATGGTCTTCGACGCGCTCGCGAAGGCGTCCGGCTTGGCGTGGTCGTACGAGAAGAGGGAGGCCACGGCCTTGGCGGTCTGGCCCTTGATCTCACTGGTGCGGGCGAGGTCGGTGAGCGCGGTGTTGCCGCGCACCGGATCGTCCCGCAGCGCCCCGGCCCGGCTCTGGGCGAAGCCCGCGAAGGCTCCGAGGAGGACGGTGAGGGCGCAGAGGATCAGGAGGGGGGCGAGGCGCCTGCGACCGCTCCCGTCCGTACCGGCAGCGACGGCCCCTTCGCCCCGCTCGGGCAGCGCCTCGCGCTTCGAGCCGCCGGCCTTCCGCGCGCGTGGCGCCTCCCCCGCCGGGGTCCGCGACGGCGCGGGTGCACGCAGACCGCCCCCGGGCGGGCGAGGCGCACCGCCGGGGGCCTCCTCCGGTCCCGTGTCCCCGGCGGTGCGCGCCGCGGGGAGCGGCCGGCTGCCGTCGGCCTGGCGCCGGCGCTGGCGCTGGCGGTTGATGAGGTGGCGGGTCGTCGACATCGTGCGCGTCCTTTACGGGTGCGGGCGGCTCTCGGATGCGGGCGGCTCTCGCGGTGCGGCGGCCGGTCAGCCGGACGCCGTGCCGCCCACGGGCGCCTGACCCAGTGCGCTGAGCTTCCACTGGCTCCCGGTGCGGGTCAGTTCACCGAGCATGCGGCTGTCCTTCTCGCTGCTCTTGTCGTCGGCCGCCTTCACCGTGATCCGCAGGGCGATCAGCACCCTGGCCCGGCCCGCGCGGTCGTCGAGTTCGGTGACGGCGCCGGACAGCACGCGGGCCGTCGTCACCGTCCTGGCGGTCTTGACCTGGTTCGCGAACTCGGCGCGGCCCTGCACGAGCTGGTCGTGCAGTTCACCGGTCGTGGACGACTCCCACAGGTCGAGTCCCTGGTCCACCTTGGCGTGGTCGAGGGTGTTGAGGTTCTGCACGGCCTGTTCCGCCGCCGCGAGCGCCCGGTCGCGCTGGACGGCGTACGCGGCGGACTCGTCGTGGCTCGCCCCGTACCAGCCCAGGCCGGCCCAGGCGGCGAATCCGCCCGCGATCAGGGTGAGTACGAGGGCGGCGGCCACGATCGGCCGGGTGCCCCCGAGGGCGCGCACCGCGAGTGTCATGGGGTGGTCCCGTCTCCCGCTCATCTCTCAGCGGGCCTTGATGTCGACGATCTGCCAGCGGTTCTCCTGGAACCGGGCGGTGACGGTCAGCTGGGCCGCGGCCGAGGTGACGGCGCCCCCGTCCCGGCGCGAGGTCTGGTCGAGGAGCACCAGCAGCCGTGCGGTGTCCCCGTCCAGTTCGATCACCCCGGTGCGGACGGCCTGCGTGTTCAGGGTGATCTTCTGTGTCTCCAGGTTCGTGCGGAGCTGGGCGAACAGGTCGTCGTACTGCCGGGCCGCCCGGCCCCCGAGCACCGTCCGCGCCGAGCGGGCGGTGGCGTCGGCGCCGGTGGGGGTGTACGAGAAGATCCTGGCCAGGCCGTCGCCGACCTCGGCGCTCACCCGCTCGGTGGCCTCGGTGTCGGCGAGGGCGCGGTTCTGTGCGGACGGGGTGGAGCGCAACTGGTGCGCGCCGTGGAAGAGGGCGCCGCCGCCCAGGAGCAGGACCGCGAGGGCTGCCGCGAAGACCGCCGTACGCCACCGGCCGCCGAACCGGGAGCCCACCCCGGAGCGGAACCGGGCGCCGAACCGGGCGCCGGTGCCCCGGCCGTCCGGGGCGGTGTGGCCGTCGGCGTCGCCGTCGGCGTCGCCTTCGGCCCCGTCCGCCGGCTCCGGGTCGCCGCCGGCCTCGTCAGGCTTCTCCGGGCCGCCCCGGGCCGCGTCAGGCTTCTCCGGGCCGCCCCGGGCCTCGTCCGCCGGCTCCGGGCGACCGCCCGGCGCGTCCTGTGCGAGCGGAGACCGCGGGGCCTCCGGCTCCCCGCTCTGCGCGTGCTCCTCCGTGGTGTTCCCCGGCCGTCGCGTCACCTGGCCTCGCTCCCCCCGCCGGCGGGCGCCGTCCCGGTGGCGTCCGTACCCGCCACCGGGACGGCGCTCAGCGCCCTGACCTTCCACGTGTCGTCGCCCGTGCGTTCCAGTACGGCCTCCAGCCGCTTGCGGTCGCTCGTCGCCTTCGCGGTGCCCTGCGGCGTGACGTCGACGCGCACGGTCGCGATGAGCTTCGCCGTGCCGGCCCGCACGTCCAGCGCGGTGACGGCCGCCTCGGTGACGGTGGCGCGCGCCGAGGCGCCCGTCGCCGCCCGGGTGGCGCTCAGTTCGGTGTGCAGCGGCCCGGTGGAGACGTCGCGCCACGCCGTGATGCCGGCTTCGGCCCGCTCGCGCGTGGACGCGTCCAGGGTGGTGAGCACCGCGATGTGGTCGCGGCCCTGGGCGAGGGCGGCGTCCCGCTCACCGGCGAAGGCGAGACCGTCGTCGGTGCGGGCCTGTGCGTACGTCCAGGCACCGGTCCCGCAGAAGGCGAGCGCCACCGCCAGTGAGGCGCCCGCGAGGACCCGCGCCCGCCTCATCGGCCGCTCCCGGCTCCGAGGCCGAGCAGCCCGGCCATGTCGGTGGGCCCGCCGTCCTGGGAGGGCAGGCCGAGCGCCCCGGGCAGGGCCGTCGCGGCCGGCGCCGCGGCGGAGCCGGCGCTGCCCGAGGGCAGGGAGCCGGGCCGGGCCGGGGTGGGGACGGCCCCGCCCTTCGGGGCGTTCGCGGAGCCGCGCACGTTCGTCCCGGACGAGGCGGGGCTGGTGCAGGAGGCCCCGGTGTTCAGGGCGGGCGCCGTACCGAGGTCGAGGCCGTTGCGGTAGCGCGTGCCGCCGTAACCGGAGGTGCAGGGCAGGGGCTTGAAGAAGGTGACGGCCATGCCGAGGTTCATCCGTCCTCCGTCGACGGTGGTGGCGCCCGCGGAGACGGCCGCGGGGAACTTCACGAGGAGCTCCTCCATGCCGCGCTGCCGGGTCACGGCGATTTCCGAGGTGGTGAGCAGGTTGGCGAGGACCACGCCGAGGCTCGGATCGAGGTCGCGCAGGAGGCCGCTGACCTGCGTGGCCGCGTCCGGGGTGACGGCGAGGAGGCGGCGCACGTCGCTGTCGGAGCCCTTCAGGGTGACGGCGAGCTCGCGCGCGCCGGTGGCGAAGTCGCGGATGGCCTGCCCCTCTTCGGCCTGGGTGCGCAGGACGACCTCGCCGTCGTTGATGAGGCGGGTGGTCGCGGGCAGGGAGCGGTCGGCTGCCTGGACGAACGCGCTGCCGCTGTCGATCAGGGCCTGGAGGTCGTCGCCGTGCCCCTCGAACGCCGTGCCCAGTTCGTCGACGACCGTGCGCAGCGATTCGAGCGGTACGGACCGGGTGAGGTCGTTCATGCTGGTCAGGAGGTCGGTTACGGGTGCGGGGACCTCGGTGTCGGCTTGGTCGATGCGGGCGCCGTCGGCGAGGTAGGGCCCCCGGTCGCTCTCGGGCCGCAGGTCGATGTACTGCTCGCCGACGGCGGACAGTCCGGCGACGACGGCCTTGGCGTCGGCGGGGACGCGGGCGGCCGACTTCTTGATGCGCAGCTGGGCCACGACCCCGTCGGCGGTGAGGTCGATGGCGCCGACGCGGCCCACGGAGACCCCCCGGTAGGTGACGTCCGAGTGGGGGAACAGGCCACCGGTGCGGGCGAGGTGGACGTCGACGGTGTAGTAGTCGGCGGCGCCGACGTAGCGTCCCAGGTCGGCGTAGCGGATGCCGAGGAAGCCGAGGACGAGGACGGCGATGACGAGGAACGCGAGGTTCTTCAGCCGTACGGCGAGGGTGATCACGGGGTCCTCCCTCCGTCGGCGGCTCCGGTCGCGGTGCGCGGCGCGCCGCCGGTGGCGGACGGCCCGGCCGGTGTGGCGCTCTGGACGGGCGGCAGCGGCAGTGGTGACGCCGGCTTCCCGGATCCGGTCCCGGACGGGCTCCTGCGGAGGGCGGCGCCCGGGTCTTCCGGAGGGGTCTCCGGGTCTTCCGGCGGAATCTCCGGGTCTTCCGGCGGGGTGGGCGGGTCCGTCGGCGGGGTGGGCGGGTCCGTCGGCGGGGTGGGCGTGGCCTGCGGGACGAGCGGTGGGATGACCTGCGTGCCCGGCGCGGCGGCGATGTGCAGGTAGGTGTTGAGGTAGTCGCCCTTGACGCCCCGCATCACCTCGTCGGTGAAGGGGTACGTCAGCAGCGCCTGGAGGGAGTCGGGCAGGTCGGTGCCGGCGTCGGCGAGTGCCTTCAGGGTCGGCGCCAGGGCCTTGAGGTCGGCGACCATGTCGTCCTTGCTCGCGTTCACGGTGGAGACGGTGACGCCCGACAGCGTGTCGAGGGCGCGCAGCATGGTGAGGAGCGAACCCCGCTGCTCCTCCAGGGTCTTGAGGCCGGGCGAGAGGCCGGTGAGGACCTTGCCCACGTCGTCCTTGCGTCCGGCCAGGGTGGTGGAGAGCCGGTTGACGCCGTCGAGTGCGCGCGTGATGTCGTCCCGGTGGGTGTCGAGGTCGGTGACGAGGGTGTTGACCCGCTCCAGCATGGAGCGGACCTCGGGTTCCCGGCCGCCGAGCGCCGCGTTCAGCTCCTTGGAGATGGTCTTCAGCTGGTTGACCCCGCCGCCGTTGAGCAGCAGGGACAGGGCGCCGAACACCTCCTCGACCTCGGTGTTGCGGCTGGTGCGGGAGAGCGGGATCGTGCTGCCGTCGGCGAGGCGCGCGCCGCCCGTGTCCCGGGCCGGGGCGGTGAGTTCGACGTACTTCTCGCCGAGCAGGCTGGACTGCTGGAGGCGGGCGCCCGCGTCGGCGGGCAGGCGGACGTCGCCGTTGATCCTCATGGTGACGCGCGCCGTCCAGTCGCCGGTCCCCAGGCGGATCTCGGTGACGCGGCCGACGGCGACGTCGTTGACCTTGACCGCGGACTGCGGGACGAGGCTGAGGACGTCCGTCAGTTCGGCGGTGACCGTGTACGGGTGGGAGCCGAGGTCCGCGCCGCCGGGCAGCGGCAGGTCCTCGATGCCGTCGAAGCGGGGCAGTCCGGGGAGCACCGTCACGGTGAGCACGACGACCGCGCCCAGGGCGACGATGCCGCCGGTCCGGGCCCCGGGGCGCTTGCCGGCGAGCGGGATGCGGCGCTTCACCGGTCCCCCTTCCCGCCGGTGGCCGCGGAGCCGCCGGTCACGGGCAGGGGGAGCAGCGGTCCGCCCATGCTGATCTCGTTGAGGTTGGCCCGGCCGTCGAGGGTGCGGGTGTCCTCGTTGTACGCGCCCACCACGTTGGCCGCGGCGAGGGGGGCCACGTCCAGGGCTTCGGCCAGGGAGGCCCGCTGGTCGACGAGGGTCTGGGTGAGGGGGACGAGCCGGTCCACGTTCTGCTTCAGCTCGGCGCGGTTGTTCTGGATGAAGGTCTTCACCTGGGCCAGGGCCTTGCCGAGTTCGGCGAGGGCGCCCGCGAGGTCGTCCTTGTTGGCGGCGAAGAAGGTCACCACGTCGTCGAGTCGCTCCTGGGCGGTGCGGACGTTGCCGTCGTTGTCCTTCAGCATGGTGGTGAACGTCTGGAGCTGGCCGAGGGTGGCGAACAGGTCGTCGCTGCTGCCGTCGAGGGTCTTGGCCGCCTTGCCGAACTCCCGGATGGAGGTGCCGATCGCGTCGCCGTTGCCCTTGAGGTTCTCGGCGCCGGTGTCGATCAGTCCGGACAGGGCGCCGGTCGCGTTGGCGCCGTCGGGGCCGAGGGCCTTGCCGAGGTCGGTGATCGAGGCGTACAGCTGGTCGATCTCGACGGGGGTGCGGTTGCGGGACGCGGCCAGCTGCGCTCCGTCGGCGAGGGCCGGGCCCGTGCTGTACGCCGGGGTCAGCTGGACGTACCGGTCCGCGACGATGCTCGGCGCGACGATGACGGCCCGGGCGTCGGAGGCGACGCGGACGCCGTCGTCGACGCGGAGGCGGACGCGTACCCGGGTGCCCTCGGGCTCCACGGACTCGACCTCGCCGACGCGTACCCCGAGGATCCTCAGGTCCGATCCGGCGTAGACGCCGACGGCGCGGTCGAAGTACGCGGTGACGCGGGTGCCGTCGGAGCCGAGGAGGCGTACGCCGACGAGTCCGACGGCCGCGAGCACCACGAGGGCGAGCCCGACGGCGAGGGGCCTTCTGGGGGTGTTCATCGTGCACCGCTCCCCTTCGCCGCCGCCGGCGTCTGCTGCGGCGGTTGGCATCCGGTCTTGGGCTGTGACGCCTCGGGCAGGTAGTTCCGGGGCACGACTCCGCACAGGTAGCTGTCGAACCAGTGGCCGCTGCCCAGGGAGTTGCCGACGAGCCGGTAGTACGGGCCGACGAGGGCGAGGGTCTTGTCGAGCTGGCTGCTGTTCTCCTCCAGGACCTTGGTGACGCGGCCGAGCGCCTTCAGGGTGGGTCCGAGCTGCCGGTCGTTGTCGTCGACGATGCCGCTGAGCTGCGTGCCCAGGTCCCGGCTGCCCTTGAGCAGGGCGCGGATGGCGTCACGCCGGTCCTTGAGCTCGCCGAGCAGCGAACCGCCGTCCTCCAGCAGGGTCTCGAAGCTGGACTTCTTGCCCTCCAGGGTCTTGGTGAAGGTCCGGCTGCCCTGGAGGAGCCGGGTGAGCTGGGCGTCCCGGCTGGAGACGGACTTGGACAGCTCGGACAGGCCGGTCGCGGCGCTGCGCACGTTCGGCGGCGAGTTCTTGAAGGTGTCGGAGATCGTCTCGAAGCTCTCGGCGAGCTTCTCGGTGTCGATGGCGTCGACCGTGCCGCTGAGGTCCTGGAACGCCTGCGTCACGTCGTACGGGGACGTGGTGCGCGCCAGCGGGATGCGGCTGCGGGGGTCCTGGCGTCCGGCGCCCAGCGGGTCGAGGGCCAGGTACTTGTCGCCGAGCAGGGTCTTGATGGCGATGGCGGCGGTGGACCGGTCGCCGATCCAGGCGTCGCCGACCTCGAACGTCACCTTCACCTTGGGCCCGTCGAGGGCGACGCCGGTGACGGAGCCGACCTTGACGCCGGCGATGCGCACCTCGTCGCCCGTGCCGAGACCGGCGGCCTCGGTGAAGTCGGCGCTGTAGGAGGTGCCCGTGCCGGCGAACGGCAGGCGGTCCGCGTGGTAGGCGAGGACGGCGATCAGGGCGAGGACGACGAGTCCGACGGCGGCCACCGCGACGGGGTTGCGGGCCCTGACGGGAGTGAACCGGGGCGGGCGGCTCATCCTCGGCACCTCGATTCGGTGACGGCGATGCCGGTCGGCGGCTTGGAGCCGTCGGAGGTGCTCACACCGCTCACGCGGGCCTCGCAGAGGTAGAGGTTGAACCACGAGCCGTACGAGGACAGCCGGGCCAGGGCGGCCATCTTGGCCGGTGTCCTGTCGAGGAAGTCCTCGATCTGCGGCGTGTGGTCGCCGAGGGTGTTCGAGAGGCGGCCCAGTTCGCCGATGCTCTGCTTCAGGGGGGCGCGCCCGTCCTGGAGGAGGCCCGCGGTCGAGGTGGTGAGGTCGCCCATCGCCTGGACGGCCTCGCCGAGGGGCTTGCGGTCGCCGTTGAAGCCGGTGACGAGCTTCTGGAGGGTGACGACGAGGTCGTCGAAGGCGGCCTCGCGGGTGTTGAGCGTGTCCAGGACGGTGTTGAGGTTGGTGACGACCTGGCCGATCACCTTGTCCTTGGCGGCGACCGTGTGGGTGAGGGAGCCGATGTGCCGGATGAGGCTGTCGACCGTGCCGCCCTCGCCCTGGAGGACCTGGATGAGCGAGCCGGCGAGCTCGTTGACGTCACCCGGCGACAGGCCTTCGAAGAGCGGTTTGAACCCGTTGAAGAGCAGGGTCATGTCGAGTGCGGGCGTGGTGCGGTCCAGCGGGATGGTGGCACCGGGCTGCAGGGTGCCGCCGATGTCACCGCTGCCGCGGTCGAGGGCGACGTAGCGCTGCCCGACCATGTTGAGGTACTTCACGGCGGCGGTCACCGAGCCGGGGAGCGTGCGGTCGTCGCGGATGCGGAAGGTGACCTGGGCGGTGCGCCGGTCGACGACCCGGACGTCGGTCACCTCGCCGACCTCCACGCCGGAGATCCGGACGCTGTCGCCGTCGATGAGTCCGGTGGCGTCGGTGAACAGCGCCTTGTACGAGCGGGTGTCCGAGCCCACGCCGGTGTTCGCGATGCTGAGCGCGAGCACGGTCGTGGCGAGGGCGGTGACCAGGACGAAGACGAGGGACTTGACCAGCGGGCCGGTCAGCGGCCGCCGTCGGGTGTGGGCGAGGTCGTCCGTCACTTGAGGATCACCTCCGTGCCTCGGTAGGCGGGTCCGGCCAGCAGACTGCTCCAGTCGGGCAGGTCGCCGGCCTGCTTCTCGGCGGCGGGCGCGAGGAGCTCGTTCAGGAAGTCGTTCTCCTGGGGGGAGTTGGCGGGTCCCAGGTCCTGCTCGGCTGCTGCCGCGGGTCGCACGGCGGGTGCGGCCGGGATGCCGAGGTAGGGCACGGGGTAGCAGCGCGGACCGCCGCCCGCGGTGTAGGAGGGGGTGTCGCGGCCGGGTGCGTACGCACCGCGCGAGGGCACGGTGACCACGTTGACGTGCAGCCCGGGCTGGTCGGTGCCCTTGCCGAGCGCCTTGTCCATGGCCGGCACGAACTCGGCCAGGGTGCGCAGGGTGCAGGGGAAGGACGGGGCGTACTCGGCGAGCAGCTCCAGGGTGGGCCGGCCGGTGGCGCTGAGCCGGATGATGTTGTCCTTGTTCTGCCGCAGGAAGGCGGTGACGTCCTGGGCGGTACGGGTGGTGGCCCCGAAGGTGCCGGCCAGCTCGCTCTCCTTCTCGGCGAGGGTGCCGCTGGTGGTGGTGAAGTCGGTGAGCGCCGTCACGATGTCCGGGGCCGCGTCCGCGTACAGGTTGCTGACCTTCACGAGTTCCTGGAGGTTGCGGTTGAGTGCGGGCAGCTCCGGGTTGAACTTCTCCAGGTGGGCGTCCAGTTGGGCGAGCGTGGTGCCGAGCTTGTCTCCGCGCCCTTCGAGGGCCCGGGACACGGCGGACAGGGTGGCGGACAGCTTCTGCGGCTGCACGGCGGTGAGCATGGGCAGGACGTTGTCCAGGACCTGCTGGAGTTCCACGGCGCTGCTGGAGCGGTCCTCGGGGATGACGGCCCCGGCGCCGATCGGCTCCGCCGAGGGCGCCGGCGGCGGGACGAGCGCCACGAACCGTTCGCCGAACAGGGTCGTCGGCAGCATCTGGGCACGTACGTCGGAGGGGACGCGGCCGAGGGTGCCGGGATGCATCGCGAGGGTGAGCCGGGCTCCGGTGCCGGTCGCCTCGATGGAGCGGACCTCGCCGATGACGACGCCGCGCATCTTGACCTCGGCGCCCGGGTGCATCTCGTTGCCGACGCTGCCCGTCTCGACGGTGATCGGCGCGCTGTCGGTGAACTGCTTGTCGTAGACCGCGATCGCCAGCCAGACGAGGAGGGCGGGGACCAGCAGGAAGACGACTCCGGCGAACCGGCGGCTCAGGGTCTCACCCCGTGGGCTGCTCATGTCACCCCGCCACCTTCACGGTCGTGGTCGCGCCCCACAGGGCCAGCGACAGGAAGAAGTCGGTGACGCTGATGATCACGATGGCGTTGCGCACGGAGCGGCCCACGGCGACGCCGACGCCGGCGGGACCGCCGGAGGCGCGGAAGCCGTAGTAGCAGTGGGCGAGGATCACCATGACGCTGAAGATGAACACCTTGAGGACGGACAGCACGACGTCCGTCGGGGAGAGGAACAGGTTGAAGTAGTGGTCGTACGTTCCCTTGGACTGCCCGTTGAACAGGACGGTCACGTAGCGGGAGGCGAGGTACGACGAGAGCAGGCCGATCGCGTAGAGCGGGATGATCGCGACGACGCCCGCGATGATGCGGGTGGTGACCAGGTACGGGATGGAGCGGATGCCCATGCCTTCGAGGGCGTCGACCTCCTCGTTGATCCGCATCGCGCCGAGCTGGGCGGTGAAGCCGGCGCCGACGGTCGCGGAGAGGGCGAGCCCGGCGACCAGGGGGGCGATCTCGCGCGTGTTGAAGTACGCGGAGATGAACCCGGTGAACGCGGCGGTGCCGATCTGGTCGAGGGCCGCGTACCCCTGGAGGCCGACGACCGTGCCGGTGAAGAGGGTCATCGCGATCATCACGCCGATGGTGCCGCCGATCACCCCGAGCCCGCCGGAGCCGAAGGCCACTTCGGCGAGCAGCCGTTGGACCTCCTTGAGGTAGCGGCGCAGCGTGCGCGGGATCCAGGCCAGTGCCTTGACGTAGAACAGGAACTGGTCGCCGGACCGGTCGAGCCAGACGAACGGGGAGGCCATCGGCCTCAGCCTCCCTTCGGCGGGACGATGTTCAGGTAGACGGCCGTCAGCACCATGTTCACGAAGAACAGCAGCATGAACGTGATGACGACGGACTGGTTGACGGCGTCGCCGACCCCCTTGGGGCCGCCGCGCGGGTTGAGGCCGCGGTAGGCGGCGACGATGCCCGCGATGAACCCGAAGACGAGGGCCTTGAACTCGCTGATGTACAGGTCGGGGAGCTGGGCGAGCGCGGAGAAGCTGGACAGGTAGGCGCCCGGGGTGCCGCCCTGGAGGACGACGTTGAAGAAGTAGCCGCCGAGGGTGCCGACGACCGACACCAGGCCGTTGAGGAGCACGGCCACGCCCATCGTCGCCAGCACCCGCGGCACGACCAGGCGTTGGACGGGCGAGACGCCCATGACCTCCATCGCGTCGAGCTCCTCGCGGATCGTGCGGGAGCCGAGGTCGGCGCAGATGGCGGAGCCGCCGGCGCCGGCGATGAGCAGGGCGACGATGAGCGGGCTCGCCTGCTGGATGATGGCGAGGACGCTGGCGCCTCCTGTGAACGACTGCGCGCCCAGTTGCTGGGTGAGCGAGCCGACCTGGAGGGCGATCACCGCGCCGAACGGGATGGAGACGAGCGCGGCCGGCAGGATCGTGATGCTGGCGATGAACCAGAACTGCTCGACGAACTCCCGGAATTGGAAGGGCCGCCTGAAGATGGACCGGCCCACCTCGGCCGCGAGGGCGAAGAGGCGGCCGGTGTGGCGCAGCCCGTTCGTGATCACGAACCGCTCCCGGTGGCCGGCATCCGCAGGGTGGGCGCCTGCGCTCCGCGTGCGTACGTGTCCTCGATGGCGGCGCGGGCGGCGGCCGGCAGGGTGTCGAGCATGCCGAGCACGCGCTCGCGGCGCCGCAGCGCGGCCTGGCGCGGCGGCAGTCCGGGCGAGGGCTCCAGTTGCGGAACGATGACCCGGGGGGCGGCGGGTTCCGCGGCGGGGACGGCGGCCTCGGCGGCGAGCGTGGCCGCGTCCTTCTCCTCGGACATCCCGATGGGGCCTTCGCGCCGCCCCGCGAGGAACTGCGCCACGACCGGCTCGTCGCTGGTGAGCAGCACTTCGCGCGGGCCGAAGGTGACGAGGTTGCGCCGGAAGAGCATCCCCATGTTGTCGGGGACGGTGGCGGCGATGTCGAGGTTGTGGGTGACGATGAGCATCGTCGCGTCGATCTGTGCGTTGAGGTCGATCAGCAGCTGGGAGAGGTTGGCGGTGCGGACGGGGTCGAGGCCCGAGTCCGGCTCGTCGCACAGCACGATCTGCGGGTCGAGCACGAGCGCGCGCGCCAGTCCCGCCCGCTTGCGCATGCCGCCGCTGATCTCGCCGGGGAGCTTGCCCTCGGAGCCGACGAGCCCGACGACGTCGATGCGCTCCATGACGATCCGGCGGATCTCCGACTCCTTCTTCCGCGTGTGCTCGCGCAGCGGGAAGGCGATGTTGTCGAAGAGCGACATGGAGCCGAAGAGCGCTCCGTCCTGGAACATGAGGCCGAAGAGTTTGCGGGCCTCGTATATGTCGCGTTCGGGGCTGTTCACCATGTCCACCCCCGCCACGAGGACGCGTCCCCGTTCCGGCTTGAGCAGACCGATGAGCGACTTCAGGAACACCGTTTTCCCGGTACCCGAAGGGCCGAGCATGACGCTGACTTCACCCGCGGGCAACGTCAAGGTCACATCCTGCCAGATGTTCTGTTTGCCGAAGGACATGGTCAGACCCTCAACAGCCACCTCGATTCCCATATCACCTCCAGCAGGCGTGTCGCGTGCGCTTCGCAGGCCGCACGTTAGGTCGTTCACGATCATCGGGACAATAGGCGTGACACCAATTCGGCCCGGCGCCCCGGAATTTGTCACCGTGTGGACAAATCCGAGTGCTCCACTTGTCTCCGGCGAGACAGAGCGGGGTCTCGGAGGGCCGTGAGCCGGATCGGCGGGGCCCCCGGGAAGGTGCCGGCCCCGGCGGGAGGCAGGGCCGAGACCATCGGGCACGACTTCTGCCGTCAGGGGCCGCCAACCAGGGGTCGAGCGTCGCACCCGGAACGCTACGGCCGGGTAACATCCGACGGCAATACGCAGGTCCGAGTTTTTCCGTACGCCTCCCGCACCCCGGCGTTCCTTGTCACGCGGATTACACATGCACCCCGCGGCTTGTCATGCCGGAGAGCACTTCCTCTTCATATCGAGATTCATACGACCCGCCCCGGCGAAAAAAGTGGCAGCACGGTGCGTGATCGATCGAAATTGTCGACATTGCGCACCCGGAGACTAAGGCGGCGTCGAGGACCGCTCACCCGGCGAACAGGTAATTCGGGCTCTTCAAAGAATCTTGAACTGCGCCATTGTTCAGCCAAGTTTCCCGCAAGTAACGTCAGCGTCGCGGCCGAGGAACACCGAGCCGCGGGTCCTCTGTGTCTCCCCCATCGCACAGCTGCGGCCCACCTCTGCCGGTCAATCCCCAAGGAGAGTCCCAGAGCCATGAAGAAGTCCATCAGAAACCTCGCCGTCGTCACCGGTGCCGCTGCCGCCGCGTTCACCCTGACCGTGGGCCCGGCGTCCGCCGTGCCGTCCACCACCTGGACCGTCAACCCCTCCCCGTCGACCTACACGGCGACGAACAGCGGGAACATCGTCCTCAGCGTCAACGGCATCGCCATGACGTGTACGACGTCGGGCGCATCCGGCTCGATGGCCAGCACCACCGGCAACCCGGCCACCGTCGGCTCGATCAGCGCCATCAACTTCGGTGCCAGCGGCTCGCCCTGCACGAGCGTCCTGGGCAACGTGACCACCGTTCCGACCACCCCGTGGACCGTGGTGGCCCAGGACTACACCGCCGCGACCGGCGTCACCAAGGGCTACATCGGCAACGTCGACGCCAAGGTCACCGTCGGTGCCTGCGTCTTCCGCGTGACGGGCAAGGCGGCCGCCACGTACACCAACTCGACGGGCAAGCTGGCGGTCGCGAGCACCTCCGGTCAGCTCAACGTCGTCTCGTCCACCAACTGCGGCAGCGCCGTCCCGGTCGGCGCCAAGCCGATCTTCACCGGTGCCTACCTGGTCAAGAAGACCGGCACGGCGATCATCCCGACCATCGTCGGCTCCAACCCGTAAGGCGTGCGGGAGTGCCACCGGCACTCCCCCGGGTCCGAGCGCCCGACCGGTGACCCCGGCCGGGCGTTCGCCGACCCCCGGCACCGAACAGACGCACCGCACGGAAGCACCGCACAGATACGCCGCACAGATTCGCCGACCAGACACGCCGACCGGCCGCGCCGGCCGTCGGCGCCCCCGCACGACGCCCGAGCGGAGCAAGCGATGAGTGGCCACCCTCCCGCCCCGGGGACACACCGCGTCCGCGCGCGCGGTGCGGCGATCGCCGCCCTCGCGGCGCTCGCCCCCCTGATCCCGTCGGCCGCCGCCGCGGTGGGCTCGCAGGAGATCACCGCGAAGTTGTCCTACGACTGCGCGCTGCCCTCGGGGCACCAGCGCGCCGCGGTCCGGGTCAAGGCCACCTTCCCCGGCCGGGCCACGGCCGGCGAGAAGATCCTTCCCACCGGGGTGACCACGGCGGTCGAGCTCCCGGCCGCGGCGGTCGCCGACCTCACGGCCCTGAAGGCCACCACGGTGGTGCCCGAGACCCGGCTGTCGCTCGACGTCGCCCAGCGCGGGGCCTCGACGCAGGCCCTCTGGCGCGGCACGGCCGGAGCCCCGGCCGTCCCCGTGCCCGCCGAAGGGCCGCTGACCCTCACCACCACCGGCGACGCCCCGACCGTCACGGCGGCCGCCGACGGCGACCTCACCTTCACGGCCGCGGACCTCGGCGTCGACCTCGCCCTCGGTACGGCCGACGGGACGCCCGCCACACCCGCGTCCCTCTCCCTCACCTGCACCCTGGCGAAGGACGCGGAGGGCCACGGCTTGCTGGCCGCGGTGCCGGTCGGGCCGGCCCCCTCCACGCCGGCCCCGAGCGGTTCGCCCTCGCCGTCGGCACCCACGGCTCCGGCGTCCGGAAAGCCGGCGGACCCGGCGTCCCCGTCGGACCCCGGCACCGCGAAAGGGTCGACGGCGCCCGGCACACCCCCCGGCCGGACGGGCGGGGCCAAGGACGGGGACAAGGCCCCGAAGGTCGGCGACGCACGCGCCGGCTCGTCGGCCGCCCGACCGCCGGCGCCGCCCTGCGTCAAGCAGAACCCGACCGACAAGTCGCTCAACGCGTACATCACGGGCTACTCCAACGTCCGCAAACTGGGCGGCGCCTCCCTCATCCCGGTGTCGTGCGTACAGATCGAGCAGGGCGACCCGGAGATCGCCTTCCCTCCGGACGGGAGCATCCACCTGCTCCAGAAGTCCGACGCCTACCTCGACCACCAGGGCCGCAAGCAGACCCCGCCGTTCCAGTCCACCTTCCTGACCTTCGGCTTCACCCCGACGACGGCGACCATGATCCTCGAACAGGCGGGGCCCATGACCGTCGCCTCGGACGTCCTGCTCGTCTTCCCGGACAACATCGCGGAGACGTACGTGCGCGCCCCGCTGGTCCTGCGCGTCCTGGACGTCAAGGTCAACGGCACGCCGCTGGACGTCGGCCCGTCGTGCCGTACGCAGACGCCGCTCAGCTCCCCCGAGCCCGATCCGGCCACGTACCCGGGTCCGCACCTCGTGATGCTCGGGAAGGGACAGCTCATCAACGGCACGGATGCCACCGGATACGTCCTGACCTCCGGCGGGCCGCTGACGGGCGAGGTGACCATCCCCCCCTTCACCGGCTGCGGCGCCGGCGGTGAGGACCTGGACCGGCTGCTGACCGCGTCCATCTCGGGACCCGGCAACTACGTCAAGCAGATCCAGGGGCAGACCTGCGCGGTGGGCGTCGAGGTACCCACCGAGGGCCAGTGCACCGAGGACCGCCAGCCGTTCGTGGTCCCCGTGCCGGAGCGCTGATCCGTACCCCCCGCCCAGACGCCCGGCGCCCCCGGCAGATCCGGACCGCGCACCGGCACCCCGAAGACCCGCACCCGCAAGCCCGTCCCGAACGTCCCCCGTCACCGAAAGGCACCTCCATGCCACTCGCCTCCGCACGTACCCGGCTCGCCACCGTCGCGGCGCTGACCGCGTTCGGCGCGTTCGCCTCCCTCGGCACGGCGACCGCCGCCACGCCGGACCTCAACGGCGCGTGGGGTCCGTTCACCCGCTGTCCCGTGGACTCGCCGACGATGCTCGGGGCGGACGGTCTGGACAAGGCACCGCAGTGCGTCGTCTCCTACGCCGCCAGCGGGTCCATCAAGCTCGGCAACACGACGGTCATCACCGGCAACAGCAACCTCCAGATGGGCGTCGTCCAGAACGCCGACGGCACCAGCACCGTCGTCGCGCCCGCCTCCGGCGCGATCATCGCCGCCTCGGCGACGGTGCCCGGCGGTCTCCTCGGGCTGATGTGCCCGAGCAACATCCCCGGCGTCACCGCCATCTGCAAGCAGCTCTCGGACGGCAAGCTCAACAAGATCACCGCGACCCTGGAGTCGGTGGGCACCCCGTCGGACTTCGACCAGATCGCGGGCGTCGTCACCGACCAGACGATCGTGAACATCCCGGTCCGCATCCACCTGGAGAACCCGTTCCTGGGCAGCAACTGCTACATCGGCACCAAGACCAACCCGATCGTCCTGAAGCCGAAGAACCTGACCTACCCGTCGTTCGCCGTGGAGCGGTTCGACGGTGACGGCACCGCGAACGAGGAGGGCGAGATGAGCCGCCTCAACCTCCTCGGCTCCACCCAGAGCGACACGACCTTCGCCGTCCCCGGCGCCAGCGGCTGCGGGCTGGGGCTGTTCGGCGTGATCGACGCGGCGGTCAACCTCAAGACCGGCCTGCCGTCCGCGGCCGGGAAGAACAGCCTGACCCTGAACAACACCCAGACCTACCTGAGCGGACTCTTCGCACCCGGGACGATCGCCCCCGACGCGGGCAAGCAGCTCGCCCGCAACTGGCACTCGGCCGTCAAGTAACAGTCAGCGAAGGACCATTCCCGGCCGACTCGCCGGGCTCCACCCGCACTCCTGCGCATCTCCTGCTCAAACGGTGTACAGCACAGCGGACTTGACCTAGCGTCAGCACCTCACACAGGTATGCACCTGACGGTCGCGCAGCGCCTCCCAGCCAGCGGGGCGCTGCCACGCCGCTCCCCCACCGGGCGCGCAGGAGAGCAAGGGATCAGTCATGCCCTCGATGCCAGAAACGCCGGACCTCGGCGAACCGCTCGACCCCCTCCCCAAGGAGTTCGCGGCCTTGATGAGGCCCGAGGTCCCGGGGCTCATCAAAGAGATACGGGTCGAGGTCCAGCGCGCCTATCCGGTGTACGCCCGTCTCCTCAACGGCCCCAACGCGGACGCCATCCGGCAGGGCGTGGAGCAGGCACTGGCCACCTTCGTGGACCGCGTCGCCGACCCCGGCACGAGTTCGGTCCTGCGCGACGAACTCCTGCGCAAGTTCGGCCGGGTGGAGGCATACGAGGGCCGTGACCTCGACACCCTCCAGGGTGCCTACCGGCTCGGCGCGCGCATCGCCCTGCGCCGGGCCAAGACCATGGGCCGCCAGTACAACCTGTCCCCCTCGCTGATCCTCGCCTTCGCGGACGCGCTCTTCGCCTACGTCGACGAGCTGGAGGCGGTCGCGCGCGAGGGGTACGCGGAAGTCCAGGAACGGGCGCCCTCCGAGTTATCGGCGTTACGCCGGAAACTGCTCCATCTCATCCTGGTCGGGTCGCCCCTGCCGCAGGCGACCATCGCCGAGCTGTGCGAGCAGGCGTCCTGGGAACTGCCGGCGCTGTGCACGCTGGTGGCCCTGCGCGCTCCGGCCCCCGACCACATACGGGCGTGCCTCGACCGGGACGTCCTCGCCGACCTCGGCATCCCGCAGCCGCACCTGCTGATCCCGGGGCCGCTCACCCCCGAGCGCCTGGCGATGCTCGAATCCGCGCTGGCGGGCGCCCCGGCCGTGATCGGCCTGACCGTGCCGCCGCCACAGGCCGCCGACTCCATCCGGTGGGCCAGGAAGGTATTGCAGCTCATCGACGACGGGATCGTGCCCGACGGCCCGGTCGTGCACTGCGAGGACCACCTGACCACCTTGTGGCTGCTGTCCGACCCGGGACTGGTCACGCACATCGCGGCTCGTGAACTGGCCCCGCTCAGCGGGCTGGGCGGCTCCCGGCGCGGCCGTCTGGTCGAGACGCTGCGCGTCCACATCGCCACACGGGCCCCCGCCGAACAGGTCGGCGAGGTGCTCGGCGTCCACGCGCAGACGGTGCGGTACCGCCTGCGCAACCTGGACGCCCGTCTGGGCGACCGCATCACGGACCCGGACCACCGCTTCGCGCTGGAGGCGGCCCTGCGCTCGCTCCACCTCCAGGGCAACGACTACGCGGAATAGCCCGGCCCGCGCCGCGGGGCCGGCCCGTCCGGCGACGCGGTTGCCGACCACGTACGGGAGAGCGCTTTCCCACGGCGGGAACCTAACGGGGCTCCCGGCCGGAGTCAAGGAACCGGGCGCTCAATCCGCCGCCCGGGAAGCCGAGTTCCCGGCATCGGGGCGGCGCCTTGCGCTGCCCGTTCCCTCACGGGGTGGCGTGGGCTAACTTCTGTCCTCAACTCCCCCACCCCCCACTCCACCATCCCCAGCTTCGGGCGGATCGTTATGAGTCGTTCCATCGCCTTGCGCGATGTCAGCAAGAGATACGGGCGCGGCTCCCTCGCCGTCGAGCGCGTCTCCCTCACCGTCGAACCGGGCGAGTTCCTGGTACTGCTGGGGCCGTCGGGCTGCGGCAAGTCAACCGTCCTGCGGATGATCGCGGGCCTGGAGGACATCACCGAGGGCGCGCTGTTCCTCGACGGGGAGTACGCCAACCACGTGCCGCCGAGCGAGCGGGACATCGCCATGGTGTTCCAGAGCTTCGCGCTGTACCCGAACATGACGGGCCGGGCCAACATCGGCTTCCCCCTCAAGCTGCGCGATCCCCGCGGTGATCACGAGCCGCAGGTGGAGGCGACGGCCCGGATGCTGGGCATCGAAGACCTCCTCGACCGCTTCCCCGGTCAGCTCTCGGGCGGCGAGCGCCAGCGGGTCGCGATGGGCCGGGCGATCTCCCGCCGGCCGTCGGTGTTCCTGATGGACGAGCCGCTTTCGAGCCTGGACTCGAAGTTGCGCGGGCGCCTGCGGGCCGAGATCGCCCGTCTGACGGCCGAACTCGGCGTCACCACGGTGTACGTGACGCACGATCAGTCGGAGGCCATGTCCCTCGGCCACCGGGTGGCGGTCATGCGCGGCGGCGTCCTGCAACAGGTCAGCTCGCCCCGGGACGCCTACGCCCTCCCGGCGAACGTGTTCGTCGCCGCGTTCATCGGCACACCGCGCATCAGCCTGCTCCAGGCAGTCGTCCACGCGCCGCTGGGCTCGGGAATGTGGATCGACCTGGGCCGGCACCGGCTCACCCTGCCCGAGCCCCTGAGCGCCGATCACCAGCTGCTGCGGATCCAGCAGGGGCGCCCGGTCATCGTCGGCCTGCGGTCGGAGGCGGTCAGGATCGCGGCACCGAGCCGGGCGCGGCCCGGCGAGGTGGCGGTCACCGGCATCGTCGAGCACGTCGAGTACCAGGGGCACGAGGCCCTGGTACACGTGGACACGGGTTCGCGGCCCGCGGTGGTGGCGGATCTCGAGGCGGCACGGCACCCGGCCGCTCCCGGCCGCGCCGCCCTCAGGCGGCGGCGGAGCGGCCTGGGCCGGCTCAGGGACCGCGCCGCGGAACGGCTGTCCGGGTCGGTGGCGGTCCTGGACGAGCCGGCGGAACCTGCCCGGGGGCCCGCCCCGGGCTTCGCTCCCGAACGGCCGGGGATGGTGCGCAGCGACCTCGTGGTGCGCACGGGACCGCACGAACGGGTGCGGGTGGGGGCCCAGATCCCGCTGCTGGTCGATCTCGGGCAGCTGTACGTCTTCGACCGGGCGGGGCGTCGGGTGTCTCCGGCCGGGGACGGGATCGCCCCTCTGGAGAGGTAGCGCCCCGATGCCGAACGGCCCACCTCGCAGACTGCGGGGTGGGCTGCGGGTTCAGTGTGCCGCCCGCTCCTGCAGTGTGGTCCGCCAGGCCGGGAGCGGTTCCTCGCGTTCGGGTTCCGTGCGGTGGCCGCCGTGGGCGAAGAAGTCGGCGAGGGGCAGGATCCCCGCGCCGACGGTGACGGCGTCGGGGCCGAAGGTGCCGAGGTCGATGCGGACGTTGGCGGCCGGGTACGACAGGGCGTACGAGGTGGCGTGGGACCGTACGGAGTCCAGGAAGCGGGTGCCGAGCTGCAGGCCGGCCCAGCCGCCGACGAGGATGCGTTCGGGCTGGAAGAGGTTGATCAGGTCGGAGAATCCCGCGCCGAGGTACTCGGCGGTCTCCTCCAGCACGGCCAGGGCCGTCGTGTCGGCCCGGGGGGCCGTGCCGTCGGGGCCCGGTGCCGGGTAGGCGGCGGCGAGCATCGCGGTCAGGGCGGTCTCCTCGTCCGTGTCCGCCAGCGGGCGCCCGCCGGCCTCGGCCCAGCGTTCCAGGAGGGCCTCGGCCCCCGCGTACGCCTCCAGGCAGCCCTGGGCGCCGCATCGGCAGCGGCGCCCGCGGACCCGGACGGTCAGGTGGCCCCACTCGATGGCGCGGCCGGTCCGGGTGTCGTCGCTGACCACGCAGGCGCCGACGCCCGAGCCGAAGAGCACGACGACGGCGTTGCGCGCTCCGCGGCCGGCGCCGAACCACATCTCGGCCTGGCCGAGGGTCTTGGCCCCGTTGTCGATGTAGTACGGGACGGTGTCGGGCAGCAGGTGGGAATCGCGCAGCATCCGTTCCAGGGGGACGGCGTCCCAGCCGATGGTCTGGCCGTGGACGACGGCTCCGCCGTCGGTTCTCGCGACGATGCCGGGAACGCCGATGCCGACGCCGAGGAGCCGCTCGGGTGCGATTCCGGCCCGGTGCAGGACCTCGGTGATGCCCTCGCGGAGGTGCCGCATGACGACGGCGACGTCGTAGCGGTCGACGCGGCGGGGCCCCGCCGTCTCCAGAGGCCGCTCCACGCGTGCGAGCTCGGTCAGGGTCAGGTCGAAGAGCTCGATGCGGATGCGGGTCTCGCCGACGTCGACACCGATCATGTAGCCGCTGGTCGGGCTGACCCGGAGCAGGGTCCTGGGGCGTCCGCCGGCCGACTCGACGCTCCCGGCTTCCTCCACCAGGCCGTCGCCGACCAGCTCCGCGACCACGTTGCTGACCGAGCCGGAACTCAGCCCGGTGGCAGGGCCCAGCGAGAAGCGGCTGAGGGGGCCGTCGAAATACAACCGCTGCAGTACGGCGGTTCGGTTCTCCCGCCGCAGGTCACGCACTGTCCGGCCGCTACGCACTCGCACTCTGTCCCCTGTCATCGATGCCCATACCTGCAAGATACCTGCGTGAACGCTCTTGACGAGTCCTTCGCTTGAGGTTTAACTCACATCCTAAATTAAGCCATGTGGTTTTGGGGGCGGCCCGCGGAACGTCCGTCCCCCACCCCGCAGTCGGCATCCCGTTCCTTCCTGAAAGGCCCATGGAGCCATGCGCAGAATCAGAGTCGCAGCGGTCGGCGCCGTCACCCTCTCCCTCGTCCTCGGGGCGGCCGCCTGCGGCGGCGGCTCCACCGGCGGGAGCGGGTCCAACGAGCAGCCGAAGACGCTGACCTACTGGGCCTCCAACCAGGGATCGAGCCTGGAGGTCGACAAGCAGGTCCTCCAGCCGGAGCTCGACAAGTTCGAGAAGCAGACGGGCATCAAGGTCAAGCTCGAGGTCGTGCCGTGGGGCGACCTCCTCAACCGCATCCTGACCGCGACCACCTCCGGCCAGGGTCCCGACGTCCTGAACATCGGAAACACCTGGAGCGCCTCGCTGCAGGCCAGCGGCGCGCTGCTCCCGTGGGACGGCAAGAACTTCGAGAAGATCGGCGGCAAGGACCGGTTCGTGGAGTCGGCGCTGGGCTCCACCGGCGTCCAGGGGCAGGACCCGGCGGCCGTCCCGCTGTACTCGATGTCGTACGCGCTCTACTACAACAAGAAGGCGTTCGCCGACGCGGGCGTCACCAAGGCGCCGGCCACCTGGGACGAGCTGATCGCGACCGGCAAGCAGCTGACCAAGGACGGCAAGGCCGGCTTCGGTGTCGAGGGCTCCAACCTGTCGAACAACATCCACCAGATCTTCGTCCTGGGCAAGCAGCACGGCGCGGACTTCTTCACCGCGGACGGCAAGGCCGACTTCACCTCGGACGGTGCGGTCAAGGCCGTGAAGCAGTACGTCGACCTGATGGCGGACGCGCAGATCGTCGCCAAGGGCAACGCCGAGTACTCCCAGAACCAGTCACTGAGCGACTTCGCCAAGGGCAAGACGGCCATGGTGCTGTGGCAGACCGCGTCGGCCACCTTCGCCGCGCAGGGCATGAAGGAAGACGAGTGGGGCGTGGTCCCCGCGCCCGTGCAGTCCGGCACGCCGGGCCAGGGCACCTCCGTCAACTCCATGGTCGCCGGCATCAACATGGCCGTCTTCAAGAACACCAAGAACATCGACGGCGCCACGAAGTTCGTGAACTTCATGACCGGCGACGAGGAGCAGAAGATCCTCAACAAGGCCTACGGCTCCATCCCGCCGGTGAAGTCCGCGCAGTCAGACCCGGCGTTCAACACCCCCGGACTCGCCGTCCTGCGCGACACCCTCTCCAAGAGCGCCGCCGCCCTCCCGCAGGTCCCCGAGGAGTCGCAGTTCGAGACGGTGGTGGGCACCGCGGTCAAGGAGCTCTTCGCCGACGCGGCCGCCGGCCGGCCGGTGACGCCGGAGTCGGTGAAGGCCAAGCTCGAGAAGGCCCAGCAGCAGATGCCCAAGAAGTAGGCACGGATACCTCATGACCACCACCGCCCCCCCTCGTTCGGGCAAGCGGACGGTACGGAAGAACCACCCCGGAGCGGCGCCCCGCACGCGCCGCTCCGGGCGGCTGCGCCGCATCTCCCTTCCGTACCTGCTCCTGCTCCCCGCCCTCGTCCTCGAACTCCTGGTCCACCTGATCCCGATGCTCATCGGCATCGTGGTCAGCTTCAAGGAGCTCACCCAGTTCTACCTCCGCGACTGGGGCAGTGCGCCCTGGGCCGGCCTGGACAACTACTCCCTGACCGTCGACTTCGACGCACCGGTCGGTGAGGCACTGCTGAGCTCCTTCTTCACCACGTGCCTGTTCACCTTCTTCTCCGTGGGCCTGTGCTGGCTGATCGGCACGGCCGCCGCGGTCTTCATGCAGGAGACGTTCAAGGGCCGGGGCATCCTGCGCACCATCTTCCTGGTGCCGTACGCGCTGCCCGTCTACGCCGCGGTCATCACCTGGGCCTTCATGTTCCAGCGCGACAACGGCCTGGTGAACCACGTCATCCACGACCAGCTCGGGCTCACCGACAGCCCGCCGTTCTGGCTCATCGGCGAAAACAGCTTCATCACCCTGCTGGTCGTCTCCGTCTGGAAGGGCTGGCCCTTCGCCTTCCTCATCATGATGGCCGGCCTGCAGAACATCCCGCGCGAGATCTACGAGGCCGCGGCCCTGGACGGGGCGGGCGTCTGGCAGCAGATCCGCCGCATCACGCTCCCCTCGCTGCGCCCGGTCAACCAGGTCCTGATCCTGGTGCTGTTCCTGTGGACGTTCAACGACTTCAACACGCCGTTCGTCCTGTTCGGGAAATCGGCGCCGGCTGCGGCCGACCTCATCTCCATCCACATCTACCAGTCCTCCTTCCAGACCTGGAACTTCGGTACCGGTTCCGCGATGTCCGTCCTGCTGCTGCTGTTCCTGCTCGTGGTGACGGGCGTCTACCTGCTGTTCACCTCCCGAGGAAGGAGCGCCACCGATGCCTGAGCACAGTCGGGTGGTGCAGTCCCGGTCGCCGATGGCGCCCCCCAAGTCGTTCCTCGTGAGCCGTCTGGTGTTCCTGACGCTCCTCACCGGCTTCGTCCTGCTGCCGGTGTACGTCATGATCTCCAGCTCGCTGAAGCCGCTGCAGGACGTGTCGGGGAAGTTCCAGTGGATCCCCTCGGGCCTGACCGTCCAGCCCTACTTCGACATCTGGAAGACCGTCCCCCTCGGCGACTACTTCATGAACTCGCTGATCGTGGCCGGGGCGGCGACCGTCTTCTCCGTCGTCATCGCGATCTTCGCGGCCTACGCCGTCAGCCGCTACTCCTTCCGCGGCAAGCGCCTCTTCACCGTCACGGTGCTGTCGACGCAGATGTTCCCGGGCATCCTGTTCCTGCTGCCGCTGTTCCTCATCTACGTCAACATCGGCAACGTCACCGGGATCGCGCTCTTCGGCTCACGCATCGGCCTGATCGTCACCTACCTGACGTTCTCCCTGCCGTTCTCGATCTGGATGCTGATCGGCTACTTCGACTCGGTCCCCAGGGACCTCGACGAAGCCGCCAAGGTCGACGGCTGCGGTCCGCTCGGCGCCCTCTTCCGCGTCATCGTGCCCGCCGCGATCCCCGGCATCGTCGCCGTCGGCGTCTACGCCTTCATGACGGCCTGGGGCGAAGTGCTGTTCGCCTCGGTCATGACCAACGACGCCACCCGCACCCTCGCGGTGGGCCTGCAGGGCTACTCGACCCAGAACGACGTGTACTGGAACCAGGTCATGGCCGCCTCGCTCGTCGTGAGCCTGCCCGTCGTCGGCGGCTTCCTCCTCCTCCAGCGCTACCTCGTCACCGGGCTGACCGCCGGCGCCGTCAAGTAGCACCGCCCTCCATTGCTCTTCGAAAGGTTCGCTGTGTCCGATTCCATAGACCTCGGCGCCTTCCCCCAGGACTTCGCCTGGGGCACGGCCACCTCCGCCTACCAGATCGAGGGAGCCGTCAAGGAGGACGGCCGCGGCCCCTCCATCTGGGACACGTTCTCCCACACCCCCGGCAAGGTCGACAACGGCGACACCGGTGACGAGGCCTGCGACCACTACCACCGCTGGCCGCAGGACATCTCCCTCATGAAGGAGCTCGGCACCGACGCCTACCGCATGTCGATCGCCTGGCCCCGCATCGTCCCCGACGGCTCCGGGCCGGTCAACGCCCGCGGCCTCGACTTCTACGACAAGGTGATCGACGGGCTCCTGGAAGCCGGCATCACCCCCTCGGTGACGCTCTACCACTGGGACCTCCCCCAGGCCCTGCAGGACCGCGGCGGCTGGACCGTCCGCGAGACCGCCGAACACCTCGCCGCCTACACCTCCGCCGTCGCCGAACGGCTCGGCGACCGCGTCACCCAGTGGGCCACCCTGAACGAACCGCTCTGCTCCGGGTGGATCGGCCACCTCGAAGGACGCATGGCCCCCGGTCTGACCGACCTGACCGCCGCCGTCCGCGCCTCCTACCACCTCCTGCTGGGCCACGGCCTGGCCACCCAGGCCCTCCGTGCCGCAGCACCCGGCGCGCAGATCGGCCTCGTCACCAACCACTCCACGGTGGTGCCCGCCACGGACCACCCCGAGGACGTCGCCGCCGCGGCCCGCATGGACGGACACACCAACCGCTGGTGGCTCGACCCCGTATACGGTCGCGGTTTCCCCGCCGACATGCGGGCCCTGTACGGCGTGGAGCTGCCCGAGCGCCCCGGCGACCTCGACACGATCGCCGCCCCCCTCGACTGGCACGGCCTCAACTACTACTTCCCCGCCACCGTCGCCGACGACCCCACCGGCCCGGTCCCCTTCGCCCGCGAAGTCCGCCTCCCGGACGTACCGCGCACCGGCCTGGACTGGCAGATCGACGCGGGCGGCATCGAGTCCCTGCTGCTGCGCCTCACCAACGACTACGGCGTGCGCAAGCTCTACGTCACGGAGAACGGCTCCGCGTTCCCCGACACCGTCGGCCCCGACGGGGCGGTCGACGACCCCGAGCGCACGGCCTACCTCGAACAGCACCTGGCCGCCTGCGCCCGCGCCGTCCGCCAGGGCGCACCGCTGGCCGGCTACTACGCCTGGTCCCTGCTGGACAACTTCGAGTGGGCGTACGGCTACGACAAGCGCTTCGGCCTCGTCCACGTCGACTACGCCACCCAGCAGCGCACCGTGAAGACCAGCGGCCGCCGCTACGCGGACCTCGTCCGCAGCCACCGCCGGCTCCACGCGTAACCGGCGGGCGCCCCCGGCTCCGGGACATCGGGCAGGGAGACTCCGGGCATCGGGGCCTGCCCGTGGCGCACGCCGGGCGTGCGGTACCGGGCGGGCTCCTCGCGTCGCCGGGCGAGCGGGTCAGGCCGAGTCGCGCAGCACCAGTTCGGCCTCGAAGACGATCGAGGCGGGTTCCGTGCGGGTGCCCTGGATGTGTTCCGCCAAGAGGCGCGCCATCTCCGCGGCCATCTTCTCGACGGGCTGGCGAACCGTGGTCAACGCGGGGCGGCACGTCGCGGCGACGCTGGAGTCGTCGAAGCCGATGACGGCGACGTCCTCGGGCACCCGCTTGCCCTGCTCGCGCAGCACCTGGCAAGCACCCTGGGCCATCAGGTCGTTCGCGGCGAACACTCCGTCCACGTCGGGATGCTCGATCAGCAGCCTGGTCATGGCCGCCGCGCCGCTGTCCACCGTGAAGGTTCCCTCGGCCACCGGAACCTCGCCCGTCCCCGCCGAGGCCAGAGCCGCGCGGAACCCGTCGAGCCGGTCCTTGGCCGCCGGGATCGACTGGGGCGCGGAGATCGTCGCGATCCGCCGGCAGCCGCGGGCCAGCAGGTGTTCGGCGGCCAGCCGGCTTCCGTCGGCGTGGTCGAGGTCGACGTGGCTGACCGCCTGCCCGGAATCCGGACGGGCGAAGAGCACCACGGGGATCCGTGCGGCGAGGAGCATCCCGGGCAGGGGGTCGCCTGCCTGGATCGACACCACCAGCGCGCCGTCGGCGGCGCCCTGGCCCAGGTAGTCCACCGCCTGTTCCCTGGCGACCTCGGACTCGGCGACCAGGATGACCGGGTGCATGCCGTGCGACCGCAGGTACCCGACGGCCCCGCTGACCACCCGTCCGAAGAACGGGTCGGCGAAGACGCGCGAGGCGAAGGTGTCCCCGGCGCCGGAGATGATCAACGCAACGGTTTCCGTCCGCCGGGTCACCAGCGACCGGGCTGCCCGGTTCGGCCTGTACCCCGTCTGCTCGACCGCGTGACGGACGAGCTCCTGGATGTCGGGATCCACGTTGCGGGTCCCGTTGACCACGCGCGACACCGTTGCCCGGGACACCCCCGCCGTGCGCGCCACGTCCTCCAGCGTCGGGCCCCGTCTGCTGCTCATGCCCAGAACCCTAACGTGCCGCCCCGTCGCCGCGGCCCGGCCCTTCAGGACGCCGCGGCCGAGCCGCGCCCCGCGCCGGGCCCCGCGGCCGGGTGACCGCCGTACGGGGTCACCGGGCGACCCTCCGCAGCACTTGCCCGTTCCCCGAAATCCCGCTGTGTACAGCCGAGGTGACGGGTTGTGAGAGAGGTGCGCAGGGAGAACGCTCGGGCTCCGGGCGAATCCGCCGCGTGAGCCCCGCGCGCCCACCCCCTCCCACCTCGGAACTTAATGAAAGACGAAAGAAAAGCGCGACAAGGCCCTTGACCGGTCGATCGCGTGACGGGCAAGGTCTGGAGAGCGCTCTCCCGTTTCAGGTTCGTTAAAGGAGCACCCATGCCTACTGGCATACCCGCCGATGCGTCGCCGAGCAGGCGACGTCCCGTTTCCCCCCGGAGGGGGCTCGCCGGGGCGGTCACGACCGCGCTCGTCGGCACTCTGCTCGCGCTGGCCCCGTCGGCCCCGGCCGCCTCGGCCGAGGCGCCGCTGGTTTCGCAGGGGAAGCCGGTGACGGCTTCCAGTCAGGAGCACTACGGCACTCCTGCGGCCGGCGCCGTCGACGGCGACAACGGCTCGCGCTGGTCCAGCGCCGCCTCCGACGCCCAGTGGCTCCAGGTCGACCTCGGCGCCGCGACCGAGCTGAGCAAGGTCGTCCTGCAGTGGGAGGCCGCCTACGCCAAGGCCTACCGGATCGAACTGTCGGTCAACGGCACCGACTGGTCCACGGCCCACTCCACGACCACCGGCGCCGGCGGCACCGAGACCGTGGCCGTCTCCGGGACCGCCCGCTACGTCCGCATGCAGGGCGTCACCCGGGCCACCGGCTACGGCTACTCGCTCTGGGAGTTCAAGGTGTTCGGCAGCACGGGAGGCGGCGACGGGGGCCCGACCCTGCCGGGCGGCGGTGACCTGGGTCCCAACGTGCACGTCATCGACCCGGCCACGCCCGGTATCCAGGACAAGCTGGACCAGGTGTTCCGCGAGCAGGAGTCGGCGCAGTTCGGCAGCGGCCGGCACGCCTTCCTCCTCAAGCCGGGCACCTACAACAACATCAACGCCCAGATCGGCTTCTACACCCAGATCGCCGGCCTCGGCCTGCGTCCGGGCGACACCACCATCAACGGTGACGTGACGGTCGATGCGGGCTGGTTCAACGGCAACGCGACGCAGAACTTCTGGCGCGGTGCGGAGGGTCTGACCGTGAACCCGGTCAGCGGCACCAACCGGTGGGCGGTCTCCCAGGCGTCCTCCTTCCGTCGCATGCACGTCAAGGGCGCGCTCAACCTGGCCCCGAACGGCTACGGCTGGGCCAGCGGTGGTTACATCGCCGACTCCAAGGTCGACGGCCAGGTCGGCAACTACTCGCAGCAGCAGTGGTACACCCGGGACAGCTCCATCGGCGGCTGGTCCAACAGCGTGTGGAACCAGACCTTCTCCGGCGTCGAGGGCGCTCCGGCCAACGCGTTCCCCGAGCCCCGCTACACCACGCTCGACACCACGCCCGTCTCCCGCGAGAAGCCCTACCTCTACCTCGACGGCAACGAGTACAAGGTGTTCGCCCCGGCCAAGCGCACCAACGCCCGCGGAACCAGCTGGGCCAACGGCACCCCGCAGGGCGAATCCGTCCCGCTCAGCCGGTTCTACGTGGTCAAGCCCGGCACCACCGCCGCCACGATCAACCAGGCGCTGGCCCAGGGCCTGAACCTGTTGTTCACGCCCGGTGTCTACCACGTCGACCGGACCATCGACGTGAACCGCGCGAACACCATCGTGCTCGGCCTCGGCCTCGCCACGATCATCCCGGACAACGGGGTGACCGCGATGAAGGTCGCCGACGTCGACGGCGTCCGTCTCGCCGGCTTCCTGATCGACGCCGGACCGGTCAACTCGCCGACCCTGCTGGAGCTCGGACCGCAGAACTCCTCCGCCGACCACGCCGCCAATCCCACCACCGTGCAGGACGTCTACATCCGCGTCGGTGGCGCCGGCGCGGGCAAGGCGACGACCAGCATGGTCGTGAACAGCGACGACACCATCGTCGATCACACGTGGGTGTGGCGCGCCGACCACGGGGAGGGCGTGGGCTGGGAGACCAACCGCGCCGACTACGGGGTGCGGGTGAACGGGGACGACGTCCTGGCGACGGGCCTGTTCGTCGAGCACTTCAACAAGTACGACGTGGAGTGGTTCGGCGAGCGCGGAAAGACGGTCTTCTACCAGAACGAGAAGGCGTACGACGCGCCCAACCAGGCGGCCATCCAGAACGGCAGCACCCGTGGATACGCCGCCTACCGGGTGGACGACTCCGTCAACACCCACGAAGCCTGGGGCCTGGGCTCCTACAGCAACTACAACGTCGATCCGACGATCATCCAGGACCACGGGTTCAAGGCTCCCGTGAAGCCGGGGGTCACGTTCCACAGCCTCCTGACGGTGTCGCTCGGGGGCAACGGCCACTACGCGCACGTCATCAACGAAACCGGGGCGTCCACGGTCCCGGCCGGCACCTCGACGGTTCCCTCGACGGTCGTCTCCTTCCCCTGAGCCGCCGTCCCTCCCCACCGGCTCCGGTGACCCACCGGAGCCGGGCCGCACTCCCCGGGCCCGGTTTCCGCCCTGCCGCCGCGGCCCGGGGGTACCACCGCTCGACCGGCCTCCGCTGACCCGACGGAGGCGAGCTCTCCCCCTGGGCCGGGTGAACCGGTCTCCCCGCCCCGGCCCAGGGGGCCCGAGCCCACACCGACCGGCCCTGCGTTCCCGGCCGGGGCGAGGCCCGAGCACCTGGCAGGGCCGTGCCCGATGACACACGGAGCGCCGTCGCGCGGGCGCGGCGCCCCACGGGAGAGCTGGTCAATCCCCACCGCCCTTGACACCAGGAGCCGCAATGTTCCCCCATCCCCCCTCCACCGGCACCCCACCCCGCCGCCGCACGCGCGGCGCGGCCGCCCTCGTCACCCTGGGCGCGCTCTTCGCGTCGTCGCTCACCCTGGCCACCGCCCCCACCGCGGGCGCCGCCGAAACGCTGCTCTCCCAGGGGAAGACGGCCACCGCCTCTTCGAGCGAGGGCGAGGCCTATTCCGCGGCCGCCGCGTTCGACGGGAACCTCACCGGCACCCGCTGGGCCAGCCAGTGGCGCGACGCCGAATGGATCCAGGTCGACCTCGGCGCGAGCCGCAACCTCAGCCGTGTCGTCCTCACGTGGGAGGGCGCCTTCGGCAAGAACTACGAGATCCAGGTCTCGGACGACGGGACGAACTGGCGCACCGCCAAAGCCGTCACCGGCAGCGACGGCGGCACCGACGAGATCGCCGTATCCGGCAGCGGCCGCTACGTACGGATGAACGGCCTGGTCCGCTCCGGCGGCTACGGCTACTCCCTCTGGGAGTTCCAGGTCTACGGCGCCACCTCGGTCGAACCCCCGACCGGGGGCGCGGTGCGCGTGTCGGGTTCCCAGGGCAACTGGCAGCTGACCGTCGGCGGACAGCCCTACACCGTCAAGGGCCTGACGTGGGGTCCGTCCTTCGCGGACGCCCCGAAGTACATGCCCGACGTGAAGTCCATGGGCGTCAACACCATCCGCACCTGGGGCACCGACGCGTCGAGCAAGCCCCTGCTCGACACGGCCGCGGCGAACGGCGTACGGGTGATCAACGGGTTCTGGCTGCAGCCCGGCGGCGGCCCCGGCTCCGGCGGCTGCGTCAACTACGTGACCGACACCGCGTACAAGAGCACCATGCTGACCGAGTTCGCGAAGTGGGTGGACACCTACAAGTCGCACCCGGCCACGCTCATGTGGAACGTCGGCAACGAATCCGTCCTCGGCCTGCAGAACTGCTACGGCGGCACCGAGCTGGAGGCGCAGCGCAACGCCTACACCTCGTTCGTCAACGACGTGGCCAAGAAGATCCACACCATCGACCCGGACCACCCGGTCACCTCGACCGACGCCTGGACGGGAGCGTGGCCGTACTACAAGCGCAACGCCCCGGACCTCGACCTGTATTCGATGAACTCCTACGGAGACATCTGCGGGGTCAGGCAGGACTGGGTGGACGGCGGCTACAACAAGCCCTACATCATCACCGAGACGGGCCCGGCCGGAGAGTGGGAGGTGCCGAACGACGCCAACGGCATCCCCGACCAGAAGACCGACGTCCAGACCGCCGAGGGGTACACCACCGCCTGGAACTGCATCACCGGCCACCAGGGCGTCGCCCTGGGCGCCACGATGTTCCACTACGGCACCGAGCACGACTTCGGCGGCATCTGGTTCAACCTGCTGCCCGACGGTCTCAAGCGGCTCTCGTACTACGCGGTGAAGAAGGCCTACACCGGGTCGACCGCGGGCGACAACACCCCGCCGGTCATTGCCAACATGGTCGTCGACAAGGCCTCCAACGCGCCGGCCGGCGGCGAGTTCACCGTCCGCGCCAACGTCAGCGACCCGCAGAACGACCCGCTGACCTACAAGATCTTCCTCAGCGGCAACTACGCGAACGGCGACAAGCGCCTGGTCGAGGCGCAGTGGCGCGCGACGGGCAACGGGACGTTCGCGGTCACCGCGCCGGAGAAGCTCGGCGTCTGGAAGGTGTACGTCCAGGCCGAGGACGGCCGCGGCAACGCGGGCATCGAGACCAAGTCCGTCAAGGTCGTCGCGCCGCCCGTGAGCGGCACCAACATCGCCCTGAACAGGCCCGCCACGGCTTCCTCCGCGCAGGCCTCCTACGGCGACTGCCCCTGCCCCGCCGGCAACGCCACCGACGGCAACACCGCTACCCGCTGGGCCAGCGACTGGAGCGACCCGCAGTGGATCAGCGTCGACCTCGGAGCCTCCAAGGCGATCCGCACGCTGCAGCTGGTGTGGGACCCCGCCTACGCCAGGTCCTACGAGGTGCAGCTCTCCGACGACGGCGCCAACTGGCGCACCGTCCACACCACCACGACCGGCAACGGTGACATCGACACGATCAGCCTGTCGGCGACCGCCCGCCACGTGCGGCTGAACCTGACCGCGCGCGGCACCGGCTGGGGCTACTCCCTGCACGAGCTCGGCGTCTACAGCTGACCTCGTGACGGGCGCGACCCCGACCGGTTCCGCCCGCCCTTGAGGGGCTGCCACCCCATGACTCTCCGGCCGCCCGGCGGCGGCCGGAGAACGGGTGGCGGGAAACGAGCCGCTTCCCGCCACCCGCCACCCGAACGGCTGCCCCACACCACCGCCACAAGAACGGCAGGAGACTTCCATGATCGAAAGTCCCAAACGGCTCTCCGCGCTCCTCGTCGCCGCCGCACTCGTCGCCAGCCTCCTGGGCGTCGGCGCGATCGCCAACGCTGCGGATCCCGGCAGTTCGGCCCCCTCCTCGTCCGCCGCGTCACACAGCGGGCACACCATGGCCGCCTCCCTCCAGGCGTCGGGTGACGACGCCGACGGGGACGGGTACATCCCGGCGGTCCCGCAGGTCACCGGCGTCACGCCGTCCGACCGGACGCCGCCGCCCGCCTACCACCACGAGTTCCAGGCGAGCTGCTCGGCCACGCACACCGCGCCGGACGACCCGATCGTCTACCCGGGCCAGCCCGGCAGGTCCCACGACCACACGTTCATGGGCAACACCTCCACCAACGCGAACAGCACCACCGCTTCGCTCTACGGAGGCGCGACCGCCTGCAAGGCCCCCGCCGACGCCTCCGCGTACTGGATGCCCTCGCTGTACAAGGGTGACCAGAAGATCCTGCCCGTCGGACCGCAGGTGATCTACTACAAGGCCGGCGTCACCGACTACACCAGCGTGCGCCCCTTCCCGAAGGGGCTGCGGTTCGTCGTCGGCAACCCGATGCAGACCGCTCAGCAGTTCCGCGCGCACAAGGGCTTCGTCGAGGGCTGGGAGTGCGGCGAGAGCTTCTTCAACACCGACTTCCCGGCGAGCTGCCCGAACCGACAGGACGTCCAGCTCAACCTCCGCTTCCAGGCACCCAGCTGCTGGGACGGCAAGTACCTCGACACCCCCGACCACCAGAGCCACATGTCGTACACGGTCGTCAAGCCCGGAACCAACGACAACATGTGCCCGGCTTCCCACCCGGTCGCTCTGCCGATGATCGAGTTCAAGATGGCCTGGCCGGTCAACGGCGACATGAGCCAGGTCCGCCTCGCCAGCGGACGCGGCTACTCCTTCCACTACGACTTCTTCAACGCCTGGGAGGAGCGCACCCTCAAGGCCCTCGTCGACCACTGCATCGTCGGCGGCCTGCAGTGCGACCCGCGCGGCTTCGACCTGTACCGCCCCGAACGCGGCACGGTGCTGAACTCGGAGTACCGGCTGCCCTGACCCGGCCGGCCCTCCGTACCGGCCCGGCCGCCCCGTCTGAACGACGGGGCGGCCGGGCCTTTTCTTCCGGCAAAGGATTGGACCTCAAAGGGACTTGACGCTGGATGCGACACCGACCAAAGCTTGGGAGAGCGCTCTCCCGCGCGGGTGAGGAGCGGATCAGGTGAATGGGGTGGGGATGAGCGGGGACATGCTCGAACGACTGCTGGAGAAGCTGGACCTCGTACAGAAGGTGAGGCTGCTGTCCGGAGCCACGACGTGGCGGACGGCCGGCGAACCGGCCGTCGGACTGCGCGAGATGGTGACCTCCGACGGACCCGCCGGAGTGCGGGGAGAGGCCTGGGACGAGCGGCGCACCTCGGCGCTGCTTCCCTCCGCCTCCGCGATCGGCGCACTGTGGGACGAGGGTCTGGCCGAGGAGCTGGGGGGTCTGCTCGCTTCCGAAGCGGTCCGCAGGGGCGTGGACGTGCTCCTGGCGCCCACGCTCAACCTGCACCGGACTCCCCTGGGCGGCCGGCACTTCGAGTGCTTCTCGGAGGACCCCGTGCTGACGGGCCGTACGGGCGCGGCGCTGGTCCGGGGCGTCCAGGCGGCCGGGGTAGCGGCCACGGCCAAGCACTTCGTGGCCAACGACTCCGAGACGGGGCGCATGCACGTGGACGTGCGCGCTTCCGAGCGGGTGCTGCGCGAGGTGTACCTGGCACCGTTCGAGGCCGCTGTCGAAGCGGGCGTGTGGGTGGTGATGGCGGGCTACAACGGCGTGAACGGCACCACCATGACCGCCAGTCCACTGCTCGCCGAACCGCTCAAGGGCGAATGGGGCTTCGACGGGGTGGTGGTCTCCGACTGGGGAGCCCTGCGTGCGGCCGTGGAACCGGCGCTCGCCGCACTCGACCTGGCCATGCCGGGGCCGCAGGGCCCGTGGGAGGAGTCCCTCGTCCAGGCCGTGAAGGACGGCCGGGTCCCCGAGGAGGCCATCGACGAGAAGGTGCGGCGCCTGCTCCGGCTGGCCGGACGCGTGGGGGCAATCGGATCGAACCGGGTCCCGCGGACCCCGGCGTTCGGGGCGCAGGAGACGCGGACGCTGCTGCGCCGGACCGTGGCCGCGGGATCCGTCCTGCTGAGCAACCACGGCGTGCTCCCGCTCGCGCCGTCCTCCTTGACCAAGGTCGCCGTCGTCGGCGCGCACGCCGACTCCCCCCGGGTGCAGGGCGGCGGCAGCGCGGGCGTCTTCCCCTCACGCGTGGTCACCCCCCTCGAAGGCATCCGCGCCCGGCTCGACGGCCTGGCCGAGGTGGTGCACGTACCGGGCCCGGGGCTGGGCGTTCCCCCGGCGCCGCTCGGCACCCGCTGGTGCAGCGACCCGCGGTCGGGGGAGCCGGGCGTGCTGCTGCGCCTGCTGGACGAAGCGGGCCGGGAGCTCCACGCGGAGCACCGGCTGTCGGGCACACAGCTCGAACCGCCCGTGGGTCCGTCCGCACGGACCGTGGAGATCAGCGCGCTCATCCACCCTCCGACGACGGGGGAATGGACCTTCGGCATCGCCGGCTTCGGCCTCATGAGTCTCGCTCTCGGCGGCCGGACCGTATGGGACGGCGCGTTCCCGTGCACCACCGACGACCCGGCCGTCGTCCATGTGAACCCGCCCCTCCACACGGTGCGGGCGGCCGTGGACACGACGGAGCCCGTCCTCCTGACGGCACGGCGTGAACTGGTCCCGGGAGCCGGGCGCGCCACGATCGTCGCGGCGGCTCCGCCGGAGCCGGAGGCGGCGGCCGCGCTCGCCGAAGCGGTACGGGCCGCCCGTGACGCGGACGCCGTGATCGTGGTCGTCGGCACCACCGAGCACACCGAGACCGAAGGCCACGACCGCGGCGACCTGGCCCTGGGCGGACACCAGGACGCGCTGGTCCGCGCCGTGGCTGCCGTCAACCGGCGGACGGTCGCCGTGGTCAACAGCGGCGGACCGGTCGAACTGCCCTGGCGCGACGCGGTGGGTGCGGTCCTGCTCACCTGGTTCCCCGGACAGGAGGCCGGATCCGGGCTCGCCGACGTCCTGTTCGGAGACGCCGAGCCCGGCGGCCGTCTCCCCACCACCTGGGCGGCCGCCCTGCCCGACGCTCCCGTCACCCACGCACGGCCCGTCGGCGGCCGGCTCGCCTACGACGACGGCATCCACATCGGACACCGGGGCTGGCTCCTCTCCGGCAGGAAACCCGCCTACTGGTTCGGGCACGGCCTCGGCTACACCAGCTGGGAGTACGAGACGGTCCAGGCCCCGGACGAAGCGGTGGAAGGCTCACCGTTCACGGTCCGCGTCCGGGTACGCAACACGGGCGGCCGGCCCGGCCGTGAGGTCGTGCAGGTGTACCTCGCCCGCCCGGACTCCGCCGTCGAGCGGCCCGTCCGCTGGTTCGCCGGCTACGCCGCGGCACACGCGGAACCCGGCGCTTCGGTGACCGCCGTCGTGGAGGTCCCGGCGCACGCGCTGCGGTACTGGTCCGAAGCCGAGGGGACCTGGATCACGGAACCCGGGACCTACCAGATCATGGTGGGCCGCTCGGCCGACGACCTGGTGTGGAGAGGCGTCCTGCCCCTTCGGGGAGCGAGCGGCACGAGGACGGGGAGGACGGGTGGCCGCCGCCCGACCCTGCCACTGCCGAGCTGACTCTCCCGCCCGCCCCGGGGCCGGCCTCCCGGCCGGCTCCGTGGGGCCGGGCACGAGGTCGACCTTCCCCGGGTCGGCCTTCAGATATACAAGCAGCTTGGCCCTCTTCGGGGGGACAAGACAGGCGTAGTTCAGCATCCGCCGGTAGGCCGTGTAGGTCTGGTTCGAGACCTTGGTGAGGCCCTCGCATAGCCCGAGCAGAGTGTCGTCGACCGCTGCGGCCAGCTCCGCCATGGCCCCGGCTCCTGGCGCAGCTCGCTGCGCCTTAGCGGTGCCCTGTATCCGGCTCCCGGCCAGGGAGCAGATGCCGCTGTCGCGTGCGACCACGGCATGAGCGGGCACCCCCGCTTGCGTGGATGGTCCTCGTCACGTGCTGGCCCGGGCCGTAGCTCCGCACTCCTGTTCGCGCATGCCACACGGGGATGGTCCGGTCGGCGCACCTACTACTTCGTGTGCGCGCGGAGATGGTCCCCTGTCCGCTCTGGGCAGTCCGCGGCGCGCTATCGCCCAATTGTGAACCTCCAGGTCCGAGGGCGGCTTGCTCCAGTCACGTCGCTCGACCGTGATGATCGGACATCTTGCGTGGGGCAAGCGTCATATCTTCGCCAATGCTCATGCCGGTCGCCAGCGCCCGGGCGGAACGCGGGTTCGACGGTGGCACCGTCCGGGAGCCCGCACGAACGAGTGCGAATCCGCCGATCCCTGCGGAAGCGGAGGATCTGCAAGATTCCAGACCTGACAGAAGGCCCTTGGTGAGCCCAGCGACACGCTGAGCCGGAACGGCCCTCTTGACATCTCACGCACCGAATTAACCGCACACACGTCCGTATTGCCGGGCTACGGTCACCCCTTCCGACCACAGAAGGGACCAACGCAGTGCGCCAATGCTCCAGCAGCGCAACCGTGTTACGAGTTGCAACCGCTCTCGCTGCCACACTCGCCGCCGTCGTGGGATCGATGGCAGCAACCCCTGCCCAAGCCAACGCTGCAATCCACGGCGCCTCGATCAGCAGGCCGCTGACACCCGACCGCGACACGGCCCGGACGCCGGAACCGAAGCCCGAGAGCAGCTCCGCGTCGCTGGCGGCCACTAGCCATGACACGTGCTCGACGCCCACGTCCGAGGGCCGCCACAGCTGCGTCGAGATCACGACCAAGGACGAGCCGTCCAATGGCGCGCTGCGGCGTTCGCCCAGTATCGCCGCCGGCGTCACGCCGCCGCAGTGGTGCGACGAGGCCAACAACCAGGTGTGGGGCACCCGCACCCAGGCCTGCATCTGGCAGACGGTCACCTACACCACCTACCGGGTCACCAACGGCCAGCGGACGACGACCGGGCAAGCCAACCTCATCGTGATGCAATACAACTACACCGACACCGGTCAGGGACGCTACGCGCACCAGATCGACACGTCGATGTACAGCGGCTGGGGAGACGCGACGAAAGGGACGATCGACGGGCAGGCAACGCTCTCAGGTCCCTGTACTCGCAACAGCGCCACCTTCCCGGCCAAGCCCCTCTCGCCCGTCAACAGCTGGAACACCGGCGAGTCCTTCTTCGACAGCTCGCTCGCGGGTCCCGCGACGAAGAGCAAGTGCAAGACACAGTGGTACCTCACTTTCAACAACGCCGGCTATGACCCAGCCGTCGTCGAATACTCGATGAACGAGGTCCGCTGCGACAACGCCACCGTCGGCCGGGCATCGGATGCGTCATCCCGTGGGCTGCATCCAACCTCGTCTACACCCGCACTGCCACTCCCGAGCTCGCCGACCACGTGTCCAAGGCCCAGTCCAGCGGGCTGCCGTCACGGCTGACCCGGACCGAGGACCAGAGCGTCATCGACTCCAACCGCAACAAGGCATGCGGGTCCGCGCCGAGCATCCCCGGCAAGTCCTGCGACGAGTACCCGATTGCGTCCTCGCAGCAGGGGCTGCACGCCGGAGGCGTACGGCGAACCCACCCGGGCTGCGGGTTCACCGGCGTTCCGGCGGGGACAGACCCTCTCGGCGTCAGCGTCTGCATGATCGCTGTAGCGGACAACAACTCTCAGGGCGGCACCAACACACAGTTCTTCCGCCGCGAGCGCGTCCTACAGGACGACCCCTTCAACGGGGTCGTCCAGTAGATGGCACTCTGTCGCCAGCCCACCCGGGGGTGTGGCCGTTGCGTGGCGACCGAGCCGGTGATTACCTCGCCTGGCGGCAGCTGCGCCGTACGACATGAGGAGCGGTGATGACGTACCACCAGGCCCCAGTCTTCATCAACGAGGGCATCTTCGGAATCTTCGACGGCGGAGAGGTGCCCATCGAGAGCGCGGACTGGTCCGGGAGCTTGATCGCCCCCATGTCGGCAGGGGCCATCGTGCGCACCGGGATCAATACCGGCAACGTGCAGGTAGAGGCGTCCACAGGTGGCTCGCCAGACGTGTCGGGTCAATGGGAGGAGATGGCAACGGTGCCGGTTTGGTCCCCTACCGGCAGCCTGCGGATCGAGTCGGTCATCAGCGGGCCGCATCCAGATCTTCCAATCCTGTCGACATCCGGCCCGGGATGGTACGAGCTGGAAGTCAAGGCCCGCGGCCGACAGCAGGACCCAGATGCTTCTGTCCTCGAATCCGCTGAGGCGTACAGGGTGTCCCTTCGGCCTGCTCCCGAGCGGGGGACCCCGGCGCCTGCCAGCACATCGGCTCTGCCTGACTCCGACGAAGAGGCCAGGCGGCGGCGGCTGCTTCAAGGGTGACGGGAGCCGAAAAGATGGCCTCTCTCAGAGGGGCGCGACACCACCATTCCTCATCACGGCCGTTGAGCCTACGCCCGGGCTCCGACCAGTTCCCGGGACGGGCTCACCGGTCGCTGCTCCCCGCGCCCGGGGATGGTCCCGCTCGGGCGATCGTCTGGTTTCACACCCGCCGACTCGAAGTCCGTGCGGAGGAACCTGCTCGACACTCCTCTTCGGGCGTCCGCACGGGGGCATCGGCAACCTGTTGCGGGGCCGACCTCTTGGTCGGCCCCGCGCCCCTCGCGAGAGTCAGACGAACGACGGGATGATGGCGGAGCCGTACGCGTCGATCGTCGCTTCCCGGGCGTCGTGCATGTCGTACACCGCGAACTGGTCGACGCCCAGGTCCCGCAGGGTCCGCAGCTTCTCGACGTGCGCCTCGGCCGGGCCGAGCAGGCAGAACCGGTCGACGATCTCGTCCGGGACGAAGTCGGCGGACGGGTTCCCGGCGCGGCCGTGGTGGCTGTAGTCGTACCCCTGGCGGGACTTGACGTACTCGGTCAGCTCCTCCGGGACCATAGAGGAGTGCTCCCCGTACCGGGAGACCAGGTCGGCGACGTGGTTGCCGACCATCCCGCCGAACCAGCGGCACTGGTCCCGGGCGTGCGCGAGCGCCTCCGGCGAGTCGTCCGCGGTCACGTACGCGGGCGCCGCCACGCAGATCGTGATCGCGTCCGGGTCCCGGCCGGCCTCAACGGCCGCCTCCCGGACGGACTTGATCATCCACTCGGTGAGGTAGGGGTCGGCGAGCTGGAGGATGAACCCGTCGGCCTTCTGTCCGGCGAGCGCGAGGGCCTTGGGTCCGTACGCGGCCATCCAGACGGGCAGCTTCCCGTCCTTGATCCACGGGATCCGCAGCGGCTTGCCGTCCACCTCCGCCTCGCGCCCCTCGGCGAGGTCGCGGATGACGTCGATGGCCGCGCCGAGGCGGGCCAGGGTGTTGGGGGCCCGGCCGGCCACCCGCATGGCCGAGTCGCCGCGGCCGATGCCGCAGACGGTGCGGTTGCCGTACATGTCGTTGAGGGTGGCGAAGGTGGAGGCGGTGACCTCCCAGGTGCGGGTGCCCGGGTTGGTGACCATCGGGCCGACGTGCAGCTTCTGCGTGTTGGCCAGGATCTGGCTGTAGATGACGAACGGTTCCTGCCACAGGACCGCCGAGTCGAAGGTCCAGCCGTAGCGGAAGCCGTTGCGCTCGGCGCGCTTCATGAGGCTGACGACCGCCGAGGCGGGCGGATCGGTTTGCAGGACGAGGCCGAAGTCCATGGGGCGGCTCCTTGCCGGCTTACAGGTACTGACAGGTGGAGCGGGGGATGAAGGCACCGTGCCCGGCACGCCCGGTGTACTCGCCTCGGTCGATGACGAGTTCCCCGCGGGAGAGCACGGTGTCGACGCGTCCGGTGATCCGCTTGCCCTCGTACGCCGAGTAGTCCACGTTCATGTGGTGCGTCTCGGCGGAGATGACCTGCTCGGCGTGCGGATCGTAGAGGACGATGTCGGCGTCGCTGCCCGGCGCGATCGTGCCCTTCTGCGGGTAGAGGCCGAACATCCGGGCCGGGGTCGCACACGCGATCTCGATCCAGCGGCGGCGGCTGATGTGCCCGTCCAGGACCGCCTGGTGGAGGAGGTCCATGCGGTTCTCCACCCCCGGCAGCCCGTTGGGGATCTTCGAGAAGTCCCCCCGTCCCAGCTCCTTCTGGCCCCGGAAGCAGAACGGGCAGTGGTCGGTGGAGACCACCTGGAGGTCGTTCGTCCGCAGTCCCCGCCACAGCGCCGCCTGGTGCTCGCGCGGGCGCAGTGGGGTGGAGCAGACGTACTTCGCTCCCTCGAAGTCGGGCTCCTCCAGGTTGTCCGTGGACAGGAAGAGGTACTGCGGACAGGTTTCGCCGAAGACCGGCAGGCCCTTGTCGCGGGCCGCCGCCAGTTCCGCGACCGCTTCCTCCGCCGAGACGTGCACCACGTACAGCGGTGCGCCCGCGACCCGGGCCAGCTGGATCGCCCGGTGGGTGGCCTCGGCTTCGAGGAGCACCCTGCGGACCTCGCCGTGGTGGCGGGGGTCGGTCTCGCCGCGGGCCAGGGCCTGTTCGACGAGGACGTCGATGGCGATGCCGTTCTCGGCGTGCATCATGATCAGCCCGCCGTTGGAGGCGCCGCGCTGCATGGCCCGCAGGATCTGGCCGTCGTCGCTGTAGAAGACCCCGGGATAGGCCATGAACAGCTTGAAGGAGGTGACGCCCTCGCCGACGAGGTGGTCCATCTCCTTCAGGGTGCCCTCGTTGACGTCCGAGAGGATCATGTGGAAGGCGTAGTCGATCGCGCAGTTGCCGTCCGCCTTGGCGTACCAGGTGTCGAGGCCCTCGCGCAGGGCGTGGCCCGGGGTCTGCACGGCGAAGTCCACGATGGTGGTGGTGCCGCCCCAGGCTGCGGCCCGGGTGCCGGTCTCGAAGGTGTCCGAGGCCGCGGTGCCGCCGAAGGGGAGTTCCATGTGGGTGTGGGCGTCGACGCCGCCCGGGATGACGTACTTCCCGGTCGCGTCGATCACGCGGTCGGCCGTCCAGGCCTCGGCGGCCGCCGAGGCGTGCGCGGCCAGGGCCGCCACGCGGCCGTCCTCGACGAGGACGTCCGCGTGCAGTTCGTCGGAGGCGGTGACGACCAGGCCGCCGCGGATCAGGGTGCGGATGCTCATGGGTGTCCCCCTACTGGACGCTGCGCAAGGCCTGTTCGAGGATGTCCGCGCCCTCTTCCGCCTCGGCGACGGTGAGGGAGAGCGGCGGCGCGATGCGCAGCACGCTGGTGTTGTACCCGCCGCCCTTGCCGAGCAGCAGGCCGCGTTCGCGGGCAGCCTCCAGGACCGCCGCGGCCGCTTCGGGGTCGGCCTGGTCGGTGCCGGGCTTCGTCAGCTCCAGGCCGGCCATGAGGCCCCGGCCGCGGACCTCGCGCACGGCGGGCACGGCGGCGGCGACGGCGCGCAGCCGTTCCAGGAGCAGGCCGCCGACGCGGCGGGCGTTGCCCTGGAGGTCGTGTTCCTGGAGGTACGCGAGGTTGGCGACGCCGGCCGCCATGGTGACCGGCGAGCCGCCGAAGGTGGAGATGGAGTTGGAGTCGAGGCAGTTCATCACCTCGGCGCGGGCGACGACTCCGCCGATGGACATGCCGTTGCCGATGCCCTTGGCGAAGGTGAGGATGTCCGGCGGGCCGTTCTGGGCGTGTGCCTGCCAGCCCCAGAAGTGGTCGCCCGTACGCCCCCAGCCGGTCTGCACCTCGTCGCTGATCCAGAGGATCCCGTGCCGGTCGAGGACCTCGCGGAACGCCCCGTACAGGCCGTCGGGCGGCGAGGTGAACCCGCCGACGCCCTGGATGGGCTCGGCGATGAGCGCGGCCACTCCCCCGCGCGCCTGGCCCAGTACGTCTTCCAGGTCGGCGACGGCGGCCGCGGTGAACTCGGCGTCCGGCAGGGCCGCGAACGGGCCGCGACTGCGGACGGCGCCGTGCACGTAGTACGTCTGGAGCGGCGAGAGGCTGGTCGGGGACCAGCCGCGGTTGCCGGTGATGGAGACGGTGGAGAACGACCGGCCGTGGTAGCTGTTGCGCATCGCCAGGATCTGGTTGGACCGGCGGTACGTGCTGGCGAGCAGCAGGGCGGTGTCGTTGGCCTCGGTGCCCGAGGTGGTGAAGAAGACCCGGGCATCGGGGATCCCGGAGAGGGCGGTGATGCGCTCGGCCAGCTCGATCATCGGCCGGTTGAGGTAGAGGGTGGAGGAGTGGATGATCCTCCCGGCCTGCTCGGCGACGGCCTTGGTGACCTCGGGCAGGGCGTGGGCGGTCATCGTGGTGAGGATGCCGCCGAAGAAGTCGAGGTAGCGGTTGCCGTCGGCGTCCCAGACGTGGCGGCCCTCGCCGTGGGTGAGCTCGATGGGGCGGTCGTAGTAGAGCGCGAGCCAGTCGGGCAGGACGGTGCGGTGGCGGCTGTGCAGGGGGATCGGGTTGGTCACGGCTGTACGAGCCCTCCGTAGGCGTCGGGGCGGCGGTCGCGGTAGAACGCCCACTGGGTGCGGACCTCTTCGATGAGGCCGAAGTCGAGGTCGCGGACGAGGAGTTCCTCCTCCTTGTCGCTGGCGGGCTCGCCGACGAACTGGCCGCGCGGGTCGACGAAGTAGCTGGTGCCGTAGAAGTCGTTGTCGCCGTACTCCTCCTGGCCGACGCGGTTGATCGCGGCGATGAAGTACTCGTTGGCGACGGCGGAGGCGGGCTGTTCCAGCTGCCACAGGTACGCGGAGAGGCCGCGCGAGGTGGCGGACGGGTTGAAGACGAGCTGCGCTCCGGCCAGGCCCAGCGCCCGCCATCCCTCGGGGAAGTGGCGGTCGTAGCAGATGTAGACCCCGACCCGGCCGACGGCCGTGTCGAAGACGGGCCAGCCGAGGTTGCCCGGGCGGAAGTAGTACTTCTCCCAGAAGCCCTTGACCTGGGGGATGTGGTGCTTGCGGTACTTGCCGAGGTAGCTGCCGTCGGCGTCGATGACGGCGGCGGTGTTGTAGTAGAAGCCCTCGGATTCCAGCTCGAAGACCGGGACCACGATCACCATGCCGGTTTCGCGGGCGAGGTCCTGCATGCGGCGGACGGTGGGGCCGTCGGGGACGGCCTCCGCCCAGCGGTAGTGCTCGGGCTCCTGGACCTGACAGAAGTAGGGGGCGTTGAAGACCTCCTGAAATCCGATGATCTTCGCGCCCTGGGCCGCGGCCCGGCGGGCGTGCGCCTCGTGCTTGGCGATCATCGACTCGGTGTCTCCGGTCCAGGTGGCCTGGACCAGCGCGGCGCGGACGACTTGGGCCATGAGCTGCTCCTCGCGACGGGAACTGACGTCGACTTCCACGGCTCTACGCACGTAGACGCAGTGCGTAGGGAGTAGAACGTAGGCCGCGCCACAGCGTGGGGCAAGAGCGCCGTGCGCGGTTGGAGTAGTCGATCAAGATACGTCGCGCCGCAGTCGTTTCCGGTCACCCGGCGGCCGATATGAGCCGCTCGGCCCGCACGCGCCGGCTACACCGGGGCGATGCCGGCGACCCGCAGCGCGTGCGCCAGGTCCCTGCGGCGGGTCCCGGACAGCGACGCGGCGGCCCGGAGCAGGCGCGGGGCGAACCACTGCGGGGCGCGCCGCGCGAGGGCGGCGGCCTCCTCGGCCGTACGGACCCGTACGAACGCGTCCAGCAGTGCCTCGGCCTCCCGGCCCCGCCCGGCCGCGTCGAGCGCGAGGGCGGCGTCGGCGATCTCGGCGGCGGGCCGGGCCACCCCCTGGCGCAGCAGCCGGTCGCGGTCGGCCTCGCGCCCTGCCCCGCCCAGGGCGGCGGCGAGCTCGGCGAGCCGCTCGGGCGGCAGCGAGGCGGCGGCCTCCCACAGCAGGGTGGCCCAGTCCGCCGCGAGCCCGGCGCGGCCCAGCTCCAGGGCCAGCCCGGGCAGCCGGTCGGCGGGCCACGCGGCCGCTTCGCAGAGCAGGGCGTGCGCCTCGCCGGTACGGCCCTGGGCGCGCAGCGCGAGCAGGTCCCCGACGAGGGCCCGCGTGGACCGGCCCGGGGCGGGGTCCGCGACCGACCCCCGCGCACGGCCGTCGGGGCCGTACGGCGCGGCGGTCGGCGGGGCGGCGGACGCCGTCGGGCCCGCCGGCGCGGACGGCGGTACGGGGGCGGACGCCGCCCCCCGGCGTGCGGAGGCGGGCCGGCCGAACCGGGCGCCCCGCGGGGCGGGCGGCGCCTCCGGGGCCGGACCGGCCATCGGGTCCGGAGCGCTCTGCCGGCCGGGACCGGCCACGGTGGCGGGGGCGTCGGGGTGGCCGGGCGGCGGGGTGAAGGCCGGGGCCTCGAAGGCCGCCGCACCCGCGTACCGGGCTCCCCCGGACGTGCGCGCACCCCGCAGCCAGCGCCCCTCGGCCCGCCCGACCGGCGGAGCCGCCGCAACCGGCTCCGCGGCGGCGGGCGGTGCGGCGGCGGGCGGTGCTCCGACACGGGCCGCTCCGGCGGGGGCTCCGACAGCCGCGGCTCCGGTGGCCGCTCCCCCGGCCGGCGCCGCTTCCCGCTGCCGCGGCACCCCCGCCAGGGGGTCGCCGTACGGTGCCGGGGGCGCCGGGGGCAGGGCCGCGAGCCGGTCGCGCAGATCCTCGTACCGGGAGGCCGCGCGGGCCGCGTCGTCCCGGGTCCAGGAGAGCTCCCGGCCCAGCGCGTCGGCCTCCGCCCGGTCGGCGGCGCGGCCGAGCCGGCCGGTCAGGTCGTGCAACGCCCGCTCGGCGTCGGCGCACTGACCGGACGCGGCGGCCAGCAGGGTCCGCAGTTCCTCCGCCCCGCCGGGCAGCCGGTCCCAGGCCGCGACGGCCGCCGCCCGCAGCCGGCCCGCGTATACGGTCTCGCGGGCCGCCGCCTCCTCGCCGCGGACACCGGCCAGGTCCCGCAGCAGCGACTCCACCACGTCCCACGGCGGGATCGCGGCCCCGTCCACGCAGGCCCGCACGCCTTCCGGATCGCGGCGCAGGAACTCCCCGTACCAGCCCGCCCCGGCATCCAGCCGCTGCGTCAATTCTCGTACGTACTCGGCGAGTTGCCCGATCACACGTGCAGTCGCGGTCTCCATGCCCGCATTGGATCCCACCCGTGTTACGGGCGGGCTACGGGAGTCTCAAAGCTTGACGGCGATCCCGGTGTGCGGCCGCTTCCCCCGGCGCCACACCGTGGCGGGAACGTCCACCGCCCAGAACTGCCAGGTGTACTTGCGCGACATCATCTTCCGCACCCGCCGCATTCCGGCGTCGTCCAGCAGCCGGGCCTCACCCTCCAGGACGGGGGCACCTTCGACGATGCGTCCGCGCACGTCACAGGGGGCGACCTTGACCCGGCCGTTGTTGCGGATCCGCTTGACCTTCCACGTGTCGGTGCGCGTCCACACGCACAGCTCTCCGCCGTCGACCACCGCCCACACGGGCGTGGCGACGGGGGTGCCGTCCTTGCGGAAGGTCGTGAGGCTGATGTAGCGGGCCCGGCCGAGCTCTTCGAGGTTCATACCGCGACCTTAGGCGGCCACCCCCTGCGCGCACCCCGGTGCGGAGCACTCGTCCGGCAGGAATCCGGCACGAATCCGGTACGAATCCGGTGCGAATCCAGGGGGTACGGCGACGACACCCCCTAGACCGGTACGGGCACCAGGGCGCTGCGGCGCAGGACCTCGTCGAGGGAGAGCCCGAGGACGCCCGCGAGGGCGGCCACGGTGAAGAAGGCGGGAGTGGGGGCCCGGCCGGTCTCGATCTTGCGGAGGGTCTCGGCCGAGAGGCCGGCGCCCGCCGCGATCTCGACCATGCTGCGCGTGCCGCGGGCCTCGCGCAGCAGTGCGCCGAGACGCTCGCCGCGCTCGCGCTCTTCGGGGGTGAGGGGGGTTCGGACCATGCCCCCATCCTACCCGCCGACCCAACAGTTATCCCGTTACAGTTATACCGGTATAGTTATTGGCATGGTGGAACTGAAGACAGACAAGTCGATCGACGAGATGCGCGCCGCCGGCCGCGTCGTGGCCCACGCCCTGACGGCCGTACGGGAGGCCGCGCGCGTCGGCGTCTCCCTCCTCGACCTGGACCGGGTGGCCCGCGGGGTGCTCGGGGAGGCGGGCGCGAGCTCCCCCTTCCTCGGCTACCGGCCGAGCTTCGCGCCCGTGCCCTTCCCCGCGGTGATCTGCGCCTCGGTCAACGACGCGATCGTGCACGGCATCCCCGGTGACTACCGGCTCCGTGACGGGGACCTGGTCAGCATCGACTGCGGGGCGGAGCTCGGCGGCTGGTGCGGGGACTCGGCGATCAGCTTCACCGTCGGCCGGGCCCGCCCCGACGACCTGCGGCTGATCGCGACCGCCGAGGCGGCCCTCGCGGCGGGCATCGCCGCCGCCGTGCCCGGCAACCGGATCGGGGACATCGCCCACGCCGTCGGCAGCATCTGCCGCGCCGCCGGGTACGGCATCCCGGACGGCTTCGGGGGCCACGGCATCGGCCGCACCATGCACGAGGACCCGGGCGTGCCCAACGAGGGCCCGCCGGGGCGCGGCATGAAGCTGCGCCCCGGCATGGTGCTCGCCATCGAGCCGATGCTGACCGCGGGCGGGGTCGACGACTACACGTGCGACGGCGACGGCTGGACCCTGCGGACCGTCGACGGCAGCCGCGCCGCGCACGCGGAGCACACGGTGGCGATCACCGCCGACGGCCCGAGGGTCCTCACCGCCCTCTGAGGCCGGCTCGCCCGCGCGGCGTACCCGGCGGTGCTACGGCCTCCCGTGCGGGTGGACCACCATCGCCGAGCCTCCGCCCCGCCGGCTGGTCTCCGCGGCCGCCAGCCAGCGGCCGTCCGGCAGGCGCTGGACACCGGTGGCGGCGCCGATCTCCGGGTTCTGCCGGAACGCCTGGCCGATCGCCTCCAGTTCCGCGCGGAGCGGGCTGTTCCACAGGCCCGGCTCCAGCTCGGTGGTGGTCTGGTTGCGCTGGCTGGCGCGCGGCGCGGCGATCGCGTCCACCAGCGGCAGACCCCGGTCGAGGTGGCCGGTCAGGGTCTGCAGGACGGTGGTGATGATGGTGGCCCCGCCCGGCGAGCCCACCGCGAGCACGGGACGGCCGTCCTCCAGGACGATGGTCGGCGACATGGACGAGCGCGGCCGCTTGCCGGGGCCCGGCAGGTTCGGGTCCGGGACGCCGGGGGCCGCCGGAGCGAAGGAGAAGTCGGTCAGCTCGTTGTTGAGCAGGAAACCGCGGCCCGGGACGGTGATGGCGCTGCCCCCGGTGGACTCGATGGTCAGCGTGTAGGAGACCACGTTGCCCCAGCGGTCGGCGACCGTCAGGTGGGTGGTGTTCTCCCCCTCGTAGGTGGTCGGCGCCGCCTGCCCGCCACCGCCGCAGGCCGCCGGCCTGCGCGGGTCGCCGGGGGCCAGCGGGCTGGTCAGCGTACGGTCCGGCCTGATCAGGCAGCCGCGCGAGTCGGCGAACCGCTGCGAGAGCAGTTCCCGGGTGGGTACGTCCTCGGCGGCCGGGTCGCCGACCCAGCGGCCGCGGTCGGCGAAGGAGATCCGCGAGGCCTCGATGAAGCGGTGCAGGTACTGGCTTTCCGAGAGCTTCGAGAGGTCCGTGCGCTCCAGGATGTTCAGCGCCTCGCCGACGGTGGTCCCGCCGGAGGAGGACGGCGCCATGCCGTACACGTCCAGGCCCCGGTAGCTCACCTTCGTCGGCGCCTGCCGCTTGGTCGCGTACGCCTTCAGGTCCCGGGCCGTCAGGTCGCCCGCGCGCACGTTCCGGGTGGCGGCCGGGTCCACCGGGGGCTTGCGCACGGCCCGGACGATGTCCTCGGCGATCGGGCCGCGGTAGAGCGCGCCGGTTCCCTTGCGGGCGAGTTCGGCGTACGTCGCGGCCAGGTCGGGGTTCTTGAAGGTGGAGCCGACCACGGGCAGCGCGCCGCCGGGCAGGAACAGCTTCGCGGTGGCCGGGAAGTCCTTGAACCGGTCCTGGTTGAGCTCCGTCTGGGCACGGAAGGTGGCGTCCACGGTGAAGCCGTCGCGCGCCAGCTTCTCCGCGGGCCGCAGGAGCTGGCCGAGCGGACGGCTGCCCCAGCTGTCCAGGGCGCTCTTCCACGTGGCGGGGGTGCCGGGCACGCCGATGCCGAGGCCGCTGGTCTGGCCCTCGGCGAACGGGATGGGAGCGCCGTTCTCCTGGAAGAGCGCCGCGGTGGCGCTCGCCGGGGCGGTCTCGCGGCCGTCGATCGTCTGCACCCGGCGGGACTTCGCGTCGTAGTGGACGAAGTAACCGCCTCCGCCGATGCCCGCCGAGTAGGGCTCGGTGACGCCGAGTGCGGCCGCGGTGGCGACCGCCGCGTCCACGGCGTTGCCGCCGGAGCGCAGGACGGCGATGCCCACGGCGGAGGCCTCCGCGTCGACGCTGGCGACGGCCCCGCCGTAGCCGGCGGCGACCGGGACCTTGGCCGGGGTCCCCCCGGAGGCGGCGGACGGCGGGGCCGCGGCGCCCATGGACACCAGGGCTCCGGCGAGGGCGACGAGGGCTAACTGACGAGCGGCGGGGCGGCGCATCCGTACCTCCAGTCGACGGCCTGTCAGGACGTGTCCAGGCCTGGGCTGCGCACTCTAACTTCACCGCACCCCCCGCGTCAGGAACACCCGCCCCGGGCTACCATCCGCCGCATGGACGACGACGTGCGCAACATCGTGCTCGGGGTGGTGGCCACCGCGATCAGCGGAGGGTTCGGCTGGTTCTCCCGGACCTACCTGTGGCGTCGCGCCCTGCGCCGCAAGCAGGCCTTCTTCGGACTGCCCACCGGGTCGGACTGCCTGTTCGTGGTCAACCGGCAGATGGGCGGCACCGATTCGTCGCTGCACCGGAACGACGCCTTCGCCCTGCTGGAGATATCCGCGCTGATCAAGGACTGCGGGGCGAACGTCCAGATCGTCACGCACGACGCCGCCCGCCAGGGCTTCGGCGAGCGGGCCGAGTTCTGCGTCGGCGGGCCCGTCTCCAACGCCCGTACGACGGCGCACCTCGACTCCATGCTCCCGGGGGTGCGCGTCGACACCTCCACGCAGGCCGGACCCGACCGGGGCGCCCTGCACGTCGGCGGGGAGACGTACCGCTGGGAGAAGGGCCGGTCCGAGTACGTGCTGCTGGCCCGGCTGACGACCGGGCAGGGCTCCCGGCCGGTGTTCCTGCTGTCGGGGCAGACGGCCAACAGCAACCAGGCGGCGGCCCGTTACCTGGCGAAGCACCACCGGGACCTCGCGCGCGCCCACGGCGGCAGTTCCTTCTGCCTCATGCTGAAGGTCGTCAACTCCGACGCCTACGGGCCGGACGTGACCGAACTCGTGGCGGACGTCACCGGGGCGGCCCGGACACCCGCAGCGGCAGCCGTGTGATCCCGTTGATGAAGTTGGACACCAACCGCCGCGGTGTTCCCGCCAGTTCGGGCGCCGGGAGTCCGGCGGCGCGCCATTCCTCGTGCAGGATCCGCAGCTGGAGCCGGGCGAAGTGGGCGCCCAGGCAGACGTGCGGGCCGTCGCCGAAGGAGACGTGCGGGTTGGGCGCACGGCCCGGGTCCAGCCGTCCGGGGTCCGCGAAGACGCGCTCGTCGTGGTTGGCCGAGGCGTGGAAGACCACCACCTTGTCGCCGGCGGCGATCGGCCGGCCGGCGAGTTCCGTGTCCCGGGTGGCGGTGCGGCGGAAGCTGAGCACCGGCGGGTGGACGCGCAGGAGTTCGTCCACGGCCCGGTCCACCGGGACCAGGCCGTCGGCGAGCCGCCGGTAGGCGTCGCGGTCGCCGGCCAGGGCGAGCAGTCCGCCGGGGGCGGCGCTGCGCACGGTGTCGTTGCCCGCGACGGTGAGCAGGAAGAAGAACATCTCCAGCTCGGCCGGGTCCAGTCCGGCCAGGGCCAGGCTCGTCATCACGTCGTCGCCGGGCCGGCGGCGCTTGTCCGCGGCCAGCTCGCGGGCGTACGCGAACATCTCGCCGAGCAGGGCCGGTGAGCGCGGGTCGCGCGGCCTGCCGTCGGCGCCGAGCAGGGGCGCGGGAGCGTCCTCGGGGTCCTGGTAGCCGATGACCCGCACGGTCCAGTCCAGCAGCAGGCCCCGGTCGGCGGCGGGCACGCCCAGCAGGTCGGTGAGGTTGAGCAGGGCGTACTCGTCGGTGACGGTGCGGACCAGGTCGGCGCTCCCGTCCACGGCCCCGTCGCGGGCCGCGCGCAGCAGCGTACGGGCCCGGCCGCGGACCCGTACCGCGAAGGCGTCCACCCGGGCGGGGGTGAAGGCCCGGGAGACGAGCCGGCGCAGCCGGCCGTGTTCCCCCGCGTCCTTGCCGGGGTCCTGGTTGAGCATGGTGCGGCGCAGGAACGGCAGGTCGGCGGGGTCGGGATCGCGGATCTGGGTGGCACCCAGCCAGGAGGAGTACGTCCGGTGGTCGCGCAGCACACGGACGACGTCGGCGTGCCGGGTGACGGCCCAGAAGCCGGGGCCGGCCGGCCAGCCCGCGATCTCCGGCTCCGGCTGCCAGGCCACGGGGTGGTGGTCGCGCAGCAGCCGGTAGCGGTCGTGCGGGACGCCCCCGGCGTAGATCCGGGGATCGAAGACGTCGGGGACGCCGGGGACGCCGCCGGCCTCGGGGACGTCGGGAGCCTCGTGGTCCATGGGGCCACCGTGGCGTGGGCGGCCGCCGCCCGCAAGGGGGCGGCGGCGTGTTCGGCGGCCGGGGCGTCCGGAGGCAGGCGTGTTCGGCGGTGGGTGTGGCCGGCGGTAGGCGTGTTCGGCAGCCGGCGCGCTCAGCGGTCGGCGCGCTCAGCGCCCAGCGGTCGGCGCGCCCAGCGGTCGGCGCGCCCAGCGGTCGGCGCGCTCAGCGCCCGACGTCGCAGCGCGAGGCGAAGACGACGGCGCCCGGACTCATCAGGGACACCGTCACCACGGACGTCTCGCTCCTCGCGACGGAGACCACCGTGCAGACCAGCTGGCGCATCGCGAGTTCGGGGAGGTCCGCGGCCGGGAACGGGACCCGGACCTCCACGGAGTCGCGGGAGGTGAACGCGACGCTGACGGCCCCGGCGTCCTTGCCGTCCAGGACCGGCAGCCGGGTGCCGAGACCCGCGGCCCGCTCCTGCGGGCCCGGCCCGTACAGCAGCCGCAGCACGGTACCGAGCGCGGAGGCCGGCGGGGAGTCGACCTGCGGCGACGGGACGAGCTTGTCGTCCGGCGTGACGAAGTAGACGACGCCGGCGCGCTCGGGCGAGTTGATGACCACGTTGGCGGCCGCTCCGCTCTCGATCACCCCGGTGGGCTTGATGCCGCACCCGGCCAGCACGAGCAGCGGTCCGAGCAGGGCGGCCGCGGCGCGCGCCGCGTGCGGGATCCCGGTCATGCCCCGGCCTCCAAGGGCAGGTCGAGGGTGAACACGGCGCCCCGGTCGGGGCCGTTGTCGGCGCGCAGGGTGCCGCCGTGCAGACGGGCGTTCTCCAGGGAGATGGCGAGGCCGAGGCCGCTGCCCGCGGAGCGGGTGCGGGCGGAGTCGGCCTTGAAGAACCGGTCGAAGATCCGCGGCAGCACCTCGGGGGCGATGCCGGGTCCGCTGTCGGCCACCTCGACCAGCAGCCGCGTGCCACCCGGCCGCGGCCGGGTGGTGACGGTGACCGAGACCGGCGCGCCGCCGTGCTTCAGGGCGTTGCCGACGAGGTTGGCGAGGACCACGTCGAAGCGGCGCGGGTCCAGACGCGCACGGACCCCGGCCGGCAGCGCGGTGGTGACCCGCGCGTCGTCCCAGTGGCGGCGTTCCAGGGTCTTGGTGACGGCGACCGCGATGTCCACGTCGTCGAGGTTCAGTTCGGCGGCGCGGGCGTCGAAGCGGGAGATCTCCATCAGGTCCTCGACCAGGACGGCCAGCTTGCCGGTCTCCGCGCTGACCAGCCGCAGCGCCTTCGCGGTGTCGGCGTCCAGGTGTTCGGCGCCCTCGTCGAGGACCTCGGTGACGGCGAGCATCCCGGCGAGCGGGGTGCGCAGCTCGTGCGAGACGTCGGAGGCGAAGCGGCGCGCCCTGACCTCGGCCTCCCGCAGTTCGCTCACCGACTCCTCCAGGGCGCGGGCGGTCTCGTTGAAGGTGCGGGCCAGGCCGGCGAGCTCGTCGGAGCCCCTGACCTCGATCCGGGTGTCGAGGCGGCCCCGGCCGAGGCGCTCGGCGGCCCGGCGCATGTCGCGCACCGGGCGCAGCACGCCGCGCGCGGCGAGCAGCGCGGGGACGACGGCGATGGCGAGGCCGGGGATCGCGCCCTGCTTCGCGGCGTCGACCATGGCGTCGACGGTCTCCCGCTCGGTGGTCAGCGGCATCACCGCGTAGAAGACCAGGCCGGTGGGCTCGCGCAGCCCCTTGTGGGTGAAGACGGCCGGCATGGCGATGGTGAGGTACGGCGCCCCGTTCTCCTCGATCCGCTGGAACGCGGCGTGCGGGGTGGCGCCGACCTGCCGGCGGAGCTGTGCGGTGACCACGTCGGAGGTGACCGACGTGGTGTTGGAGACGGCGTACAGGTCCCCGTACTCGGCGAAGATCCCCCACGGGTGCGGTTTGCCGCGCTTGGCGAGGTCGGTGACGACGGCCTGGAGGGTGTCCTGGTCCATGGGGACCCGGAAGGCCCGGGAGTCGATCTGGTCGCGCAGGGTGCTGACGGCCGTGTCCTGGCTCTGCGTGAGGATCGCGTTGCGCGCCTTCTGGTAGGTGAGGGCGGCCGTGCCGACCGCGCTGATCGCGGCGACCAGCAGGAAGGCCGCGATCAGCCGGGTCCGCAGGCCCAGCGGGGCTGTGCGTCGCACGCGGGCCGCCTAGAGCGGGCCGAAGCGGTAGCCGAAGCCCCGCACGGTCTGTATGTAGCGGGGCGCGGCGTCGGGGTCCTCCACCTTGTGGCGCAGGCGGCGGACGCAGGCGTCCACGAGCCGGGCGTCGGCGTGGTAGCTGTGGTCCCACACGTACTCCAGGAGCTGCTGCCGGGAGAAGACCTGCTCGGGCGAGGCCGACAGGTGCAGCAGGAGCTTGAGCTCGCTGGGGGCCAGGGGGACCCGCTCGCCGTTCTTGGCGACGGTGAGGCCGGCGCGGTCGACGGCCAGTTCGCCGTGCTGCTCGACCTCGGGCCGCACTCCGACCGGGTCGCTGAGGCGGCGGAGCACGGCCCGTACGCGGGCCTCGATGACCTCGGTGCGGGCGGGTTTGACGATGTAGTCGTCGGCGCCGGCCTCCAGGCCGATGACGATGTCGAAGTCGTCTCCGCGCGCGGTCAGCATGATGATCGGGACCTCGCTGGTCTCGCGGATCCGGCGGCAGACCTGGACGCCGTTCATCCCGGGCAGCATCAGGTCGAGCAGGACGAGCTCGGGGTGGAAGGCCCCCATCAGGGCGAGCCCCTCCTCGCCGGTCTCGGCGGCGCTCACCTCGTGGCCGCGGCGGCGCAGGCCGAGGCCCACGCCCTCCCGTACGGAGGGGTCGTCCTCGATCAGCAGTACGCGTGGCATCCGCTCAGTATCCCAAGGTGGTTCATGGCCTTCCTCCCGCTAACGGCCGGTCTTGCGCCGCAGGGAGTCCAGCAGGTCGGTGATCTCCGTCAGGCGCAGCGGCCGGGCGAGTAGGACGACGACGAGCGCCAGCACGGCGGTTCCCGCCCCCACCGCGGCGAAGTCGCCGAACCGGTCGGCGGCGCGGGCGGCCGCGTGCGCGGCGGCGGCCGCCGGGAGGCAGGCGGCCAGGAGCCGCAGGTGGGTCCGTACGGCGCTCGCGCGGCGCGCGGTACGGGTGCCGGTGCGCGGACCGAGGCGGCGGGCGAGGGTGCGCGCGGTGACGGCGGCCCCCGCCGCGAAGGCCACGGAGGAGGCGGCGGCCATGCCGGTGACCGCCCAGCGCGGGGGCAGCAGGAAGTACGCGGACGCCGACAGCGCGGCGTTCAGTCCGGCGACGACCAGGTTCAGGAAGAACGGGGTCCGGGTGTCGGAGAGGGCGTAGAACCCGCGGGACAGGACGTACTGCGCGGAGAAGGCGACCAGGCCGGGCGCGAAGGCGACGAGGATCCCCGCCATGACCTCGATGTCGGCGCCGCCGGTGCGGCCGTACTCGAAGACGCTGCCCATCACCCAGGGGGCGAGGGCCGCGAAGAGGGCGGCGGCGGGCACGACGAGGGCGGCGCTGGAACGCAGGGCGTACGACACGTCCCTGCGGACGGCGGCGAGGTCGCCGTCCGCGGCGGCGGTGCTCATCCGGGGCATCAGCGCGGTGACGAGGGAGACGGTGATGATGCCCTGGGGGACGATCCACAGCTGGTAGGCGTTGCTGTAGGCGGTGTAGCCTGCGCCCCCGGCCAGCCCGGCCTCCACGGCCCGCGCCCCGGTGGTGGTGGACAGGCGGGTGACGACCCAGTAGGCGATCTGGTTGGTGAGGACGAGCATGACCAGCCAGCCGGCGTTGCGCAGCGGCCGGCCGAGGCCGCTGCCGCGCCAGTCGAAGCGGGGACGCCAGCGGAAGCGGGCGGCGCGCAGCGACGGGACCAGGGCGAGGGCCTGGATCACGATGCCGGCGGTGGTGCCGAGGCCGAGCAGCCGGGTCTCGTCGGCGGTGAGTCCGTTCGCCGAGCCGTGGGAGACGTACAGGAAGAGCCCGAAGACGCCGATGATGACGAGGTTGTTGAGGACCGGGGTCCACATCATCGCGCCGAACCGGCCGCGGGCGTTCAGCACCTGGCCGAGCAGTGTGAAGAGCCCGTAGAAGAGGATCTGCGGCAGGCAGTACCGGGCGAGGGCCACCGTCGTGCTCGCCTGGGCGCCGTCGTAGCCGGTGTACGCGGCGACGATCTGCGGGGCGGCGAGGACGGCGGCCGCGGTGAGCAGGACGAGGGCCGCGGTGCAGGCGGTCAGCAGCCGGTCGGTGTAGGCGGCGCCGCCGTCGCGGTGCTCCTTGGCGGCGCGGACCAGTTCGGGGACGAAGACGGCGTTCAGGGCGCCGCCGACGAGGAGCATGTAGATGATGTTCGGCACCGTGTTGGCGACCGCGTATCCGTCGCCGAGCAGGCCGGTGCCGAGGGCCGCGACGACGACGGCGGAGCGGACGAACCCGGTGGCGCGGGAGACGATCGACCCGGCCGCCATGAGCGCACCGCTGCGCAGCACGGAGGCCTTGGCGGGAGCGGGGGCGGCCCCCGCCCCGGCCGCATCGGGCGCGGGCAGGACGGGCACGGCCGCGGGCACCGGCACCGACTCGGCCACGGACGCGGACGCCGCTGCGGCGGCGGGTTCGGGCTGGGCCGCGGGGGCGGCCGTGGAGCCGTTCCTCACCGGCGGGCCAGGTACGCCTGGAAGGCTTTGTGGAGCGCCGCGTTGGCGTATCCGTCCATCGGGGTCTCCCACTCTCCGAGCGTCTCGACTACCTTTCCGCCGGTGCCGAGCTTCCAGCGCAGCAGCCCGAAAGAACGTTCGTCGGGGTCAAGGGTGGAGGGTACCCCGCGCATGTCGTACTCGTCGGCGCCGAGGTCCTGGGCGTCGCACATCATCCGCCACTGGAGGGCGTTGCTGGGGCGGACCTCGCGGCGGTGGTCGGCGGAGGCGCCGGTCTGGTACCAGACCCGGCCGCCGGTCACGATCATCGTGTGGGCGGCGAGGACCTCGCCCTGGTGGACGCCGAGGTAGAGCCGCATGCGGCCGGGCTCCTCGGCGTTGAGGGCAGCGTACTGCTGCTCGTAGTAGGAGAGGGAGCGGCCGAGGCGGAAGCCGTCGCGCTCCTCGGTGATCCGCAGCAGCCGGTAGAACTCGGGCAGGTCGGCCGCGGTGCCGAGGACGGTCTGCACGCCCGCCTTCCGCGCCTTGCGCACGTTGCGCCGCCACTCCTGGTTCAGGCCCGCCCACAGGTCGTCCCGGGTGCGGCCCGCGAGCGGCACCCGGAAGACGTGGCGGGGCTGGGCGTCGCCGTCGTCCTCGCCGCCGCAGCGCTTCCAGCCGCGGGTGCGCAGCCGGTCGGCGAGCGCCGCGCCGACCGGGTCGACCTCGGTGGCGAGCAGGTCGGACAGCTGCCGGCCGGGCCCGGTACCGGACTTGACGGCGGCCGCGTCCCAGCTGCGGTAGGCGGGGGTGGGGCCGATGCGGACGGCGAAGGCGCCGGCCGCCCTGAGGTGGCGCAGGAGCGGGGCGAGCCAGCGGTCCACGCGCGGGTCCGACCAGTCGGCGACGGGACCCTCGGGAAGGTAGGCGAAGTATTTCCGGGTGCCGGGGAATTGACGGTAGAGGACCAGTGCGGCCCCCTCGACCTCACCGTTCGGGTAGTGCCATCCGACCCTTTCCGATCGCCAAAGGTCCTTCACCCGCGCCCAGGAGGGGTACTGGAGGAAACTGGCCTGCCGGTTCCGGGAGAGGAAGCCCTGGTATTCGGCGACGGACAGCGTGCACACCTCGGGTTCTCCGTCCCGGACCGCCGCTCCCTCCGGGCGCCGCCCCCGTCGCTGGTGCTGCTGGGCTGTGTTCACGAGCAGTGCGCACACGGCAGTCGTCCTTCCTGTACGTCCGGGCGTGGATGCACAGGACTCTCACAGCCGGTCGTGACCGGAGCGCGCGGCGATTGTGACCGGATGATGACCGTTCTGCTGCGGTGCACGTCACAACCGAAAAGCGGGGATTTTCCGGGGAATGCGCAACCTAGAGTCCTCGTGTTCGCTCTTTCTTTGCGAACGATGATTACTTCGGAGGGGAATTCGTTGAGCCGCACCAGCCGCACCGCCCTGTCCCGCCGCCGGGTCCGCAACGCCGCCGCCGCGGGCACCGCGCTCCTGGCCGCCACCCTGACCGCGTGCGGGGGCGGGGGCGACGCGGGCGCCGGGGGCGGCAAGGCGGAGCTGAAGCCCAAGCCGGACATGGCCGTCTCGGTGAACCTCACGGGCGATCAGGTCAAGGCCGGCGAGCCGGTCACGGTGACGCTCGCCGAGGGCAAGCTGGCCCTGGTGAAGGTCACCGACGGCAAGAACGGGGAGCTGCCCGGGAAGATATCCGACGACGGCCGCACCTGGACCTCCGAGCGCAACGCCTCGCCCGGCACGGACTACAAGGTGGAGGCGCAGAACACGGACAGCCAGAGCGCGTCCACCCAGTTCAAGACCTCCCCCGCCGACAAGGTGAACAAGGTCTCGATCAACATCCCCAAGGGCAGCACGGTCGGCGTCGCGATGCCGGTCTCGCTCGTCTTCGACAACCCGGTCGCGAACAAGGCCGAGGTGGAGAAGCAGCTGAAGGTCACCGCGTCGGACGACGCCGAGGGGTCCTGGGGCTGGTTCAAGGACTACTCGGGCAAGGACCGGGTGGACTGGCGGCCGAAGGAGTACTGGAAGTCCGGCACCGGCGTGAAGGTCGACATGAACCTGAACGGCGTGGACTCCGGCAAGGGCGGCGGGCTCTTCGCCCGTGACTACACCACCGAGTTCACGATAGGCAAGGACCGCCGGATGGAGGTCAGCCTCGACTCCCGGAAGATGAAGGTGACCGAGGAGGGCCAGGTGGTCGAGACGATCCCGGTGTCGGCCGGCACTCCGGGCGGGCAGAAGGCCTCCTGGTCCGGGAAGATGGTGCTGATGTCGAAGGAGGGCACCATCCGGATGGACTCCCAGACGGTGGGCCTGGGCGACTCCTACGACAAGATGGTCGACTACTCGATGCGGCTGACCTGGTCCGGCATGTACGCGCACGCCGCCCCGTGGAACGCCGGCAACTTCGGCCGGGCCAACACCAGTTCCGGGTGCGTGGGCATGAGCGACTCCGACGCCAAGGGCTTCTACGCGAGGGTCCAGGTCGGCGACCCCTTCGAGGTGGTCGGCAGCGGCTCCAAGGGCAACGCGGAGATCGGCAACGGCTACGGCGAGTGGAACCTGTCGTGGGACGACTGGAAGGCCAAGAGCGCACTGTCCGGCGGCGCCCGGAACGGCTGACCCCTCCGGCGGTCCCGTCACTGACTCTCGTTCAATTGTTACAACCACGTAACTTACCGACGGGTTACCTCCGGTAATCCCTCCCCGTTACCGTCGGGTCACTTTCACCACCCGGCGTACGCGAGGAGCGATTGATGGAACGCACCACCACCGCCGCGGCGGTGGCAGCCCTGCTGGCGGCAGCCGCCCTGGGCCTGGCCCCCCACCAGGCCCAGGCAGCCCCCGCACCTGTCACCGCCGTCACCTCGAACGTCTCGGACGCCTCGTCGGAACTGCGGTTCCACGACATCCCCGGCTCCGGCGGCATCACCCTGAAGGGCAACGTCTTCACCCCGGCCGGCGCCGAGCAGGGCCGGAAGTACCCGCTGATCGTGCTGCCCACCAGCTGGGGCCTGCCCCAGATCGAATACATCGCCCAGGCCAAGAAGCTCGCCGACTCCGGCTACGTCGTGGTCAGTTACACCTCGCGCGGCTTCTGGCTCTCCGGCGGCGAGATCGAGGTGGCCGGCCCGCCGGACGTCGCCGACGTGTCCGCCGTCATCGACTGGGCCCTCGCCCGCACCCCCGCCGACGCGGACCGCATCGGCCTCGGCGGGGTCTCGTACGGCGCGGGCATCAGCCTGCTGGCCTCCGCGCACGACCCCCGGATCAAGGCCGTCGTCGCGATGAGCGGCTGGGCCGACCTCGTGGCCTCCATCTACTCCGGCCGCACACAGCACCTCCAGGCCGCCGGGCTGCTCGGCGTCGCCGGCAACCTCACCGGCCGTCCCGGTCCCGAACTCCAGTCGATCCTGAGCGACTTCCTCGGCTCCCGGCTCGACCGCGAGCAGCAGATGATCGACTGGGGCAAGAAGCGCTCGGCGGCCTTCGAGGTCGACCGGATCAACGCCAACGCCCCCGCGATCATGATGGGGAACGCCTGGGGCGACACCATCTTCCCGCCCAACCAGTACGCCGACTTCTTCGAGAAGCTGACCGGCCCCAAGCGCCTGGAGTTCCGCCCCGGCGACCACGCCACCGCCGAACTCACCGGTCTGCTCGGCCTGCCCAACGACACCTGGACCAGCGCCCACCGCTGGTTCGACCGCTACCTGAAGGGCGAGCGCAACGGCGTCGACACCGAGGCCCCGGTCCAGCTCAAGTCCCGCAGCACCGGCGGCTACGAGGGCTACCCCGACTGGAAGTCGGTCGGCACGGCGGGCACCGAGCGCATCGCGCTCTCCGACAGCGAGCACGTCTTCGCGAACGTCGACTCCGGGGCCAACGGCGGCGTCGTCCTGCTCTCCAACCTCCTCGACCAGTTCCTCAAGACCCCGCCGGTCGCCTCGATCCCCCTGCTCCCCCGCTCCTTCGCCGCCGTGTGGGAGTCCCCGCGCTACGACCGGGACCGCCGCATCCGCGGCGACGTCCGCCTCCACACCACCGTCACGCCCACCAAGGGCGACGGCACCTTCGTCGCGTACCTCTACGACGTCGGCCCGCTCGGCCTCGGCAAGCTCGTCAGCAACGCGCCGTACACCTTCCACGGCAAGACCCCGGGACAGGCCTTCGGCGTGGACCTGGAGCTCTACTCGACCGCCTACGACGTGCCCGCCGGACACCGGCTCGCGCTCGTCGTCGACACCGTCGACCCCCTGTACATCGAGCACAACCCCACCGGCGCGCAGCTGACCTTCTCCTCGCCGCGCACCGATCCGTCGTACGTCTCGGTGCCGCTGCGCGAGCAGTGATCCACGGCTGCTGCCGGGCGGGGTGTGGCTCTTGGGGGTTACACCGTTCCCGGCAGCATCGCCGCGGGATCGGCCGGGGCCTCGCCGGCCCCCTGGGTCTGCGGGTTGCGGCGCTGGCGGCGCGCCACCCAGGTGGCGAACCAGGACAGCAGCATGCACATGCCGATGTAGATCGGCGAGATGATCATCACGACGGGGATGAAGGGCAGGTCGTAGTCGAGGTTGGACGCGATCAGCTTGCCCGCGTGGAGGAACTCCTCATAGGTGATCAGGTAGCCGAGGGAGGTGTCCTTCAGCGCCACGACCAGCTGGCTGATGATCGTCGGCAGCATGGCCCGCACCGCCTGGGGGGCGAGGACGTAGGACATCACCTGGGTCTTGCGCATGCCCAGCGCGTACGCCGCCTCGCGCTGCCCCCGCTCCACCGCGTTGACGCCCGTGCGGAACACCTCGGCGAGCACCGAGCCGTTGTAGAGCGTCAGTCCCGCCACCAGGGCGGGCAGCGGCTGGACCTTCAGCGCGACGAAGATGAAGAAGATCATCACCAGCACCGGCATGGCCCGGAAGAACTCCACGCACAGGGTCGCCAGCCAGCGCACCGGCCGGTGGACCGAGAGCCGCCCGGTGGCGAGCACCGCACCCAGCAGCAGCGAGAGCACCGAGGCGTAGGCGAACGCCTTGAGCGTGTTCCCCAGGCCCCTGAGCAGCAGCTCCTGGATGCCCTCGTACGTGAAGGGGCTCCACTTGGCGGCGGTGAACTGCTCGGTGTCGAAGAGCAGGTAGAGGAGCCATCCGACGAGGAGCAGGATCAGCACCGTGGAGCCGATCCCGTAGTAGAGGTGGCGGCGCCGGGTCCGGGGGCCCGGGATGTCGTAGAGGGCGGTGGACTCCAGGTCGCCGTGGAGCGCGTGCGCGGTCATCGGGCCACTCCGTAGCGCTTCTCCAGCACGTGGAAGAGCGCGCTGATGGACAGGGTGATGATCAGGTACCCCACGGCGATCCAGACGAAGGTCCAGATGATGCTGTAGCCCAGCTCGTTGAGGGTCTTGTACGTGCCCAGCAGCTCGGTGACGCTGAAGGCGCCGGCGATCGCGGAGTTCTTGGCGAGCGCGATCAGGGTGGAGCCGATGGGCGGGATGACGGAACGGAAGGCCTGCGGGAGCACCACCGTGCTCAGGGTCTGGCCGAAGGACATGCCGAGGCTGCGGGCGGCCTCGCCCTGGCCCTTGGGCACGGTGTTGATGCCGGAGCGCAGCACCTCGCAGATGAAGGCGGAGGTGTAGCAGCCCAGGGCGAGGACGGCGAACACCTGGAAGGGCAGGACCAGGCCGAAGCGCGGCAGCCCGAGCAGGACCGCGAAGAACAGCAGGGTGAGCGGGGTGTTGCGCAGGATGGTGACCCAGACCGTGCCGAAGACCCGGAAGGAGCCGACGGGCGCGACCCTGAAGGAGGCCATCAGGAAGCCGAGGACCAGGGCGAGCAGGGAGGCGTAGACGGTCAGCTCGACCGTGCCGAGGAACCCCTTTCCGTAGAGCGCGAAGTTGTCGGTGAGTACGTTCATGGCGGTGGCCCTCTCGCTCAGCTCGCCGGGTAGCGGTCGATGGCGGGAGGCTGCGGAGCGGGCTCGCCGGACAGGCCGAGCGTGGCCTCGTAGGCCTTCTTCCAGTTGCCGTTCTTCTCCTGCGCCTCCAGCGCGTCGTCCAGGGCGAAGCGCAGGGCGTTGTCGCTGCGCGGGACGCCGATGCCGTAGGGCTCCCGGGAGAAGGGCTTGCCGACCACCTTGAGCTCGTCGGGGACCTTGGCCGCGTAGCCGAGGAGGATGGAGTCGTCGGTGGAGACGGCGTCGACCTGGTAGGTCAGCAGGTTGTCCACGCAGACGGAGTAGGTGTCGTAGGCGACGAGGACCGCCTCGGGGTACTCCTTCTGGAGCCGCTGGTAGGGGGTGGAGCCGGCGGCCGAGCAGACCTTCTTGCCCGCGAGGTCCTCGGGGCCGTCGATGTCCTTCTCGTCCTTGCGGACCAGCAGGGACTGGCCGGCCATGTAGTAGGGGCCGGCGAAGCCGACCTGCTTCTTGCGGTTGTCGTTGATCGTGTAGGTGCCGACGTAGTAGTCGATCTGGCCGTTCTGCAGGGCCGTCTCGCGGTTGGCGGAGGCGATCGTCTTGAACTCGATCGTCTTGGGGTCGAAGCCGAGGGAGGCCGACATCATCTTGGCGATCTCGATGTCGAAGCCGGAGTACAGACCGCTCGCGGGGTCCTTCTCCCCCATGTACGGCTGGTCCTCCTTGGCGCCGACGACGAGGTGGCCGCGCTTCCTGGCCCGCTCCCAGGTGCGGGAGTCGGGGAGCCGGAAGCCGGTGTCGACGGTGTAGACGGGCAGGTCCTCGGGCTGCGGCCCCTTGACCGGGGGGCTGCCGGACTTGCCGCAGCCGGCCGCGGCGGCGAGGACGAGCAGGGCGACGAGGAGGGCACGGGTACGGATCATCGCGCGCCCCTCAGTGCTTCAGGATCTTGGAGAGGAAGTCCTTGGCCCGGTCGCTCTCGGGGGCGGTGAAGAACTCCTCCGGGGTCCGGTCCTCGACGATCCTGCCGTCGGCCATGAACACGACGCGGTTGGCGGCGGAGCGGGCGAAGCCCATCTCGTGGGTGACCACGACCATGGTCATGCCCTCGCTCGCCAGCTGTTGCATGACCTCCAGCACCTCGTTGATCATCTCCGGGTCGAGCGCGGAGGTGGGTTCGTCGAAGAGCAGGGCCTTGGGGCTCATGGCGAGGGCGCGGGCGATGGCGACGCGCTGCTGCTGGCCGCCGGACAGCTGGGCGGGGTACTTGGGGGCCTGGTCGGCGAGGCCGACCCGCTCCAGGAGCTCCCGGGAGCGCTTGTCCGCCTCGTCCCGCTTGCGGCCGCGCACCTTCATCTGCGCGAGGGAGACGTTGGCGAGGACGGTCTTGTGCGCGAAGAGGTTGAAGGACTGGAAGACCATCCCGACCTCGGCGCGCAGCTGCGCCAGTTCCTTGCCCTCGGCCGGCAGCGGCCTGCCGTCGAGCGTGATCGTTCCCGACTCGATCGTCTCCAGCCGGTTGATCGCCCGGCACAGGGTCGATTTGCCGGATCCGGAAGGGCCGATGACCACCACCACCTCCCCGCGGCCGACGGTGAGGTTGATGTCTTGGAGTACGTGCAACTCTCCGAAGTGCTTGTTCACGTCCCGCAGCTCGATCAACGGATCGACGGCCATGCGCTGCCCTGCCCACTTGTCGGTGTCGAGGTCAGCGCAAACTATCCAGCCCGGGAAGGGCACTTCCCCTCGACACGCCTAAAGGGGGCATAAAGCTACATCTACGTGTGATCAGCCCTCGGAAGCCTCGGCATGGGCCTGGCTCAGTTCGGGGGAACCGGTCATCGCCCAGGACACCCCGGACTCGATCACGTTCAGCTCCCGGCCCGACGCCAGCCGGATCACCGGCTGGCCGTTCGGCCACACCTGCCAGGCCGCCCCGGGGACCGAGCGGACGATCACCGTGCCGAGGTAGAAGCCCGCGTCGTTGCCGAGCCACGGCACCGCCTCGGGGTCCCGCCGCCAGCGCGGCATCAGCTGGTCGAGGGCCTCCAACGAGGCCGTGCTGCCGTCGAGTTCGAGTCCGGCCGCCCTCGCCTGGACCCGCAGCATCTCGCATTCCGAGAACAACTCGGCGATGCCGTCGGGATCGTCCGCGAGGGCGGCGGCGAGCCCCGCACCCCGTTCCGTTTCATGTCGGTTCAGCCAGTTGTCCAGGAAAGGGATGTTCATACCACCCAGACTCGCACCAGGATCCGCCCCTGGCCACAGGGCGCGCCTGGGCCGTTCCGTTCGGGCCTACCGCTCCGGGTCCAGGTCCACGACGACCGGCGCGTGGTCGGACGCCCCCTTGCCCTTGCGCTCCTCGCGGTCGACGTAGGCGTCGGTGACGGCCTTGGTGAAGGCCTCGTTCCCGTACACCAGGTCGATGCGCATGCCCCTGTTCTTCGGGAAGGCGAGCATCCGGTAGTCCCAGAAGGTGTACGGGCGGTCGTACTTGAGCGCGCGCGGGAACACGTCGGAGAGCCCGGCGTCGCGCAGCGCCTGAAGGGCGGCGCGCTCGGCGGGGGTGACGTGCGTGGCGCCCTCGAAGACGGCCGGGTCGTAGACGTCCTCGTCGGTCGGGGCCACGTTGAAGTCGCCGAGCACCGCGAAGGGGCGGGCGCCGGCCGCGTCGTCCGCGACGGCCGCGGCCAGGGAGCGGAACCAGCCGAGCTTGTAGCCGTAGTGGTCGTGCTCGACCTCGCGGCCGTTGGGCACGTACACCGACCAGACGCGGACCCCGCCGCAGGTGGCGGAGATCGCGCGGGGCTCCTGGACGCCCTCGTAGTCGGGCCCGCCGGGCAGCCCGAGGACCACGTCCTCCAGGCCGACCCGGGAGAGCAGGGCCACGCCGTTCCACCGGCCGGTGGCGTTGACGGCCGACTCGTAGCCCAGCTCGCGCAGCTCGGCGTGCGGGAACTGCTCCGCGGAGCACTTGGTCTCCTGGATGCACAGGACGTCGGTGCCCGAGCTCTCCAGCCAGGCGAGCAGGCGCGGCAGCCGGGCGGTGATGGAGTTGACGTTGAACGTGGCGATACGCATGCCCGCCAACCTATCGCCTGGCACCGACAGTCACAGTTCGGTGGTGTCTCCGGCGGTGAGTCGGCCGTGGTCGGCGCCGCCCAGGGCTGCCAGGGCGCCGTCGTAGATCGGCCGGGCGATGTCGGAGAGGTACGCGTCGTGGATGTCGACGGCCCGGCGGGGCTTGACCTCGCGGACGTAGTCGATCACCTCGGCGATCTTGTTCCACGGGGCGTGCACCGGCAGCATCAGGGTGTCCACGGGCGTCCCGGGCACGGTCAGGGCGTCGCCGGGGTGGAAGAGCGAACCGTCCACGAGGAAGCCGACGTTCGTGATCCGCGGAATGTCCGGGTGGATCACGGCGTGCAGCTCGCCGTGCACCTGGACGTCGAATCCGGCCGCGGTGAAGGCGTCCCCGTGGCCCACCGTGTGCACCCGGCCCGGGTAGGCCGGTGCCAGCCTCTCGGCGACGCTGCGCAGGGTCCACAGCCGCGCCGCCGGGTTCGTGTCGAGGACGGCCCGCAGCCGGCCCTCCTCGAAGTGGTCGGGGTGCTCGTGCGTGACCAGCAGGGCGTCGGCGCCCCGGCCCGCGTCCGGTTCGCTGAAGGCGCCGGGGTCGATGACGAGCCTGCGCCCGTCCTTCTCCAGCTCGACGCAGGAGTGCAGCCGCTTGGTGAGCTTCATGGGGCAAGGCTAGACGGCTCGGCCCGCGGCGTGCGGCGTGCGGCGTGCGGCGTGCGGGGTCAGGGGGTGGTGGCGGAGACCACGTACACCTTGGCGATGCGCGGGTCGGTGGCGTCGACGGTGATGTCCCGGGTGGGGCGCGGGTCGTCCTGTTCGAGGGTGGTGCCGAGCCACTCCGCGTGGGTCTTCCAGTTCCATCCCGCGACCTCGGTGTCGTGGGGCGAGATGGCGACGCCGGGGGTCAGTTCCGCGCGGCTGGTGCCGACGGAGGCCAGGAAGGCGTCCAGGTCGGCCGGGGTGACCGCGAACTGGGTGTACAGCCGGCTGGTGCGCCAGTTGTTCGTCTCCAGGAAGCCGACCCGCCAGGCCTTGTCCGGGATCGGCACCTCGTAGAGGCTGCGCTGCACCTTGGAGGGCCAGCCGGGGCGGACCTTCGTCGCGCCGACCTTGGCGGCCTTGTCGCGGCCGCTCTGGCGGCTCTGCTGGGCCGAGACGGCGAGGTAGCCGGCGGGGACGCCGACCAGCAGCAGGATGATGATCGCGGTGACCCAGCGGCGCCGTACGACGTGCCGGCGGTCCTCCGCGGGCGGCGGTACGGAGTCCCCGTCGGGTGCGGAGGCCTGGTGGGGCAGGGTGGGCGGCGGTGTCACTGCGGGTCCTGGTCCTCGGGGCCGGCGGCGTCGCGCCGGCCGAGCTGTGCGTAGCGCTCGTACCGCTCGACGCGGCGGCGCGTGGCGCGGCGGAAGCGCCGGGCGACGAGCCGGGAGAGGTCGGCGGCGCCGACCATGCCGGCCTCGGGGCCGAGCTGGGCCTTGGCGATGCGGGCCTCGGGCCGGTAGCCGCGCCCGGTCAGGTGGCGGCGGAAGGCGTCCCGGGCCGGGCCGATCAGCAGGTCGTCGGCGGCGCTGACGCCGCCGCCGATGACGAAGCAGGAGGGGTCGAGGGCGGCGGCGAGGTTGGCGATGCCGACGCCGAGCCACTGGCCGATGTCCTGGAGCAGTTCGACGCACATGGCATCGCCCTCGCGGGCCAGCTCGGTGATGAGCGGTCCGGTGATCTCCGCGACGTTGCCGCCGACCCGGGCGATGATGTTGTGGGCCACCGGCGAGTCGGCGGCGGCGAGCTCGCGGGCCTCGCGGACCAGGGCGTTGCCGGAGCTGTACTGCTCCCAGCAGCCCCGGTTGCCGCAGGGGCAGCGGTGTCCGCCGGGGACGACCTGCATGTGGCCGAACTCCCCCGCGACCCCGTACCGGCCGCGCTTGACCTGGCCGCCTTCGAGGATGGCCCCGCCGATGCCGGTGCCGAGGGTGATCATGACGAGGTGGTCCTCGCCGCGGCCGGCGCCGAAGCGCCATTCGGCCCAGGCGGCGGTGTTGGCATCGTTGTCCACCATGACCGGGACCGCGAGCCGGGACTGCAGCGCGTCGCGCAGCGGCTCGTCGCGCCAGGCCAGGTGGGGTGCGAACAGGACGCGGGAGCGGTCGGCGTCGACCCAGCCGGCCGCCCCGATGCCCACGGCGTGCACGTCGTGCCGGTCGGAGAGGTCCAGGACCAGTTCGACGATGGTGTCCTCGACGACCTTGGCGCTCTTGGACTTGTCGGGGGTCTCCGCGCGGATCTTCTCCAGGATGATGCCGTCGGCGTCGACGACGCCGGCCATCACCTTGGTGCCGCCGATGTCGATGCCGACGGTCGGTACGCGCGGGGCGGTCAGGTGCGACCGGCGCTCACGGGTCCCGATGGTCCGCAGGACGGTGCCCCGCGCCGAGCCCCGGTGGGCGAGCGTGAAGTCCCGGTACGTGCTCATCGAGTCGTGCCGTCCCTCATGGTGCGGTGGTGCCGGACGGGGTGTCCGGGCCTGGTGGAGTGCCGGGTGGCGTGCTGTCCGAGCCTGATTCTGCCACCCGCTCCAGCTCGTGGCTCAGTTCGTCGAGCTCGGAACCGCCCGCCATCTGCCGGGTCAGCTCGTCCAGGGTGATCGAGTCGCGGGTGTGGCTGCCCGCCATGGTGCCGCGCTTGAGGAGGACGAAACGGTCCCCGACCAGGTACGCGTGGTGCGGGTTGTGGGTGATCAGGACCACGCCGAGGCCCGCGTCGCGGGCGGCGGCGACGTATTTGAGGACGACGCCGGACTGCTTGACGCCGAGCGCGGCGGTGGGCTCGTCCAGGACGAGGACCTTGGCGCCGAAGTACACGGCGCGGGCGATGGCCACGCACTGCCGCTCGCCGCCGGACAGGGTGCCGATGGGCTGGTCCACGTCGCGCAGGTCGATGCCCATGCGCAGCAGCTCGGTGCGGGTGGTGCGGCGCATGAGGTCCACGTCGAGGCGGCGCAGCGGGCCGCGGCCCCGGGTCGGCTCGGAGCCGAGGAAGAAGTTGCGCCAGACGGGCATGAGCGGGACGACGGCCAGGTCCTGGTAGACGGTGGCGATGCCGTGGTCGAGGGCCGCGCGCGGGTTGGCCAGGACGGTCTCCTCGCCCTCGATCTCGAAGGAGCCGGCGTCGTGCCGGTGCAGTCCCGCGATGATCTTGATGAGGGTGGACTTGCCGGCGCCGTTGTCGCCCAGGACGCAGGTGATCTCGCCGGCGGAGACCTCCAGGGAGACGCCCTGGAGGGCGCGGATGTTGCCGTAGTACTTGCTGACGTCGGTCAGCTTCACCAGCGCGGGTGCGGGGCCGGTCGCCTCGGTCATGGTCACTTCGCCTCCGCCCGCTTGCGGACCCATGCGTTGAGCAGCGTCGCGAGCAGCAGCATCGCGCCGAGGAAGAACTTGAACCAGTCCGGGTTCCACTGGGCGTAGACGATGCCGTTGCTGGTCATGCCGAAGATGAAGGCGCCGACGGCCGAGCCGATGGCGGAGCCGTAGCCGCCGGTCATCAGGCAGCCGCCGATCACCGCCGCGATGATGTAGAGGAACTCGTTGCCGACGCCTTCGCCCGACTGGACCACGTCGAACGAGAAGAGGATGTGCTGGCCGGAGATCCAGGCGCAGAGGCCGACCCCCATGTAGAGGCCGATGCGGGTCTTGACCACCGGCACGCCGGTCGCGCGGGCCGCGTCGGCCCCGCCGCCCACGGCGAAGATCCAGTTCCCGGCGCGGGTCCGCAGCAGGATCCAGGTGGCCACCGCGACCAGGGCGAACCACCACAGGATGGTGACCTTGAGGGTGACCGAGCCGATGGTCCACTGCGAGGCGAAGAGCGCGCGGGCGGAGGCGAAGCCCTCCATGTCGGCGATGGACTTCGTGGAGACCGAGCCGCTGATCAGCTTGGTGAAGCCGAGGTTCAGCCCGGTCAGCATCAGGAAGGTGCCGAGCGTGATGATGAAGCTCGGCAGCTTGGTGCGGGTCAGCATGAAGCCGTTGAAGAAGCCGATGGCGAGGGTGACGGCGAGGGACACCAGGACGCCGACCCAGACGTTGGCCGTCATCTGGTAGCTGAACATCGAGCTGAACAGCGCCGAGGTGGTGACCATGACACCGGCGGACAGGTCGAACTCCCCGCCGATCATCAGCATCGCCACCGGGACGGCCATGATCCCGATCGTGGAGGCCGAGTACAGGACCGTGCTCAGGCTGGAGGCCCGCAGGAAGCTGTCGGCGGCGAAGGAGAAGAACACGAAGACCGCGGCTGCGCCGACCACCGCGCCCAGCTCCGGGCGGCCGAGCAGCCTGCGCAGCAGGGAGCTCGGCGCGAGCCGTTCGTCCGCGGGGGGTGCGGCGGCGCTCATCGGCTGCCCCGCTTGATGTACTCCTCCAGCGCGGACGCCTCGGCGCCGGTGACGATCTGCGGTCCGGTGAGGACCGGGCGGCCGCCGCCGAGCACGTTCGCGTTGTAGCGGTAGAGCCAGAGCAGGTCGATCGCCTCGTAGCCCTGGAGGTAGGGCTGCTGGTCGACGGCGAAGCCGAGCGCCCCGGACTTCAGGTCGCGGGCGACGGAGGCGTTGAGGTCGAAGGTGTCCACCTCGGCCTCGCTGCCCGCCGCCTCCTTCGCCTTGACGGCGGTGGGCGCGAAGGGGGCGCCGAGGGTGACGATCGCGTCGACGGACGGGTCGGCCTGGAGCTTGGCCTGGAGGGCCGCCTGGACGGAGGGCATGTTGGTGCCCTCGACGTACAGGTTCTCCATCGTGCCGCCGAAGGTCTTCTTCGCTCCGGCGCAGCGCTGCTCGTGGCCCACGTTGCCCTGCTCGTGCAGGACGCAGACGGCCTTCTTGCGGCCGCGCTTGGTCAGCTCGGCGCCGACCGCCTCGCCGGCGATCTCCTCGTCCTGGCCGATGTGGGTGAGCGCCCCGTACGCGGCGGACTGGGCGGAGCCGGAGTTCACGGTGATCACCGGGATGCCGGCCTTGACGGCCTTGGCGATGACGTCCTTGAGGGCCTCGGGCTTCGCGAGGCTGACGACGATGCCGTCCACCTTCTGGTCGATCGCGTTCTGCACGAATTGCGCCTGCTGCTGGGCCTGGTCGTCGTGGGCGTAGACGAAGTTGATGTTGTCCTTCGCCGCGGCTTCCTTGGCACCCTTCTGGACGATGTCCCAGAAGGTGTCGCCGTCGCCGGCGTGGGTCACCATCGCGAAGGTCCAGCGCGGGGTGGAGACGGCGGGACGGCCCGCCTCGGCGGCCCTGGCCCGCTCCTCGGCGCGCTTGCCGCCCGTACTGCTGCATCCCGCGAGGGAGGCTCCCAGCACCGCCGCGAGCACGGCGCCCACGACGCGCACCCCTGTCCGAACCCTAGCCACGTCGCCGTGCCCTTCCCTCGTCCGGGTCGTCCGTCATCATTCGGTCATTCCGGTTCCAGCCGCCCAGTATCCGCCACAGTGGACCATGCGGGGTCATCGGGGCATGCGCGGGCAGATTGACAGGTCCCCCGTACGGGGTCAGGTTGAGTGCATGCGCATCGGGCTCATCGGGACGGGCCGGATCGGCTCGTTCCACGCGGCGGCACTGGCCCGCCGCCCGGACGCGGGCTCGCTCCTGCTCGCCGACGCCGATCCCGCGCGGGCGGCGCGCCTCGCCGACCGGCTCGGGGCCACCGCCGCGCCCTCGGTCGAGCAGGTCTTCACCTGGGGCGTCGACGCGGTGGTGGTGGCCTGCGCCACCGAGGGCCACGCGGAGCTGGTCGTACGGGCCGTACGGGGCGGCCTGCCGGTGTTCTGCGAGAAGCCGGTCGCCCCCGACCTGGCCCGCAGCCTGGCGGTGGTGCGCGAGGTGACCGCGCTCGGCGGGGTGCTCCAGACGGGTTTCATGCGCCGCTTCGACGCGGGCTACCGCACGGCCCGGGACCTGGTCCGCTCGGGCGCCCTGGGGCGGCTGCACACCGTACGGACGACCACGGCCGACGCGGAGCCGCCGGAGGCCGCGTACCTGGCGACCTCCGGCGGGCTGTACCGGGACTGCCTGGTGCACGACTTCGACATGGTCCGCTGGGTGACCGGGCGGGAGGTGACCGAGGTGTACGCGGCGGGCTCCGACGCCGGCCCGGCCCGGTTCCGCGAGACGGGTGACGTCGACACGGCGGCGGCGGTGCTCACGCTGGACGACGGGACGCTCGTGGCGGCGACCGGCACCCGGTGCAACGGCGCCGGGTACGACGTGCGGATGGAGCTGGCCGGGGAGCGGGACCAGGTCTCCGTCGGGCTGGACGACCGGACGCCGATCGCGTCGACCGAACCGCACGGGCCGCCCGCGGCGAGCAAGCCGTGGACCGGGTTCCTGGAGCGGTTCGGCCCGGCGTACGAGGAGGAGCTGGCCGCCTTCGTCCGGCTGGACCGCGGCGAGGGGCCCAATCCGTGCGACGGCCGCGAGGCGCTGGCCGCGCTGCGGGTGGCGGAGGCGTGCGAGGTGTCGCGCCGCGAGCGGCGCCGGGTCCGGCTGGAGGAGCTCCCGGACCTGTGATCGGGTGGCTCCCGGCGGCGGCATGCCCGCCAGCGTACGGGCGCCGCACGCCGGCGGCGGGTCATGATCCGGCCAACGTTCACCCGGCCGCGCGACGCCCCCAGGCGGTCCCGGCCAGGACGAGGGCGACGCCGGCGAACCCGAGCGGGCCGAGGTGCTCGCCCCCGATGGCGATGCCGGCCGCGGCCGCCCACAGGGGCTCGGTGCCGAGCAGCAGGCTGACGCGGGACGGGGAGGTGCGGCGTACGGCCCACATCTGCACGAAGAACGCGAAGAGGGTGCAGAAGACGGAGAGGAACACCAGGCCCGCCCACTCGGCGGCCCCGAAGTCGGCGGCGGCCGCCCAGGGGGTGGCCCCGGTGCCGGGGAGCGCGGCGAGCAGGGCGAAGACGAGGACCGCGCCGCCCAGCTGGACGGTGGTCAGGGAGAGCGAGTCGGCGTCCTGGACGGCCTTGATCCGGGCCATCAGCAGCACGTGCAGGGTCCGGGCGAGGGCGGCGCCCAGGATCAGCAGGTCGCCGAGGCCCGGCCCGGTGAAGCCGGCGCCCTGGGTCAGCAGCACGACGCCGGTCACGGAGACGGCGGCGGCGCCGAGGAAGGCGGCCGACGGGCGGACGCGGCGCACGGCGGCCTCCGCGAGCGGGGTGAAGATCATGGTGAGGCTGATGATCAGCCCGGCGTTGGTGGCGGAGGTGTGGACGACCCCGTACGTCTCCAGCAGGAAGATCCCGCCCAGCACGAGGCCCAGCAGCCCGGCCCCTCGCCACTGGGCGGGGGTCAGCGCCCGCAGCCGCCGCCGGCCGGCGAGGACCAGGACGGGCAGCACGAGCGCGAAGCGGAGCACCAGTACGGCGATCACGGTGTGCGCGGTGGTGATCCCCTTGGCGGCGAGGTAGCTGCCGCCCCACACGACGGCCACGGCCAGGACGGGCAGGTCCGCGGTCCAGCGCGTGCGGTGCGGGGCGTCCGGTGCGACGGCGGCGGGTGCCGGGGTGGGGGCGGGCGGGGCCACGGTCACGGGCTGTCTCCAACGGCAAGGGGCGGGTGGAGACTTCGGCGGCTCGCACGGGTGCGCGGCCACGCTACCGGAGCCGGTGGTGGCGGGCGACCGGTTTGCGGGCCGGCCGCGGGGGCGGGGGGTGTGGCCGGGGGCGGTGCGGCCCGGGAGGGCGGCCGCGGGGCGCGGCGGGCGGGGCGCGGCGGGCGGGGCGCGGCCGCCCCCGGCCGCCTCAGGTCACTCCCCCATCGTGCCGAAGGCCGCGCGGCCCGTGGGGCGGTACGTGTGGATGGCCGTACCGCCGGGGGTGACGCGGGAGTGGGTGACCTCGCAGGCCGTGGGGAGGCCGCCCGTCGGGAACAGCCGGCGGCCGGAGCCGAGGAACACCGGGAAGACGAGCAGGTTCAGCTCCTCGACGAGGTCGCGGGCCAGCAGCCACTGGGCCAGCGCGCCGCTGCCGTGCACCTGGAGTTCCCCCTCGGTCGCGTCCTTCGCCCGAACGACCTCGCTCTGCAGGTGTTCCCCGTCGATGACCGTGGTCCCGGCCCAGGCCGGTTCCTTCAGGGTGGTGGAGGCCACGTATTTCGGCAGGCCGTTGAGGGGGCCGGCGATCGGGTCCGCGGGGTCGGTCTGCTGCGGCCAGTAGCCCGCGAAGATCTCGTACGTCCGGCGCCCGAGCAGGAAGGCGCCGGCCCGGTCGAAGACCTCGGCCATGAACTCCCCCAGGCCCTCGTCGGCGAACGGCACGACCCAGCCGCCGTAGTCGAAGCCGCCGCTGCGGTCCTCGTCCGGCCCGCCCGGGGCCTGCATCACCCCGTCGAGGGTCAGGAAGGTGGTGAGGGTCAGCTTGCCCATGGCTCTGCGCTCCCGGCTCGGTGGTGCTGGTGGCTTCTCGGTGGCCGACCGCCTATCGGCGGCCCCCGCTCCGTTCAGCCTTCCCGCGATCCCGGATCCGATCGCTACGGCGCGCGTGAACGCGACGTCCGATTCCCGCCAGCGCCCGCACCCCGGCTGCCATTTCATTGAAGACGCAACCACTTGAGGGCGACCGAGGGAGAACACCGTGAACGGCAAAGTGGCACTGGTGACGGGCGGCAGCCGGGGCATAGGCGCCGCGACGGCGCTGCGGCTCGCCGAGGACGGCGCGGACGTCGCCTTCACCTACCGGGCGGACGAGGAGCACGCGGCCGCGGTGCTGAAGGGGATCGAGGCGACCGGCCGCCGCGGGCTGGCGGTCCGGTCCGACGCGGGCGACCCGCAGGCGCCCGCCGCGGCGGTGGAGCGGACCGTACGGGAGCTCGGCCGGCTCGACGTGCTCGTCAACAACGCGGGGGTCGGCGTGCTCGGCCCCCTGGAGCAGCTGACGGAGGCCGACGTGGACCAGGTCCTGGCGGTCAACGTCCGGGGCGTCTACCTGACCACGCGGGCCGCGGCCCCGAGGCTCGGCGAGGGCGGCCGGATCCTCACCATCGGCAGCTGCATGGCCCAGCGGGTGCCCGGACCGGGCGGCACCCTCTACACGATGAGCAAGTCGGCGCTGACCGGGCTGACCAAGGCGCTGGCCCGGGAGCTGGGCGGGCGCGGGATCACCGCGAACATCGTCCACCCGGGTCCGGTGGACACGGACATGAACCCGGCGGACGGGCCGTACGCCGCTTCGCAGGCCGCGCTGACGGCCCTCGGCCGCTTCGGCACCCCCCGGGAGGTGGCGGCCGTGGTGTCGTTCCTGGCGGGACCGGACGCCGCGTACGTCACGGGCGCCGAGTTCTCGGTCGACGGCGGGCACGCGGCGTAGCCCGGCCCGCGGCTCGCCGGCCCGCGCCCCTCCGACGCGCCGACGCGCCGACGCGCCGACGCGCCGGAGGGGCGCACCGCCGGGCGGTGCGCCCCTCCGGGCCGTGTGCGCCCCGGGGGTGTCGGCCCCCGGGGCGGTCGCGGGGCGGGAGGCGTCAGCCCCCCAGCTCCTGGTGGCGCGCGGCGTGCGCGGCGGCGCCACCCTCCGTCAGCGAGCCGTACAGGCGCAGCCGGGAGAAGCCGCCGTCCGGGAAGATGTCGATCCGGACGTGCGTGCCGACCGCCGGGGCGTCCAGCACGAAGCGGTGGTTGGTGTCGGGCTGCAGGCGGGTGCGCGGCAGGAACTCGGCCCACTCGCCGTCCTCGCCGGTCTTGACGGACAGCGAGGCCCAGCCGGCCGAGTTGCCCTTGAGGTACGCGGTGTCGATCTCGACGGCGCGGATCTCGGACTCGGCGGCGAGCTGGTAGCGGATCCAGTCGTTGCCGTTGTCGCGGCGGCGGGCGGTCTCCCAGCCGTCGTCCATCTTGCGGGAGCGGCCCGGGTTGATGGTGTTGGTGGGCGGCGAGTAGAAGCGGTTGGACGCGTCCTCGACGGAGCCGCCGTTCTCCAGCGCGACGACGTCGAACGTGCCCAGCGCGGCGAGCCACTTCGGGTCGGTGCGGACCTCGCCGTGGACGCGCAGGCGGGCGATGCCGCCGTCGGGGTGCTGGTTGACGCGCAGGTGCGTGAAGCGCTGCTCGACGTTCACCTCGAAGCCGTTGGCCGCGTGGCCGCCGACCGGGGTGCGCTCGACGAGGGTCGTCCACTTCACGTCGTCGGAGAGGAGCTCCTGTGCGGTCGGGGAGCCCGCGACCGAGGCGCCCTGGACCGATACGGCCTGCGGCATGTTGCCGCGGAAGTGGGCGGTGTCGACGATGATGCCGCGGATGACGCCGGGGGCGCCGAGGCGGACGAGCGCCCAGTCGTGGTCCTCGGCGGTGGGCCAGGGCTGGGTGGCGGAGACGCCGCGGCGGCGGCGGGTCTCCCAGCCGTCCATGACCTTGCCCTTGTGGCCGAAGTCCTCGGGGTCGAAGTGCGCGGCCTCGGAGATCAGCAGGTTCTCGCGCTGGGCGAAGAACTCGTCGTTGGCCTCGATGACACCGGCGCCCAGCTCACGGGCGGCGAGGTTCGCGTACTGGGTGAACGGGAAGTCCGCGGTGCGGTAGTCCGCGTACGGGTCGCCGCCTCCGTACGGGTTCGCGTTGCCGGTGAAAGTAGGAATCGCCACTGTCAGTTCTGCCTTTCGAGGAGGAGGCCCGTGGGCTCGGTCGGGGTGCCGTGGTCCGCGATCCGCGTGCCGCGCAGCCAGGTCGACTTCACGACGCCGTGCAGGGTCTTGCCCGCGTACGCCGTGATCCGGTTGCGGTGGTGCAGTTCCGCGGGATCCACGGTGAAGGTCTCTTCGGGTGCCAGGACGGCGAAGTCGGCGTCGCGGCCGGCTTCGATCGCGCCCTTCTGTGCCAGGCCGGCGAGGGCGGCCGGGGCGGCGGACATCCAGCGCACGACGTCCTCCAGGGAGCGGCCGCGGCCGCGCGCCTCGGTCCAGATCGCCGGGAGGCCCAGCTGGAGGGAGGAGATGCCGCCCCACGCGGTGGCGAAGTCGCCGGTCTTCAGGTCCGCGGTGGAGGGCGAGTGGTCGGAGACGATGCAGTCGATGGTGCCGTCGGCGAGCGCGTCCCACAGGAGGTCCTGGTTGGCGGCCTCGCGGATGGGCGGGCAGCACTTGAACTCGGTTGCGCCGTCGGGGACTTCCTCGGCCGTCAGGGTGAGGAAGTGCGGGCAGGACTCGACGGTGATCCGGACGCCCTCGGCCTTGGCCGCGGCGATCAGCGGCAGCGCGTCGCTGGACGACAGGTGCAGCACGTGGACGCGGGCGTTCAGCCGCTTGGCCTGGTCGATCAGGTTCTGGATCGCGGTGTTCTCGGCGTCCCGGGGGCGGGAGGCGAGGAAGTCCGCGTACTTCGGGCCCGGGTTCTGCGGGGCCGACTCCAGGTGGTGCGGGTCCTCGGCGTGCACGATCAGCAGGCCGCCGAAGCCGGTGATCTCGGCGAGGGAGGTGGCCAGCTGCTCCTGGTCGAGCTCGGGGAACTCCTCGACGCCGGAGGGCGACAGGAAGCACTTGAAGCCGTAGACCCCCGCGTCGTGCAGCGGGCGCAGGTCCTTGACGTTCGACGGCAGGGCGCCGCCCCAGAAGCCGACGTCCACGTGCGCCTTGGCGCGGGCCACCTCCTGCTTGACGCGGAGGTTGTCCACCGTGGTGGTGGGCGGCAGGGAGTTGAGCGGCATGTCGAGGATCGTGGTGATGCCGCCGGCAGCGGCGGCGCGGGTGGCCGTCCAGAAGCCCTCCCACTCGGTGCGGCCGGGGTCGTTCACGTGGACGTGGGTGTCGACCAGGCCGGGAAGCAGGACGTCGTCGCCGAAGTCCTCCAGCCGGGCTCCGGCCGGTACCTCGGCGTCGTGTGCGAGCACCGCCGTGATCTTCCCGCCGGCGACGGCCACCGAGGCGGCGCGCGTCCCCTCGGGGGTGATGACGCGCGTCGAGCGCAGTACCAGTTCCACAGCCACGTCGGACACCGGAACCTCCCCATCTACTTCCACAGAGCGAAATTCAACGTTCTGTTGACGGAGTCTTCACGGCGATCCCTGACCAGTCAAGAGCGCCCGGACGGACCACTGACCCACCAGGACCGCAATTGGATGTTTCCACAGGATGGAATTAAGATTTCGCGATACAGAATGTAGCTACCACCACCGGGAGCGGGCCGGTAACGTCCCGAGGACGTCCGCCACCAGGACAAACCGCCTCTGACCGGCGGGGAAGGCGGCTCCCCTGGCCTAGGGCCGACGCCGACCGACCGGTAGGCTGCTTGCTTGCCTGCCAGCACCGAAAGGACCGCGCCCGTGCCGACGTCCAGCGCCAGCACCACCGACGCTTCCGCGAAGCCCGCCGCCGCCAGCGGTGGCGTCCAGTCCCTTGAGCGCGCCTTCGATCTGCTCGAACGCATGGCCGACGCCGGGGGCGAGGTCGGCCTCAGCGAGCTCTCCGCCGCCAGCGGTCTGCCCCTGCCCACCATCCACCGGCTGATGCGCACCCTGGTGGCGTGCGGTTACGTCCGCCAGCAGCCCAACCGGCGGTACTCGCTCGGCCCCCGCCTGATCCGCCTCGGCGAGTCCGCGTCGCGGCTGCTGGGGACCTGGGCGCGGCCCTACCTCGCCCGCCTGGTCGAGGAGACCGGCGAGACCGCGAACATGGCGCTGCTCGACGGCGACGAGATCGTCTACGTCGCCCAGGTGCCGTCCAAGCACTCCATGCGCATGTTCACCGAGGTGGGCCGCCGCGTGCTGCCGCACTCCACCGGCGTGGGCAAGGCCCTCCTCGCCTACACCCCCGCCGACGAGGTCCGCGCCCTGCTGGCCCGCACCGGGATGCCGGCCGCGACCGAGAAGACCATCACCACGCCCGAGGGCTTCCTGGAGGCGCTGGAGCAGGTCCGCAAGGTGGGCTACGCGGTCGACGACAACGAGCAGGAGATAGGAGTCCGCTGCCTGGCGGTCTCGGTGCCGAACTCGCCGACCGCCGCCGCGATCTCCATCTCCGGCCCGGCCGGCCGGGTGACCGAGGCGCTGACCGAGTCGATCGTGCCGATCCTGCAGGGCATCGCCGCCGAGCTGTCGGTGGCCCTGTCCACGCAGAACCCGCCCGCCTGACCTCCGTACGGCGTACGGAAAGGCCCCGGCCCCCTCCGATGGGGGCCGGGGCCTTTCCGTGCGCCCGGCGTCGGCAGGTCCGGCGCCCGTACGGCCCTGCGCCCGTACGCCCCGTGCGCCGGCGCGCCCGTACGCCGGTTCAGCGGGCCGCGGTCGGGGCCGGGCTCTGCGCGAGGCGGCCGTCGGCCATCGTGGCCGTACGGTCCATCCGGTCCAGGTGGGCGTGGTCGTGGGTGACCAGCACGGTCGCGGTGGAGCGCTCCCGGGTGAGGTTCACGAGCAGGTCGAGCACGGCCGCACCGCGCTCGTGGTCCAGGGCGCTGGTCGGCTCGTCGACCAGCAGCACCGAGGGCTCGTTCATCAGGGCCCGGGCGATGTTGACGCGCTGGCGCTGGCCTCCGGACAGCTGGTGGGGCCGCTTGCCGGCCTTGTCGGCCAGGCCCACCGCGTCGAGCAGCTCCAGGGCCCGGCGGCGCGTCCGGGCGGCGGGCCGGCCCGACAGGTGGGTCATCACCTGGAGCTGTTCGGCGGCGGTGAGCGAGGCCAGCAGGTTGGGCTGCTGGAAGACGATGCCGATCTCCTCGCGGCGCAGCGCGGACTTCTCGGCGGCGCTCAGCCGCGCGGTGTCACGGCCCGCGACGACCACCCGGCCCGCCTCCGGGGTGACCAGCGTGGCGGCAACCGCCAGCAGGCTGGACTTGCCAGAGCCCGAGGGGCCTATGACGGCCGTCAGCGTGCCGGCCGGCACGTCCAGGGTGACCGCGTCCAGGGCGGTGAGCCGCCCGTCGCCGTCGGGGTAGGTGAGCGTGACGTCGTGCACGAGCAGGGTCATCGGACGCTCCCGAGGGCGGTCAGCGGGTCTACGGCGGTGATCCGCCGGATGGACAGGGCGGCGCCCAGGGCGCCGAGCGCGATCATGATCGCGGCGGGGACCAGCACGGTGGCCGCGTCGAGCACGAAGGGCACGTCACCGCCGCTGATCAGCGCACCGAGGCCGGCGGCGAGGGCCGTGCCGAGCCCCGTGCCGGCCACGAGCATGACCACGGCCTGACCGAGGGCGTCCTTGAGGAGGTAGGGCGTCGAGGCACCGAGTGCCTTCAGCACGGCGATGTCACCGCTGCGCTGGATCGTCCACACGGTGAAGAAGGCGCCTATGACGAGGGCGGAGATGGCGAAGAGGAAGCCGCGCATCAGCTGGAGCGAGCCGTTCTCCGAGCTGTACGAGCCGATGGCGCCCAGCGCGTCGTCGACGCCCTGCGTCCGGGTCCCGGCCGCCGCGTCGGCGGCGGCGGTGACGGCGCCGGGCGCGTCCAGGGCGATGACGGTGGCGAGCGTGTCGAGGGAGGTGCCCGGGTTGCCGACGCGCTGCCAGTCGTTCAGGTCCATCCAGACGACCGGGGTGTGGCTGAAGGCCGCGGTGCCGGAGACGGCCGCGACGGTCAGTTCGAGCTGGCCGATCCTGAGCCTCCCCCCGGCGGCGAGGCCGCCGAGCTCCTTCGCGGCCTTCTGCGTCAGCACCACCTGCCCCTGGGTGAGGCCGGAGCCCCGGGGGGCGAGCCGGCCGCCCGGCTCGACGCCGAACACGGAGACGGCGGCGGTGCGCTCACCCGAGACGGCGTTGGTGGTGCGGATGCCGACCGGTTCGGCCGACTTCACCCCGGGGCGCGCACGCCAGGCCAGCCAGGCCTTCTCCGGTATCTGGGAGTTGGTGAACGAGACCTTCTGGCCGCCGGGGGGCGCGGCGAAGGACAGGTGGGAGGCGGGCAGCCCCGTGACGGCCGAGATGTTCTCCCGGGCCAGGCCGGAGGTGAGCCCGGACAGCAGGCCGACCAGCAGCGTGATCAGCAGGACCACCGAGCCCATGAGGGCGAACCGGCCCTTGGCGAACCGTAGATCTCTCCATGCGACGAACATGTCCCCCACCTTGGTGTTCCGCGTGGACACAAGGCATCGCGCCACAGTAGTGATCCTCGTATCGAAGGGACCGCCGAGACATCAATCTTTCGGTTGACCGGGGCACCCGGTCGCCCGCTTACGCTGGTCGGGCCATGCCTGCTCCTCAATCCCGCCCCCTGACCCCCGTCTCCCGCGTCCTGCGGCTGTGCCTGCACGCGCTGCTCCTCGGGCTGCTCGCGCTGGCCGCCGGCCGCGCCCTCGCCGACTCCGCGCCCCGGGCCGGCTGGGTGCTCGCCGGGTGCGCGCTGCTCGCCGCCGTGTACGCGGCCGGCGTGCGGGCGCCCGTGGTGCACCGCTCCCCCCGGGCCGGGGCCCTCTGGCTGGCCGGGCTGGGCGCGGCCTGGGCGGCGCTGCTCGCGGTCTCGCCCGACGGGCTGTGGATCGCCTTCCCGCTGTACTTCCTGGAACTGCACCTGCTGCGGCTGCGCTGGGGCGTGGCGGCGGTCGCGGCGACCGCCTGCGCCGCGATCGGCGGGTTCCTGGCGCACAGCAGCGCCGCCACCCCCGGGGCGTTCCTCGGACCGCTGCTGGGCGGGGCCGTGGCGGTGGCGACCGTACTGGGCTACCAGGCGCTGTACCGCGAGAGCGAGCGGCGCCGCGAGCTGATCGAGGAGCTCATCACGACCCGGGCCGAGCTCGCCGCGGCCGAGCGGGGCGCCGGGATCCTGGCCGAGCGGGAGCGCCTGGCGCGGGAGATCCACGACACCCTCGCGCAGGGGCTCTCCTCGATCCAGCTGCTGCTGCGGGCGGCCGAGCGGGCCCTCGCGGAGGGGCGCACCGGGACGGCGGCCGCGAGCGGCACGGCCGGGCCGGCGGCGACCGCCTCGGCGGGCGCCCCCGGAACCGCGCCGGCCCTGCCGCAGGCCCGCGGCGCGGCGGACCGCGCGGACGCCGCCGAACCCGCGTGCGCCGCCGACGCGGCGCACGCCGCGGCGCTGGCGCACATCGCCCGGGCCCGCGAGGCGGCCCAGGAGAACCTGGCGGAGGCGCGCAGTTTCGTACGGGCCCTCACCCCGCCGGACCTGGAGCACGGGTCCCTCGCGGCCGCCCTGGAGCGGCTGTGCGCGGGGGCTCCGGGGCCCCGGGTGCGGTTCTCCCTGAGCGGCGCCCCGCGCGTGCTGCCGACCCCGTACGAGGTGGCCCTGCTGCGGATCGCCCAGTCGGCGCTGGCCAACGTCGTCCGGCACGCCCGCGCCGGCCGCGCCGAGATCACCCTGACCTTCATGGACACCTCGGTCACGCTGGACGTGGTGGACGACGGGCGGGGCTTCGACCCCTCGTCGGCCGCGGCCTGCGGCGACGGCGGCTTCGGGCTGCCGGCGATGCGCTCGCGGGCGCAGACGCTGGGCGGGCTGTTCACCGTGGAGTCCGGTCCGGGCCAGGGCACCGCCGTGGCCGTCACCCTGCCCCTGCCCGCGGAGGTCCTGCGATGACGATCCGGCTGCTGCTGGCCGACGACCACCCGGTGGTGCGGGCCGGGCTGCGCGCGGTGCTGGACACCGAGCCGGGCTTCGCCGTCGTCGCCGAGGCGGCCACCGCCGAGCGGGCGGTGGAACTGGCGGCGGACACCCCGGTCGACGTGGTCCTGATGGACCTCCAGTTCGGCCCCGGCATGCACGGCTCCGCCGCCACCGCCCTGATCACGGCCCGCCCGGGGGCGCCCCGGGTACTGGTGCTGACCACGTACGACACGGACGCCGACATCCTGGCGGCGGTGGAGGCGGGGGCTTCGGGCTACCTGCTCAAGGACGCCCCGCCGGAGGAGCTGGCGGCGGCGGTGCGCACGGCCGCCGCGGGCCAGTCCGCGCTGGCGCCGGCGGTGGCGCTGCGCCTGATGGACCGGATGCGGACGCCGGCGGAGGCGCTGACGAAGCGGGAGCTGGAGGTGCTGCAGCTGGTCGCGGACGGCCTGTCGAACCAGCAGATCTCCAAGAAGCTCTTCCTCAGCCAGGCCACCGTCAAGTCCCACCTGGTCCACATCTACGCCAAGCTCGGCGTGGACTCCCGCACCTCGGCGGTGGCGGCGGCGGGCAGCCGCCGGCTGATCCGCACCCCGTAGACCGGCGCGCCCGGACCCGGCGGATCCGCGGGAGGGGGGCCAGCACCAGGGCGCGGACACCGGGCCGCAGGCGGGTGCGGGACGCCGCGCGGCGGGAGCATCGGGGGCGGAAGTCCCCTACGGAGAGCGAGCCCGCGATGTACGCCGTGCACAGATCCGCCCCCCGCGCCGCCGTGACGGGCGCGCCGCCGCCGCCCGCCGAGGTCCGTACGGCCTGGGCCCTGTGGCTCACGGCGGTCGCGGCCGGCGCCTTCGAGACCGCGCTCATGATCGCCCGCGATCCGGGGGACGGGGCGGGCGTCGGGCTGGCCGTACGCCTGACGGTCTTCACCCTGGCGGTCCTGACCGCCTTCCGGATGCGCTCGGGCGCCCGCTGGGCCCGGATCGCCCTGGCCGTCGGCCTCGGGGTCCTCGGCACCGCCTCGCTGGTCGTGGAGCCGCTCGGGTACCTCCTCGACGGCGGATCGCTCCGGGCAGCCCTGTCGGGGGCGGACGCGCTGGACCTGGTGTTCGGTGCCAGCCGGACGGTCCACCTGGCCGCCGTCCTGACGGCGGTGGCGCTGATGTTCCGTCCGGCGGCGAACGCGTACTTCCGCGGACGGCCGTAGGACCGGGGCGGCGGCCGGGGCGGGCGGGCCCGGGCGGGGTCGTCCGGGGGCCGCTGAGCCGCCTGGGGCGGTCATGCCACCCAGTGCGGGCGGTCCACCGCCGGGGGGAGCGGGACCCCGTCGTGGAACGCGCTCGCGAGGCGGCGCACGCCCTCGTCCAGACGGTCGGCCGGGAGCGTGTACGGGATGCGCAGCCGGTGCTCGAAGGTGCCCGGGTCCACGCCGAAGCGGGCGCCCCGGCCGATGTGGACCCCGGCCGCCGCGGCCCGCTCGGCGAGGGCCGAACTGACCGGTTCGCCGAGGTCGACCCAGAGCGAGAGGCCTCCGGGCGGCAGCTGCCAGGACCACTCCGGGGTGTGCCGCTGGAGCGACTGCACCAGCGCCTCGCGCTGGATCCGCAGCTGCGCCAGGCGGGCCGGCAGGGACCGGTCGAGGCCGGCGATCAGCGGGAGCGCGACGAGCTGGTCGAGGACGGAACCGGTCATGTCGGCCGCGACCTTGAGGGCGGTCAGCTCGGTGACCATCCGGGCGGTGGCCCGGATCCAGCCCGCCCGGAGACCGCCCCAGTGGGTCTTGCTGAGCGAGCCGATGGTGATCACGTGGTCGGCGCCGCCCCGCGGGGCGAGCGAGGCGAACGGTGCGGGGGCGGGAACGTCCAGCGCGATGTCGGCGATGGTCTCGTCCACCACCAGCCACGTCCCGGTGGCCCGGGTGGCCGCGAGCAGCCGCAGCCGCTGCTCCGGGGGCATCAGGGCGCCCGTCGGGTTCTGGAAGTCGGGGATCGTGTAGGCCAGCCGCGGCACGGTCTGGCGCAGGGTGGACTCGGCGATCTCCATGTCCCAGCCCGCGTCCGAGACGGCGATGGACCCGGTCCGCAGCCGCGCGTGGCGCAGGGCGTCGAGGGCGTTGGCGTACGTCGGGCTCTCGGTCAGGACCCGGTCCCCCGGCCCGCAGAGCAGGCCGACGACCAGCGAGAAGGCCTGTTGCGCCCCGGCGGTGACCAGGATCTGTTCGGGCCGGGTGGGCAGGCCGCGCCGGGTGAACCGCTCGGCGACCGCCGTCCGCAGGTCGGGCAGGCCGAACGGGTGGTAGCCGGGGGTGCGGGCCACGGCCGGGAGCCGGGGACCGGCCCAGGCCAGCGCGTCGGTGAGGGCGCCCTCCGGGGCTCCCATGGCGGCGATGGCCAGGTCGATCCCGGGGTCGTCGTCGCCGCCGTGGCCGCCCGGTCCGAGGAGGGCGTGGGCGCCGACCGGGGCGTGCCCCTCGGGGAGCTCGGTCCAGGTTCCGGATCCGCGCCGGCTGCGGACGTAGCCGCTCTCGCGCAGGAGGTCGTAGGCGCCGGTGACGGTGGCCCGGCTGGCGCCGACCGCCTCGGCGAGCTCGCGCTCGGCGGGCAGCCGTACGTGCAGGGCGACGCGGCCGTCGAGGACGAGGGTGCGCAGGGCGTCGGCCAGGGAGCGGTAGCCGGGGCGCGCGCGGACCTCGGCCGGCAGCAGCGCCGCCAGCTGGCGGCTGCCGATCGTTCTGTCCGCGGTGTGGACCACTCGGTCATATCCCATGCCAACCTCCCCCGATTGGCTCTGCCGACCAGGCCAATAGAGGACCAGACTCGCCTTATTGGCCCCCGATTGGCAAGGAGAAGCCGAAATGCTGACCGACCGTGACGAGCGCGCCCTGCTGACCGCCGATGAGAACCGGATCTCCGAGCCGCTGCGCATCGGGGCCGCGCTGGCGGCCGTACGCCGCGCCCTGGCCCGGCCCGTGGCGCGGACGCGGACCGGGCCCGACGGCTCCCCGGCCCGGCGGATCGCCCCGGCGCAGGAGCGAGAATCGGTGCCATGTCATCCCACGCCTCGCCCCGCATCCCGCCCCGCGCCCCGTCCGGACCCGGCTCGCCCGTGATCGCGGGGCTGTTGCTCGCGGCCGGGGGCGGGCGCCGGCTCGGCGGCCGGCCCAAGGCCCTGCTCCCCTACCGCGGCCGCCCACTGGTCGAGAACGCCGTGCGGGTGCTGCGCGAGGCGGGCTGCGGCCCGGTGCACGTGGTCCTCGGCGCCTCGGCGGCCGAGGTCCGCGAGCGCGCGGACCTGACCGGCTGCGTACTCGTGGACAACCCGGACTGGGAGCGGGGCATGGGCTCCTCGCTCCGCGTCGGGCTCGCCTCCCTGGCCGGCACCGGGGCCGCCGCGGCCCTGGTGTCCCTGGTGGACCAGCCGGGCATCGGGGCGGGGGCCGTGGCGCGGGTCCTGGCGGCCTACCGCTCCCCCGAGAGCCTGGCGGCGGCGGCGTACGAGGGCGAGCGCGGCCATCCCGTGCTGTTCGGCGCGGACCGGTGGGCGGACATCGCGGCGACGGCGACGGGTGACCAGGGCGCGCGGGTGCATCTGGCGGAACACGCGGACGATCTCGTTCTGGTGGAGTGCGCGGACATCGCGGAGGCCTTCGACATCGACACGCCCCCCGACCTGGCACGTCTCCTCTGAGCAGGGTGTGACGGCGATGGCACTGAGGGCCACGGGGAAGCGGAATCTGTCGACTCAGAGAATCTCGACGTCAACAAACCATTGAACTTCCACCATGAGGAAATTACTATCCACTGGTCAGAAGCGCCCTGAACCCACATACGGCGCCCGCGACCGTACTCCGGAACTCTCCACACCCGACGGCACTGCGTGCCGTCTCGCGCGAGCATTCCCCCGCGGCCGCCAGGCACCGCCGCTGAAGGAGTGACAGTTATGTCCGCACCAGCGCCGTCTCCGCTGGCCATCGTCGACGCCGAGCCCCTGCCCCGGCAGGACGAGGTCCTCACCGAAGCGGCCCTCGCCTTCGTGGCCGAGCTCCACCGGCGGTTCGCCCCCCGCCGCGCCGAGCTCCTCGCCCTGCGCGGCGAGCGCCGCGCCGAGATCGCCCGGACCTCCACCCTCGACTTCCTCGCCGACACCGCACAGGTCCGCGAGGGTGACTGGAAGGTGGCCCCGGCCGCGGCCGCGCTGAACGACCGCCGTGTGGAGATCACCGGCCCGACGGACCGCAAGATGACCATCAACGCCCTGAACTCGGGCGCCAAGGTCTGGCTCGCCGACTTCGAGGACGCCTCCGCCCCCACCTGGGAGAACGTCGTCCTCGGCCAGCTCAACCTGATCGACGCCTACGAGCGCCGCATCGACTTCACGGACCCGCGCACCGGCAAGGCGTACGCCCTGAAGTCCGCCGACCAGCTCGCGACCGTCGTGATGCGTCCGCGCGGCTGGCACCTCCAGGAGCGCCACCTGCAGTTCGAGGGCGCCGCCGCGTCGGGCTCGCTCGTCGACTTCGGCCTGTACTTCTTCCACAACGCGCAGCGCCTGATCGACCTCGGCAAGGGCCCGTACTTCTACCTGCCGAAGACGGAGTCGCACCTGGAGGCGCGCCTCTGGAACGAGATCTTCGTCTTCGCGCAGGACTACGTGGGCATCCCGCAGGGCACCGTCCGCGCCACCGTCCTCATCGAGACGATCACCGCCGCGTACGAGATGGAGGAGATCCTCTACGAGCTGCGCGACCACGCGGCCGGCCTGAACGCGGGCCGCTGGGACTACCTCTTCTCCATCGTGAAGAACTTCCGTGACGGCGGCGAGAAGTTCGTCCTGCCGGACCGCAACGCGGTGACGATGACGGCACCGTTCATGCGGGCGTACACCGAACTGCTCGTGCGCACCTGCCACAAGCGCGGCGCCCACGCCATCGGCGGCATGGCGGCCTTCATCCCGTCCCGCAAGGACGCCGAGGCCAACAAGCTCGCGTTCGACAAGGTCAAGGCAGACAAGGACCGCGAGGCGGGAGACGGCTTCGACGGCTCCTGGGTCGCCCACCCCGACCTGGTCCCGATCGCCATGGCCTCCTTCGACGCGGTGCTCGGCGACAAGCCGAACCAGAAGGACCGCCTGCGCGAGGACGTCTCGGTGGCCCCGGGCGAGCTGATCGCGATCGACTCCCTGGACGCCCGGCCCACGTACGACGGCCTGCGCAACGCCGTCCAGGTCGGCATCCGCTACATCGAGGCCTGGCTGCGCGGCCTGGGCGCCGTCGGCATCTTCGGCCTGATGGAGGACGCCGCCACCGCGGAGATCTCGCGCTCGCAGATCTGGCAGTGGATCAACGCCGGCGTCGTCTTCGAGAACGGCAAGACCGCCACCGCGGAGCTGACCCGCGAGATCGCGACCGCCGAACTGGCCGCCATCCGCGCCGAGGTCGGCGAGGAGGCCTTCACCACGGGCAAGTGGCAGCAGGCCCACGACCTGCTCCTGCAGGTCTCGCTGGACGCGGACTACGCGGACTTCCTCACCCTCCCCGCTTACGACCAGCTGGTCGGCTGAGCCACCGGTTTCGGCTGAACGCACAGCGGCCGAACCCGGTCGGCTCCGCCCCCGTCGCCTCCCGGCACGGGGGCGGAGCCGTGTCCGCGGCGGCTGCGCCGGGTCACACGGCGTACTCCGACAGCGAGTTGGCGAGGAAGCCGCGCAGGGCGTCGGCGGTGTGGAACACGCGCAGGCCGTGGGCCTCCAGCCCGGCCTGCACCGCGAGGGTCGGGTCCACGACGAGCGCGACCGGAGTGCCGACCTCGCCGTGCAACCCCAGCGGCCAGTAGGCGGCGGCCACGGTGATCGGCGCGCCGGTGCGCGGGTCGGTGACCTCGGCGTCGAGCTCGGGCTCCGCCAGGCCCGCCGTCCTGACGGCCGCCAGCAGGCGGGAGAGACCGGGCACCTCGTCGACGTCGGGGCCGGGGCCGGGGCCGGGGTCGAACGCGGCCGGAGGGGACGCCGCGACGCCGTGCTTCCACGGTCCCAGGCCCATGGGCGAGGGACCGTCGTGGAGGGCGTCGAGGAACCGGTTGGCGGCGTCGGCCAGCAGCACCCGCCGCGCGTCGAGGAAGGCGGGGTAGTTCTCGGTCCGCCACAGCTCGCGGTCCGTCGGGATCCACTGCGAGGCCAGCGCTCCGGGCATCCGGTCCTCGATCTCGCCCAGGTACTCCGCGGCGTCCTTCGCCCCGATCCGCAGGTTGCTCCCCTGGGTCAGGAAGCAGAAGTTCGCCACCGCGTTGACCTGGTCGCGCGAGTAGCCGTACTTGTACAGGCGCGCCTTGGGGAAGATGTGGTGCACCTGGAGCGAGCTCAGACGGCCCAGCATGTTGTCCCGGAGCGGCACCCCGCTCAGGAAGTCCTGGGCGCCGTGGACCCGGGTCAGCATGTACAGCAGCGGGTAGAACCGCGCGCCCATGCTCGACCCCGTGACGTCGTCGGGGCGGATGTGGAGGCTTCCGCGGCTGCGCCGCAGAACCGAGACGAGGTGGTCCACGCCGCCGGCGTCCAGGGCCTTCAGGTCCTGGTTGAGGGCGGTTTCGGTGGCGCCGGTGTGGCGGCCCCACAGGAAGCCGTGCACGTACCAGTAGAAGAGGCGGTCGCGGGTCATGGCGTCCGGGAAGGCCCCGGCGTTGCCGTCGAGCAGCCTGGCCATGACGGGGAAGGCGAAGCGACCGCTGAGGACGCGCCCGTGGTCGAGGCCGAGCCGGCCACCGAGGGCGTCGAGCAGGTGGGAGACGGCGTCGATGGTGCTCACGAGCCCGGTCCTGAACTCGTCCACCGTCACGTCGGCCAGCTTGGAGAACTGCGCCTCGCCGAGGACGACGGCGTTGACGTTGCGCAACAGCCAGTCCAGCTTGAAGTCGAACCCCGCCGCGGACCAGTCGGCCAGGGCGCCGTTCATCGTGGGGCGGGCGTCGGGCCAGGCCGCGCAGATCGCGGCGAGGGCCAGGTCGCCCTTGGAGAGCTTGGTGCCGCCCGAGTTGACCCGGTTGAAGATCTCGACGACGACGTCCACCGTCTTGTCCGCGCCGGTGACCTCGTCGATGTGCACGACGCGGTCCTTGATCTGGAGGATCCGGCTGAGGCGGGCGAAGTGCAGCTCCTGGGCGCCGTGGTCCGCGCCCGTCGCCTGGACGATCCCGAACAGCCGGCCGGGCCCCTCCCTGAAGAGCCGGGTCACGTCCACCCAGAGCGGGTTGTCCTTCATCTTGCTCGGCGCGTAGAACTCGAAGGCCTCGGTGTCCAGGTGGAAGTGGAGACCGGCCAGGGTGTCCGCCTTCCCCTCGAAGAACCTCGGGGGCGCGCCGCGCGTCACGGCGTACAGGGTGGTGATCCGCTGCTGGCCGTCGAGGAGGAGCTGGATCGTGCCGTCCTTGCCCGGCGAACCGCCCCGGGTGTCGGCCGTCTCGGCCTTCGTGTGCCAGGTCAGCAGGCCTCCGATGGGATAGTCGCGGTAGAGCGACTGGAAGAACCCCCGCACCTGGTCCCGGGTCCACACGTAACCGCGCTGGAATTCGGGAAGGGCGATGTCGCCCGATTCCACTTTGTCCAGCACCTGGGAAATCTGCACAGCCCCGCCTCCCGCACCTGGCGGAACCCACCACCAGTCAGTCCATGATCGAACGAACCCGGCAAAGCACGCAGGGACGGCAACCGGTGCCCCCTTGGCCGGGATCCACCACGACGGGCTGCGGCGGAGCCATGATCCGTCCCGAACGAACGGTCGGGCGTTACGTCATCGTAATCTGCGGCTACCTAGCGGTAACAAGGCGCGGCGTGTCACCTTTCCGGTTGCCACCGGCCGGCGGTTTCCCCCACTTACCCAGCCATGCACCGGAGTTGTTCCCGGCTTCGCCATGGCCGACCGCAGGAGTTCCGCAGTGATCGGATTCCGCAACGTCAGCAAGAACCGGTCCGGCAGCCGTGTGCGACGGCTCGCCGGGGCCGGGTTGGTCCTGCCGCTCGCCGCGGCCGCCCTGATGGCCGGCGGGGCCGGAGCCTCGGCGGCCGGTCCCGGCAACGGGCCCACCGCCGTGGTGTCCCTGGGCGACAGCTACATCTCCGGCGAGGCGGGCCGCTGGAAGGGCAACAGCCTCACCAACAGCGGCAACAGGACCGGAACGGACCGGGCCTGGGTCAGCGGCAGCACGTACGACCCCGGCAAGGTGTACGGAACCACGGCGGGCGGGTGTCACCGGTCCGACTCGGCCGAGGTGCGCAGCGCGGGCCCGATCGCCGACGTCGCCGTCAACCTCGCCTGTTCGGGGGCCACTTCGGAGAACGTGTTCCGCGCCTCCCACGGCGGTGTCGCCTTCAAGGGCGAGGCTCCGCAGGCCGACCGGCTCGCCGCCGTGGCCGCGGCCAACGACGTGAAGATCATCGCACTGTCCATCGGCGGCAACGACCTGGGCTTCGCCGACATCATCAAGAACTGCGCGTACGACTTCATCATCTGGAACTCCTACTGCCACGACGACCAGCAGTACGCCGTGGACCAGAAGATCGACCAGGTCATGGCGAACGTCGGCAAGTCCGTCGACGAGGTGCGGGCCGTGATGCGCGCGGCCGGGTACGCCGACGCCTCGTACCGCATCGTCCTGCAGTCCTACCCGTCGCCGATCCCGCGCGGGGCGGAGAACCGCTACCCGCAGAGCGACTGGAGCCGGCTGAACACCGGCGGCTGCCCGTTCTGGAACCGGGACTCCGACTGGGCGCGGGACTCGCTCGTGCCGCAGATCGCCCAGCGCATCAAGGGGGTGGCCGCGGCGAAGGGAGTGCAGTTCCTCGACCTGCGGGACATGCTGCAGGGGCGCGAGGTGTGCGCCAAGGCCAGCAGGCTCGTGACCACGGCCGCCCCGGCCTCGGCGAAGACCAGCGAGTGGGCCCGGTGGATCGACAGCAGCGAGACGCAGGGGCCGATCCAGGAGTCGATGCACCCGAACCACTTCGGACAACTGGCCGCGGGGCGCTGCCTGGCCCTCGTCGTCGCCCAGCCGGCCACCGGCGGGTTCGGCTGCCGGAACACCGCCGGAGCGGACCAGACGGGCATGTACCTGACCCCGGCCCCATAGGGCCGCGGCGGCGGAAATCCGGGTGAGCACGGGCGGGCGGGCTGGCATGCTCACGGGCATGGCAGCCCGCACCCCCCGCCCCAGCCTGTACGTCTCCGTCGACGTCGAGGCCGACGGCCCCATCCCGGGGCCGTACTCGATGATCAGCTTCGGAGCCGCCGTCGCCGGGCGGCAGGACGGCGCGACGTACACCGCGTTCGACCCCCAACAGCACACGTTCTACCGGGAGTTGCGGCCGATCAGTGACGCGTTCGTGCCGGAGGCGCTCGCCGTGAGCGGCCTGGACCGCGACCGGCTGGTGCGGGAGGGGGCCGACCCGGAGTCGGCCATGGCCGACTTCCGCGCGTGGGTGCGGGAGGTGTCCGCCGGAGCGCAGCCCGTCATGTGCGGCTATCCCGCCTCCTTCGACTGGACCTTCCTGTACTGGTACCTGATCCGGTTCGGCGGGGTCAGCCCCTTCGGCCACTCCGGATGTCTGGACATGAAGACCCTGTACGCGACGAAGGCGGGAGTGCCGCTGCGCGCGGCGGTCAAGCGGCACATGCCGCCCGAACTCCTGTCCCGGCGGCCCCATACGCACCATGCGCTGGACGACGCGCTGGAGCAGGCCGACCTGATGAGCAACCTGATGCTGTGGACTCCCCCGGCTCCCGGCACGGCTCCCGATACGGCTCCCCCTGCGCCTTCCCCCGCCGGGTGAGCCCTGGCCGGCCCCGGACACGGCGGGGGGGGGGGGGGCCCCGGCCGGGGGGGGGCGGGGCCGGGCCGGCCGCCCGCCCGCCCCCCCCCCGCGCGCCCCCCCCCGCCCCCGCGGGGGGGGGCGCCCCCCCCCCCCCCGCGCGCGCGGGGCCCCCCCCCCCCCCGGGGGGCCCCCCCCCCCCCCACCGCCGTACGGTCCGGCCGGCGCCCCTCGGGCCGGCCCGGGCCGGGCTCGGGGTCCCTTCCGGTCAGTGCACCGGCACCGGTTCCGGAGCGACGGCCTGGGCCGCGTCCTTCTTGGTGCCGAGGTGGTTGAAGGCCAGGTTCAGCAGGATGGCCACCACGCAGCCGGTGCTGATGCCCGAGTCGAGGACGACCAGGAGGTCCTTCGGGAAGGCGTGGTAGAACTCCGGCGCGGCGATCGGGATCAGGCCGATGCCCACCGAGGCGGCGACGATCAGGGCGTTCTCGCCCTTCTCCATGGCCGCGCCCGCCAGGGTCTGGATGCCGCTGGCCGCCACGGACCCGAAGAGGACGATGCCCGCGCCGCCGAGGACCGGCAGCGGTACCAGCGCGATGACCGAGGCCGCCATCGGACACAGTCCCAGCAGGATCAGGATGCCGCCGCCTGCGGCGACGACGAACCGGCTGCGCACCTTCGTCATGGCGACGAGCCCGATGTTCTGGGCGAAGGCGCTGCACATGAAGCCGTTGAACAGCGGGCTGATCGCGCTGCCGAGGGTGTCGGCACGCAGACCGCCCTCGATGGTCTTCGCGTCCGCAGGCCGGCCGACGATCTTGCCCAGGGCCAGGATGTCGGCGGTGGACTCGGTCATGCAGACGAGCATGACGATGCACATCGAGATGATCGCGGCGACCTGGAACTGCGGGGCGCCGAAGTGGAACGGCGTCGGGAAGCCGACGATCGACGCGTTCTTGATCGCGTCGAAGCTCGTCATGCCGAGCGGAATGGCGATCAGCGTTCCCGCGACCAGGCCGAGCAGGATGGCGATCTGCTGGAGGAAGCCGCGGAGGAACTTGCGCATCAGCAGGACGATCACGAGGGTCGCCGCGGCCATGCCGATGTTCTTCATCGAGCCGTAGTCGGCGGCGGTGCTGTTCCCGCCCTGCGACCAGTTGAAGGCCACCGGCAGGAGCGAGACGCCGATCAGGGTGATGACCGTTCCCGTCACGACCGGCGGGAAGAAGCGGACGAGTTTGCCGAAGTAGGGGGCGGCGAAGAAGCCGAGGACCCCGGCGACGATGATCGCGCCGAAGATGATGGGGATCGCGTTGTCCCCTTCCCCCTTGCCTATCGCGATCATCGGGGTGACTCCGGCGAAGGAGACGCCGTTGACGAAGGGGAGCTTGGCGCCGATCTTCCAGAACCCGAGGGTCTGGAGGAGGGTGGCGAGGCCTGCGGTGAAGAGCGAGGCGCCCATCAGGAAGGCGGTCTCGGTGGCGGAGAGACCGACGGCGGGGCCGACGATCATGGGCGGGGCGACGACACCTGCGTACATGGCGGCCACGTGCTGGAGACCGCTCGTGAACATTTTCAGCGGAGGCAAGGTCTCGTCGACCGGGTGCTTCTCCTCCGGTACTGCGACTGCGTCTTTGCGAAACCTGGGCGTTGCGGCCACGGCTTCCTCCGGTCGGGTAACACGTCGGCAGGGACGTGGGTGTCATGGAGGTGGTGCGAAAGCGGTGCGAGTCGAGCTGATTCAGTTGTGGGTGCTGTTCTTCGGGAACTCGATGTGCCTGGTGTGCCTGGTGTGCCTGGTGTGCGGGGTGTGCTGGGTGTGTTTGTCCCAAGGGGTGCGGAAACGATTCGCCCAAACCGGTTCCACGGGTGGTTCCGTGCGGTGGTGCGGTGCGGAAGAGCTGGCTGTGCCGTGGCAGTGGCGCGGTGCGGGTGTCCGTGCGGTGCGTGCGGCACGAGTCACCGCCCCCGGGGGCGCCCTCGGATCACCTCGGGCGCTTCCCGGGAACGGCTGCCGCGGACCCCGCTCGGGTCCGCGGCCGGGGGGGGGGGGGGGGCCCCCCCCGGCGGGGGGGGGGGGGGGGGGCTGGGGGGGGGTGGGCGGGGGGGGGGGGGGGGGGAACAGCCGGGGGGCGGGGCGGGGGGCGCCCAGGGACCCCCGGGGGCGGTGCCGGGGAAGGGCTGCCGGGCCCCCCGCCGGGGCCGGCCGCCGCCGGCCGGGGGCCGTCCCCCCCGGCCGGATTCCGGGGATCAGGCCTGCGCGGAGATGCGCGCGAGGCGCTGGGCCTCTTCCCGCGTGGACGCGGCGATGGCGTCCTCGTCGGCGAAGAGGAGTCGGTTGTTCTCGACGATCTGCTTGCCGTTGACCAGCGAGAGGGTGACCGGGGCGGCCGCGCCGAAGACGAGCGCGGTGACCGGGTCGGCGATCGAGGAGTGGGCCAGGGTGCTGAGGTTCCACATCACCAGGTCGGCGCACTTGCCGACCTCCAGCGAGCCGATGTTGCCGGCGCGGCCGAGCACCTGGGCGCCGCCGTACGTACCGAGGCGCAGAGCCTGGCGGGCGTTGAGCGCCCGCTCGCGGTGCACCGGGTTGAGGCGGTTGATGAGGAGCGCGTTGCGCAGCTCGGTGTGCAGCTCGCCGGACTCGTTGGAGGCGGTGCCGTCCACGCCGAGGCCGACCGGGACACCGGCGGCGAGCATGTCCGGTACGCGGGCGATACCGGCGGCCAGACGGGCGTTGGAGGACGGGCAGTGCGCGACACCGGTCTTGGTGCGGGCGAACGCGGCGATGTCGGAGTCGTTCATGTGGACGCTGTGCGCCATCCACACGTCCTCGCCGAGCCAGCCGGTCGACTCGAAGTAGTCGGTCGGGCCCATGCCGAACAGTTCCTTGCAGAACTGCTCCTCCTCGACGGTCTCGCTGCCGTGGGTGTGCATGCGCACACCGAGGCGGCGGGCCAGCTCGGCACCCTGCTTCAGCAGCTCGGTGGAGACCGAGAACGGCGAGCACGGGGCGACGGCGACCTGGGTCATCGCGTCGAAGGAGTAGTCGTGGTGCCTCTTGACGGTCGCCTCGGTGTCGGCGAGCGCGCCTTCGAGGGTCTCGACCGCGTGGTCCGGCGGCAGGCCGCCGTCCTTCTCGCTGCGGTCCATGGAACCGCGGGCGAGGGTGAAGCGGACGCCCATCTCGGACGCGGCGCGGATGATCGAGCCGGAGAGGTCGCCGGAGCCCTTGGGGAAGACGTAGTGGTGGTCCATGGCGGTGGTGACGCCGCCCTTGGCCATCATCGCCAGCGATCCCTGCGCGGCCGTGTACGTCATCTGCTCGTCGATGCGCGCCCACGTGGGGTACAGCGCGACGAGCCAGTTGAAGAGGTTGTGGTCGGTGGCCAGACCGCGCGTGATCCACTGGTAGAAGTGGTGGTGGGTGTTGACCAGACCCGGGGTGACGAGGTGACCCGTGCCGTCGATGCGGCGGACCACGTTGTCGAGCTTCTCGGGGGCCCTGCCCGCACCGATCGACTCGATCTTGTTGCCGGCGACGACCACGTAGCCCGAGGCGTACTCGGTGTCGTTCGCGTCGACGGTCGCAATCGCACAGTTCTCGATGACGATGCGCTCTACGGCGCTGTCAAGGGCTGCCGATGCTGCCATGGGACTTCCTCGTGCTTTCAGTGGCGGTGCGGGCACGGCAAAACCCTGGGGATTTGAGTGCCGGAGCCGGGGGCCTTGACAGCTGACAGTACTGCCGCCCCGTGTGTTGCGTCCGGGTGCCGATTCAGGAAGTGCGAGGTGTCGCGCCCCGGGGCCACTGCGGGGCCCCGGGACACGCGTACCGCATCAGAGGTTGGTCATGTCCACGGGAATGCGGGCATCGACGCCGTCCCGGAGGACGGTGGCCTCGATCAGACCGTACGGGCGGTCCGCCGCGAAGTAGACCTCGTTGTCGTTCTTGAGGCCGAAGGGCTCCAGGTCGACGAGGAAGTGGTGCTTGTTCGGGAGCGAGAAGCGGACCTCGTCGATCTCCGAACGGTGGTTGATGATGCGCGAACCCATCTGGTACAGGGTCTGCTGCAGCGACAGGGAGTAGGTCTCCGCGAAGGCCTGCAGCATGTGCTTGCGGGTCTCGGTGTAGGACTTCTCCCAGTTGGGCATCCGCTGCTCGTCATCGGACCAGGCGAAGCGCCAGCGGGCCGAAACCTGGGTCGCCAGGATGCGGTCGTAGGCCTCCTTCAGCGTCGTGTACTTGTCCTTCACGTAACCCCAGAACTCGGAGTTCGTGGAGTTCATGACGGTCAGGTCCTTGAGGCCGGATATGACCTCCCAGTTCTTGCCGTCGTACGTGATCTGGGTGACGCGGGTCTCCATGCCCTCGCGGACGAAGGAGTGGTTCACCTCGTCGGCACCGATGAACTTGGAGTTCGCGTCCGAGGTGGCGATCCGGGACCAGGAGTACTCCTCGATCCGGATGCGCGCCTTCTGGATCGGCTCCTGGCTGCCCACGAACCAGCGCGCCAGGTGGATGCCGAACTGCTCGGCGGACTCGATGCCGTGCTCCTTGGCGAACGCGTACACCGTGTTCTTGGTGGTGTCCGTCGGAAGGACGTTCGCGTTCGAGCCGGAGTAGTGGACGTCGTCCATGTCGCCGGAGAGGGCGACCGAGACGTTCAGGTCCTTGATGTGGTGGGTGTCGCCGTCCCGCGTGATCTTGACGACGCGGTTCTCTGCTTTGCCGTACTGGTTCTGGCCGAGAATCGTGGCCATGACTAGCTCCCTCGGTAAACAGAGTAGCCGAACGGGTTGAGCAGCAGCGGTACGTGGTAGTGCTCGCCCGGGTTCACCGCGAAGGTGATCGTTACCTCGGGGAAGAACGCACCGCTGTCCCTTACGCGGGGGGCGTCCTGCTGCGCCTCGGCTTGCTTCTTTGCACTGTGCTGATGGAAGAAGTACGTCTCTGTCTCGAAGTCGAGACGTACGTGGGTGGTGCCCTCCGGCAGGGCCGGCAGGTCCTTGCAGCGCCCGTCCGCATCGGTGGCGGAACCGCCCAGGGCGGCCCACGCGCCGTCCAGCCCGGTACGGGCCGACAGCGAGATGGCGACGCCCTCGGCGGGCTTGCCGATGCTGGTGTCCAGGATGTGCGTGGACACCGACGCGGTGGTCTCGGTGCTCATCGTCAGGTCACTCTCCTTCTGCGAGGCGGGTCAGGCGGATCTTGTTGATCTTGACGAGCTCGCCGCGGGCGGTTTCCCGCTCCTGCTCCGGCGAGTTGTCGATCCGGACCCTGACCGCGTCCCGCATGAACTCACCGGTCGCACCGGTGGCGCAGATGAGGAAGACGTGGCCGAACTTCTCCTGGTACGCCAGGTTCAGTTCGAGGAGCTCGTTCTTCAGCTCCTCCGAGGCACCGGCCATGCCGCGCTGCTCGCGGGCGGAGGTCGGGTCTCCCGGCTTCGGCCGGCCGATCGGCGCGTGGCCACCCATGGCCTCGCCCAGGTCCTCGGCGGTGAGCTCCGCCATGGCGGACTCGTTGGCCGAAAACAGGGACTCGACGGTGGTGAAGGGGCGCTGGGCGAGGAGCTTGCCGCCCCAAGCCGAACTGGCGCAGACCTCGTGCAGTTCGGCCGCGGCCGCGCTGTCGTCCAAGGCGTTGAACCGGGTGAGACCCGGGGTCGGACTCGAAGTCACGGTAGGCCTCCGTGGCCTGTTGTTGCTTTGACGGGCTGCGCATAGCTAACGCTCTCGACAACACGGCGTCAACACTTTGTTGAAACTTCCCGTACACAAAAGCCGCCGCCCGGATGAATAGGGCGGCGGCTCGTCACCGTGGGTCAGGGGCCGTTACTCCTGGCTGCTCGCGTCGGGCCCCTTCTGAAGAGCGGCATCCCTGTTCAGGTAGTTGTAGACCGTGAAACGGCTGACGCCCAGGGCGCCCGCGACCGTCTCCACGCCGTGCCGCACGGAGAAGGCGCCCCGCGCCTCCAGTATCCGTACGACGTCCTGCTTGGCCTTCCGGTCCAGCTGTGACAACGGTACGCCGTGCCGGCGCTCCAGGGCGGCGAGGATGCGGTCCAGCGAGTCCGAGAGCTGCGGCAGGCGCACGGCCAGGACGTCCTGACCCTCCCAGGCGAGGACGACGTCGTCGGGCTGGGCCAGGGACGGGTCCAGCAGCTCGCCGCCCATCGCGTCCACCAGCGGCTTGACCGCGGCGACGAACGGGTGGTCGCGGGGCTCGGTCACTGCGCGTCCTCCCCGATCACGTTCACCTGGAGCGACACGCGGGTGGCGCCGGCCCCCAGCGAACCGCGCAGCAGGGCGGCCACCGCATCGAGGACCTCGGCGGCCTCCCCTTCCGCGGTGTTGCCGAAGGGGCCGACGTCCACCGCGTCCAGCTGGGCCTTCTGGATGACCTCGCGAGCGGCCACGGCATGGGCGGGGGCCTCTTCGAGATCGAAGGGCTCGGTCGTGAACTCCACTCTCAATCGCACGCGGTCAAGCTACCCCGCGGTCATGATTTTTCGGGAGTCCGCACTTGACATCCGCGCAGAAGCCCATGCAGTCTTCCATCAAGCAGAAACTAACTTCCGCAATACGGAAGGAGCGCACACCCCTCATGGGATACACGGACCAGCGCTTCGATGTAAACCTTTCGATCCTCTACACGGAACTCCCGCTCCTGGAGCGTCCCGCGGCTGCCGCCGCGGCCGGCTTCACGGCGGTCGAGCTGTGGTGGCCCTGGATCGAGACACCCACTCCCGCCCAGGCGGAGCTCGACGCCCTCAAGAAGGCTCTTGAGGACGCCGGCACCCAGCTGGTGGGCCTGAACTTCTACGCCGGCCGGCTGCCGGGTCCGGACCGCGGCGCGGTCTCGGTACCCGGTGCGGAGTCGGAGCGCTTCAACGCCAACATCAACGTGGCCGCGGACTTCGCCGCCTCGGTCGGCTGCAAGGCGCTCAACGCCCTGTACGGCAACCGCGTCGAAGGCGTGGACCCCGCCGTCCAGGACGAGCTCGCTCTCGAGAACCTGGTCGTGGCCGCTCGGGCCGCGGACCGCGTCGGCGCGATCCTCCTGATCGAGACCCTCAACAAGCCCGAGTCGCCGCTCTACCCCCTGGTGAGCGCCCCGGCCGGCATCGAGGTCGTCGACAAGGTGAACGAGGCCACCGGCCTCGGGAACGCCAAGTTCCTGCTCGACCTGTACCACCTGGCGATGAACGATGAGGACCTCTCCGAGGTCATCGAAAAGTACGCCGCCAAGACCGGGCACGTCCAGATCGCGGACAAGCCCGGACGCGGTGCCCCCGGCACCGGCGAGCTGCCCCTCGAGGAACTGCTCGACCAGCTGAAGAAGGCCGGATACGAGGGCTACGTAGGCCTGGAGTACAAGGCCGCCGACGCCGCAGCCTCCTTCGCGTGGCTGCCGGCCGGGGCCCGCGCCGCGAAGTAGCGGACAAAGTCCGGGCGATCAGCCAGGCACGTCACGAACTTTTCGTACAAAGCATTAAGAGAAGGACCCTCATCATGAGCACCCTCCCCAAGATTGCCTGGATCGGTCTCGGAATCATGGGCTCTCCCATGGCCGAGAACCTCCTGAAGGCCGGCTACCCGGTCACCGGCTTCACGCTGGAGCAGGACAAGCTGGACCGCCTGGCCGCCGCCGGCGGCAGCGCCGCGGGCTCGATCGCCGAGGCCGTCAAGGACGCCGACGTCGTCATCACGATGGTGCCCGCCTCCCCGCAGGTCGAGGCCATCGCCTACGGCGAGAACGGCATCCTGGAGAACGCGAAGTCCGGCGCGCTGATCATCGACATGTCGTCGATCACCCCGCAGACCTCGGTCGACCTCGCCAAGAACGCCGCCGAGAAGGGCATCCGCGTCATCGACGCCCCGGTGTCCGGCGGCGAGGCCGGCGCCATCGAGGCCGTACTGTCGATCATGGTGGGCGGCGAGCAGGCCGACTTCGACGAGGCCCTGCCCGTCCTGGAGGCCCTCGGCAAGACCATCGTGCTCTGCGGCCCGCACGGCTCCGGCCAGACGGTGAAGGCCGCCAACCAGCTCATCGTCGCGGTGAACATCCAGGCGTGCGCCGAGGCCGTCGTCTTCCTCGAGAAGTCCGGCGTGAACCTCCAGGCCGCCCTGGACGTCCTCAACGGCGGTCTGGCCGGCTCCACGGTCCTAACCCGCAAGAAGGACAACTTCCTGAACCGCGACTTCAAGCCGGGTTTCCGGATCGACCTGCACCACAAGGACATGGGCATCGTCACCGACGCCGCCCGCAACGTCGGTGCCGCCCTTCCCGTCGGCGCGGTCGTCGCCCAGCTGGTCGCCTCGCTGCGCGCCCAGGGCGACGGCGGCCTGGACCACTCGGCCCTGCTGCGCGCCGTCGAGCGCCTCTCCGGCTCGCAGGTCTGACGGCCGGCCCGCGTCTGCGGGCCGCCACCCCTTCCCCTCACGGGGACCTGAGTTTCCGGATGGTGCCGGTGCTGACACCTGTCCTGTCGCGCCCAAGTGCCGGCACCGTCCGGATTTCCTCTCCCTCAACTTTGTTCAACAAACTGTTGACGTTTAGTTCGTGCCGAAATTAGGCTGTTCCGCATGACGGAAGACACTTTCCGTCGGCAGTTACCCGTACGGAAGGTCACCATGTCGAAGCGCACGCTGACGACCGAGTCCGGCGCCCCGGTCGCCGACAACCAGAACTCCGCCACCGCCGGCGTCGGTGGCCCGCTCCTGGTCCAGGACCAGCAGCTCCTTGAGAAGCTCGCCCGCTTCAACCGCGAGCGCATCCCGGAGCGCGTGGTCCACGCCCGCGGCTCGGCCGCGTACGGTCACTTCGAGGTGACGGACGACGTCACCGCGTACACCAGCGCCGCGTTCCTGAACACGGTCGGCAAGAAGACCGAGACCTTCCTGCGGTTCTCCACCGTCGCCGACTCGCTGGGTGGCGCGGACGCGGTCCGCGACCCGCGCGGCTTCGCGCTGAAGTTCTACACCGAAGAGGGCAACTACGACCTCGTCGGCAACAACACCCCGGTGTTCTTCATCAAGGACCCGATCAAGTTCCCCGACTTCATCCACTCCCAGAAGCGCGACCCCTTCACGGGCAAGCAGGAGCCGGACAACGTCTGGGACTTCTGGGCGCACGCCCCCGAGGCGACGCACCAGATCACCTGGCTGATGGGTGACCGCGGCATCCCCGCGTCCTACCGCCACATGAACGGCTACGGCTCCCACACGTACCAGTGGACCAACGCCCAGGGCGAGGCCTTCTTCGTCAAGTACCACTTCAAGACGAACCAGGGCATCCGCAGCCTGTCCTCGGACCAGGCCGCCGAGCTCGTCGGCTCGGACGCGAACTCGCACCAGACCGACCTGCTCCAGGCGATCGAGCGCGGCGTGAACCCGAGCTGGACCCTCTACGTCCAGATCATGCCCGCCGCCGAGGCCGCGGACTACCGCTTCAACCCGTTCGACCTCACCAAGGTGTGGCCGCACAGCGACTACCCGCTGCAGCGCGTGGGCCGGCTGGTCCTCGACCGCAACCCGGACAACGTCTTCGCCGAGGTCGAGCAGTCCGCCTTCTCCCCGAACAACTTCGTCCCGGGCATCACCGCCTCGCCGGACAAGATGCTCCAGGGCCGCCTCTTCGCGTACGCCGACGCCCAGCGCTACCGCCTCGGTGTGAACCACACCCTGCTGCCGGTCAACGCCCCGAAGGCGGCGAAGGCCGAGAACTACGGCCGCGACGGCGTCATGGCGCTGCGCAACGGCTCGCGCCACGACAAGAACTACGAGCCCAACTCGTACCAGGGTCCGGCCGAGACCGGCCTGGCACTGGGCGCCCCGCAGGCCGTCTCCGGCTACACGGGCACCCATGAGGCTCCGGCGCACACCAAGGACGACGACTTCTTCCAGGCCGGTGAGCTCTACCGCCTGATGTCCGAGGACGCCAAGCAGCGTCTGGTGGCGAACATCGCGGGCGGCCTCTCGCAGGTCACCCTGGAGCACGTCATCGAAAAGAACCTGGCTCACTTCCACGCCGCGGACGCCGACTACGGCAAGCGCGTCGAGGAGGCCGTCCGCGCCCTGCGCGACGCCTGAGCCGATCAGCTGTACCGGGGGCCTGACGGGAGGTCAGGCCCCGGGTACCGAGCCCGACCCGCGGACCCGGATGAGGGGTGGTACGCGGTGAGGGCAGGACGAGGACCGTGGCGGGCGTGCGAGCCAGTGCGGTGGTAATGGGTTCCGAGGCCCGTCTCTTGACCTGAGGGAGACGACGCCGGAGTTCTCGTCGCCGCCCGCCACGGTCCCAGCCAAACACCCTCCTCCCCGTTCCCCGCGCACGGGGGCCACGCACAGGGGCCCCGCGCTCCGGGGACCACGAACTCCGCCCGGCGGTGCGAACGTCCTGTCGCGCCAGCCTCGCCCCGTCGGGCGGTCACCATCCAGAGCGCCGAGTCACGGACGGTCCCGTGACCCGGCGCTTTGTCGTTCCCGGGGCGGGTGCCGGACGGAGGGCGGTATCGTGAGGGAGCTGACTGAAAGGTCAGTCAACGGGCATCCGGTCGGAAGGTGCGGACACGCGTGGCAGACCGTCAGACGTCGATCCTGGAAGCAGCCGTGCGCGTCATCGCGCGCAACGGTGTCCGAGGGCTGCGCGTGGAGGAGCTGGCGGCCGAGGCCGGGGTCTCCACCGCCCTCGTCTACTACCACTTCAAGGACCGCGCCGGCCTGGTCCGGCGCACCCTCGCCTTCATCGGCGACCGCGCCACCGGGTACACGGACGAGGCCCTGGAGGACACCGAGGACGCCCGCACCGTCCTGCTCCAGCTGCTGCTGGGCGAGCTCCAGGACATCCCCCGGGTACGCGAGAACAGCACCGCGTGGGGCGAGTTGCGGGCCAGCGCCATCTTCGACGCCGACCTGCGGGCCGCCCTGGCCGAGTCCACGCGCTCCTGGTCCCGGGACACCGCGGAGGCCGTCGCCGACGCCCAGGCGGCCGGCCTCGCCGACCCGCGCGTCGCACCGCTGGACGCCGCGGAGCGGCTGACCGCCCTGGTCGAGGGGCTCAGCGAGCGCTGGCTGAGCGGCTCCCTCACCCTGGAACGGGCGCGCGCCCTGCTGACCGGCGCGGTGGACGCCGAGCTCGGCCCCCGCCCCGCCACGGAGCCCCTGGCCCCGCGGCCCGCGTAGGACGGCGTACGGCACGCAGCGGCGCGTCGCATCCCGCATCCCGCATCCCGCGGACGGACGCGGAACGACCCCCGCCCCCTCCTGCTGGAGGGGGCGGGGGTCGTCGCACGTGCGGCGGCCGGCCGGCGGGGGGCCGGGCGGCGGACGATCAGACCTTGAGGGCCTTGATCGCGGTCGGGGCGTGGCCCGGCTCGGTCGCGAGCTCTTCGAACTCGGTGACGTCGCTCATGTCGACCGTCTTGCTCATCGAGATGTTGGTGATGCGCTCCAGGATGGCCTCGACGACGACCGGGACCTGGAACTCCTGGGCCAGCTTCTTGGCCTGCTCGAAGGCCTCGCCCAGCTTCTCCGGGTCGGTGACGCGGATGGCCTTGACGCCCAGGCCCTCGGCGACCTTGACGTGGTCGACGCCGTAGACGCCCAGCTCGGGGGTGTTGATGTTCTCGAATTCGAGGTTGACCTCGAAGTTGATGCCCAGGCCGCCCTGCGCCTGGCGGATCAGGCCCAGGTAGGCGTTGTTCACCAGGACGTGGACGTACGGGACCTTGTGCTGCGCGGCGACCGCGAGCTCCTCGATCATGAACTGGAAGTCGTAGTCGCCCGAGAGCGCGACGATCGGGGTCTCCGGGTCGGCGGTGGCGGCGCCGATCGCGGCCGGGATGGTCCAGCCGAGCGGGCCGGCCTGGCCGCAGTTGATCCAGTTGCGCGGCTTGTAGACGTGCAGCATCTGCGCGCCGGCGATCTGGGAGAGGCCGATGGTGGTGACGTAGCGCGTCTCCGGGCCGAAGGCCTTGTTCATCTCCTCGTACACGCGCTGCGGCTTCATCGGGATGTTCTCGAAGTGCGTGCGGCGCTGCAGGGTGGCCTTGCGCTCCTGGGCGGAGTCGGCCCAGGCGCTGAAGTCGGGCAGCTTGCCCTCGGCCTTGAGGTCCTTGGCGACCTCGATGAAGAGCTCCAGGGCGGCCTTGGCGTCGGAGGCGATGCCGAAGTCCGGGGCGAAGATCTTGCCGATCTGGGTGGGCTCGATGTCGACGTGGACGAACTTGCGGCCCTTGGTGTAGGCGTCCAGGTTGTAACCGGTGTGACGGTTGGCCCAGCGGTTGCCGATGCCGAGGACGAAGTCCGACTCCAGGAACGTCGCGTTGCCGTAGCGGTGCGAGGTCTGCACGCCGACCATGCCCGCGCTCAGCTCGTGGTCGTCCGGGATGGTGCCCCAGCCCATGAGGGTGGAGATGACCGGGACGCCGGTCAGCTCGGCGAACTCGACCAGCAGGTCGGAGGCGTCGGCGTTGATGATGCCGCCGCCGGAGACGATGAGCGGGCGCTCGGACTCCAGCAGGAAGCGCAGGGCCTTCTCCGCCTGGGCGCGGGTGGCGCGCGGCTTGTAGACCGGCAGCGGCGCGTAGGTCTCCGGGTCGAACTCGATCTCGGTCAGCTGGACGTCGATCGGGAGGTCGATCAGGACCGGGCCCGGACGGCCGGAGCGCATCAGGTGGAAGGCCTCCTGGAACACGCCCGGAACCTGGGCGGCCTCCAGGACGGTGGTGGCCTTCTTGGTGACCGGCTTGGCGATCGAGGCGATGTCGACGGCCTGGAAGTCCTCCTTGTGGAGCTTCGCGACCGGGGCCTGACCGGTGATGCACAGGATCGGGATCGAGTCCGCGATCGCGGAGTACAGGCCGGTGATCATGTCGGTGCCGGCCGGGCCCGAGGTGCCGATGCAGACACCGATGTTGCCCGCCTTGGCCCGCGTGTAGCCCTCGGCCATGTGCGAGGCGCCCTCGACGTGGCGGGCCAGCGTGTGCTTGACGCCGCCCACGTTCTTGAGCTCGCGGTAGAACGGGTTGATCGCAGCACCGGGCACGCCGAACGCTTGTTCGACACCCTCGAGCTTGAGGATCTCCACTGCAGCGGCGGCGGCTGTCATACGAGGCATCAGGTTCTCCTGCGGGTCTGGCGGTCAGGCTTTTCCGTAATCCGGAAGTTTTGTTCTGCTATACGGAACAAGCTAAGCGGCGGCTCCGCACACGTCAAGGCGGTACGGGACCCCGGAAGCCACCAAAAGCCGCCTCCGGCTCGGTGTGTTGCACAAAAACCGGCATCTTCGGAGGGATTCGGCGGGCACTCTCGCCCGTACGGTCGCCGGTGGTGGAGCATGGACGCACGCACAGCGACGGAGGGGGTCGAGGTCCATGGCGGACGCGGTACCGGTGCGCTGCCCGGCGTGCCTGCGGGAGAACGGCTACACCGCCCCGGTCTTCCCCTGCGCGTGCGGGAGCCCGGTCGTCCCGCCCCTGGATCTGACCGCGCCTCCCGAGCCGCTGACCCGCCGCACCTGGTCGGACAGCTGGGTGACGGTGCGGTGCGGCGCCTGCGGGCGGGAGGACGCGTGGCCCCGGCCCGAGGTCGGCTGCGGTGCCTGCGGCACGGTCGTACGGATCCCCGTCCGCCCGCCGGACGCCCCGGACACCGGCCCCGGTGGTCACCCGCGGCCCGGCGCCCGGCGCGATCCGCGCCACGGCGGGCGCCACGGCACGCACCCGGCGCACATACCGCTGCCGCCGACCGCCCCGGCGCCGCGGCCGGCGTTCCGCCCGGTGACCATCCGTACGGCCCGTGACGCGGTGGCCACGGCCGCGCTGTACCTGCGCTGGCTCGGCTTCCAGGACGTACGGCAGCCCGACGGGCGGCCCGTTCCGGCCGTGGCGGTGGACCTGCGGGCCCCGGGGCTGGTCGCGCAGGTGGACCCGACCACCTCGCCGGCCGGGCTGCGGGCGGTGGAGTGCGTCTGGCTGACCGGCCTCACGGCCTCCGCGACCAGCGTCTACTTCTCGCTCGCCGGATACACCGAGGACGCCCGCACCCGCGCGGACGACCTCGGGATCCCGCTGTTCGTGATGGACCTGACCGGCGTCCCGCAGCCGGTCAACGACCCGGCGGACGAGCTGATCGGGACGGGGGCCTAGGCTCGCAGGTGCGCACCATTGCGTACCCGCCTTCCCGCCGAGGAGTGCCCGATGAGCCTGTACGACATCCCGCTGACGACCCTGTCCGACGAGCCCACCAGCCTCGCGGCCCACAAGGGCAAGGCGATCCTGCTGGTGAACACCGCCTCCCAGTGCGGGCTCACCCCCCAGTACTCGGGACTGGCCCGCCTGCAGTTCGCGTACGAGGCGAAGGGCTTCACCGTGATCGGCGTGCCCTGCAACCAGTTCGGCGGGCAGGAGCCCGGCAACGCCGAGGACATCCAGACGTTCTGCGCGGCCGGCTTCGGCGTCACCTTCCCCATGCTGGAGAAGTCCGACGTCAACGGCGAGAACCGGCACCCCCTCTACCAGGAGCTGGTGAAGACCCCGGACGCCGAGGGCGAGGCCGGCGACGTCCAGTGGAACTTCGAGAAGTTCCTGATCTCCCCCGCGGGCGAGGTCGTGGCCCGCTTCCGCCCGCGCACCGAGCCCGAGGCCGCCGAGGTCGTCGCCGCGATCGAGGCGCACCTGCCGGCGTAGCGGCGGCCGTGCCCGTACGGCGTCCCGTACGGGCTCGCGGGGCTCGGGTACGGCGTCCGTACGGGCCCGCGGGGCTCTCGGGTACGGCGTCCCGTACGGGCCCGTGCCGCTCAGGTCAGGTCGGCCTCGTCGTACTCCGCCGCCGAGCCGGCCGCCGTCAGCTCCCGCAGTTCCACCCGGCGGATCTTGCCGGAGACCGTCTTCGGGAGCTCCCCGAACTCGATCCGGCGGATCCTCTTGTACGGGGACAGCACCGTGCGGGAGTGCTCGAACAGGGCCCGGGCCGTCTCCGGCCCGGCCTCCCAGCCGGCCGCGAGGGTGACGTACGCCTTCGGTACGGCGAGGCGCAGCGCGTCCGGGGCCGGTACGACGGCCGCCTCGGCGACGGCCTCGTGCTCCAGCAGGGCGCTCTCCAGCTCGAACGGGCTGATCTTGTAGTCGGAGGCCTTGAAGACGTCGTCGGAGCGTCCGATGTAGGTGAGGTACCCGTCGGCGTCGCGCGCGGCGATGTCCCCGGTGCGGTAGAGCCCGTCCGCCATCGCCTCGGCGGTGCGGTCCGGGTCGTCGCGGTAGCCGGTCGTCACCCCGGCGGGCCGGGTCCGCAGGTCGACGCAGAGCTCGCCCTCGTCGGGGGACTCCTTGCCGGTGACCGGGTCGAGCAGCACGATCGTGTAGCCGGGTGCCGGGCGGCCCATGGAGCCGGGCTTGACCGGGACGCCTGGGAAGTTGCCGACCTGGAGGGTGGTCTCGGTCTGGCCGAACCCGTCGCGGATGGTGATCCCCCAGGCCTCGCGGACCTTCTCGATGACCTCCGGGTTGAGCGGCTCGCCGGCGGCGACGGCCTCGCGCGGGGGCCGGGCCAGCGCGGTCAGATCGGACTGGATCAGCATCCGCCACACGGTGGGCGGGGCGCAGAAGGTGGTCACGCCGTGCCGGTCCATCTCGCGCATCAGCCGCTCGGCGTCGAAGCGGGCGTAGTTGTGGACGAAGACGGTCGCGCCCGCGTTCCAGGGGGCGAAGAGGTTGGACCAGGCGTGCTTGGCCCAGCCGGGCGAGGCGATGTTGAGGTGCACGTCGCCGGGGCGCAGGCCGAGCCAGTACATGGTGGAGAGGTGCCCGATGGGGTACGAGGCGTGCGTGTGCTCGACGAGCTTGGGGCGGGCGGTGGTGCCCGAGGTGAAGTACAGCATCAGCGGGTCGGTGGCGAGGGTCTCGCCGTCGGGGGTGAAGGGGTCCCGGGCGGCGTACATGTCCGCGAGCCGGCGCCAGCCGGCCGGGACGTCCGGACCGGCGGCGATGCGGGTGTAGGGGCCGGGTACCGCGTCGAACTTGGCCGTGTCCTCGGCGCGCGTGACGACGTGCCGTACGCTGCCCCGCTCGATCCGGTCGCGCAGGTCGGCCGCGCCGAGCAGCGGCGTGGCGGGGATGACGACGGCGCGCAGCTTCATGGCGCCGAGCATGACCTCCCACAGCTCGCGCTGGTTGCCGAGCATGACCAGCAGCCGGTCGCCCGGGGCGACGCCCTGCTCGCGGAGCCAGTTGGCGGCCGCGTCGGACCGTACGGCCAGCTCCGCGAAGGAGAGGCTCTCGACGGTGCCGTCCTCCTCGACGATGCGCAGGGCGTCGGCGTCGTTGCCCGCGGCGATGTGGTCGAACCAGTCCAGGGCCCAGTTGAAGCGGTGGGGGCGGGGCCAGGTGAAGCCGCTGCGCGCGGCCTCGTAGTCCCCCCGGCGTTCGAGGAGGAAGTCCCGGGCGGCGAGGAACTGGCCGGTGGCGCCGTTCTGCGTACGGTCCGTGCTGTCGGTCGTCATGCCAGGCATCGTGCCGCGTTCGCCGTACGGGGCACCAGAGCGGCGTCAGCCGTGGATTGACCCGAAGCGCACGGAGGCGGTGGCCCCGTCCGCGACTTCGCCCAGGTCGGCGACGAGCAGCTCCACCTCGGCGGTGATCGCCTTCTTCTCCGCGGCCGTGACCGTGCGGAAGAGCTCGACGGTCACGGCGTGACCGTGCATGGTCCACAGTCCGGCGAGGAAACCGTCGACGAGCAGGGTGCGGTGGGCCTGGTTGCCGGTCCACGTACGCCCCTTGGCCTCGGGGGTGACGACGCGGGAGCGGTCGGCGTGCGAGAGGAGGAGGTTGTCGAACTCGGGGAGGAAGCGGGGCGGCGCCGGGGTGGCGGGGTCGGGGCGGGGGGCGCCGGGCAGGTCGAACAGCTCCACGCCGTTCTCGTCCTGGAAGACGGCCAGTTCCGGCCGCAGCCGTTCGAAGGCCGGCTTCAGGCGGGTCAGGCCGGCCCAGAGCTGCATGTCCTTGACGGAGGCGGGCCCGAAGGCGGCGAGGTAGCGCCGCACGGCCTCGTCCACGGGCTGCGCCGGGGCGGCGGGCTTCCCGAGCCAGCTCTCGACGGTGGTGAGCCGGACCTGGCCGCTGCGCCCCCACACCCCGCGGGGGGTGACCTGGACCAGCGGCAGGAGGCAGCGGGCGGCGACGGCCAGTGACTGCGGGTCGGCGTCCGGCCAGTGCGTGAGCAGTTCCCCGCGGATCTCCCCCATGGTGCGGGGTTCGGCCTCGACGAACTCCCGGGAGCGCGCGGCGAGGGAGTCGAGGTCGACGCCGACGAGGCCGGTGCGGAAGTAGGCCACCTCCCGGTCCCGGGCGGGCTGGACGAGGGGCCGCAGCGTGAGCGCGTCGAGCGCGGTGTGCGTGTGGATGGTGGAGCGCATGGTGACGATCCGGACCGCTTCCCGGGACTCCATCAGCCCGGCGAGCTCGGCGGGGCGGAAGCCGGCGAGGCGGGCGTGGAGCTGGAAGTAGGGGGGCTTGACGTTCTGCGCCTGGAGCCCGAGGAGGTGGCCGATCGCGTCCGCGGCAGACATCTCGGCGCGGGTCAGCAGCAGCTGGCGGGCCAGCGTGGCACGGTTCAGTGCGCGAGTGTCGAGTACGGGGTGCGTCGTCCTGGAGGCCATGCCCTCACGCTAGTGCGCGTTGCGGACAGGTGGTGTCCGCAACTCTGGATGCGGGACGGAGGGCGGGAACCCGGAGACGGAGGAGGACGGAGGAGGACTGAGAAGGAGAAGAACGCACCGTGAAGACCCGAATGGCGACCTCTGCCGGATATCCTGCACATTGCCCGTAAACACACGTTCGACCGGAAGTCGACCTGCGATGCCGGAGCGCCCAGACCACCGCCCGACGCCCTCCGAAGCCAAGCGCACGGGCTGGCGCCGCCCCGCCTCACCGCCCGCCACACCCCCGGCAGACCCGCCGGCGGATCCCCGGCCGGCGCCGCCGGGCGCCCAGTCGGCGGACCACAGGAGCGTGGTCGACTCGGCCGTCTACCGCGACGGCCGCCGGATCGCCTCCCCCGCCACCCTGGCCGACACCTTCCGCCGGCTACGCGAGGAGCCCGAGGGGATGGCCTGGATCGGCCTGCACCGCCCGACCGAACCCGAACTCCACTCTCTGGCCGCCGAGTTCAACCTCCACGAGCTCGCCGTCGAGGACGCGCTGGAGGCCCACCAGCGCCCCAAGCTGGAGCGCTACGGCAGCACCCTCTTCGTCGTCCTGCGGGCCGCCCGCTACCTCGACGCCCAGGAGGAGGTCGAGTTCGGCGAACTGCACGTCTTCGTCGGCCCGGACTTCCTGATCACCGTCCGCCACGGCGCCGCCCCCGACCTCTCCCGCGTCCGCCGCCGCATGGAGGAGACCCCGGAACTCCTCTCCCTGGGCCCGGAGGCCGCCCTGTACGCCATCCTCGACGCGGTGGTGGACGGCTACGCCCCGGTCGTCGAGGGGGTCCAGACGGACATCGACGAGATCGAGACGGAGGTCTTCCGCGGCGACCCGGCGGTGTCCCGCCGCATCTACGAACTCTCCCGCGAAACGGTCGAGTTCCAGCGCGCGACCCGCCCCCTGGTCGGCATGCTCCACAGCCTGATGGCGGGCTTCGCGAAGTACGGCACGGACGAGGAACTCCAGCGCTACCTCCGCGACGTGGCGGACCACGTCACGCACACCAGCGAACGCGTCGACGGCTTCCGCCAGGCCCTGACGGAGATCCTCACGGTGAACGCGACCCTGGTCTCCCAACAACAGAACGCCGAAATGCGCGCCCTGGCCGAAGCCGGCTTCGAACAGAACGAGGAGATCAAGAAGATCTCCTCGTGGGCCGCCATCCTCTTCGCCCCCACCCTGGTGGGAACCATCTACGGCATGAACTTCGAGATCATGCCGGAGTTGAAGTGGGCGGGCGGCTACCCCTTCGCGATCCTGCTGATGGCGGTCGTCTGCGTCAGCCTGTACCTCATCTTCAAGAAGCGCGACTGGCTGTAGGCATCGAGCTGACAACATCGACCGGCTCCCCACAGCGCACACGTTCACAGCTACGCCGGCCCTCAGGGGCCCGGCTTGACGGGGCCGAGGATGGGAATGTGGCGCGCGGCCGAACAACGCCATCACGATCAGGATCACTCAAGCAGTCCCTGCCGAAACCGTTGCCACTTCTGGCAAACCGAGGAAGGCCAGAGACGATCCGCTCCAGGCAACCAGCGAGCCCTGTTGGCAACCCCTCCTGAAGCCACCTTGACGTTGTGGCACAGCCCGAACCGCAACGGCCCCACCCCGCCGGCGGATCCAACATCCGCTGCCCCCGGTTCCTCCCGCCAGGCCACTACCACTCCCGCCTTTCTGCTGGCAGCGAGAGCCAGTCGCTCGCAGCGATTCACGCAAGAAGGCCCTTGCGAGGATCAGCCGACAAGGTGATTACGCTGACAACGCACGGAGGAAGGTAAATCCCTCTCTGCCCCGGATGTGATGGTGTTTTCAGAGCTGGGTTCGAGCTGGCGTGCGATACGTGAGCGGGTCCCCTCATCGGGTCAACCCTTCACAGCCGCCCAGAACGCTTGGATCTGCAAGACGTCGGAATTCTCATCAAGGATGTTGGCGGCACCGAACTGCAACCTCAATTTGATCTTCCTGGAGCCCTTCGCGGAGAACTTCTCGGGTCGGGCAAGGTTGGCCTTGGTCAGCCTGTCAACGAAAGGCTTCCACTCATCCGGGTACTCCTGGGTCCACTTCAGCCGACTGTCGTCTGGTTGGTGGTTGTCCTTGAGGATCAGTGTCGAGGACGAGTACTCCACTAGGTTCTTCAGGTAGTGGCGAGCTGCTTCCATGCGTGCTGGTACGACGGCACTGGATGTCTGCGGTGCATCGATGACCCCTACGCCCCGCGTATTCAGTGCCTCGAGAATGTCCGGGCGGCGATAGAAGAAAAGACTTGGCCGAAAGAGGAGTTCCACGAGGTCCGCATGACGCACCCCCCGCAGCCCTGACAGGTCCGTTTGATCCGCGCCCGCCGTGATCTTCTTGACTCTCGTGTGGTCAAGCTGGAGCTTCCAGCCGGTACCCGCGGGCAGGGTAAGTGATTCCAGCTGGCAGTTGACCAGAGAGGCATTGCCCACCAAGGTGTGACTGAGATCGAGCGGGCCAGCGAACGCGGCATCGACAATCGGCCGGTCAGGCATCTCGGCAGTCTTGCGGACAATTTCGGCCCACATGGCACCCAAATTGGTGGCAACGGTGTCACGGGAAGCCGCACTGGACTGAAGGGCGGGCAGCCGGACGCCTGCCAGGGCGTCGATGAGCAGGCTAGCGTCCACTGCTGCCACCACGCCGCTCACCGTGCCCGTGCGCCATTCTGACCTGCTTAACAGCCTCTGGAAGGCGGAGACACGACCCGCCCGAAGATGACGCACGACAATACCGGCCAGGAAGTTGTCGAAGAAGACCTCGTGCTGGAATCTGAACCTAGTCGGCCCACGCGTCGCCGAGTCTGTGGCCAGGCCGCACAGCACCTGGAGTCTTTCACGAAGGCCCTCACGATCGTCCAGGTCATCGATATCCAGGGCGGTGGCAGCGGCGAACTCCAGGTCGCTGGAGTCAATCTCCCGTTCCCGACCGTCCACCATGATCTCGACTACGTGCTCGAAGGTGCGTCGCAGTTCGTCTCGGTTCAGGAGTGCTGACGCGCTGTCCACCTGGTAGGAGAGTTTTCGCTCCTCCCGCGCCAGATAGTGGTTCAGGAGCCTTTCCGTGAATGTAGGGCCCTCCGTGTTCGACTCTTCGTAGTCGCCCGCCCTGCACATTTCGGCGAAGGCCCGGGTGAAGAAGGGGAGCCCCAGGAGCTCCCGGTCTCCGGTTGGCAGGCGCTCGAAGCGGGCGGCAGGTACACCGTAGTCCCCAAGGAACGACACGATCTCCGCCGGAGTCCACCGCAGCACCTGGGCGATACTGTGCCGGACCGACGCACTTATAGCCTTGCTTGCCCGTTGCACGCTCGACCGGTACTGGGTCAGGTAGTAGGAAGAACGCGCCGAGACAACGAGCACTCCCCGCCCACCCAAAGCGTTGAGCCAGTCCTGTAGCGAGTCAATCGCGTCGCTATACGCCGCTCCGCCCAGGAGTTCATCGAAACCATCGATAAGAAGTGCGATGAGCCCTTTCCCACAGAGGACCTTGACACGTTCCGCGGTGAGGTTCTGAGTGAGCGCGACTGCGTGGTTGACGGCCGCGTCCAAGTCGTCAAGAACACGCCCCGTTGACTTGACGTAGAGAAACAGCGGCTTGTCTTCCTCGTGCCGCTCCACTTCCCGAGACCGGTTCAGGGCAGCCTTGACCATTGCCCGGGTCTTGCCGATGCCCGCCTCGCCATTGACGAAGAAGACCTGGGTCTGGCCGGTCTCGACCCCGAGATCCGCATCGACGTCGTCGATGAGTTGAGAGAACGTCTTCTTCCGCGGGTTGCCCCCGTCGTACTCTGTCACCTCGACATGAGCCTCCCGGTGGCTTCCGACATCCGCTTGCCAGCCGAGCTGATCGCTTTCCTCCCGGGCGAGCTGCCGCTCCGCCTCCTCCATTTTGTGACGCAGACGACTAGCCACGATGGGCCAGTTGGCCAGTTTGCGCAGGTACGCCCTATACGGCACCCAGCCCTGCTCGGACCGCCACTCATGGCCATCGGGACCGACGCGGAAATAGTCCCTGCGCAGCTGGGTGCCCTCACTGACGGACTTGCCCCACTCGTAGCCGAAACCCTGGGGGTGATCGAAGTGCTGGGGTGGCGTACCGACGACGTCGGCGAAGGCCTTGAGATCGACCTCCACCTCAGCGCGGAAGACCTCACGGAGATCTTCCGGTTGTCTCTTCGGTTTGACCAGCAGACTCAAAGTGTCGATAATTTCCGTACTGCTAGGATGAGATCGGTAATTCGCCGCGCCAAAGGCGAGATAGTCGGGCTGGTTTCCAGTGAATCGGGCGTACACGTACCAGCTGTCATCCGGCCTCGTATAAATGAACGGCCACAGAGATACGCCAGCGCTGCCCCAGGCCACCACGGGGCGCAGCTCCTGGCTTCCGTCGTCCGTGAGCGTGACCACGGCGTCAGACAAGCACTTGGCGATGACGTCCGAGATCGCTCGCACGAGGGCGTCCACGACGGGAGACAGACCGTCCGGAATAGCACCTCCATGGCTGACGTGGTCACGGAGGTTCTTTGTCGCCCTGAGCTCCTGAGGAGCCTTGGGGATTCCCTCGTCGTACAGGTCCAGCGCCTCGGTAATGGCCTGGGTGATGCGCTGTCCCGGAGAGCCGGGATCGGTGCCACGCAGACGGGCCCGCAAGTCGCGAAGTAACGAGATCCACTCTCCGAGCCCAGGCGACCTGCCGATGTTGACGTGGGGGAGGCCGGACGCCCGCACGGTTGAAACGGCCAAGAGGGCCAGGAAGCGCATCTCGAAGTCCAGAGCAGAGAGGCTCTCCTGCACGCTCCGGGAAACCTCTGGCGGTCTCCGTGCGTATAAGCCTTCCATCCGACGGAAAGGTTCGACGGCCGCGCGATTCACCGATCACCTCGAGACTGGGAAGAAGTAGAGTCGTAGTCCCACTGGGGCTGCGTAGGCAAACTAGCACCAACTGGGCTCCCGCAGATGGGCCTTGACCTCCATAGCATCCGAGTCAACGCACTCGACCAGCGTCGTCGCTCTCGACGTGCCGCCGAAGGCGACCTCGTGCAAGTCCGTCGGCTACTCGATCACGGAGTGACCCAGGGGTGGTGGGACATGGGAGAGAGCTACATCACCGACGCCTGGCGAGCAGCCCGGCCGGGGATGAACGGCACGTGCACCAGTTACCCACACAGGGCTTCAATCCCGGCCCTGACCGGGCCGAGGCAGTGACGTATGCGTTGCACCCGCCGGCCGTCTCTTCGGGTGCATGCCGCCCGTTCCTGTGCTCGTCGGGAGGCGTCCAGGCCGCAAGGTCGGGACGGAGTCACGCGCCAAGGATGGATGTTCATCGGATCGCCACGGGCAAACCACAGCACATATGACTCGTCCAGGTCCCCTTTCGGCTGCTATCCGAGGAGGCGCAGTTCGCCAAGTAGCTTGACGCCCGGACGCATCCGGGCGCCTGGCGCCCGGATGCGTCCGAACCTCGACACCCCCAGGGTGCTCGATCGAATACCGTCCTGCGACGGCTAGCGCCAGCGATACGCACACGCGGAGCCGCTGGTCGCCCCCCTCACTGTGCGCCATCAAACGCGACTATGAGAGGCCAACCGCACCTCACTCGGCGTCTTCCGTCCGGCTGAGATCACGGGCTTCCGGCTCGCCGCCGTCGGCCCTTGGCCCGCTTCCAAAGCCGCCATGACCGATCAGACGGACCTTTTGGACCAGGACCTCCACCGCCTGGAGTGGGTACCGTACCTCTGGAATTCCGCTATACCTTCCGCTGCGCGGACAACGGACAACGCCTGCCCCGGCCACGACATGGCCCTCCGGTACTGGGAAGCCAGCGAGACCTACCGGAAGTGCCTGCGCAAGTACGGTGAAGCCGACATCCGCGAGAGACTGCGCGAGCGCTGGTACGAGCGCCAGGTCGCCCCGAACCGGGCCGTCCGCCTCTTCGTCGGCAACATCGCTGACCACCCAAGGACCTTCATGTTGCTTGGCCTGTCCTACCCTGAACGACGGTAGTCGCGGGCGGCATCCCGGAGGGACTGTTCTTCCTGTGAAGGGGCCGCCGCGCCCAACCTCATGCACCGCCAGGTCGTCCTAATCCTGCCTCCAGACCACTAAGCCACGTAGCCTGGCATGACACGCAGAGCGGTCCCGACCAGCGGCACTCATCCTTCAAGGACAACCCCGCTGGGGAGAATCTGGGGAGAATGGAGCCCCACCGGGGAACGGTTGGGGAGGATCGGCCGCATAGATGGATAGCGCGGCGTAAGGGCCGGAAAGGAAGATCACCGCAGGTCAGGGTACCCCTTCTGGCGCTTTCCGCAGGTCCGCGGCGTGAGGGTGGCGGCTTTAAGAAGATCTCCTCGTGAGCCACCATCCTCTTCGCACCCACACCCCTAGCAACCATCTACGGCATGGGCTTCGAGATCATGCCGGAACTCGATTGGGCGATCCTGCTGATGGCAGTCGTCTGCGTCAGCCTGTACATCATCTTCAAGAAGCGCGACTGACTGCAGCCGGCTCCTTGGAGCAACCGAGGCGGTTCCTTCGGAGAGTGAAGGCGGTCAGGCGTGGCGGTACTTGGGGACCGTGGGGTCCTGGGCGGTGGCGTCGGCGGCTCGTTGGATCCGGGTGAGGGTCTCCGCCGGAGCGAGGCGGCCTGCCATCATCTCGCCGATCAGTCCCGCGATCACCTCGCGGTTGAGGGTCTGGTACCAGTCGGTGCGCGGCGCGACGGTGTGGGCGCCGGCCGCCGCGGCCATGGCGCTCGCCGACGCGAGGCCGGGCGGGAGGTCCACGCCCTCGGCCGCGCCGCGGACCGTGGTCAGGGAGGACGAGGTGCGGGAGAAGTCGCGGGCGGACTCCTTGGTCAGCATCAGGCGCAGGAGTTCCATGCCGCCCGCGGGGTTGGCCGAGTTCCGCGGGACGACGTAGGCCTCGCCGACCTGGGCCCAGATGGTCTCGAACGGCATCGCGTCACCGGAGTCGAGGCCGGGGGGCGGGGTCACCGCCATGCGGAAGCCCGGCGGGGTCGTTGCCGCCGCCTCCTTCTCCACCCAGGTGCCGTTGGGGATGAACAGTGCCTTGCCCTCCGTCCACGCGGTCTGCGACGCGGTGTGGTCGAGCTCGGGCGTGCCGGGCAGGACGTAGCCCTTCGCGGTGAGCTCGTGGTAGGCCTCGAAGGCCTGCCGGACGGCCGGCTGACGCCAGGCCTGCGGCTCCAGGTTCTCTATCGCCTTCAGTACGTCGGGGCCGCCGATCTTCGCGATGAAGGGGTACAGGGTCCACTGCAGGTAGAAGGGGTACCGGCCCGGGTAGGTCCAGCCGGCGATGCCCTCCTTCGCGGCGGCCGCGCACAGCGCCAGCATCTCGTCCCAGGTTCTCGGCACGCTCCAGCCGTGCCGTTCCAGAAGGTCTTCCGAGTACCAGAGGCCGAAGGCGGAGTAGGCGTAGTTCAGGGCCCACACCTCCTCGCCGCCGAACCGGCCCTTCTGCGCGACGCCGTCGATCAGCGTCTCCCCGACCGTGAGGGCCGGGTCGTCGGCGGAGGGCGCGGCGAGCAGGGGCCGCAGGTCCGTCAGGGCCCCGGACGCGGCGAGCGCGGCCGTCGGCAGGGACTCCGGACCCGTGTTGTCGAGGAGGTCGGGCGGCGTGCCCGCGTCGAAGCGGGGCTGGAGCGCGGCCCGGATGTCGGGGACGGCGGTGTGCGTGACCTTCGCCCCGGGGAAGGCCGCGCGGTAGCGGGCCTCGGCCTCGACGACGTACCGGTCACCGAGGCCGCCGTCGAAGACGACGACGTCCAGGCCGGCGCGGGCGTCGACTCCGAAGGGACTGCCGGATTGCGTTTCCAATTCGTTCACCCTCAGCAAATCGATGCGTGTGCCGACCAATGCGGGCAGCGCGATTGTCACAGCGTGCACAATTCGACGGGCGGCAATTTACGAGGAATTCTAGTCCGGGCGGGTATGGGGTCGGCCATAGCGGGGCTACAGCGGCGAGGCTCCCTTGGCCGACCAAGATACCCCTGCTGACCTGCCCTTATGGTGTAGCCGGCGCGCCGGGTCTTCGGTAGGGGAAGTTTTGCGGACACCGACGCGGAAGAATCGGACTGAATGACTCCGGAGCCCCATCGCTTTCATTGACAGGGCAGGTCGGGAGCGGGATGCTGAGGCCTGAAATTTCGCCCCACCATTCGAGGCAGGTGTGTGTGACCACAGTTCTGCAGTCCCACGTATTCAAAGTCGACGACACCGGGAACAGCCTCCCGTACCTGCTGCACCTGCCGTCCGGCTACCGCGAGGACGAGGCCGCGAAGTGGCCGTTGCTGCTGTTCCTGCACGGCGCCTCCGAGCGCGGCGACGACCCCATGGACCTCGTCGCGCACGGACCGGTCAAGCAGCTGGCGCAGGGCGCCGAGCTGCCGTTCGTCGTGGTGGCGCCGCAGTGCCCGGCCTACAGCACCTGGGCCCCGGAGATCAGCGGCGTACGCGCGCTCCTCGAAGAGGTCTCCGTGCGGTACCGCACGGACCCGGACCGCACCTACGTCACCGGGCTGAGCATGGGCGGAGCCGGGACCTGGGCGATCACCGCCCGCTACCCCGAGCGCTTCGCGGCGGCGGTCCCGATCTGCGGGTCGTGGATGCCCGAGGCAGCCGACCGGATCGGCGCCCTGCCCGTGTGGGCCTTCCACGGCGAGGACGACCTCAACATCCCGGTCGCCCACACCGACAAGGTCGTTGCCGCGCTGCGCGAGCGCGGCAACGACGTCCGCTACACCCGCTATCCGGGGGTGGGCCACGACTCGTGGACGCGGACCTACGACAACCCCGAGGTCTACGACTGGCTCCTGGCGCAGCGCCGGACGCCCTGAGCGCAGCCCTAGTCCGGCCACAGCCACAGACACAGCCACAGCAGTCGCACGCGTGCGGGGGCCCGCCGGGAAGACTCCCGGCGGGCCCCCGCACGCGCTCACTCTCCGCGCAGCGCGGCGAGTTCGGCCCTCAGGGCCGTGTTCTCCTGCTCCAGATCCGCGAGCCGGGCCCGGATCGGGGAGAGTGCCGCGGCCAGCTCCGGCTCGCTGAAGCGCGGGGTGATGTGGCGCGGGCAGTTCCAGTCCCACCCCTCGACCTCCACGGTGACGAGCCGCTCCACCCGGCCTTCCGTACGGGTCGAGGAGACCTGCCGGACGAGGTTCTCGGGGGCCTGGTCCACGGGGATCGCGGACGCGTGGCCGTAGAGCTTGAGCCGGGTGCGGCGCGCGTGGTCGATGAAGAACAGCGCCGCCTTGGCGCTGCCGCGCAGGTTGCCGGTGGTGATGTACTGGCGGTTGCCGCCGACGTCGGCGAAGCCGATCGTCGTCGCGTCCAGGACGTGGACGAAACCGGGCGGGCCCCCGCGGAACTGGACGTAGGGCCAGCCCGTTTCGCCCGCGGTGGCGATGAGGAAGCCGTCCAGGCCGGTGATGAAGGCGGCCTCGTCCCCGGTCAGCGGGTCGGGTCCGTCCGCCGGGACGGCGAGCCGGCGTCCCGCCGCGTGGCCGCTGCCCATCTCGTGCTGGACCGCGCGGACCCGGGGCGTGTAGGCGAGCTGGGCGTAGCGGCTCATGCGGGCTTCTCCATCGTGAACAGGGAGTGCGGACGCGGTTCCTGCCGCTCCCGCCGCCCCTGGGCGGAGCCCACCAGTCCGGCCTGGGCGGCCCTGACCCCCGCCTGGAACCGGCTGTCCGCGGCCAGGTCCTGCATGATGGCGGCGACGTGGCGGCGGAAGGAGCGGTCGGACATGCCGATCCGGCGGGCGACGACCTCGTCCTTGATGCCGGAGGCCAACAGCTCCAGGATGGTGGACCGCAGGTCGTCGAGGGTCTCGGCGTAGCCGACGGTGCCGGGCTCCAGACGGAACGCCGACTGCCACACCAGGTCGTGGATGCTGCCCAGGAACGTGGCGACGCTGGGCTCGTAGACGATCGCGACCCCCGCCTCGCTGTCGGCGGGCACGAACGCCACCTTGCGGTCGAAGGCGAGGAAGCGTCCGTGGATCTCCCGTGAGGTGCGCACCTCGCCGCCCGCCTCGGTCAGGGCTCCCACCCGGGCCCGGGTGGCGGCGTCCCCGCGCGCCGTGTGGGGGTAGAGCGCCCGGGCGCGCACTCCGCGGCGCAGTGCCTCCATGATCACGGGGTGGGCGTGCCGCAGCTCGGTGGGCTCCTGGGCCGCGCAGGGCTGCATCAGCAGGATCTCGCCGGTGCACTGGCGTGCGGCGTCGATCAGCCGCAGCCGGATCTCCTCCGGATCGTCGGTGACCACCACGCTCTCGCCCCGTGGCCGGTCACGGCGGTTGCTGTTGAACGCCTCCATGAAGGAGTGCAGTTGGCCCTTGACCCCCGCCAGCTGGCGACGGTTGTCGTGGATGGCCTGCTCCAGCGGGACCAACAGCTCGACCTGGGCGGCCTCGGTGTCGACCGCGACGAGCTCACCCCGCGTGCCAGCGGCGTCCTTGACCAGCCGGAGCCCGCGCAGCACGCCGACGGCCTCGTCCACGCGGCGCCGGGACGCGTCCAGTTCGCGGACCAGGGCCTCGGGGGTGACGGCCCCGCGGCCGAGCGCGTGCTCGTAGACCTGGACGGCGAACTCGTCCACGCGGCCGTCCGGCCCGGGCTCGACGAGCAGGCTCCGAGCGGCGGTGGTGTCCATGATCATCAACTCCTCGTGCTGTCCTCGGCGGCCGGCGTGCCGGTCGGTACGGCACGCAGCCGCCGGATGGCGGGTACGGCGAGCAGCAGTGCGCTGCAGAGCAGGCCGAGCAGGGTGGCGAACACCATCAGCGGCCGCTGGCCGGTGAGGGAGGAGAGCGGACCGGCCAGGGAGCGGCCGAGGGCCATCGAGACGAGGGACCCGGCCACGTCGTAGGCGTAGACGCGGTTCAGGAGTTCGGCGGGGATCTGGGTCTGCACCGTGGTGGCCCAGATGACGGACCACAGGGCGAGGCCGGCTCCGGCCACCCCCCAGACGACGCAGAGCAGGACGATGCCCGGGCGCATCGCCGTGACGACGGGGAACAGGGCGAACAGGGCCCAGCCGACGGAGCCGACGGCCAGGGGCCGGGAGGGGCGGATCTTGATCGCCAGCAGCCCGCCGATCACACCGCCCGCGCCGAGGGCCGCCATGCCGATGCCGAGCCCGGTGGAGCCGAGTTCACCGACGACCAGGTCCGCGCCGACCGGCAGGGAGAGCCCGGCCACGAAGCATCCGTAGAGGAGGAAGGTGGTGATGACCCCCCACAGCCAGGTACGGGCGCGGAACTCGTTCCAGCCGGTGGCGAGCTGGCGCAGGAAGGAGTCGCCCCCGGCCGGTTCGGCGGTGGCGAGGCGGAGCCCGAAGAGGCAGCCCGCGCTGACGGCGTAGGTGGCGGCGTAGATGACGAAGACCACGCCGGCGCCGGAGAAGCCGACGAGTACGCCGGCCAGGGCCGGGCCGAGGACGCCGGCGCTCGATTCGGCGATGCGCAGCACCCCGTTGGCGCGCTGGACGTCGGTCGAGACCTGGGGGACCATGCTGGCCACGCCGGGCTGGAAGAGGGCGGTCGCGGCGCCGCTGAGGGCCTGCAGCAGGACGATCGCCCAGAGCGAGGTGTGTCCGGTCAGGAACATGAGGGCCATGGCGGACTGGAACGCCAGCCGGGCCAGGTCCGCGAGGACCATCATCCGGCGCGGCGTGAACCGGTCGGCCAGGACCCCGCCGAAGAGCATGCACAGGGCGAGGGCGCCCATCCAGGCGCCGAGGGCGTAGCCCACGCCGGCGGTGCCGTATCCGGCGTCGAGCAGTCCGACGGAGAGGGCGACGGGAAGCATCGCGTCGCCGAGCAGGGAGCTGGTACGGGCTCCGAAGTAGAGGCGGAAGTTGACGGTCCACAGCGGTGCCGCGGTCTTCGGGCCGGCCGCCGGCCCGGTGGGCGGGACGCCGGGGGTGTCGTCGGCGCGGAAGTCTGTCTCGGTGCTCACGCGTGGTCACGTCCTTGGGGGCGGCCGGAGGATGCGGCGGTGACGGGCAGGGCGGCCCAGGCGGCGGGATCGTCCGGGCCGGACTCGGGGGCGGCCGGGTGGACGACGTAGTGGTGCGGCGCCAGAGCGGTGACCCGGCCGGGCAGGGCGAGCAGGGTGCGCTCGTGGACGGCTTCGGGGCTGGCCGGGACGGTGAGGTGGCACACCAGGCGGTGGCCCCTGTCCTCGTCGGGTTCGGCGACGACCAGGTGGGGGGCGTCGCCCATCACCTCCGCCATCAGGGCCCGTACGGCGGCGGTCTCGATCCAGGAGTGGTCGCTGAGCAGCCAGCCCTCGCCGCGGGGGACGGGAGCGGGGCCGCCGAGGCCGGGCACGTCGGTCAGCGGCACGTCCCGCTCGGCGGCGGACCGCAGCAGCCGCAGCAGGCCGCGTCCGAACTCCTCGGCTTCGTCCTTGTCTAGGGTCTGCGGGTCGACCCAGAGGGTGAGCTCGAACTCCTCGTCCATCCGGTAGAGGCAGGCGAAGAACCGGCAGGGGATGTCCTCGGCGGGCAGCCAGGTGAGCGAGCCGCCCAGTTCGGGATCCTCCTCCGGCGGGGGCTGGTGGCCGGGGATCCACACGGCGGGGAGCCGGCCGAGGGCGGACTGGTCGGGGGAGCCCGCCGCGGTGGCCAGGGCGCTCATGTCGTTGAAGACGAGGTCACGGGCGAAGGAGATGCCCCGCTCGCCGCTGACGCCGTTGATCACCTGCCAGACGGCGGTGGGGTCGAACCAACTGCTGCGGTAGGCGGGGAGGGCGGCGGAACGGACCCGGCGCACCACGGCGTCGAAGCTCTCCAGCGCGTCGGAGCCCGCTGCGGCGGCGCCGGAGCCCGTGCCGTCGCCGGCGTCCGCGTCCGTGTCCGTACCGGTGACCGTGCCTGCGGTCCCGTCCCGGGTCCCGGCGAAGGCGACGGGCAGCAGTGCGTCCTGCGCCAGCGAGCCGAAGAAGCCCCGCAGGGCGCGCACCACCCGGTTGCCCGACAGGGACGTGGTGACCACGGTGCGGTGGCCCGTGCGGTGCGCGATCAGGGTGACGAGCGCCGCCAGCGCGACGGCGGAGGGGCTGGACCCGGTCCGCTCGGCGACGGCCCGCAGGTGGTCGGGAACGGTGCTGGAGCGGATCGCGAGCCCGGCGTGCAGCCAGGAGGTCTTGGCCGGTGCGTCGTGCGGCGTGGTGAACATCGCCTGCGGTACGCGCTCCAGCTGGGCGCGCCAGTAGCGCACGGCACCCGCACCGAGGCGGGAGATGGTGGCGCTCTGCTCCAGGGCGACCACGTCGATGGGCTGCATGCCCTCCGGAGGCAGCGCCCGGCCCGCCGAGAGCGCGGTCCACTCGGCGTGCAGGGTCTCGCAGGCGGCGACGTCCATGGCCGCGTGGGTGACCACCCAGACCAGGTGGCGGGGTACGCCGCCGGCGGTGACGACCGCGGCACGGAAGGGCAGTTCGGCCGCCAGGGCGAACGGCCGGGAGCGCAGTCGCCGGGCCGTGCGCTCGGCCGTCTCCAGCGGGTCCCCGGCGGTCTCGACGAGCTCGATGCCGAGTTCCCCCTCCCCCGCGACCTGCTGGACGGGAGGCGTCGCCGGCGGATAGGTGGTGCGCAGCGCCTCGTGCCGCTCCACGAGGGTGCGCACCTGGGCGGCGACCCGGTCGAGCCCGCTGTCGGCGTCCGACGCGACCGGCGCGTCGAACACCATCGCCAGATTGAGCCGGGTCGGGTCCTCGTCGACGGTGATGGCGCGGACGATGTTGGCGTGGCCGAAGGAGAGGGGGCCGCTGCGGGCGGCCAGACCGGAGAAGGACACGGTGAGCTGGGACAACGTGGTCACCTCGGTGAAGGGAGCGGGCAGGGGCAAAGGGCGGGGGTGGCGGGCGCAGGGCTGAGGGCAAGGGCGCAGGGCGCAGGGCCGAGGGCCAGGGCGAGGGGCTCAGGGAAGGCGCGGTGCGCGTGCACCGCCCGTGCGGTACGTGGATCACCGCGGATGCGGGGCCGTCGGCCACGGCGGGGGCGCGGGTCGGCGGAAGCCGGCGGCGCGTCAGCGGCGAGGTGGAGGAGGTCCGCCCCGGTCGGTGGTGGGGGGAGCGGCGCTTCGGCGGCCGGCCCGGCGGATCAGCCGCGGGCCGGGCCCGGGGTGCACAGGGCCACCGTGGCCGAGGCGTACGGGGTCCCCGCGACCAGGGCGCCGGGGCCCGCCTCGGCCAGCCGGTCCAGGAGGCGGGGCCAGCCCGCGGCCGACCGGGCGGCCAGCTGGTGCGCGGCGCCCGTCAGGAGGCAGGCCCGGCGCACGTCGCGCGAGGCCAGGCTGCCCCCGACGGTCCGACCGGCCGCCTGCGGACGGGCCAGGGGCGTCCGGGGGCCTCCTCTCACGACGTTGACGGTGCGGTCGGGGAACTGGAGCACCACGGCCGCGTCCCCCAGCACCAGCAGGTCCAGGAAGTCGCCCCGCTCGCGGAGGATGGCGACCGCCGTGGCGGGAGGCTCGCCGGGGGGACCCGGCGGCGGGGAGGGCACCAGGACCCGCGCGGGGGTCCGGCGCTCCACGGGCAGGTCCCGGAGGGCCTCGCGCAGCAGGAGGGACAGCGGGGCCTGCTCATGCCGGAGCAGACCGTCGGCGAGCCGGCCACCGAGTGCGCGGGCCGCGCCGCCGGCGTCGATGTCGTGTTCGCCGCCGCAGCGGCCGACGCGGCCGGGCACCCGGTGCGCGGGGCCGGACGGCCCCTCTCCCCCTCCCTCACCCTCGTACGGCGCCGCACCGCCCACGTCCAGGAGAACGGCGAAGTGCCCGCCTGTGAGAACGAGTTCCGCGGAACGGTCGTGACCGCGTCCGGGCCGTGTGGCGCTGGTGATCTCCACGCTTCTCCCCTCCCCGCTGGTCTGTACCTTTGGAGAGAGCCTAAGGAGGCCCGGTCGCCGCCCGGCTCCAGTGCGGCCATAGCGCCGCGAGCCCCTCGGAGCACCGGCTCTGCCGCCCCTTCACCGGCCCTGACCTGCGCGGAGCATCCCCGCGCTGGAGCGGGACGACGCGCGGCGGCAGAACCCGCAACGGCTCCCCCCGGCAGGTCAGTACCGGTCGGCCGAACCGCCTCCCGCACCGCGTCCCGAACCGCTCCCCGCACCGCCTCCCGAACCGCCTCCCGCACCGCGCACCGGCTCCCGGAAGCCGGGGATGCGCATCTCCCGGAAGAGCAGCAGCGCCCTGCGACGGTGCCCGAAGGCCCGGACGCCGTCGCCCAGGGCCGCGTACGCCTCGCCGAGCGCCATGTGGCTGCGTGCCTCGCCGGGCCGGTGGCCGGTCTTCCGGTGCAGCTCCAGGGCCTGCCCGCCCACGGCGAGCGCGACCCCCGGGTCGCCCAGGCGGGTCCGTACCAGGGCCAGGACGCCCAGCGCGGAGGCTTCGAGGAGCTGGAACCCCGATTCCAGTGCGAGGTCGAGAGCCTTGCCGGCGGCCGCGAGGGCCTCCTCGGGAGCGCCCGCGCGCAGGGTGGTGGTGGCCAGCCCGATGAGCGCGTAGGCCTGCGGATAGCGGTCGTTGACCGTGTCGGCCAGTCGCAGCGCCCGCCGGTAGCAGTCGGCGGCGGCCGGGTCACCGGCGCGTTCCAGCGCGGCTCCCATCGAGAACCACGCGCTGGCCTCCAGCCGCGTGTTGTCCAGCTCCTGCGCCAGGGCGACGGCCCGGCGGGCCAGGACCGCCCCGCGGACGTGGTCGCCCAGGTCGGAGTGGGCGGTGGACAGGCAGCTCAGCGCCACGGTCTCGCTCGCCCTGTTGCCCTCCTCCGCGAACACCGGGAGGGCCCGGCTCATCACCTCGATCGCGTCCAGGGGACGGCCCAGGGCCCGGTAGACGATGCCCAGGTTGGTGTGCGCGATCGCCGCCCCGCCCGCCGAGCCCAGCCCTTCGAAGATCCGGGCCGCGCGGGTGTAGTGGTCGACGGCCTGGTGGAGCGATCCCAGCTTCCAGCACATCAGGCCCTGGCTGATCAGGTCGTCCGCCGCCCCGATGCCCTCCGCGATCCCCGTGGACGCGCCCGCCTCGGTCAGGCCGCGGGCCCGGGACAGGAAGTGGACGGCTTCCCGCATGGCCCCGTTCTCCTGGTGCGCGGCCCCGATCCGGCGCAGCAGTGCGGCCTGTCCCTCGATCCAGGCGGCCTGCTCGGCCAGTTCGAGCGCGCGCGAGTACTGCTGCTCGGCCTCCACGTTCCGGCCGGCGGCCCAGTCGCAGTCGCCGAGCCTCAGCAGGGCGGCCGACTGGGCCCGCAGGTCGCCGTCCGCGAGGGCGGCCGCGAGGCCGGCGCGGGCCACCGCGAGCCGGTCGGCGGTGTGCATGCCGAGCGAGAGGTGGCCGTTGAGTGCCTCCGCGAGCCGCCACGCGAGCCGGTGCGCCCCGCTCTGTCCGGTGTACAGGACGGCGCTGACGAGGTTCTCGCGTTCCGCGGCCAGCCACTCCGCGCCCTCGCGGTCGGGCAGCTCGGCGGCCGCCTCCGCCCGGGTCAGGTACCAGTCCAGCAGTCGCCGCAGGGACTCCTCCGCCTCCTGCTCGCCGGCCAGTTCGCGGGCGTAGGAGCGCAGCAGGTCGTGCATCCCGTACCTGCCCGGGGTGGGCTCCAGGACGAGGTGGGAGTGGGCCAGGCCGCGCAGCAGCCGTCCGGTGTCGGCGGCGCTCTGCCCGGTGAGGGCGGCCGCCGCGAGCGGGGTGATGTCGGTGCCGGGGATCAGGCTCAGCAGTCGGAACACGCGCTGCGCCGCCTCGGGCAGCGCCAGGTAGGAGAGGTCGAAGGCGGCCCGGACCGTGGAGCGTTCGTCCCCCTCGACCTGGAGACCGCCGATCAGGCTGCCGCCGGCCAGCTCGGCGCAGTACTGGCTCACGGTGAGGGACGGGTTGGCGAGCAGGTTGGCCCCGGCGATGCGGATGGCGAGCGGCAGCCAGCCGCACAGTCGGGCCAGGTTGACGACGGCGTCGGGTTCGGCGGCGACCCGCTCCTCGCCGAGGATGCGGCCCAGCAGGGTGTGGGCCTCGGAGAGGTTCAGCACGTCGAGGCCCAGCCGGCGGGCTCCCTCCGCGGCGACGAGTCCCGCGAGCTGGCTGCGGCTGGTGATGACCACCCGGCAGCGGCCGCTGCCGGGCAGCAGGGGGCGGACCTGGTCGGCACTGCGGGCGTTGTCGAGGACGATCAGCATGCGCCGGTCCGCGAGGAGGGTGCGGTAGAGCGCGGCGGCCTCCTCCTCGCCCGCGGGGATGCCGTCCGGCGGTGCGCCGAGGGCGCGCAGGAAGCGGGCGAGGACGTCGGCGGGGCTCAGCGCGGGGAGTGGCGAGTGTCCGCGCAGGTCCGCGAAGAGCTGCCCGTCGCCGAACTCCTCCTCGTGGACGTGCGCCCAGTGCAGGACCAGCGCGGTCTTGCCGACGCCGGGCGGACCGACCACCGTCATGACCTCGGCGTGGGCGGTGGGCTCCGCCGACAGAAGGGAGTCCAGCTGCTGGAGCTGGTGGGAGCGTCCTACGTACGAGGATGCTGCGGCGGGCAGTTGGGAGGGCCTGACCGGGATCGGTGCGGCGGGTGCCGCGGACCGGGTCCCGGGAGGGACCGGCGGGGCTGCGGCGCCGGCCGGGGCCACGCCGGCCGGCGCGCCCGTTCCGGCCGGGGCCGCCCGGGCCGCGGCGTCGGCCGCGACGTCCGTGGTCCTGGCGGCGGGTGCGGGCAGGTTCCGCTCCGGTTGCGGAATCTGCTGGCGCAGCACGCGCAGGTGGATCTCCCGCAGCTCCGGCCCGGGCTCGATGCCGAGCTGTTCGTCGAGGCGCTCGCGCAGGCCGGAGTAGACGCCGAGGGCGGCGGCCTGCTCGCCGCAGCCCGCGAGGGCGAGGATCAGCCGGGCGTGCACGCCCTCGTGGAGGGGTTCGGTGCCCGCCATCTCCCACAGCACGGGCAGGGCCTGGCCGGGCCGGTGCAGGGCGAGGCAGAGGTCGGCGTGCAACAGGGCCGCCTCGGCGCGGCGTTCGGCGGCCTGGACGGCCTGCGGGTGCTGGTCGAAGAGGGCGTCGACGTCGCTGAGCACCGGACCCCGCCAGCACGCCAGGGCCTGGGCCAGTGCCTCCCGGGCCATTTCCGGTTCGCCGGCGGCGTGGGTGCGCCGGGCCCGCGTGAGCAGCTCCTGGAAGCGGCCGAGGTCGGTCTGGACGCTCTCGGGCCGCAACCGGTAACCGCTGGGCAGGAGTTCGACGACGGGAGCCGGATCACCGGGGGGCCGCTCGGGTTCGAGCGCGTGCCGGGCCTGGCTGATGTAGGTGTGGATGAGGCTGCGCCAGGACTGCGGGGGGCCGCTCGGCCAGAGGGTGTCGATGATCTCCTGGAGGGTCGCGGCGTGGGGGTGGCGCAGGGCGAGCAGGCCGACCAGCCGACGGATCATGGGACGGGTGAGCGGGACCTGACTGTCGCCGCGCCGGACCACGAGCGTGCCGAGGACCGCGAAGCGCAGCCGGCCCGGTTCGCGAGCCGGCTTCTCACGGGCCGCCGCGTGCAGTTCGCCCGCCTCGAAGTCGGGGAGTTCCAGGGCGACGGCGAGGCGCTGCACGGTGCGCAGCTGCGGCCGCTGCACCCGGCCGCGTTCGATGTCGCGCAGCGCCCTCGTGCTCATCCCGGCCTTGTCCGCGAGCTCGCGCTGGCTCAGCTGGGCCCGTCGGCGGAACATCCGGATCCGGCGTCCCATGGCTGCCGAACCGCCGTCCACACCGCTCTCCGGGGCGGGCCCGTTCCGGGGCTCGGAGGCCTTGTCCGGCGTGCCGGACGAAGCGGGACCCTTCACGGCGGAATGCGGCGACACGGGCGTGACCCCCTCAGGTGCGAACGGCAACGGGAAATTGGTCGGAGCGATCCGCTCGAATCCTTCATCAGCCGTGCAAATCGCCCACCTGTCGCTGTTCCGTCGAACAGCCCGGCACCGTGACGGTATCCGAGAATGCCCCCCGCTGGATATGACACCCGGCCCCACGGCGCGATTTCGGCCCTGCGGCCGAGTGGTGTCCGAACCCGGCCAGGCCACTTCCGGGCATTGAACGGCCGCACGGTGCGCGCATAGTTTCGAACCCGGAACGAGCCAGCAACTCCCATCCGAACGGAGGCCACTGACTCCATGGTCAGCGAGGTACTAGAGCGCAGCGAGCGGTTCCAGGGGATCCTGGGCCGCCTCACCGCGAAGTCGATCGACGACTACTACAACCCCTACCGGCTCTTCGAATGGCCCGAGGAATTGCCGCAGGACATGTGGTGGATGAGTCCGGAACTCACCACCACACACGACACCGAGCTGGCCGGGCAACTCGACACAGGGCAGCTTTATTCCCTCTCCCGCTACGAGAGCATCAATTTCTACAGCCTGAACGTGCACGGGATACGCGAACTGCTCATCGAAGTGGTCAGTCGGATCCACACCAAGGGATTCGAGATCCCGTCGGAGTTCTTCCACCACTTCATCGGTGAGGAGAACGAGCACATGTGGTTCTTCGCCGAGTTCTGCCTGCGCTACGGCAACGGCAGGATCTACCGGCAGCCCGCCGGCGCCGGGGGCGGTTCCGGGACGCACTCCGCGAAGATCGAGAGCCTGCTGGTCTTCGCGCGGATCATGATCTTCGAAGAGCTGGTCGACCACTACAACTCCGCGATGGCGGTCGACAAGCGGCTCCACGAGACGATCCGGGGGATCAACCGCCTCCACCACCAGGACGAGTCCCGCCACATCGCCTTCGGCCGCGAGCTCGTCCAGCTCCTCTTCCAGGACGTGCGCGCCACCGCGAGCGAGGAGGAACTGGAGCAGATCTCGGCGTACTTGCGGCGCTACATGACCCACAGCTTCGAGTCGCTCTACCACCCGCAGGTCTACCGCGACGCGGGCTTGGAGAACCCGCACGAGGTGCGCCGCGCCCTCCTCGCCTCGCCGGCCCGGGCCCGGGCCGAGGAACGGACCTTCCGCAAGACCGCCAAGTTCCTGGAGAAGACGGGAATCATCCGATGAACCGGCTGACGGGAAGCGCGCAATCCCCCGCGCTGGCCATATTGGGACCGGCGTCCACACGATTGCTGCGCGAGCTCGACGGGATCTTCGCCGGATGGGGTCTCGCCGAAGGCGCGGAGGAGATCAGCCCCCCGCCGCTCTTCCCGGTCACCGACCTGGAGAAGTTCGACGTCTACACGAACTTCCCGCATCTCGCGTGGGTCGCGGGCTCCCTCGACCTCGGGCAGGGAGAGGCCAAGCCGGTGGACGGGCGGTTCGCGCCGGAGCAACTGCGGGAATCCCGTTACGGGCTGCCGCACGCCACCTGCTACGGCGCGTACCTCTACCACGAGGGCGGGACCGTCGCGGACGACACCCTGCTCACCCTCGTCAACCGCTGCTTCCGCAACGAGGACCACTACAACGGCCTGCGCCGCCTGGCCAGTTTCCAGATGCGCGAGATCGTCGCGCTGGGCGACTTCGAGCACACCCAGCAGGTCATCGCCCGCTTCACCGAGCGCATCGAGTCCTTCTCCGCCGCGCTGGGCATCGGACTCGACCGTCAGGCGGCCACCGACCCCTTCTTCCAGAACGACGGCGCACGGGCACTCCTCGCCAAGCTCAGCCCGGTCAAGTACGAGTTCCAGTACGGCGACCTGGCCATCGCGTCCGTGAACACGCACCGCAACTTCTTCGGCGAGCGCTGCGACATCCGCCTCCCCTCCGGAGGGCACGCCTTCACCTCGTGCGTGGCCTTCGGGCTGGAGCGCTGGCTGCACGTCCTGTCCGAGCGCCACGAGGGCGACCTGGACTCCGCGCTGGACGCCGTCCGCACCGCGGCCACCGCGGTGGAGGCCGCGGCCACGGGCGCGGGCGGCGGACGCTGACCCCCGCCGGCCGGCCCCCCGCCGCACCCCGGATCGGCGTGGACCTCGTACCGCTCTCCCGCGTCGCGGCGCTGCTGGCCCCGGGGTCCGGACCGGCGATCGAGCGGATGCTCACCGCCGAGGAGCGCGAGCTCTGCGCCGGGGACGCCCCGGGCACCGCCGGCCGTCTGGCCGCCAAGGAAGCCGTTTTCAAACTGTTCGGCTCCAGCGGGGCGCCGCTCCCCTGGCACTCCATCGAGATCCTGCGGGAACCGGGCGGCCGCCCGCTCCTGCGGCTGACCGGCAGGGCCGCGCACCTCGCCGGACAGGCGGGCCTCGGTCCGATCGACGTCAGCATCAGCCACGACGGCGGCTGGGCCGTGGCCGTCGCCGTCGCGCTGGCCGCACCACCGGACACCCCGCCAACGCCACCGACCTCACTCACGCCGACCCCACCGAGCACACCACCCACAGACGGAGGAGAAACCCCATGAGCGTCGCCACCGAGACCGCCGGCAGCACCCACGCGGGCATCGACCAGGTCAGGAACTGGATCCTCGGGCGTCACGAGGAGCCCGTCGAGCTGACCCACGACACCAACATCATCGAGAACCGGCTGGTGGACTCCCTGTCCTTCGTCGAACTGGTCTACGCGATCGAGGGCGCCAGCGGCACCGAGATCGACTTCGACGCGATCGACATCGAGGACTTCCAGTCCCTGGCGACCATCGAGAAGGCCTTCTTCGTCTGAGGCCCCGCAGCGCCCCGCCGACCGCGCCCCGATCCCACCCCCCGAAAGAAGGCCGAACCATGCACGCAGTCTCCTACACGGCCCAGTGGATGGCCGCCGCCCGCGCCCTGGAGTCCGACCGGGACGACGCCCTCTACACCGACCCGCTGGCCCGCGCCCTCGCCGCCCCCAAGGGCTTCGAGCTGATCGAGCGCTACGAGGGCGGCGGCCTGCTGCCCTTCATCTCCATCCGCACCGCCTTCCTCGACGAGAGCATCCGCTCCGTCCTCGCCGAGGGCACGATCACCCAGGTCGTCCTGATCGCCGCCGGCATGGACACCCGCGCCTTCCGCCTCGACTGGGCCGACGGCACCACCGTCTACGAAGTCGACCACGGCCCCCTCATCGAGGAGAAGCGCCACCGCCTCGACGCGCTGGGCGCGGTCCCGCGCACCGACCGGCGCGAGGTGTCCGCCGACCTCACCGGCGAGTGGCTCCCCGAGCTGGAGAAGGCCGGCTTCGATCCCGGTCTCCCCACCCTGTGGATCGCCGAGGCCCTCACCTTCTTCCTCACCGAGGAGCAGGCCGCCGGGCTGCTCCGGCTGCTGGCGTCCTCCTCCGCCCCCGGCAGCCGGCTCTCGTTCGACATCCTGGGACGCACCCTGCTCCGCAGCCCGTTCTCCAAGCCCTTCCTCGACACCCTCGCCGCCGACGGCACCCCGTGGATCTTCGGCAGCGACGAGCCCGAGGAGTTCGTCGCGGCCAACGGATGGAAGGTCAGCGACCTCAAGGAGCCCGGCGAGGAGGGGGCGGGCGCGGGCCGCTGGCCGTACGCGGTGCAGCCGCGCACCCGGCGCGGCGCCAACCGCCTGTGGCTCATCCGCGCCGAGATCGCGGCCGGCTGATGGCCCGCACCACGCTCGAACGGGTCGAGTCGTACCTGCCCGAACGCAGCGTCCGCATCGAGGAGCTGAGCGAGCACCTGGGCCTGCGGCGCGCCGAACTCGGCGTCTTCCGCAAGTTCTACGGCCTCGAAACCCTGCGCTTCGACCCCGACCTGGACCTGTTCGACCTGCTGCGGCCGGCCGCCCGGCGCGTGCTGGACGCGCTGCCGGACGGCGGCCGGGTGGCCTGGCTGGTGTACGCCCACACCACCCAGGCCGTCGCTCCCGCCGACGTGGAGCCCGCCCAGGTGCTCCGCGAGGAGCTGGGCCTCGACGGGGCGGAGGCCTTCGGCCTCAGCCACCAGGCCTGTGTCTCCAGCCTGGGCGCGCTGGACGTGATCGGCGAACTGCTCCGGGCCGAGGGCGACGAGAACGCGTACGCCCTGATGATCACGGGTGAGCGCGCGTTCTCCCCGATCGTCCAGCACATCCCGAACACGGCGATCATGGCCGACGCGGCGGCGGCCTGCCTGGTCACCCTGGACGGCCGCGGGGACACGGTCCTGTCCTTCGTCACCCGCACCCTCGGCGAGTACGCGGACTGGCTGGACCTGACCCCGGAGCAGAACAACGATTTCGGCCAGCAGTACGGCCCGCGGATCGCCGAGGTCATCCGGCTGGCGGTGGCGGAGGCGGGACTGGCCTTCGAGGACATCGAGTTGATCATCCCGCACAACGTCAACATGCTCGCGTGGCGCCAGGCGGTCAAGTCGCTGGAGGTTCCCCTGGAGAAGGTCTTCCTCGACAACGTGCCGCGCTACAGCCACACCTTCGCCTCGGACGTGTTCGTCAACTACACGACCCTGCGCGACGAGGGCAGGCTCGTGGAGGGCGCCCACTACGTGATGGTCTCGGTGGGGCTCGGTGCCACCTTCGGAGCGATGGTGATCACCCACCACGAGGGGGAGACGCCGGCATGACCGAACGACACGTCGTGCTCCGCGCCATCGAGAAGGCACTCGCGGAGGTGCTGGAACGGGAGGTGTCCGAACTGCCCGAGGACACCCGGCTCTTCGACGACCTGCGGCTCGACTCCTCCTCCGTCCTGGAGCTCCTGCTCCTGGTCGAGGAGAGCACGGGGGCCGTCGTCGACCCCGAGGACCTCGACATCGACCACCTGCGCACGGTCCGCTCCTTCGCCGACTACGTCGCGGGGCTGCTGGACGAAGGGAAGGCAGTCACATGACCGGTCTCGTACTCGAAGCGGCAGCCGCCGTGCGCTCGCCCGCGGGTCCCGGGCCCGCACCGGCCGATTCTCCCCGGGCGGCCACCGTGCGGGCCTTCCACGACGACCTGCTCGGTCCGTTCGGGGCCAAGGCCGACGAGGACCTGCTGGCCCGCGGCGCACACGTCTCGCACCGGCACCTCGCCGACCTGCTCGCCGGCTCCGACGCGGTGCGGGGGGCCCGGCCCCAGCTGGTCGTCGTCGCGCACGCCCTCCCGGACGTGGTGCCGTTCACCGCGGTCGCCCCGCACCTGACGAGCCGGCTGGGCGGCTCGGCGACCAACTTCGCCATCGCGCAGCAGGGGCTGGCCGCGCCGTTCACGGCGCTGCGGATCGCCGCCGCCTACCAGCGGTCCGGACGGGCCGCCGAAGTCGTCGTCGCCGTGCTGGAGCAGACCACCCTCCCGACGCCCTTCCCCCTCGTCCGGGACACCCCTCTCATCGACTCTGCGGCGGCGCTGGTCCTGCGGGTGGGGGCCGGCGACGCCGCGGGGCTGCGGCTCGCCGGTGTGGGCTCCGGCGCACCGGACCCCACGGGGTGGGACGCCGGGACGCTGCTGGTGCTGGGACCGGGGGCGCGGCCGGACACGGAGGCGGGCCGCGCCGACGTCCACCGCGCGCCCGGCGACTCGTACTGCACGGGCGTCTGGCTCGAACTCGCCCTCCACCACGAGCGCTGGCGGCGCTCGTACCGCAGGATCGTCCTGACCGACACCGATCCCCTGACCGGCCGCAGCCATCACGCGGTCTTCACCGCGACGGCCGCGACAGCCGCGACGGCCGCCACGAGCGCCACGGCTTCCGCAGCCACGGACGGGCGCTGACCGCCGATGGCGATCGGTGCCGATCTGCTCCGGCTCCACGAGCTCGACCGGCTGCTCGGCCGCCCCTGGTTCCGGCGCTTCGCGTACGCGGAGGCCGAGCTGGCGGTCGCGGCCGGGTACGGGCCCGACAGGGCCCGGGAGTTCCTGGCCGGCCGCTTCGCCGCCAAGGAGGCCGTCCTCAAGGCGATCGGCACCGGCATGACGGGCGGGGTGCGTCCCTGCCAGGTGGCCGTCCTGAAGGGGGACGACGGGGCGCCCGTCGTCCTGCTGTCCGGGGCGGCCGCCGACCGGGCCGCCGAGGCGGGCCTGAGCGCGGTCGACGTCTCGATCACCCACAAGGGCGATCTGGTCCTGGCCGTCGCCCTCGCCGCACCCGGCGGCCGGGACGGCACCCTGCTCGCGTCCCTGGCGACTGCCGTGAACGGGCTGTTCCCGAACTGAACCGGCCCCTTCGGCGCCCGGGGCACTCCCCTCCGCTCCGGTCCGCTCCGGCGGCGGCGGGGGCCCCGGGCCGTGGGCTGGGCACCCCCGTGCCCCAGCCCACGGCCGAGGCCGTTCGGCTCCGGCGTGCGGGAAAGCGGATTCCCCGGACGCCGGCTCCACCGCGGGGGTCCGACGCCGTCGCGGCATCACCACTCTCCCCCGCGCCTTCGTCGCCCGCCAGCTTCGGTGCTCAGTACACTAGATGCGATTCGTTCCGCAGATGAGCACCGGAGCATCTAGCGCGCTAGATGACTGGATGAACATACGTCGCCCGGCATACGGCCTGTCAAGCACCTGCGCGGCGATCATCCGGCGTTGTGGCGTGGGTCACTTTCGGCGAGGTCCGCTAGCCGGGTAGACGAGCTTCGCTGCACTGTGTGAGGCGAGCCGTCTAGGCCAGTAGATAATGCGAGTGGTGGTTCAGCATTCGACGACGAGATGCCGGCAGCGGACGGGAGCAGTGAGGTGATGGGCGAGGAGACCCCCACCGGGCGGCGGGACACCATGGGTGACCGCCTCGGCTACCTGATCGGGACGATCCACCCGGTGAGCCGCGGCCCGTACACGTACCAGGAGATCGCCGAGGGGACCCGGCAGCTGCCCGGCCCGTCCGTCTCGCACGGCACGGTCCAGACCATCCGGCTGAACAACAACCCGAACCCCGGCATCGACTCGATCCGCGCGATCGCCAACTTCTTCGGCGTCACCGTCGGATACCTCGCCGACGGCGAGAACGCCGAAGCGATCGAGCAGCGGATCGAGGAGAGGATCGCGCGGCTCCGCGAGGAGATGGGCAAGGCCGCGGCGGCCGACGAGTTCGCCCAGGTGCTGGAGGACGAGCAGGTCAAGGCAGCGGCCTTCCGCCTCAGCGGACTGTCCGCCGGATCCATGAGGTCCGTCACCGGTCTGATCAAGCAGCTCCGGAAGGCCGAGGGGCTTCCGGACGTGAATCCGCGCCGCCGGCGGCGCAAGGACGCGTAGCAACGCGCAAGGACGCGCAAGGACACGCAGGGACGCGCAAGGACACGCAGGGACGCGCAGGGACGCGAACCAGTCACGCTACCCGCGTGGACCACGTGTTTCAGCCTGTCCGGTCGACCCTTTCGGCCGCCCCCCGCACTTCCGGTTACGCTCGGGCGATCAGGTGTGCGAAGTGGGCCACGGCACGCAGCGGTTGAGCCCCACGCCGGGGAGGGCCTCAGGGCGGGGAGGGCGATCATGCGGTGGTGGAAGCGCACCGATGCGGAGTGCGCCGCCGTCGCGGACCGGCTCGTCATCCCCCAGCCGTTCGACCTCGACGCCTTCTGCGAGGGCATCGCCGAGCAGCGTGGCCGGCCCTTGATCCTGCTGCCCCTCGACGGTCCTCCCGATCCGGCCCTGCCGTGCGGGATCTGGATCGGACTGGAGGTCGCCGACCTCGTGTTCTACGACGCCGCCGCCGCCGAGATCCTCAAGGTGCAGATCGTCCTGCACGAGATCTCCCACATGCTGCTCGGGCACGTCGCCCCCGAGCTGGAGATATCGGAGCGGTCGTCGGAGCACGAACTCGCCCGCGCCTCCGAGCACTTCCAGCGACTCCTGACGCGCACGCACACGCCCGTCTCCGGGCTGGACCGCCCCGAACTGCCCGTGGCCTCGATCATCCGCGCCGAGGCGGACCGGATCAGGAGCACGGCGCGCGCGAGCGAGTCGATCGACGAGGAACTCGGCCTCGACGTCGACCGTCTCGCCCACCTCATGGGGCGGAGCAAGTTCGCGAGCCCGCAGGAGCGGCAGGCCGAGACCCTGGCCACGCTCATCCACGAGCGGGCCGGCCGCTACACCACGCAGTCCACCTCCAGCGAGGCCGAGGGCCGTCTCGCGCGCTTGCACGACGCGCTCGGGCATCCCGTTCGGAACACCTGGTCGTGAGTGGCGGGCGTGCGGAGAAGGCCGTGAGGAGAAAACCGTGAACCGAGAGTCGTGACCGTGGAAGTCGTCAAGTGAAGCGCATCGAGATCGCCGTCCTGATCATGCTCTGGGCGGTGACGGTCTGGCGGCTCCCGTCCGCCGTCCGCACCGCCAGGCAGCGGGCCCTGTGGACCGCATTCGCCGCCCTGACCCTCTCCATGACGCTCCGCCTCCCCGGCGTGATGCACGCCCTGGACGAGCGGGCCGGCGTCAACAACCTGTCCACGCTCGTCAAGCACTGCCTGGGCATGATCGCGGCCGGCGCGGTGGTCGACTTCGTCGTCGCCGTCGCCAGGCCGGAGACCGGGCGCCGGCTGCGGGTCCGCCACTACGTCGCCCTCACGGCGATGGCCGTGATGGCGGTCCTGTTCGTCTTCTTCGTCCCGCGGCCCCGTGAAGTGACCGACTTCTCCATGGAGAACACGGGCAACGGCTGGGCAACGGCCTACTACCTCGTCTTCGTCGTCTACCTCGGCATCGCCATGGCCACCGCCACCCGGCTCTTCTGGGGCAGCGCGCGGCACGCCAGCGCCCGGTGGCTCCGTACCGGCGTACGCCTCATGGGCATCGGGACCGCCGTCGGCGTCCTCTACACCCTGCTGCGGTTCGGGTACATGACGAGCCGCCTCGCGGGACTCACGGACAGCACCGGCGACGTCCCGGTCGACAACGCCACCGACGCCCTGAAGTACATGGCGATCGGCTTCATCCTCGTCGGAAGCAGCATCCCCGCGTTCGGCGTGGCCTGGCGCACCGTCCAGGACGGCCGGAACCACCGGCAACTCCAGCCGCTGTGGCAGGACCTGACCGCGGTGACCCCGGACATCGTCCTCGGGGCCGGGCTCCTGCGCAGTCCGCGCCTGCGGCTGTACCGCAGGGTGATCGAGATCCGCGACGCCTCCCTGACCCTCGACGCGTACGCCGGCGAAGACATCCGCGAGCGCGCACAGAGCGCCGCGCGGCGGGCGGGATTCGACCCGGCGACGAGCCCGGCGGCCGAAGCGCTCCTGCTGCGGGCGGCGCGCGCGGCGAAGGCCCGCGGTGCCCTGCCCGTCGGCGGCACGCAGGAGCCGGCCGGCGAGGGGATCGACGACCTCGACTTCGCCGCCGAAGTCGGCAAGCTCATCCAACTCGCCCGGATCTACCACTCCCCCGTGGCCGACGAGTTCCTCACCGCGACCAGCCAGGAGGCCACGGCGTGACGACCACGCTCACCCGACCCGAAGAGTCCCGGGCCGCGCGCCTCGTCACCGACGGGCTCGATCCCAAGACCTGGATCATCGCCGACACCGTCCTCATCGGCTGGCACACCGGCCGCTTCGCCGGGATCGGGTGGGGCCTCCTCGGCTGCCTGTTCGCCGCGGTCATCCCGCTGGCCTTCATCAGGTACGGCATCCGCCGCGGCCGCTGGGCCGACCGGCACGTCGGCCGGCGGCAGCAGCGTCTCGTCGTGATGACCTTCATCATCTTCTCGGTGACGACCGGCATCCTGCTGCTGTGGGACTTCGGAGCCCCCCGGGGCATGATCGCGCTGATCGCGGCCATGCTGGCCACCCTCGCCGCGCTCCTCGCCGTGACCCCCGTCTGGAAGATCAGCGTGCACGCGGCCGTGTCCTCCGGGAGCGTCGCCATGCTCGCCCTGGCCTACGGACCCCGGGTCCTCCCCGCCTACGCGCTGGTCGCCGTCGTCGGCTGGTCCCGGGTCGCGCTGAAGGACCACACGCCGGCCCAGGTCCTCGCGGGCACCCTCGTGGGCGGCGCCGTCGCGGCCGGCACCTTCGCTTTGATCCGATAGGTCGTGACCTGCGCAGATGCCGCTCGTCCGGATGCGCCGGGCGATTCTCACCGGCCGGCGCGAAGGGGGTAGTGTCGTCCGGTCACGGACGGCAACCGGAGCGTCCGCTCAACCCGGGGGATCCCACATGACCGATCTGAACGCGCTGCGGACGAGCCTTGCGTCAGGTGAGCACGAGTTCGCCGACACCCTGGCCTTCGTCGCCGCACACTACGCGTATCAGCCGGTGGCGTTCCGCAACGGCGACGTGGATAACGCCGCAGGTACGAACGAGGGTTCCTGCAAGACCCTGGGGCTGGCCCTGCTGGAAGGGCTGAGCGACCAGGAAGCGCTGCTGGCCTTCGGTGAGCACTACCGCAGCGTGCTGGCGACGCCGGACGACACGGATCACGGCAACATTCGCAACCTCATGGCCCACGGCCTGGCAGGGGTGGTCTTCACCGGACAACCGCTGACGCGCAAGGGCTGACCGGCGGATCCGGGGGCGCCGACGGCCGCGAGGGCCGCCCGTCCGCCCGGGCCGCCGGCCGGGCGCCTCCGTGCCCCGGCCCGCGGCCGACAGCCGCGCGGGTCAGCGTGTGCGGGCCACCCGTCGCTCGTCCCAGACCGGCTCGGAGGTCTCGCGGACGACGCCGTCCGCGCCGAAGACCAGGTACCGGTCGAAGGACGTGGCGAACCACCGGTCGTGCGTGACGGCCAGGACCGTGCCCTCGTACGCCTCCAGTCCCTCCTGCAGGGCCTGCGCCGACTCCAGGTCGAGGTTGTCCGTCGGCTCGTCCAGCAGCAGCATCGTGGTGCCGGCCAGCTCCAGGAGGAGGATCTGGAAACGGGCCTGCTGGCCGCCCGAGAGCTTGTCGAACGGCTGGTCGCCCTGGCGTTCCAGCTCGTAGCGCCGCAGCACCGACATCGCCCCGCCCCGGTCCCGGGCGTGCTCCGTCCACAGGATGTCGACGAGCGGGCGGCCCTGCAGTTCCGGGTGCGCGTGCGTCTGGGCGAAGTGGCCCGGCACGACCCGCGCGCCCAGTTTCCACGCGCCCCGGTGCCCGACCGACGGGTCCCCCGCGAGCAGCCGCAGGAAGTGCGACTTCCCGGAGCCGTTGGAGCCGAGGACGGCGACCCTCTCCCCGTAGAACACCTCCAGGTCGAACGGCCGCATGAGACCGGTCAGTTCGAGGCCCTCGACGGTGACGGCGCGCACGCCGGTGCGGCCCCCGCGCAGCCGCATGCTGATCTCCTGCTCGCGCGGCGGCTCCGGCGGCCGGCCCGCCTCCTCGAACTTGCGCAGCCGGGTCTGGGCGGCCTGGTAGCGCGAGGCCATCACGTCGCTGCGGGCGGCGTACTGCTGCATGTCCTGGACGAGCTTCTTCAGCTGCGCGTGCTTCTCCTCCCACCGCCGCTTGAGCTCGTCGAAGCGCGCGAACCGCTCCCGCCGGGCCGCGTGGAAGGTGGCGAAGCCGCCGCCGTGCACCCACACCTCGGAACCGGCCGGGCTGGGCTCGACGGCCACGATCTTCTCGGCGGCGCGGGCGAGCAGCTCGCGGTCGTGCGAGACGAACAGCACGGTCTTGCGGGTCCCGGCCAGCTGCTCCTCCAGCCACCGCTTGCCGGGAACGTCCAGGTAGTTGTCCGGCTCGTCGAGCAGCAGCACCTCGTCGGGGCCGCGCAGCAGCGCCTCCAGGACCAGCCGCTTCTGCTCGCCGCCGCTGAGCGTCCGGACCTCGCGCCACTGGGCCTTCTCGTACGGGAGGCCGAGCGCGGCGGTGGTGCACATGTCCCAGACGGTCTCGGCCTCGTACCCGCGGGCCTCGGCCCAGTCGCTCAGCGCCTGCGCGTACGTCATCTGGGCGGACTCGTCGTCGACCGTCATGACGAGGCGCTCCGCGGCGTCGACCGCCTCGGCGGCCTTGCGGATCCGCGGCTGCGCCACGGACACCAGGAGGTCCCGGACGGTCCTCTCGTCCCGTACGGAGCCGACGAACTGCGGCATCACGCCCAGGCCGCCGCCGGTGGTCACGGTGCCCGCGTGTGCCCGCAGTTCACCGGCGATCAGGCGCAGCAGGGTGGTCTTGCCGGACCCGTTCGCGCCGACGAGCGCCACGACCGCGCCCTCGCCCACCCGGAACGACACGTCCCCGAGCAGGACCCGTCCGTCGGGCAGGTAGTACTCCAGGTGCGCGGCTTCCACATGTCCCATGCGGCGCCATTCTTCTTCCCGCCGTCGTGATCGGCAACGCAATAGATTCCGGCCCCGGGCGCCGTGCGCCGGTATCCGTCGTGAATGCGTACGGCCGGGATCGATCCGGCCATGCGTGAAGGGCGGGCGGTCGCCGGAGGAGTCCGACCTGACATATTCGAGATCCCGCAGGCCGCTCGTCCGCAGGCCGATTCGTGGTCCGCCGGGCCGTCCGGCGGCCGGCCCGGAGACCCGCCTCCCGACCCCGTTCGGCCCGGTCCACCGGGGTCCGGAGCGCTTTCGGGCCACCCGAGGAGCTGCTCGTTCATCAGCCGGGTACCGGACATGCAGGGCTGAAAACAGCCGGTTGACGGCCCTGGATCTTGCGTTTAGCGTCCATTTCCGGGCCGCGCATATCGGACGTCGAGTTCGCACATCGAACAACCCGCAGGGGTCACGTCGGGCGCCCTTTACACGCAAGGCGGACGTCGCGCCACCGACTTACTTTCGCTCGCTGAGGTGGGAATGACCGGCATGGATGCAAGCCCGATGTCGCACGGCGCGGGCACGGACGGAACCACGGACGAGGCAACCCTCTCGGAGCTCACGGACGGGGCAACCCTCTCGGAGCTCACCGAGCGGCACGTCCGCGCCGATCCGGAGGCGATCGCGGTCGCGTACCCGGCGGAGGGCGTCACCCTCACGTACGCCGCGCTGAGCCGCCGGGCCAACCAGCTGGCGTCGTACCTCATCGGGCGGGGAGTGGGCCCCGGGGACCGGGTGGTCACCTGTCTGCCGGCGGGATCCGAACTGGTCGTCGCGTTCCTCGGGATCGCACGGGCCGGCGCCGCCTACGTGCCGGTGGATCCGGCACACCCGCTGGAGCGCCGCCGGCTGATCGTCCGCGACTGCGCGGCCCGCGCCGTGGTGACGACCGGCTCCTGCGCGCCGGACTACGCCGGCCTGCCGACGGCCGTCGTGGCCGTGGACGCCCTCGCGGACGCGATCGCCGCGGAACGCGCCTGCCTCCCGGACGTCACGCCGGCCCCGGAGGACGCCGCCTACGTCTGCTACACGTCGGGGACGACCGGGACGCCCAAGGGCGTCGTCGTCCCCCACCGTGCCGTCGTCGACCTCGTCCGGTCCACCGACTACGTGCGGCTGACCCCCCGGGACGTGGTGGCGCAGGCCGCCAACCCCGCCTTCGACGCCGTCACCTTCGAGATCTGGGGTGCGCTGACCGCGGGCGCCCGGGTGCTCGGCCTGCCGAAGGACACCGTCGTGGACCCGGCCGCCTTCGAGCGCGCGGTGCGCGACCACGGTGTGACCGTCCTGTTCCTCACGACCGCGCTGTTCCAGCAGATCGCCCGGGAGCGGCCGGCGGCGTTCGCCACGCTGCGCGTCCTCCTCTTCGGCGGCGAGGCGTGCGATCCGCGCCGGGTGCGGGAGGTCTTCGCGGCGCGGCCCCCCGGCACGCTCCTGCACGTGTACGGGCCCACCGAGACCACGACCTTCGCCACGTGGCACGAGGTCACCGAACCCGCCGCCGACGCCCGGACCATACCGATCGGCCGGCCGATCGGCGCCACGGTCGCCCACGTCCTCGACGAGTCCGGCCGGCCCGTTGCGCCCGGCGCCGCGGGCGAACTCCACCTGGGCGGGCCCTGCCTGGCGTCGGGCTACCTCGGGCGGGAGGACCTCACGCGGGAACGGTTCGTCGACGACCCGTTCGCGGCGGACGGCAGCAGGCTGTACCGCACCGGCGACCGCGTCCTGCTCCGCCCGGACCGCGCGATCGAGTTCCTCGGCCGCGTCGACAACCAGATCAAGCTGCGCGGATTCCGCATCGAACCCGGCGAGATCGAGGCGGTGCTGACCTCGCACCCGGGTGTCGCCCAGGCGGTCGTGTCGCTGCACGAGGCGCAGGACGACCGGCGGCTGGTCGCCCACGTCGTACCCGCGGCGGCCGCCGCCGCCGAGACCACCGAGCAGGTCACGGAGTGGCGGGAGATCTACGAGGCGCTGTACGACGACGCGGGGTCCGCCGAGCTCGGCGAGAACTTCAGCGGCTGGAACAGCAGTTACGACGCGAAGCCGATCCCCGCCGACCAGATGGAGGAGTGGCGGACGGCAACGGTCCGGCGCATCCGGGAGCTCCGGCCGCGCCGCGTGCTGGAGATCGGCGTGGGCACCGGCCTGCTGCTCTCCCGGCTCGCCCCGGACTGCGAGGACTACTGGGGCACGGACTTCTCCGCGTCCGTGATCGAGGCGCTGCGGTCCCAGACGGAGGCCGACCCCCGTCTGCGCGACAAGGTCACCCTGAGCTGCCGGGCGGCGGACGTCACCGAGGGGCTGCCCGTCGGCCACTTCGACACCGTCGTGATCAACTCGGTCGTCCAGTACTTCCCCAACCTCGACTACCTGAACACCGTGCTCGCACGTGTGCTCCCCCTGCTGGCGCCCGGCGGTTCCGTCTTCCTGGGGGACCTGCGCAACCTGGACCTGCAGCGCTGCATGCAGACCGGCGTGGAGCTGGCGCAGGGCAGCGGTCAGGACCGCGAGGGACTGCGCAGGGCGATCGACCAGCGCGTGGCCCTGGAGACCGAGCTGCTGCTCTCCCCCGCGCTCTTCGCCGCGCTGGCCGGAGACCTGCCGGCCATCCGCTCGGTGGACGTACGCGTCAAGCGCGGCGCGCACCACAACGAACTGACCCGCTACCGGTACGACGTCGTGCTCGGCACGGCGGAGCCCGCCGCGGACCTGCGGGACGCCCCCCGCGTCGACTGGGGCACGCAGCTGACCGGCATCGCGGAACTGGACGCGTACCTCCGCGCGCACCGGCCCGCCGTCCTGCGGGTGGCCGCGGTGCCCAACCTGCGCGTGCACGGCGAACACGCGGCGCTGCGGGAGCTGGACGCGGGCGGCCCGGCCGCCGCCGCCCTGGCGCGGCTCGCGGGGACCGGCTCCGTACCCGACCCCGAGGCGCTCTGCGCGGCGGGCGAGGCCTTGGGATACCGGGCGTTCACCACCTGGTCGGCCGACGCGGACGAGGCCCTCGACATCTGCTTCCTCGCGCCCGGCGGAGTCCCGGACGGGCCGCTCACGAACGCATACGCGGCAGGTGGCGCGGCGCCCCGCGCGGCCGCGGACTGCGCGAACACCCCCACCGCCTTCGACCGCACCGTGGACCTGGGCATCGTCCTGCGCGGCTACCTGCAGGAGCAGCTGCCGGACTACATGGTCCCGGCCGCGCTCCTCACCCTGGACGCACTGCCGCTCACCCCGAACGGAAAGGTCGACCGGCGGGCCCTGCCCGCGCCCGTCTTCACGACCGCCGCACCCGGGATCCTGCCGGGAACACCGGTCGAGGAGATCCTCCGGGACCTCTTCGCCGAGGTCCTCGGCCTGCCCAGGCGCGACGTGTACGCGGACTCGGACTTCTTCGCGCTCGGCGGACACTCCCTGGCGGCCGCCCGTCTCGTCGCCCGGCTGCGCGCGACCCTCGGGTCCGACCCGAGCAACCGCGCCCTGTACGAGGCGCCGACCCCCCTGCGGCTCGCGGCCCTGCTCGACGGTCCCGGCCCGCAGGCCGTCGCCGACGACGTCCTTTCCGGCGCCGGATCCGGCGGGACGGGCCGCCTCGTCCTGCCGCTGCGGCTGCGGGGAGCCCTGAACGCGCGGGCCCTGACCGGCGCCCTGGGCGATCTGGCCGGCCGGCACGCGACCCTGGGCGCGGCGCTCTCCCCGGACGGCGGGCACCGGGCCCCCGGGGCCGAGGCCCCCGACCCGCTCGTCGCGTCGGCGGTCCGGCCCGCGGACGCCGACGTGGCCCGCCTGCTGCGGACCGCGCGGCAGGCCGACGGGAGCCCCGAAGGCCCCTTCGGCGGGGTGGAGTTGTACGCCCTCGCTCCGGACGACCACCTGCTCGTCCTCTCCCTGCCACCCGCGGCCGCCGACGCGGGGTCCTGTCTCCCGCTCGCCGCGGACCTCGCCGCGGCCTACGCCGCCCGGGCCGTGGGTGACGTCCTGCGCCCGGAGCCGCCGGCCCCGCCCGTCGGCGCCGCGGAGCCGCTCCGGCCCGCCGGCGACGCCCCCCTCCCCACCCCGCTGCCCGTGGCCGCCCCGCAGGTGCCGGAGCCGGGCATCGGGACGTGGGAGGCGCCGATCGACGAGGCCCTGCACCGCAGGCTCGCGGAGTTCACCGCCGAACGCGGCAGCACGCTGTTCATGGTGGTGCACGCCGCCGTGGCCGCGCTGCTCGGCCGGCTCGGGGCGGGGACCGACATCGTGCTCGCCACCCCGGTGCCCGCACGGTCCGGCGAGGCCCTGCGGCTCGCCGTCGGTCCGTACACGCGCATGCTGTCGCTGCGTACGGACGTGTCGGGCGACCCGGCGTTCACCGAGCTGCTGCGGCGTGTACGGGGAGCCGACCTGGCGGCGTACCGGCTGCAGGCAGCGCCGCAGGCCCGGCCCGGCGGCGTGGTCCTCGCGGTGGCCCAGCAGACCGGCGCCGGCTTCGAGGCGGCCGGGCTGTCCGTCCAGCCGCAGCAGCCCCTCCTGCCCCACCCCGACGCGGAGCTCGCACTGCTGCTGACGGAACGGCAGAGCGCGACCGGCGCGCCGCTCGGCATCACGCTGAGCGCCACCTTCCGCCGGGACGCGGTCGACGGGGAAACGGTCGCCGACCTCGGCGGCCGGCTGGTGGCGCTGCTCGGCGCGGCCCTGGAACAGCCGGGGAGCAAGGTCAGCCTCCTTCCCCTCGGATACGAGGGCCCGGCGGCCCGTGCACGGCGCGAGGCCGACACGGAAGGGCGCACGGCGGCGCCCACCACCCTGCCCGAACTCTTCGCGCGGCGGGCCGAGCAGTCCCCGGACGCCGTGGCCCTCGTCCACGCGGGAACGGACACCACGTACGCGGAGCTCGGCGCGCGCTCCGACCGGCTCGCCCGCACGCTCGTCGGCCACAAGGCGGGACCGGGCGCGGCAGTGGCCACCGCGATCGCGTCACCCCTCGGTTTCGCGGTCGCCGCCCTGGCGATCGCGAAGGCGGGCGCGGTGTGCAGGCCGCTCGACCCGGACGCCGGTGCCCCGCGGATCGCGGAACTGCTCACCGCGACACCGCCCGTCGTGCTGCTCCTGGACGCCGCGGCCGAGGAGTCGCTCCCGGCCACGCCCGGGGTCGTACGGCTGCTCCAAGAGGCCGGGGCGCCGCCCGGTGCGTCGTCCGAGGGCCCGCTGCGCGACGCCGACCGCACCGGCCCCCTGACCGCGGACCACCCGGTCCTGCTCGCCGGCCCGGACTCCGCCGCGGCCGACGGCGTCCTCATCGGCTCCCTGCCCGTCAGCGCCGACGCCGCCCGCAGGGCCGAGGAGCTCCCGGGGGCGCGGAGCGCCTGGCTGGCCGGACGCCACCCCGGCGCCGACGACGCGCTGGGCATCCTGTGCGTCCTCGCCTCGGGCGGCACGGTGCTCGCGCCCGACGTCGGCTGGGCGGAGGAACTTCCGCGCCTGCTGGACTGGTTGCGCGACAGTGCGGCCGACGAGGTGCTGGCCTCGGCCGAGGACGCCGACGCGCTGTGCCGGACGGCCGGAGCCCTGGGGCGCGGAATCGCCCCGGTGCGGGCCCTCACGGTGTCCGCCTCGTGGGAGGGCGCCGGACCCGACACCCTCGGTTTCGCCCGCGCCGAGGGGCTGGTGCTGCGGGAACGCGGAGGTCCGGCCGAGGCGCGCTCCGTCCGGGTGCGCGAGCCCGGACCGGATGCCGGGACCGCGTGGGAGCACCGGGCGTACGTGCTGGACGAGGCGCTGCGGCCCGTACCGCCGGGAGCCGTCGGCGCGCTGTACCTCGCCGGCACGGAGCTGGCGCTCGGATACGCGAACCGGCCCGGTCGCACGGGCGAACGCTTCGTCCCCGACCCCATGGGGGCACCCGGCAGCCGCATGTGGCGGGCCGGGCGGGCCGCCCGGCGGGGCTCCGGGGACGCGCTGGAAGTCCTCGGCGAACCCTGGCCGGAGGACCCGTTCACCGACGAGTACGGGACGTTCGCCGTCGTGGTCAACGACCGGGGACAGCGTGCGCTGTGGCCCACCGCCGTCCGGGTCCCGGACGGCTGGCGCGAGGCGCATCCCGAGGACCTCCGCGAGCAGTGCGTCGGACACCTGGACGAGCACCCGACGGCGTACCTCGACATCTGCAACTGACCCGCCCCACCCGCAGAGCTCTTGCGAAACGGAAGTCATCGCATGCATGAAACGCAGCAGGCCGGTCCTTCGGACCTGCGCCATCACATACTCGACCTGACCGAGCAGGACGCGCACGCGGCCCGCCGGCTGGCCCAGCGGTGCGCGAGGGAATTCAAGACGGCCGACGATCCCCGGTTCCTCGACGAGGCGCCCGTCATCGCCCACGACCTGCCCCTGTCGGTGCGCCGGCACCTCAACGCCGCGCGCCGGGACGAGAACACGCACGCGGCGATGATCCGCGGCAACGTCCTCGACCAGGCGGCCCTCGGGGCGACTCCGAGCCACTGGCGCGAGGCCGACACGGAGTCGAGCCAGACCTACGGCTGCCTGCTCGTCCTCTACTCCGCCCTGCTCGGCGACGTCATCGGCTGGGCGACCCAGCAGGCCGGCCGGCTGGTCACGGACGTACTGCCCAGCCGGGGCTACGAGCACAGCCTGGTGTCGGCGTCCAGCGAGCTGGAACTCGCTTGGCACACCGAGGACGCCTTCTCTCCGCACCGCGCGGACTGGGTGGGCCTGCTCGCGCTGCGCAACACCGCCGAGGTCCCCACCACCGTCTCGCACGTCGACGTCCGCCGCGTGCCGAAGGACATCGCGCGGGTCCTCGCGCAGCCGCGCTTCGTGCCCGTCCCCGACGCCTCGCACGAGTTCGGCGACCAGGAGCCGGAGAACGAGCCGGTCCCGGTCCTGGACGGCCATCCGGACTCCCCCGTGCTGCGCATCGACCGGGACTACTTCCGGGCCCGCGACGAGGACCCCGAGGCGGCCGAGGCCCTCGCCTGGGTCGTGGACCACCTGGACGCCAACCTCGTCGACGTGTTCATCCGCACCGGCGACGTGTGCTTCGTGGACAACCGCAACGTCGTCCACGGACGCCGTCCGTTCCACGCCGGATTCGACGGCTCGGACCGGTGGCTCAAGCGCGTCAACATTGCCCGTGACCTGCGGCGCACCCGTCCGGGACGCCTCGACGGCGCGACCCGCGTCATCGGCTGACGGGCCGGCCCCCGTCCCCGGCCCCGGCCCCCCCTGCCCCGCACGGCACCCCAGATCCAGCGAGGAACCCGTATGACTCCGCAGACCCCCCGCCCCGTCGTCCTGCTGGTGGAGAGCCGCCGGGCGACGTTCACCGACAGCGTGCTCGGCCGTGACGACGTCACGGTCGTGCTGCTCCGCTTCGACTCCGTGGAGCTGACCCCGGAGTACGTCGAACGCGTCGCGCACGTTCCCACGTTCACCCTGGCGACCGCCGCACCGCTGGAGGACGAGGCCGCGCGGTACCTGAACTGGATCCGGGACGCCGGTGTCCTGCCGCGGTACTTCTGCAACCCGAACGAGGCGCTCCAGGCGGACGCCCAGCGCTTCGCCGCGCTGGTGGGCCTGCCGCACCTGGAGCAGGAGCAGGTCTCCTGGGTGCGCGACAAGAAGGCCATGAAGGACCGCTACGCCGAGCTGGGGATCCCCCACGCCGCCTACCGGCCGGTGGACACCCTCGACGACGTGGAGGCCTTCGCCGCCGACCACGGCTGGCCGGTCGTCCTGAAGCCGATCGACTCCGACTCGTGCATCGCCACGTACCGGATCGAGTCACCGCAGGACCTGGCCGGCATACCGGCGCTCAACCCCGAACTGGACTGGATGGTCGAGCAGTTCATCAGCGGACGGGAGTTCCAGCTGTGCGCCGTGATCGCGCGCGGGCAGGTGGTGGACGCGTACCTGTCGAAGAACCCCCGGCCGATCCTCGAAGTCCTCGACGGCGCCATCAACGCCAACATCACCTACGCGCCGGGGGAACCGCTCCCCGTCGACGCCAAGGCGCTGGCGCAACAGCTCACCGACGGCCTGGGCATCCCCCACGGTTACCTCCACGGCGAGTTCTTCCTCACCGACACGGGCGAGTTCTTCATGAGCGAGGTCGCGGCGCGGCTCAGCGGGTGCGAAGTGCCCATGAACCACGGCCTCGCCTACGGTTTCGACTTCCTCCACGTCATCCTCGACACCTACCTCGACCGGGTTCCGGTACCGGAGTACACGAAGGACCGCGCCGTCGGCGACCTGCTCCTGCCCGTCCGGCCCGGAAGGCTGCTGCACATCAGCACCGAGGAGGCGCTGTGCCGCCTGCCCGGTGTCCTCGGCGCCCACCTCACCGCGGCCCCCGGCGACCTGCTCGACCCGCCGCGCGCCTCGCACGCGAGCACCGGCTACGTCCACGTGGAGGGCGCCACCGCCGACGAGGTCGAGCAGCGGATGTACGCGGTGCTCGACGCCTTCGAACTGAAGGTGGAAGAGGCGTGAGCGGGCCGGAGCGCGGCGCGCTGTTCGTCGCCTGCGAGACGCTGCGGGAGTTCGACGAGGCCGTGAACCGGTGCCTGGCCGACGGCCCGGAGACCGCGCCGCTCCCGGTGTGGAGCGGCGGCCGTGCCGAACTCCTCGACGGGATCTCCCTGGCGGAGCAGGTCTACGACAGCCGGCGCGCCCCGGCCCCCAGCACCACCGGCGTGGTCGTCGGCGCCCCACTGCCCGAGTCGCTGCGGCGCCTGGCCGATCCGCTCGCCGAGTCCTGGGTGTCCGACGTGGCCGACCTGCCGGACGCCGGTTCGGTGCTGCTCGTCGGCGCGTACGCGGACCTGCGCTCGGACTCCGTGCAGGAGGTGATCGACCGCGCCCACGCGCAGGGCCGTGCGCTGTTCCTGCTCACCGGCCGGGACGTGCACACCCTCAGCTGGATGGTCGCCAAGCAGTACGGCAGGGTCGTGGCGCACGGCGAGGTGGGGATGATCTCGGAGCTGGACACGCTGCCCCCGGCTCCCGGCACGGTCTGGCTCGGCGCCGAGGACGTACGGCACCAGGACGTCCTGAGCATCGCTCTGGGCCGGGTCTGGAGCCGGGTGCTGTTCCACGGCAACGGCAAGGACGACCAGCTCAACCTGGGGCAGTTCACGCTGTGCGGGCTGAGCCCGGCCGGTGAGCGGCAGCCCGGTGCGGACGGCCCCAAGTGCGCGTACGGACTGGGCTGCACCAAGCCCGAGGACAAGCTCATCCCCGCACGGCGGGTCCGGGCGGCGGAGCTGGTCCTGGGCAACTGCTTCAGCGGGGCCCTCGCGGACCACGCGATGTACGACCCGAAGTACGTCATCCTGCTCGACGCGCTGGACGGTCCCGCGCAGACGGTCGTCGCCACCCTCACGGCGTGCGACGCCCAGCGTCCGGAGAACCTCGCCTGGCTCACCGACACGGCTTCCCGGGGCAGCGCGTCCGGCGCGATCAACGAGCGGCTCGGGGACATCAACCCCTACCCGTCGTTCGTCCAGGTCGGTCTGCAGTCGTCCGGGCCGGCCGACGAACCGGCCGACGAACCGGCCGACGGACCGGCGCCGGTGACCGAGGAGGCGGACACGGACCTGTACACCCTGGGGGCCCGGCTGTCCGGCCTGCTCGACAGCGGCCTGCTGAACGAGGACCACCCGCTGTGGCCCCGGCTGCGGCAGCTCGCCGACACGGTCCTGCGCGACACCGCGCGGACCGTGCTGCTGTCGCCGCCGGACGCCGGACCGGCGCTGGCCGCGATCGCCGCCGAGACGAGGTCGCTCGACTTCGCCCTGGCCCAGCGGATCGCCAAGCACCACGGCGACCCGGTGATGCAGTTCCCGACGTACTTCGGGGAGCGCAGCGTCGCCGGGGCGCCCGTCGACCTCGACGGTCCGTGCACGTGCGGCCGGCCGCTGCGCAGCTACACGCGCCGGGGGCGGGTGCCGGTCGTCACGGACACGGTGCAGGCGGTGTGCGCCCGGTGCGGTGACGTGCTGAACTCCTACGTCGACGCGCCGGAGCTCCGGGTGAAGTCGGCCGACCGGGCGGCGCCCGGCGAGAGCCTGCACGTCGTGGTCGAGGCCGTGGCGCGCCGGGCCGGCACGGTGAACACGGGCATCGTGCTGCCCGGCTACCTGAACGCCCGGGTGCGGCCCGTGCTGCGCCGGGCGCAGGCCCGGGCGGGCGAGACCGTGCGCGGTGAGTTCGAGATCGAGCTGGCGCCGGAAGCCACTCCGCAGGCCTACTACCACACCCCTTACGCGGTACAGGACTTGGGGATCTCCACTCGTCGTGTGCACTTCACACTGACCGGGAGCCCCACCGCATGAGCCTCTTCCCCGCCGGCACGTCGCCGCTGGTGCCCCTGCGCCACCCCGATTTCCGGTGGCTGGTCTCGGGGCGGCTGCTCATGTACTTCGCCAACTCGATGGCGCCCATCGTGCTGGCCTTCGCCGTGCTCGACCTCACCGGGTCCACGATCGACCTCGGCATCGTGGTCGGGGCGCGGTCCCTGGCCAACGTGGTGCTGCTGCTGCTCGGCGGGGTCATCGCCGACCGGGTGTCCCGCACGCTGATCCTGCAGGGATCGGCGGCGGCCGCCGCCTGCGTCCAGGGCGCGATCGCGCTGAGCGTGCTGCTCGGCTTCACGTCGATCCCGCTGCTGATCGCGCTCAGCGTGCTGAACGGCGCCCTCGCCGCGCTGTCCTTCCCCGCGTCGGCGGCCATGACCCCGCAGACCGTGCCCGCCGACGTGCTCCGGCCGGCCAATGCGCTGATGCGGATGGGCATCAACATCGGCATGATCATCGGCGCCTCGCTCGGCGGGATCGTCGTGGCCGTGCTCGGCCCGGGGTGGGGTCTCGTCTGCAACGCCTCCGCCTTCCTCGTCGCCGCCCTGTGCTTCCTGCGCCTCAAGCTGGCCGCCACGCAGACCGATCCGGCCGAGCGGTCCCATCCGATCCGCGAACTCCGCGAGGGCTGGGCGGAGTTCACTGCCCGCACGTGGGTGTGGGTGGTGGTGCTCCAGTTCATGGTGGTGAACGCGGCCGTCGCCGGGGGCATCCAGGTCCTCGGCCCCACGGTGGCGGACGACACCTTCGGCCGTACCGCCTGGGGCGTGGTCCTCGCCGCACAGATGGCGGGCGCGGTGGTGGGCGGCTTCATCGCCGCCCGTTCCCGCCACCGCCACGCGCTGCGCATCGGGGTGGCCGTCGTGGCCCTGGAGGCGCTCCCGCTGGTGGTCCTCGCCGAGGCTCCCGGAGCCCTGCTGCTGAGCCTGGCGATGTTCGTGAACGGGATCGCCCTGGAACAGTTCGGGGTCGCCTGGGACGTCTCGCTCCAGGAGAACATCCCGGAGGACCGCCTGGCCCGCGTGTACTCGTACGACGCGCTCGGCTCGTTCATCGCGCTGCCGATCGGGGAGATGGCCGCAGGTCCGCTGAGCGACCTGATCGGCAGGGAGACCACCCTGCTGGCGGGCGCGGCCCTGGTCACGCTGGCGACGGCCGGAGCCCTGTGCAGCCGCGACCTGAGGAACCTCGTGTCCAACCCGCCCGCCGCCGTCAAGCAGGCGGCCTGACGGCATCCCCCGGCCCCGGCCTCCGGCACGCGAGCACCGCCGCCCGGGACCCGGCGTTCACGCCCTCGGCCCGGCGTCCGGGGCCGGGAGGCGTCCGGTGCCGAGCAGCTCCGCGAGGCCCTGCCGGGTCGCGGCGACGACGACCCGGTCCTGCGGGCCGAGGACGTGCCCGGGGTGCAGGTCGAAGAGGAGGCCGCTGACGTGCCCTCGGCCGTCGAGCCGGGTGGTCCGCAGGTCGGGGCGGCGGTCGGCGGGGTCGGCGGTGTCCAGGGCGAGGATCCGCCAGTGGCCCGGCCGGAACGTGTCGGCGATGGTGCTGCCTTCGAGGTGGGGCAGGCCGGCCACGTCGACGGCGGCGAAGAGCAGGACGCGGCGCTCGACGGGCACGGCCCCCAGGATCTGCCGGCCCATCATGGCGCTGGCGAAGGCGGGGGCGGCCAGCGAGGTGACGCTGCGGCTGCGGGTCAGGGCCTGGGGGTGCGCGGCGCGCAGGGTGCGGTGGACGGCGGTGGCGAAGTCGTCGTCGTACAGGCGCAGCGCCACGCGCAGTTCGGGGGCGATGGTGCGGGCGCAGAGGATGGCTTCGAGGTTGGTGGTGTCGGAGCTGGTGAGGGCGAGGAGCGCGTGGGCGCGGCCGGTCCTGGCGGTTTCGAGGACGCCCTCCTGGGTGACGTCGCCGAGGACGACGGGAACCCGCAGGCTCCGCGCGAGGGCGATGCCCCGGGCCTCGGGGTCCTCTTCGACGCAGACGACGGGGATGCCGAGTTCGCGCAGCCGGGCCAGGACGCGGGTGCCGACCTTGCCGAGGCCGAGCAGGACGACGTGGCCGGCCGTACCGCGCGGTGGACGGCGCAGGGCGGAGGCGGAGCGGAAGGATCCGAAGGCCTCCAGGACGGCGGCGACCAGCACGGGCAGGAGGAGCAGTCCGACCAGGCCGGAGAAGAGCTGGAGCAGCTGGCGCTCCGTGGTGTCGCCCAGGGCGGGGTCGTTGATGGAGAACAGGTCCAGCAGGGTGACGTAGGCGGCGTGGACGGGGTGGTCTCCGGTGGTGACCGCGGAGGCGACGGCGATGGCGGCCACCGCGGCCGTGATCCCCGCCAGCGACCACCGGACGCGGCGGGAGAACAGCTCCGTCAGGGGCAGGCCGGCCGCGCTGATCCGCCGCTGCGGCGCGGACGGCGCGGTGTGCGAGACCGCTTCGAGGACGACCGCGCCCCGCTGCGCGGACCGGGCGATCTCCTCGGACGACGGCAGGAGCCGGGGTCCGGCGGGGCCGCTGCGGTCGGAACCCTCCGTGCCGGCGGGGTCGTCGGTCGTGGAGGACAGCAGGGCCAGGGTGCACAGGCCGGGCCGGGTGGTCTCGCGGCGCCGGCGCGGGGTGCGTTCGGCCGCCCGTAGGAGCAGGCCGTCGGCCTGCAGGACCTTGCCGGTGCCGGCGACCACGGTGGCCGCGAGGGCGGGGGCGGCCGTGTCCGCGTCGGAGAGGACCACGGTCGCCGAGTCGGCCGCGGGCCCGTCGGCGGTGCCGGCGGCCACGGCGGCGGCCTGGTCGAGGAGTTCGGCGAGATGGCTGCCCAGCCGGCGGTTGTAGAGGCGGATGACCAGGCGGACCCGGGGGTTGATGCGGCGGGCCGTCAGCGCGGCCCGGATGTTCGTCTCGTCGTCCTCGTAGACCAGCGCCGCGGCGACGGCGTGCGCCATGCCCGCCTCCCGGAGGGCGGTGGTGTCCGGCGTCTCGGCTTCGACGACCCGGGTGGAGGGCGGCGGTTCGGGACCGATGGTGTCGGCGTCGGGGAGCAGGAGCGTGACGGGCTGCCGGTAGATGTCGTGGAGCTCTCCCGCCAGGCGCACGGCGAGCGCGTCGTCGCCGCAGACGACCATCGGGTCGCCGCTGTACGGGGGTTGGGGCCGCTGGGCTGCCGGGTCCATGCGGGTCACCCCGCACCGGTGTGCGGGCGCCGGCGGTGGGCCGGGGCGTTCCACTGCGCGTTCACGGGGTTTCGCTCCAGAGGTCGGGGACGGACGGCGGCCCGGGGAGGTGTCGCCCTGTTACGGCCCGGGTGTGCCCGTGGGGGGCAGGGGCGGCCAGGGCGCGGGCTCGGCCGGCGCGGCCGGCCGCGGGTCGAACGGGGGCGGGGTCCGGGGCGTCGGGGCGGGTGAGGGCGCGAACGGTCCGGCGCGGTTGGTCATGAGGATCATCATCGTGCCGACGAACAGCACGGTGAGGACGATGAGGGCGAGGCCGACGGGGTTGCGGTGGTTGTAGACGTAGCGGCTGGTTCCCCATCTGCTCCGTATGAAGACCGGCTCGTCGTCATGCTGCACGGGTCGTGTCCCAGGGTCGAAGGTGGTCCGGCGGATGGTGCGGTCGTGAGGCCGTGAGGTCCGCGGGTCGAGCGGGTTCGGGCGGTCGCCGTGGCCGTCGTCCGACCGTCGCGCGGGCCGGGACCACCGCGGTCGCCCGCTCCTGTGCTCGCCGCCCCCGCACCGCACCGCACCCACCGTGACCTGCGGCGGGACTGGTCCCCGCCTCACCCTGCCGACCGTACGTGGTCTTGTCCATCCGTGCCAGCACCCGTCTGCGGCCCGCACCCGCCCCGGACCGCCCTCCGGGAGCCGGATCAACGGCGCACGCCCTGGCGGCCGTTGGCCACGAGCGCGGAGCGGTCAGACGGGGTCCTCGGTCAGATGGGGTCCACGTCCAGGAACGCCGCGAGGGAGGGTTCCGCGGCGCCCGGGGAGCCGGGGAGGGCCTGTTCCGCCCAGATGACCTTGCCCTCGGGGGTGTACCGGGTGCCCCAGTGCTCGCTGAGCTGGGCGACCAGGAACAGTCCGCGGCCCCCCTCGTCCGTGGTCGCGGCGTACCGCAGGTGCGGGGCGGTGCTGCTGGCGTCCCACACCTCGCAGGTCAGCCCCCGGTCGTGCAGCAGCCGTACCCGTACCGGGGCCCTGCCGTGGCGCAGGGCGTTGGTGACCAGTTCGCTGAGGATCAGTTCCGTGGCGAAGGCCAGTTCCGGCAGGCCCCACTCGTCGAGCTTCTTCGCGGCGGCGTTGCGCGTGGCACCGACCGCGCTCGGCTCGAACGGGACGTCCCACTGCGCGACCCGGTCCGGGCCGAGGGTGCGCGTACGGGCGATGAGCAGCGCCACGTCGTCGGTCGGCCGCTCGGGCAGCAGGATGTCGAGGACGGCCCGGCAGCTCTCCTGCGGATCGCGCTCGGGGTGGCTCAGCGCCGTGCGCAGCAGTTCCAGGCCCTCGCCGATGTCCCGGGTGCGCTCCTCGACCAGGCCGTCCGTGTAGAGGACGAGCTGGCTGCCCTCCGCCAGGTACAGCTCCGCCGTTTCGAACGGCATGCCTCCCAGCCCCAGCGGGGGGCCGGCCGGCAGGTCCACGATCTCCGTGGTGCCGTCGGGGGCGACGACGAGGGGCGGCAGGTGGCCGGCCCGCGCCATCGTGCAGCGCTGCGACACCGGGTCGTAGACGGCGTACAGGCAGGTGGCGCCGATGACGCCGCCGCTCGTGTCGTCGCCGTCCCCGTCGTGGTCGATGCGCTGTACGAGGTCGTCGAGGCGGGCGAGGATCTCGTCGGGGGGCAGGTCGAGGGAGGCGAAGTTGTGCACCGCGGTGCGCAGCCGGCCCATGGTGGCCGCGGCGTGCAGGCCGTGTCCGACGACGTCCCCGACGACCAGCGCGACCCGGCTGCCGGCGAGCGGGATCACGTCGAACCAGTCCCCGCCGACCCCGGACTGGGCGGGCAGGTAGAAGTGGGCCACGTCGACGGCGCTCTGCTCGGGCAGGGCGCGCGGCAGCAGGCTGCGCTGGAGCGTTTCGGCGAGGGCGTGCTCACGGGTGTAGCGGCGGGCGTTGTCCATGCTGATCGCCGCGCGGGCGACGAGTTCCTCGGCCAGCGACAGCTCGTCCTCGTCGAAGGGCTCGGGCTTCTCCGATCGCCAGAAGTTGACCACGCCGAGGACGACGCCCCGGGCCGTGAGCGGGGCCGCGATCAGCGAGTGGATGCCGTAGTCGATGATCGCCCGGGCGCGCGGCGGGTCCTGGGCCTGCCAGCCCGGCGCGTCCTCCAGGTGGGTGACCAGCTCGGCCTGGCCGGTGCCGAAGCCGCGGGCCTGCGGGGTGGAGGGCAGGAAGTCGATCAGCCGGCCGCGGGGGTAGAGGGGGTGGTCGGCGCGGATGCCGCTGACCGCGGTGCGCCGCATGTCGGCGCCCGGGGCGGGCTCGTCTCCGTCGAGCACCTGGTCGGCGAGGTCGACCGTGACGAAGTCCGCGAAGCGGGGCACGGCCACGGCGGCGAGCTCCTCGGCCGTGCGGACCACGTCGAGGCTGGTCCCGATGTCGCCGCCGGCGTCGTACAGCAGCTTGAGCCGCTTGCGGGCCGTCTCGGCCCGGCTGGTCAGGACCTGCATCTCGGTGGAGTCGCGGATGGTGACGGCGGTGCCCTCGGGCCGGCCGCGGGGGTGGGTGAGCCGCTGGTTGACGACGAGGAGCCGGTCCCCGGTCTCCAGGACCTCGTCGGTGGCGACGCGGCCGGACAGCAGCAGGTCGGCCATCCGGCGGTCGAGGCACGGCACGTTCCCGATGTAGCGGCCCTCGGCGTCGTCCGGCAGGCCGAGGAGCCGTTTGGCCTCGTCGTTCGCCAGCAGGAGCCGTCCGTCACCGTCGGTGATCAGCACCCCTTCGCGGACGGCGTGGAGCACCGCGTCGTGGTGCTCGTACATGCGGGTCATCTCCTGCGTGCCGAGCCCGTGGGTCTGGCGCCGCAGCCGTCTGCTGATGAGGGCCGTGCCGCCGGTGGCCAGGGCCAGGCCGGTGGCGATGGCCAGGAGGATGACGGGGAGCTGCCGGTCGACGACCCCGGTCACGTTCTTCACGGTCAGACCGGCGGAGACCAGGCCGATGACGCGGCCGTCGGAGGCGGTGACCGGTACGACGGCCTGGATCTCCTTGCCGAGGGGGCCCTGCACGCTCTCCGTGTGGACCCGCCCGGCGAGGGAGGGCTCGATGGTGCCGACGAACCGTTTCCCGATGCGGTCGGGCTGGGGATGGGTGTAGCGGATGCCGTTGGTGTCCATCACCACGATGAAGTCGACCCCGGCGGCCTTGCGCGTCTCCTCGGCGACGGGCTGCAGGATGGCGGCGGGGTCGGGCGCTCGCAGGGCGGCCGGCAGGCCCAGGGAGTGGGCGAAGGTTTCCGCGACGGAGACCGACCGGTTGCGCGCCTCACGGTCGATGTCGTGTCGCGACTGCAGCACGAGGGCCAGGAGGGCTCCGGCGGCGAGCAACACCACGATCGCCACCTGGAGGACGAACACCTGGCCGGCGACGCTTCGGAACCTGATGCCTAGGGGTGACCGCACCGACGTGCCCGGCACGGGAGGCGAGGAAGGGTCACGATCCCAGTTGTAGCACTTCCGGGCGCCCGCGGCCCCCGGCACGCACAATTCACACCCTGGCGGTTACCCGCCGTCCCCCGCCGGCCGGACAGCGGGCCGCCGCCGCGGCGCGGCAGGGGGCCCGCGTCACGCGGTACGGGGGCTGCCGGCGGCCAGGGCGGTGGCGGCGTCCGCCTGAGCGGAACCCGGGGCGGCGGGGGCCTGCGGCGCCTGCTGCGGGGCCTGGGGGCTCTGCGGGGCCGCGGGGGCCTGGGGGCTCTGCGGGGCCGGCGGGGTCTTCGTGGCCGGCGGGGTGCAGGTGACCTCGTCGCGGGGCGTGTAGTGGGTCGTGAACTCCTCGCGCCGGACTTCCTTGCCGCCCTGTACGAACACGCGCCCGACGGACACGTCGAAGCCTTCGAGGGGGGTCTGCACCTCGCACTTCGGTCCGCTGCCCGTCCGCTTGCCGGGCGGCGTGACGTTGGTGCGCGGCCCCTGGGTCGCCCGTACCTCGTCGTACTTCTTCGTGCCGAGCAGGCTGATGGTCAGGGAGGTGTCGGTGGATTCGGCCTGGATGTAGAGGGGGTGGCCGGTGTCGTTGATCCAGCGCAGGTCCAGGGTGCCCCAGGCGACCGTTGCCTCCCGGCCCTCCGGGTAGCGCTCGATGTAGAAGGAGTGGGCCCCGTGCTCGACGGGCTTGACGCCCGCGAAGAACATCGCGTTGTACATGGTGGTGGCGACCGCCGAGACGCCGCCGCCGGGCGACTTCACGTACTGGCCGTCGTTGATCATGATGCCGTCGACGAAGCCGTTCTCCGGGGTGCGCTCCCCGACCGTCCGGTTGAAGCTCCACTCCTCGCCCGGCATGACCACGGACCCGTTGATGAGCTCCACGGCCCGGCCGATGTTGGTGGTGCGGTACGGGGCGGCCGGGAAGGACACGGTGAAGGAGGAGACCTTCTCCTTGATGCCGAGGCGCTTGGCCCCGGCGGGGGTGAGGTCCGGCTCGACGGCCACGGTGGCGACCTCGGCGCTGCGGGCGGCTCCCGTGCGGGTCAGCAGCGGCATGACGGCCTGGCCGAGCGCCGCGTCGGTGACCTTGCGGCCCGTACGGCCCTCGTCCTCGACGATCACGCGGCCGTCGGCGTCGAGGCCGAGGTCGGCGTCGCGCGGGACCCCGGCGGCCGCCTTGACCGGGCGGGCCACCGCGGCGTCGGCGAGGAGGCCCTTGGCGTCGAGGTCGGGCACGAGGCGGCCCTGGGCGTCGGCCTTCATCACGAGGTGCTCGCCGAGGACCGCGGGGCTTATGGAGATGCGCTTGCCCGCGACGCCGAGGCTGACCGGTCCCGACATGGCGGGCTGCGCGAACTGCCGCAGCGCCCGGTCCGTCTCCTCGGCCCCGGTGCGCGGCGGGGTGCTCTCGACCGGCAGCACGACGGGGCCGCCGCGCGGCTTCAGGTACGCCTCGCGCAGGGTGGCGTAGGCGCGGTCCTCGATCAGGTTGACGCCCGGCTGCGGGGTGACGGCCTTCGCCGCGCCCTTCTCGAACGCGATCACCCCGTCGCGGACCTGCTGCCGGGTGGTGTCGGCGAGGCGGTCGACGGCGGCCCGGCCGGTCCGCTCGTCGGTGCGGATCACGGGCTGGACGTCCCGGTCGCCGGAGGCGAAGAGCCTGCCGATGACGGTCACCGGGCCGTGTCCGGCGGGGGCCGCCTCGGCCACGGTCGCGGCGGTGTCGAAGGACAGCCCGAGCGCGGCCGGGTCGGCCTTCTCGACGCGGTCGCCTATCTTCATCGCGACGGGCGCCGCGGCGGCGGGCCCGAGCTCCCGCTCCAGCGTCCGCCGGGCCTCCGCCCGGTCCATGCCGCCGATGTCCACGCCGAGGACCCGTGTGCCCGGGTCGACGTCGCCGCCGGCCACGAGCCCGGTGACGTAGAGGCCGCCCAGTCCGAGTACGACGGCTCCGCCCGCCACCGGCAGGGCGATCCGCCAGTTACCGGTCCAGCTGCCCGCGCGTCCCATGTCACTCCCTGTGGCGCCGGCCCTGCGACGGACGGCGCAGACCTCAGAGGAGGCCCATATACGACAATTCCGAAAATAATGATCCCCGCTGGGCCGCAGCTTTGGGGATGAATGTGCGGATTGTCACGAAGCGGGCGTGCCGGGTTGCGGCGGCGCCCTTCCTCGGGGCGCGACGTGAGGGGACCGCCCGGGACGGACCGGTCAGCGCAGGCGGGCCGGGGAGGACGCCCCGGGGGTCAGCAGGCGCGGGGCCCCGGTGCCGTCGGCCGGGACGGTCCACAGGTCCGTGCTGTCGACGACGCCGTCGGTGGGCAGGGCGTAGGCGAGGGTGCGGTCGTCGAGCCAGACGGCCTGGTCGTCCACGCTGCGCTTCTCCGCGAGCGGCACCTCGCGCAGGGTGCGCAGGTCCAGGACGTGCTCGCGCCACAGCGACGCGCCGCGCGTCACGCGCTTCTTGTACGCCACGCGGGTCTCGTCCGGGGAGAGGGACGGGCACTCGACGTTCCGGGCGAGCGTGGTGACCGCGCGCCGGGAGACCGAGCCCTTGACCAGGTGGGTCTGGCCGGCGGTGCCCAGGGTCGCGTAGAAGGTGTCGTCGTCCGCTGCGAAGGTCACGCCCCAGAAGTTGACGTCGGCGGCGCTGTAGGGCCGGCCGTCCAGGGAGATGGCGAACTTCTCCAGGTCGGGTTCGAGGGCCCAGGTACGGGTGTCCACGATCGAGGTGCGGGTGGAGAAGAACGCGGCGCCGTACGACTCGCCGGAGACGAAGACCGTCCAGGCGGCGAACCGGCCGCTCGGGGAGACGCGGGCCCGGCTGGGCGTGCCGGCGAGGGGGAAGGCCCGCAGCTCGCGCAGTTCGGCGTCGACGACGACGGCCCGGTTCTCCTGGGCGAGCGTGCCCGGGGTGGAGCTGAGACAGACCCCGGTGCCCGCGGCGGCGTGGAAGCGCCGGCAGGTGAGCCCGGAGGCGGTACGAGCGGCTTCCGGCGCGTCGGCCGGAACCGAGGCGAGGGACCCGCGGTGCGGGCCCTGGGCGGTGTTCAGGAAGGCGAGCCGGTCCCGCTGGGTCAGCGTGACCTCGCCCGCGGCGACCGCGGGGCCGCCCTCCCGGGGCTGGTCGGCGCGGGCGGCGGCGCGCAGCACGAACGCGGCGGCGACACCGCCGAGCAGCAGGACCGCCAGGGCGAGCACGAGCAGACGGCGGGAGAGCGTCATCGGGTTCCTCGCGGGCGTCGGGGCGGATCGGCGGGGGCGCGGTCGGGGGAGGTACGGCCCTCGGGGGCCCGGCCGTCGGAGCCCCGGCCCTCGGAGCCCCTGCCGTCCGGCGCGGGGACGGGCGCCCGGGCGGGCTCCGCAGGAGCGGCGCCCGGGCCCGGGGCGCTACCGCCGGGGGCGGTGGGGCGGAGCACGTAGGCGGCGACGGCGGCGCAGCAGAGCAGGCCCGCCGTGGCGGCGGCGAGCGCGGAGCCGGCCCCCCACAGGGTCCAGGCGCCGCCGAAGGCCAGCGAGCAGCCGAAGCGGGCGAGTGCCTGGCCGGTGCCGACGAGCGCCATGCCGGTGGCCCGCAGGCGCGCGGGCACGGTGGCGCCGACGGCGGCCGGCAGCACTCCGTCGGTGGCGGCGTAGAACAGGCCGTGCAGGGCCAGGACGACGTAGGGCAGGGCGGGCCAGTCGGGGGCCCACAGCAGCAGCCCGTACCCGGCCAGCAGGAGGGCGTGCCCGGTGAGGAAGACGGTGCGCCGCCCGATCCGGTCGGCGAGGGCCCCGGCGGGCACGGCCAGCAGCAGGAACACGGCGGCGGTGCCGAGCGGCAGCAGCGGGAACCACTGCTCGCCGATGCCGGCGCGGTCCTGGAGGAGCAGGTAGACGAAGGCGTCGCTGACGGTGGTCAGGCCCAGCAGGGCGGCGCAGAGCGCCAGGGCCCGCAGCCGGGGCAGCCGCAGCAGGGCCAGGGCCTCGCGCACGCCCACGCCTTCCGCCCGCCCACCGGCCGCCTTCCCGACCGCCGGTCCGGGGCCTGCGGCGGCCCGGCTCCCGACCGCCCGGCCCGGAGCCGGTACGGGGACCGCGGCCCGTCGGCCGTGGGCCGGTACGGGGCCCCGGGCGGGTGCGGGGTCCGCCGTCGGCGCGGGGTCCGCCGTCGGCGCGGGGTTCCCCGCCGCGGCGCGGTCGGCGGCCGCGGGGGGCCGTCCGCGGCGGGGCGCGCCGGGGCCCACCGCGCCGGTCGCGCCCGCGGCGGCGCTGCCGCCTCCCGGGACGAACAGCACCAGTACCACCACGCCCAGTACCGCGACGCAGGCGCTCACCCCGAACACGGCGTCGTAGCCGCCGACCGCCGCGTTCAGGATGAAGAAGGCGGCGAGGGGCCCGAGCAGCGCCCCCGTGGTGTCCATCGCCCGGTGCACCCCGAAGGCGCGGCCCTGTAACTCCGCCGGCGTGGACAGGGAGATCAGCGCGTCGCGCGGCGCGGTCCGCAGGCCCTTGCCGGTGCGCTCCAGCGCGAGCACCACACCCACCGGTCCGAGGCTGTGCGCGAGCAGCAGCAGCGGCTTGCAGAGCGCGGACAGGCCGTACCCGATCCCGGCGATCAGTTTGTGGTTGCGGACCCGGTCGGCGAGGTGCCCGCCGGTCAGCTGCACCAGCGCGCTCACCCCGTTGTAGACGCCGTCGAGGGCGCCGAAGCCGAGCGGGCTCAGCCCCAGGCCCGCGATCAGGTACAGCGGCAGGACCGCGGTGACCATCTCGGAGGAGATGTCGGTGATCAGGCTGACCGTGCCCAGCGCGAGGACGGCCGGGGCGACGGCCCCGGCACGGCGGCGTCCCCCTCGTCCCCGCGCGGGCTTCGCACCGGCGGGCGCGGGCGCGGAACGGTCCGCGAGGTACATGTTCTGGAGCTCCCGATGACGACGGTCTCGGACGGGCGTACGCGAACGCGCGAGTGGAACCATAGTGGTGGTGCGGGGCAACAGAGGTGCGTACGAGGCAATTCGGCCGGGCGGTGGCCGGGTCCCGCCCGGCCGTGGCCGGACCCGGCCCCGGAACCCGCCGCTCCGAGGTGTGCCGCGCCCTCAGCCCCGGCGGCTGCTCTCGTCCCGCAGCCAGGTGGAGAAGTCACGGTTCCGGATGGCCTTGCGCGAGCCCCGGCGGGCGGCGAGGGCGGCCACGAGGAACACCACGACGCCGGGCAGCAGCCGCGGCTGGGCCCGCAGCAGGGCCCGCAGGTCGGCCGTACTGGTGCGCGCGGAGGGCGCCGCCGCACCGGGCAGCGGCTCCGGCCCGGCCGGCGTGCTCGTACCGGCCGGCGCACCCCGGCCGGGCGGCCCGCCCGCCGGTCGCGACGCCTGGAAGTGCTCCACCTCGGCGGACGAAGTCGCCGCGCGGATGCGGCGCTTGACGAGGTCGGACCAGGTGCGCGGCGGATGGACGACGACCCGCGCCGACTCCACCACCCGCCGCTCCCCCGGCCCGAAGGCGAGGGACGCGGCCAGGTCGTCGGCCATCAGCGGGGGCAGGGCCGCGATCCGCGCGTGCCCCGGCTCGGACACCGCGATGACCCCCCGCCCGAACAGTCCCTCGCGGACCGCGGGGAGCCGCTGCCACACCCCGTAGTACGCGCGCACCGGCCAGGCGCAGCCGGTCAGCGGCACCTCGCGCGCGGGCGCGGCCGCGAGGAGGCCGGGACTCCCGGCGAGGGCGGCGGTCAACTCCCGTACGTCGGCGGCCCCGACGACGACGTCGGCGTCCACGTAGAGCCGCGGGAATCCCCGCGCGTGCTCGTCCCCGACCCGAAGTGCGGTGTGCTTGGAAGGAGTCGGGATCTCGACGACCCGCACCCGGGGGCCGCGTGCTCCCGCCACCTGCGCGGTGTCGTCCGTACAGCCGTTGCAGACGACGACGATGTCGGTCTCCTCGGACCCGGGACCCCGTGTGGAGGGGTCCGTCGGGGCGTCTGCCAGGAGGGCGTCGAGGAGCCGGCCGATGACCCGGCCCTCGTTGTGGGCCGGGATCACGATGCTGGTCACCCGGGAAGTATGCACGCCCGAACACCTGCACCGGACGTTTCCCTCAACTCTCCCCGGGCGTAGGCCCGGTGGTCTAGATTGAGCGAGGCCGAGCGGATCGGACGCGCTTCGGCGATGCCGGAACGGATCCGGAACCGACGGTCACGCAGGACGGTTCACGCACCACACGCACCACACATCACGCAGGGCACAGCAGGACACGTACGACACGTACGACACGTACAACGGTACGTGCGCACCGCTTGGGGGAACAGGCGGCGCGCACGGCGGCCGGACCGGCGCGGGGTGCCGGACGGCCGGGGGGCGGAAGCACGCGGAACACGCAGGGCATCGGTTGTGGGGGGCCATCACCGTTGAACGGGCACGCACGGTCGCGCACACGCGTCCGGCCCGCCGTCGACGGCACCTCCTTCCCTCGCACGCGTCCCGGCCGTGAGTTGGCGACACGCCGGTCGGCGTGCGCGGAGGGAAGGGGAACGCTGTGAAGGACACCGCCAAGGACACGGGACGGGATGCCGGCGCCACCGGAAGGGAGCCCGCCGGGCCGTTAGGCGTCGCCGTGGTCGGCGCCGGGTACTGGGGGCCCAACCTCGTCCGCAACTTCCAGTCGAGTCCGGAGTTCCGGCTCCGCTGGCTCTGCGACCTGGACGAGGACCGGGCCCGGAAGGTGCTCGGCGGGTACTCCACCGTCCAGGCGACCTCGGACTACGCGGCGGTCCTCGCCGACCCGGCCGTCGACGCCGTCGCCGTGGCCACCCCGGCCGGCACCCACCTGGACGTGGCCCTGGCCGCCCTGCGCGCCGGCAAGCACGTCCTCGTGGAGAAGCCCCTCGCCGCCACGTACGAGGACGGCCTGCGGCTGGTGAACGAGGCCGAGGAACGCGGCCTCACCCTCATGTGCGACCACACGTACTGCTACACCCCCGCGGTGGGGCGGATCCGCGAGATGGTCCGCTCCGGCGAACTCGGCGACATCCAGTTCTTCGACTCGGTGCGGATCAACCTGGGGCTGGTCCAGAAGGACGTCGACGTCCTGTGGGACCTGGCCCCCCACGACCTCTCGGTCCTCGACTTCATCCTCCCCGACCACGTCCGGCCGGTCGCCGTCGCCGCGCACGGAGCCGATCCCATCGGGGCCGGGCAGTCATGCGTCGCCTACCTGACGCTCCAGCTCAGCAACGGGGCCATCGCGCACGTCCACGTCAACTGGCTGTCCCCGACGAAGGTGCGCACCACCATGGTCGGCGGATCCAAGCGCACCCTGGTGTGGGACGACCTCAACCCCACCCAGCGCGTCGCCGTGTTCGACCGGGGCGTGGACCTGACCGCCCCTCAGGAGATCGGCGCGGACGAGCGCCGCGACATGCTCGTGTCCTACCGGTCCGGCGACATGGTGGCGCCCGCGCTGGGTGAGAAGGAGGCCCTGCGCAGCATGGTCGAGGAGTTCGCCGCCGCGGTCCGCAACGGGCGCCCGGCGCTGACCGACGGCCGGGCGGGGCTGCAGGTGCTGGACATCCTGGAAGCGGCCTCCCGGAGCCTGGAGTTCCGCGGCGCGGTCGTCGGACTGCGCACCGGGCGCTGACCGTTCGCACCGCCTTCATACCGGACACGGCTCCGGACACGGCACCGGCCGCACCACCGGCGGTTCGCCGGGAGCCGCGGCGCCGGCCGTCGCGGACACGGCCCGTCAGGCCGGCCGCCACAGGGAACACCACGACCGACTCAGTAGGGGCAGGGCGTTGAGCAGCGTACGAGGCAAGAGGATTCTGGTCACCGGCGGAGCGGGCACCATCGGCTCGCACCTGGTGGACCTCCTGGTGGACAACGGAGCACGCGAGATCGTGGTGCTCGACAACTTCGTGCGGGGGCGGACCGCCAACCTGGCCCGCGCCCTGCCGAGCGGCGTGGTGGACGTCGTCGAGGGCGACATCCGCGACGTGGCCGCGGTGCGCAAGGCGACGGAGGGCGCCGACCTGGTGTTCCACCTCGCCGCCATCCGGATCACCCAGTGCGCGGAGGAGCCGCGGCTGGCGAACGAGGTCATGGTCGACGGCACGTTCAACGTGCTGGAGGCGGCGGCCGCGGCCGGCGTGGGCAAGGTGATCGCCTCGTCCTCCGCCTCGGTGTACGGCCTGGCCGAGACCTTCCCCACCACCGAGCGCCACCACCCGTACGACAACGACACCTTCTACGGCGCGGCGAAGGCCTTCAACGAGGGGGTGCTGCGCAGCTTCCACGCGATGTACGGGCTGGACTACGTCGCGCTGCGCTACTTCAACGTGTACGGCCCCCGGATGGACATCCACGGGCTGTACACCGAGGTGCTCATCCGCTGGATGGAGCGGATCGCCGCCGGCGAACCGCCGCTGATCCTCGGCGACGGCACCCAGACCATGGACTTCGTGCACGTCCGCGACATCGCCCGGGCCAACCTGCTCGCCGCGGAGTCGGACCTGACCGACGAGGTGTTCAACGTCGCGAGCGGGACCGAGACCAGCCTCCTGGACCTCGCGCTCGGTCTGCTGGAGGCGATGGGCGCGGACGGCCTGGTGCCGGAGCACGGGCCCGCGCGCGCGGTCAACGGCGTCACCCGCCGGCTCGCCGACACCTCGCGCGCCACGGACCGCCTCGGCTTCACGGCCGAGATCGACCTGCGCACGGGCCTGCGGGACCTGGTGGACTGGTGGCGGGCCGAGCGCGCCGCCGACGCGGCCGCGGGCAGCGCCGCCGCCGGGGCGGGCCGATGAGCACCCCGGACGCGGCCCCGGCCACCGCGGGCGCCGTGTCTCCGGGCCCGGACGCGGCCCCGGCCCGGATCCCCGTCATGGTGCCGTGGCTGGGCGAGGAGGAGGCGCGGGCCGCCGCCGACGCGGTGCTCTCCGGCTGGGTGGCCCAGGGGCCCCGGGTCGCCGCGTTCGAACGGGCCTTCGCCGAGCGGGTGGGCGCCGAGCACGGCATCGCGGTCAGCTCGTGCACCACCGCCCTGCACCTGGCGCTGATCGCCCTGGACCTCGGTCCGGGCGACGAGGTGGTCGTGCCCTCGCTGTCGTTCATCGCCACCGCCAACGCCGTCCGCTACGTGGGGGCCGAGCCGGTCTTCGCGGACGTCGAGGAGGCCACCGGCAACCTGACGCCGGCCACCGTCGACGCGGTCCGCACGCCCCGCACCCGGGCCGTGCTCGCCGTCCACCAGGGCGGAGTGCCCGCCGACGTGCACGCGCTGCGCGCGGCGTGCGCCGACTGGGGGGTCCCGCTGGTGGAGGACGCCGCCTGTGGGATCGGCGCGACCGTCGGCGGCAAGTCCGTCGGCCACGGCGCCCTGCTCGCCGCCTGGTCCTTCCACCCCCGCAAGGTGATCACCACCGGCGAGGGCGGCATGGTGACCACCGACGACGCGCGATGGGCGGAGCGGCTGCGCCGGCTGCGCGAGCACGGCATGAACGTGTCCGCGGCGCAGCGGCACGCGAGCAGCAAGCCGATCGCCGAGAGCTACCTGGAGGTCGGCTACAACTACCGGATGACCGACATCCAGGCCGCGGTCGGCCTGGTCCAGCTGGGCCGGCTCGACGCGATCGTGGCCCGGCGGCGGGAGCTGGCGGCCCGGTACGCGGAGCTGCTGCGGGACGTGCCGGGCCTGCGTCCGGTCCGGGACCCGGCGTACGGGGAGGGCAACTTCCAGTCGTACTGGGTGCTGCTGGCGCAGGACTTCCCGGTCGGCCGGGACGCACTGCTGGCCGCCCTGTCCGAGGCCGGGATCTCCGCCCGGCGCGGGATCATGGCCTCGCACCTGGAGCCGGCGTACTCCGGGCACGGCGCGGCGCCGCTGCCGGTGACCGAGCGGATCAGCCTCGGCTCGCTGATCCTGCCGCTGTTCCACACCATGACGGAGGCCCAGCAGGACCGGGTGGTGGCGGTGCTCCGCGCACAGGCGGGCGGGTGAACGGGCCCCGGGTCACCGAGGACCTGCTGATCGTCGGCGCGGGCGGGTTCGCGCGGGAGACCGCGCAGGCCGTACGGGACGCGGCCGACGCCGACCTGGCGTACGGTTCCGCCCCGCGCTGGCGGCTCCTGGGGCACCTCGACGACGACCCCGCGCTGGACGGCGCCGAGGTGGACGGGGTGCCGGTGCTCGGCGGCTGCGACCGGGTGCACGAACTGGGCCGGGCCCGGGTGGTGGTCTGCGTCGGCAGTCCGCGGGACTACGCCGTGCGGGCGCGCCTGGTGCGGCGGCTGGGGCTGCCGGTGAACCGGTATGCGACGGTGGTCCACCCCACGGCGGTGGTGTCGCGGTCCTCGACGCTCGGGGCCGGTTCGGTGCTGCTGGCGCACAGCGTGCTGACCGCGGGCGTACGGGTCGGGTCGCACGTGGCGGTGATGCCGCAGGCGGTCCTCACCCACGACGACGCGGTCGGGGACTTCGCCACGCTGGCCTCGGGGGTCCGCCTCGGCGGCGGGGTGCGGGTGGGGCGCGGGGCGTACGTGGGCGCGGGCGCGCTGGTCCGCGAGTACACGACGGTCGGCGCCTGGTCGCTGACCGGGATGGGAAGCACGGTCCTGGCCGACGTGCCGCCCGGCGAGGTGTGGGCCGGAAGCCCCGCCCGCCGGCTGCGCGGGGCGGGTGGTCCGGCGCTCGACGAGCTGCGGGCCGAGGGGGCGGAGACCGGCCGGCGGCCGGAGACACGGATGGGGAGTCCAGTCACATGAACCAGATACCGCTCGTCGACCTGAAGGCGGCGCACGCCGAGGTCGCCGCGGAGGTGCGCGCCGGTTTCGACCGCGTGCTGGCCGGCACCGCCTTCATCGGCGGTGAGGAGGTCCGCGCGTTCGAGCGCGAGTACGCCGAGTTCGCCGGGGTCGGGCACTGCGTGGGGGTCGCCAACGGCACCGACGCCCTCGAACTGGCGCTGCGCGCGAGCGGGGTGGGGGTGGGCGACGAGGTGGTGCTGCCCGCGAACACCTTCATCGCGACGGCGGGCGCCGTCGCCCGCATCGGCGCCCGGCCGGTGCTGGCCGACTGCCTGCCCGACACCCTGCTGCTGGATCCCGCGGCCGCGCTCGACGCGGTCGGGCCGGCCACGCGCGCCGTCGTGCCGGTGCACCTGTACGGGCAGTGCGCCGACACCGCGGCACTCGCCGCGGGCCTGCCGTCGCACGTCAGGCTCGTCGAGGACGCGGCGCAGAGCCAGGGCGCGACCCGCGACGGCCGCTCCGCGGGCAGCGGCGCCATCGCGGCGACGAGCTTCTACCCGGGCAAGAACCTGGGCGCGTACGGCGACGCGGGCGCGGTGGTGACCGACGACGCGGAGGCGGCGGACCTGGTGCGGGCGCTCGCCAACCACGGCGGGGTCGCCAAGTACCGGCACGACGTGCCCGGTTTCAACAGCCGGCTCGACGGGCTCCAGGCCGTGGTGCTGCGGGCCAAGCTGGCCCGGCTCGCCGACGGCAACGCGGCCCGCCGGGCCGCGGCCGCCCGGTACGACGCGCTGCTGGGCGGCCTGGCGGCCGCCGGGCGCGTGACCCTGCCGGTCACCGCGGGCGGCAACGTCCACGTGTGGCACCTGTACGTCGTGCGGGTCGACGGCGCGGACCGCGATGCCGTCGTCGGCAAGCTCAACGCGGAGGGGATCGGCGCCGGCGTGCACTATCCGGCGCCCGTCCACCTCACCCCGGCCTTCCGGCACCTCGGTCACGTCCGGGGCGACTTCCCGCACGCGGAGCGGGCCGCGGACCGGATGCTCTCCCTGCCGCTCTTCCCGCAGATCACCGCCGCTCAACAGCAGCGGGTCGTGGACGCGCTCACCGACGCCCTGCGCTGACGCCACCAAAAGGTACAGAGGTACAGATGAACAGACGGACAAGGCTGCTCCGGTACGGTCTCTTCACCGTGGTCGCGACCCTGATGGCCACGGTCTTACCTCCGTCCGCGGTGGCCGGCGCTGCCGACCCCTGCGGTCCGGGCTCGAACGCGATCGTGTGCGAGAACTCCAAACCGGGCACCCCGATGTCCGACTGGTTCGCGCCCAGCGCCTACGGCGACATCAAGGGCTTCAGCGCCCAGATGAGCGTCCAGGCGGGCGAGAGCGTCCAGTTCAAGGTCCAGTCGCCGACCCCGTACAAGGTCTCGGTCTACCGGCTGGGGCACTACGGGGGCGACGGGGCCCGCATGCTGTCGACGCCGGCGCAGGCGGCCCAGACGTACCCGGCGAACGTCGCGCCGGGCGGGACCCCGCGCAGCTGCACCACCAAGCCGTCCACGGGCCTGGTCGACTGCGGCAACTGGCCGGTGACCGCGACGTGGAGCGTGCCGGCCGACGCCGTGTCCGGCCTGTACGTGGCCAACTTCGACCAGGCGGACGGCAACGGCGTGATGCCCTATCCGTTCGTGGTGCGCAACGACGCGAGCCACTCCGACATCCTGGTGCAGACCGCGGACCAGACCTGGCAGGCGTACAACAACTACGGCGGCCAGGACCTGTACGACGGCGGCGGACCCGCCCCGGACGGCCGGGCGTACGAGGTCAGCTACAACCGGCCGATGGACATCGGCGGGGAGAACGGGATCTACGGGTCCGAGTACCAGATGATCGCGTGGCTGGAGCGCAACGGCTACAACGTCAGCTACATGTCCGGCATCGACATGTCGACCCGCGGGGCCGCCCAGCTGGGCAACCACAAGGTGTTCATGTCGTCGGGGCACGACGAGTACTGGACGCAGGACCAGTTCACGAACGCGCTGAACGCGCGGCGCGCCGGGCAGCACCAGACGTACTTCGCGGGCAACGAGGTCTTCTGGAAGACGCGCCTGGCACCGAGCATCGACGGCGCCAACACCGCCAACCGGACGCTGGTCTGCTACAAGGAGACCAAGCTGTCCTTCCCCCAGCCGAACGGCGTTCCCGACCCGAGCGGGATCTGGACGGGCACGTTCATGGACCCGGCCAGCGCGGCGAACGGGCGGCCGTTCCAGCCGCAGAACCAGCTGACGGGCTCGCTGTTCAGCGTGAACGGCTACCGCAGTGACGCGATCACCGTTCCGGGAGCCTTCGCGAAGATGCGGCTGTGGCGGGGCACCAGCGTCGCGAACCTGACCCCCACCCAGACCGCGACGTTCCCGGCCGGCACGCTCGGCTACGAGTGGGACAGCGACGTGGAGGACGGGTACCGGCCGCCGGGCCAGATCCAGATGTCGTCCACCACGGTGGACATCAACGACGGCAAGCTCCGGCTGGACTACGGCAACACGTACGGCAACGGCACCGCGACGCACAGCCTGGTCGCCTTCCGCGACCCGACCTCCCGCGCGCTGGTGTTCGGGGCGGGCACGGTGCAGTGGTCCTGGGGCCTGACCAACATGCCGACCGGCAATCCGGACGACGCGGTGGTCACCGCCGACAAGCGCATGCAGCAGGCCACCGTGAACGTGTTCGCCGACATGGGCGTCCAGCCGAAGTCGCTGCAGGGCGACCTGGTCGCGGCGACCGCCTCCACCGACACCACCGGCCCGGTCATCACGGTGACGAGCCCGGCGGCGAACGCCACCGTGCCGGCGCTGCGGCCGGTGACCATCACCGGCACCGCCGGTGACAGCGGCGGCGGCGTGGTGGCCCGGGTGGAGGTCTCCACCGACGGCGGGACCACCTGGAAGGCCACCACGGGCATCGCGTCCTGGAGCTACAAGTGGACCCCGACCGTCCCCGGACCCGCGCAGATCAAGGTGCGCGCGGTGGACGACAGCGTCAACATGGGCACGACGACCACCGTGCCGCTGACCGTGGGCCCCCAGCAGTGCCCGTGCACCGTCTGGCCGGCCGCGGCCGTACCCGGCACGGTCAACGCCGGTGACGGAAGCGCCGTCGAGCTCGGCGTGAAGATCCGCTCGTCGGCGCCCGGCTCGATCACCGGGGTCCGCTTCTACAAGTCCCCCGCGAACACCGGCACCCACACCGGCAGCCTGTGGAGCAGCACCGGCCAGCGCCTGGCCACCGGCACCTTCACCAACGAGACGGCGTCCGGCTGGCAGCAGCTGAACTTCTCCTCGCCGGTCCCGGTCAAGGCCAACACCACGTACATCGCCTCCTACTTCGCCCCGAACGGCGGGTACTCCTTCGACACCACCTTCGCCTCCGGCTCCGCCGGGCTGGCCCCGCTGACCGCGCTGCGCTCCGGCACCGACGGAGGCAACGGCGTCTACCGCTACAGCGGTACGGGCGGGTTCCCGTCCACGGCGTCGGCCGGCAGCAACTACTGGGTGGACGCGGTCCTGGACACGGCCACCGCGAGCACCACCCCGCCGACGGTGACCTCCACCACCCCGCAGTCCTCGGCGACCGGCACCCCGATCACGGCGGCCGTGAAGGCCACCTTCAGCGAGGGCATCGACGCGGACACGCTGGTGTTCACCCTGAAGGACGCGGGCGGCGCCACCGTCCCGGGCACCAAGGTGCTCAGCGCCGCGAACAGCGCGACCTTCACCCCGTCCGGCGAACTGGGCCTGAACGCCACCTACACGGCGTCCGTTCAGGCCTCCGACCTGTGGGGCAACGCCATGGCGGCGCCGCTGACGTGGAACTTCACCACCAGCGCGAGTCCGCCCGCGGTGACCTGCCCGTGCACCCTGTGGGGGCCCACCGCCGAACCGAGCACGGCCAACGTGGGCGACGACACCAACTCGGTGGAACTGGGCACCCGCTTCCAGTCCGCGGTGAGCGGCTACGTCACCGGCGTCACCTTCTACAAGGGCCCCGGCAACACCGGCGTCCACACCGGCAGCCTGTGGTCCGCCACCGGCACGCTCCTCGCCACCGGCACGTTCGGCAGCGAGACCCTGTCGGGCTGGCAGCAGCTCCACTTCACCACCCCGGTCCCGATCACCGCGGGCACCACGTACGTGGCCTCGTACCACGCCCCGAACGGCAGGTACTCGGTGGACGGCGGCTACTTCGGCGCCGCGCACCGCTCCTACCCGCTGGTGGCACCGGCCGACGGGAGCGGCGGCGCCAACGGCCTCTACAAGTACGGGGCGGCCACCGCCTTCCCGACGAACACCTTCGGCTCGGTGAACTACTGGGTCGGCCCGGTGTTCACCACCACGCCGCCGGCCGGCGTCCAGCAGGACGGCTCGACGGAGGTGTCCGGCCAGTGAGCACCGTCAGCGTGGTGATCCCCTGCTACAAGTACGGCCACTTCCTGGCCGACTGCGTCAAGAGCGTCCTGGACGAACAGGAGGGCGTCGACGTCCGGGTGCTGATCATCGACGACGCCTCGCCCGACGACTCCGCGGACGTCGCCCGCGCCCTGGCGGCCGCGGACCCGCGGATCGAGGTGCGGGTCCACGAGCAGAACCGGGGCCACATCGCGACGTACAACGAGGGCCTGCTGGAGTGGGCCGACGGGGACTACGTCGCCCTGCTCTCCGCGGACGACCGGCTGGTCCCGGGGGCCCTGGTCCGGGCCGCGGCCGTGCTCGACGCCCACCCGGAGGCCGGGTTCTGCTACGGCAGGCCGCTGCGGTTCCGGCACGGCGGCCCGCTGCCCGCGGCCCGCACCCGGAGCACCGGTTCGGTGGTCTACCCGGGCAAGTGGTGGCTGGAGCGGCGCTTCCGGGAGGGCACCGGCTGCATCACCTCGCCCGAGGTGGTCGTCCGCACCAGCCTCCAGCGCAAGGTCGGCGGCTACGATCCGGACCTGCCGCACGCCGGGGACATCGAGATGTGGATGCGGCTCGCGGCCCACGCCGACGTCGGCTACGTCCGCGGCGCCGACCAGGCGTTCTACCGCGTCCACGGCGACAACATGTCCACCACGGACTTCGGCGGGCAGCTCGACGACCTGCGCCAGCGCCTCGTCGCCTTCGACTCGGTGCTCGTCAAGTGCGCCGGGCTGCTCCCGGAGGCCGGCCGGCTCTCCCTCGCGGCGCGCACCCGGCTCGCCCGGTACGCGCTGCGCCGCGCCTACCGGGCGTACGACCGGGGCCGCACCGGGGTGGTGCCGGTCGAGGAGCTGGAGGCGTTCGCCGCCGAGTGCCTGCCGGGCTACACCGCGCTCGCCGAGTACCGGGCGCTGCGCCTGCGCCGGCGCGTCGGGGCGCGCGCGATGCCGTACCTCCAGCCGCTGGTGCTCTCGGCCGTCGCCGACCGGGGGCGCGAGTGGCTGTGGTGGAAGTCCTGGAAGCGCCGAGGGATCTGATGAACCACCCGCACCACCGTTCCACCTGCTCCGCCCGGCCCGCCCGGCGTCCCGCTGTCTCAGCGGGCCGCCGCGGCGGCCGGGACCCGCTCCTCTGCCGGGCGGTCCGGACCGGCGTCGGCGCCGCGGCGCCGGCCGCGGCGCGTCAGGAGCTGGTCCGTCCACAGGGCCGCCGCCACGCCGGCGACCAGGGCGAGCAGCGCCGTACCGGCGAGTCCGCGGCTCTTGGTCCCGGCCTGGGCCGCGGCCGTGGGCGGCACGAGGACCGTGACGCTCATCCGCGCCGCCTGCGGTATGCCCTGCTGCGTCTGCATCTCCGTCAGGTGCTTCGTGTACACCTCGATGACCGCGCGCACGGTCTCGTCCGCCGCCATCGGGTCGGCCTGCTCCGCCTGGACCTGCAACGAGGGGATCAGGTAGCGGGGGGTGACGCTGGTGCCGCTGTTGCGCGGGATCAGCCGGTACGTGCCGTCGACCCCGGCGGCCCGCAGCTCGGCGCGTCCCGCGGCGGAGTCCAGCTGCTGCACCGCCGCGTAGGAGACGGCGGCGAGCGGGGGCTGGAGGTTGGCGAGCTGGTTCGGCTGGCTCCCGGTCACCGGCGGCTTGAGGACGACGATCGCCGAACTCAGGTACGTCGGGGAGGGGCGCATCACCTGCAGGGCCCCGAAGGCGGCGATCGCCATCGCCACGACCAGGACGTACCAGCGCCGACGCAGCGCGCGGACCAACTCACCAGGCGACAAGGGGATTCCTTCCATCGCGGTCGATCCTCGCAGTTCAGTGCTCACATCGCCATCAAATCCCTTATATCGCAGGGGTGTTCATGACCATCGGTGAGATAGGCGCGGTCCTCCGCCGCCGCTGGTACGTGATGGTGCCCCTGACGGTCCTGAGCCTCCTCGCGGGTCTGCACCTGTACCGGTCGGTGCCGGTGGCCTACCAGTCGCAGAGTTCCGTGGCGCTGCTGGACTCGACCGCGGTGGCCGAGCTGGCGCCCGCCTTCGGCAATCCCATCTCGAACGCCGGCGGTTCGCTGGTGGTGACGGCGGACGTGCTGATCAGGACGCTGTCGGGGACGGACGCGGCGCGCGACCTCCAGGGCCTGGGCGTGACCGACCCGTACACGGTCGGGTTCGCGGCGAACACCTCGGGGCCGATGCTGACGCTCACCGTCACCGGCTTCGACCGGTCGAAGGTGCTGGAGGAGACGAGCACGCTCACCACCTTCGCCGGGGAGCAGCTCAACGCGCTGCAGGCCGCCGCGAAGGTCCAGCCCGCGTACTTCGTGCAGACCGCCCCGGTGGTGCTGCCGCAGACGCCGGTACCGCAGCTCAAGAGCCGCTACCAGCAGGTGCTGGGCGTGGTCATCCTGGGGACCACCACCGGTTTCGCGCTGTCCTTCGTCGCGGAGAGCCTGCTGAACGTCCGCCGCCGCGGGCGCGCGGCGGCGTCGGCCGCGCACGGGTCCGCGCCGGCCGCGCCGCCGGTGCGCCGTCCGCGCGGGCGGCCGCGGGGCCGGCCGCTGGACGCGACCGCGCTGCTCAGCGGCTACCTGGCGCTGGCCTTCTTCATCCCCTCGAACCTGGCCCTGCCGGGGATGGGCGGCGTGGGGACCCCGGCCAACGTGTTCGCGCTCCTGTGCCTGTTCTGGTACCTGGCGACGTGGATCACCGGCCGGATCAGGGCGGCGCCGGGCACCCGGCTGCCCCGGGTCGTGATGTGCCTGCTGGCGGTCGCGGTGCTGGCCTCGTACCTGTCGAACGCCTCCCGGGGCAGCTCGCACAAGGAGGTCCTCGCGGCGGACCGCGGCCTGATCGGCCTGCTGGTGTGGGTGTCGCTGGTGGTGCTGGTCTCCGCCGGGATCCAGTCGCGGGAGCGGCTGGACGTGCTGCTGCGCCGGGCGGTGGTGATGGGGGCGGTGGTGGCCGCCATCGGCTACTACGACTTCTTCACGGCCACGAACATCGCCGACCGCATCAGCATCCCCGGACTCCAGTCGAGCGTCGCGCAGATCACCACCCTGGACCGCGGTTCGTTCACCCGGCCGCGCTCCACGACGGCGCAGCCCCTGGAGTTCGGCGGGATGCTCGCCCTCCTGCTGCCGTTCGCCGTACAGCAGGCCTTCGACCCGGTGCGCCGCCACCTGAGCGGCTGGCGCCGCTGGGGGCCGGTGGTCCTGATGGGCGGCGCCCTGCCGCTGACGGTGTCGCGGACGTCGATCATCGGGGCGCTCATCGTGGTCCTGGTGATGGTGGTGCGGTGGAAGCCGGAGCGGCGGTGGGCCGCGGTCGGCCTGCTGCTCGGCTCGGTGGCGTGCTTCAAGGTCATCGTGCCCGGGCTGATCGGCACCATCACCACGCTGTTCGGGTCCTTCCTGTCGAACTCCGACAGCAGCACCCAGGCCCGCACCGTCAAGTACAGCGCGATCGTCCCCTACCTCGACGAACGCCCGCTGTTCGGTCAGGGCTTCGGCACGTTCCTGCCCGAGCTCTACTTCTTCACCGACAACCAGTACATGCTGACGCTGGCCGAGATGGGCTTCCTGGGGCTGGTCGCGCTCCTGGCGCTCTTCTTCACCGGCATCCACCAGGGCGGCGCCATCCGCCGGCTGGCCGGCAGCGAGTCGGACCGCGAGCTCGGGCAGGCGTTCTTCGCCTCGGCCCTCGTCTCCCTGGTCAGCGCCGCCACCTTCGACGCCCTCAGCTTCCCGATGTTCGCCGGGATGTTCTTCCTGACGACCGCCGCCGGAGGCAGTTACCTCGGCTTCATCCGGCGCGCGGCGCCGAAGCCCCGATCCGTGGAGTCCCCATGTCCTCCCGTCACCCCGACTCCCCCCGTCCCGGGGCCCCGAACCCCGGGTCCCGCGGTCCCGTCCCCGGTCGCGGCGGCCCCGTAACCGTCCTCGTCGTCACCTGGAACAGCGCCGGGGTGCTGCCGGAGTTCCTCGCCTCCCTGCCGGAGGGCATGGACGGGCTGGACTGGCGCCTCGTCGTCGCCGACAACGACTCGGCCGACGGCACCGTGGACCTGGTCCGCTCCCTCGCCCCCGGCACGACGATCGTCCAGACCGGCCGCAACGCCGGCTACGCGGCGGGGGTGAACGCCGCCCTCGGGGCCGCCGCCGCGTGGGAGGGCGGATTCGGGGCCGTCCTGGTCTGCAATCCCGACATCCGGATGCGGCGGGGCTGCGCCGCACTGCTCGTGAACGCCCTCGACGCCCCGCTGGACGGCGGCGGCCGCGTCGGGATCAGCGTCCCGCTGCTGTACGAGGAGGGCGGCAGCTCGCCCGTGTACTCGCTGCGGCGCGAGTCGCGCGTGACGCGGGCGCTCGGTGAGGCCGTGCTCGGCAACCGCCGGGCCGGGCGCTTCCCGCTCTGGAGCGAACTGGTCACCGATCCGGCCGCGTACGGGCGGGCGACGGTCGCGGACTGGGCGACGGGCGCGCTGATGGCGCTCTCCCCCGGCTGCCTGGAGGCGTGCGGGGCCTGGGACGAGTCCTTCTTCCTCTACTCGGAGGAGACCGACTACTGCCTCCGGGCCCGCGACCGCGGCTTCGCCACCCGGCTGGAGCCCGCCGCCTCCGCGACCCACCTCGGCGGGGACTCGCAGGTCTCCCCGCGCCTGTGGACCCTGCTGACGCTGAACCGCGTACGGCTCTACGGGCGCAGGCACGGGCCCGCGGCGACGGCCGCGTTCCGCGCGGCCGTACTGCTCCGGGAGGCCTCGCGGGCGCTGCTCGGCCGGCCCGCGAGCCTGGCGGCCGCCCGGGCACTGGCCGGCCGATCCGCACTGCGCGCCACTCCCGGCCCCTGACGGGGGGCGGCCCCGCGGTCCGGTCGGGCCGGGGTCACCCGGAGGGCCGCGTGCCGTCCCAGGCGGTGTAGAAGCTCTCCGGGTTGACGAGGTAGCGCACGGTGGGGCGGGGCAGGTGGCGCACCTCGTACCGGCGGCTGTAGCGGCGGACCAGCTCCCAGTCCTCGCGGGGCAGCACCTCGGGGGTGCGCCGCAGCCGGCTGAAGTACAGGGACCGGTTGCGGCGCGCCACGAAGGCGTTGGTGTCGAGGAAGGCCTCGTGGGCGGAGCGGCGGCGGTCGAACGGCACGGACAGGACGTCCCGTTCGGAGCCGTCGGGCAGCACCCTGCGCAGCGCGGTGTACACGGCGTCGGGCCCGTCGGCGGGCTCCAGCACCGCGAGGGCCTGTTCCAGGTGGTCGGGCTCCCACAGGTTGTCGTCGTCCAGGAAGGCCACGTACCGGGACCGGGTCAGCCGGATCCCGACGTTGCGCACGACGCCGGCGGTGGCGGTGTTGCGGGCCAGGGAGACCGCGAACAGCCGGGGGTCGTCGGGGAGTGCGGCCAGTCCGGCGCCGTCGTCCACGACCACGACCACCTGGTCGGCCACCGTCTGGGCGAGCGCCGAGCGGACGGCCGCGCGCAGGGCCTCGGGGCGCCGGTGCGTGGCGATCACGGTGGCGACGAGGGCGGTCGGGGGACGGCCCAGGGACGCGGCGAGCCGGGTGGTCTCGGCGTCCTCGAAGCGGCGCAGCCGCAGGGCGGAGGGGGCCAGCAGGACCTTGTTCCTGGCCTCGAAGAGCACCAGCCAGCCGAAGGCCCGCTTGAGCAGTTCCCAGGGGGCGCGGGCGATGCGGCGCATCGTGTCCTCTCGGTTCGGGGGCGCGGGCGGTAAGGCGGCCCGGCTCGGGGGGCGGGGGTCAGGGCGGGGGTGCGGGCACGACCGGCCGGCCGTCGGACATGCGGTTGCCCCGCCACACGTTCCCGGCGCCGTCCGCGTTCCAGGCGGTCACCGCCCCGTAGGCGCCGGCGGCCGGGTGGTACTGGGTGGAGAACACGTTGTCCGTGACCTGGATGCCGGTCGCGCCGGGGCCGCCGCCGTAGAGGGCGTACGCGCCTCCGGCCAGCCAGTTGCGGTCGACGACGACGGAGGAGACGACCCCCGTGTCGGCGAACAGGCCGACGGCCGCGGTGGCGCCGCGGTCGACGGGGACGGGGTTCAGCAGGGTGTTGTGGCGCACGGTCAGCCGGCCCTTGTTGCCGCCGCCGCTGATCACGGCGTCGGTGTGCTGCCATTCGCCGCCCAGGTTGCGGAACGCGACGATGTCGTGGACGTAGTTGTCGTGCAGGTCGCCCTGTCCCATGGACAGGGCGTTGCCGAACACGGAGATGTCGCACCAGCCGACCTCGACGGAGCTGACGCCCATGTTGGAGACCGCGTAGTTCACGCCTCCGTTGTCGGGGCCCTTGCCCGGCACCGCGGTGATGGTGGTGTGCAGGACCTTCAGTCCGCTGAAGCCGGGGCGCAGGTTGATCCCCCACCAGTTGGCGGAGGTGATCCGGCTGTCGATGACGGTGACGTCGTTCGCGTAGACGTCGAGCGAACCGCGGATGTCCCAGCCCCGGATGACCGTGCCGTCGGTCTTGACGGACATGTTCCCCGTGTCGTGCCGCTCCAGGGGGATGCGGGGGCCGGTGGTCCGGGCGTCGGGGAACCCGCAGGCCCCGGGCGAGGAGCAGGCGGTGGTCGCGGGGGGTGGCTCGCCCGCCCCCTTCGTGGGCGTGGCGGAGGGCGCGCCCGGCGTGGCCGGCGGGCTCGCCGCGGCGGACGCGGAGGGGCTCGCGGACGCGTCGGCGGTGGGCCCGGCGGTGGGCGGCCCGGGCGCGGCGGTGGCCCCCGGGCACTCCAGGGCGGTGTCCGGGCACGGGACGGCCGCGGGCTCCCCCGACCCGGTGCGGTCGGCGCGGAACAGGGCCATGGCGGCGGCCAGCAGTACCGCGGCGAGCAGCCACGACCCGAGGACCTTCCGGCGGTGTCTCACGGCCACGGCCGGTTACCCGCCGACCGGGGCGGCGGGCATGGCGTCGGGCACCGCGGCGGAGTCCGCCGCCGGGCCCCGGCCGCGCAGGAACGCGCGGCTGGGCAGGACGCACAGGGCGTAGCAGAGGGTTCCGGCGGTACCGGTCGCGAGGAGCGCGAGGACCCCGTCGCCGAGGAGGCGCTCCAGCCCGAGGACCACCGCGGCCATCACCGCGCCGCCGAGGAAGGGCCAGGCGCAGGCCCGCGCGACGGTGCCGAGGCCGATGCCGCCGCGGTGCAGTGCGATCAGGAACACGGGGACCACGACGGCGCCGGCGACCAGGACGTGCCCCTGGGCGACGCCCACGATCCCGGCGGCGCCGGCTCCGGCCACCAGGGCGGGGATCAGGAGCAGGAGCCACAGCCCCTGGACGGCGATGAGGGAGCGGCGCCGCCCGATGGCCACGAGGCAGTCGTACGCGAGTTCGCAGAGGATGCGGACCAGGCCCAGCGCCATCAGCCAGGGCAGCGCGGCGGCTGCGGGCAACCAGCGTGCCCCGTAGACGAGTTCGACGATGGGCGCGGCCAGGGCGGCGAGCAGTACGCAGAGCGGGACGGTGCCCGTCATCACGACGCCGAGGGCCCGGCCGAACCCGGCGGCCAGCGCCCCCGGGGTGTCGGCCAGCCGGGAGAATCCCGCGAAGGAGACCCGGCGGGCGGCCTCGGAGATGATCCGTACGGGCCAGCCGGAGATGTTGAACGCGAGGACGTAGAAGCCGAGGGCGAGCTGGTCCAGGGTCGAGCCCACCACCATGGTGTCGACGTTGACGACGCCGAGGGCGAGCATGCTGGCCCCGGCGAGCGGCAGCCCGAACCGGAGCAGTGCGCGGGCCTGTTCCCGGTCCCAGCCGAACTTCAGGGTGCCCGGGGCGGCGAGGCAGCAGCCGGCGAGGGCGGCCGCGTTGCCGGCCACCGAGCCCCAGGCGAAGCTCATGGCGCCCCAGCCCTGCACGGCGAGCAGCAGCGTCACCGCGGTGCTGAGGACGAAGTTGAGCCCGTCGATGGCCATCCGCCGGGCCTGTGCGAACTCCCGGGTGAGGAAGCCCGCGGGGACTTGGGAGAGCCCGTCGAGGACGACGCACACGCACATCACGCGCAGCACGCCGGAGGCTTCCGGCGAGCCGAGGACCCGGGCCACGGCGGGCGCCGCCGCGAACAGGGCCGCGTACAGCAGGCAGCTGGAGACGGCGCTGAGGGTCAGGACGGTGGGGGCGAAGCGGCGCGGGTCGCCCTCCCAGCGCACGATGGCGAGGGACACGCCGAGTTCGTTCGCGGAGAGCAGGACCAGCAGGACGGTCTGGGCGATCCCGTAGACGCCCCACGCCTCGGGCCCGAGGAAGAAGCGGGCGAGGATGATGCCGGTGACGAAGTTGCCGAGGCGCATGACGACGGTGTTGACCAGGCTCCACCGTGCGGCCGTGCCGACCTTCCGGCCGAGCGAGGGCGCCGCCGGGGCGGTGGTCCCCGTTCCGGTACCGGTACCGGTGTCCGGGCCGGTCACGGCGACCCGGACGCATCGGCCGTCACGGGCGCGGCGGCTCCCGACGGTACGGGTCCGGCGGCCCTGGCCGGTACGGGTCCGGCGGCTCCGGCCGGTACGGGTCCGGCCTTCTCGGGTCCTGCCTCCTCGGGCGCGGAGGGGCGGTGGCGGCCGGGCCCGGTCGCCCTGCGCCGCCGGGCCTCGACGAAGAAGGTGGCCACCAGGCTCAGTACGAAGCCCAGCGCCCCCGCCATGATCAGGTACTGGAGCCGGGTCTTGGTCTGCGGCTCCGCCTTCTGCGGCGGCACGATCGTGGTCATGCGGATCATGGCCTCCGGGGTCACCGACTGCTGGGTCTGGAACTCCTGCAGGCGCTTCTCGGCGTAGGCGGTGAACAGTTCGTCCGACTTCAGGACCGCGGCCGGGTCGGTTCCGGTGACGCTCAGCCACAGGAACGGCCCCTGGGCGTTGTCGGCGATCTTCGCCTCGTGCAGCCCGGTGACGCCGAGCGTCTTGAGGTCGGCGGCGGCGTCGTCGGAGTTGAGGTTGCGGGCCAGGCCGTCGGCCATGCCGGTGAGCGAGGCCTGGGTGCTGAGGAAGGGGTTGCCGTCGAAGGCCACCGTGGCCTTCTTCGAGTTGAGCAGGGTCACCGTGCTCTGTGACACGTACTCCACCGGGACCAGCAGGTACACGCCGGCGGTGAGCGCCGCCGTGAGCAGCAGTCCGGGCAGCAGGACGTACCAGCGCCTGCGCATGACCCGCCAGATCTCCGCGAGATCCATGGTCTTCCCCCTCGCGGCCGCGTCGCCGTCCCCGACGCGCGGCCGCTCTTCATTGCGGTGGTGACACGGCTGTCGCCGTGGTTACGGTCGGTGCGTCCCCGGGCCCGCCGGTGGCGGGACGAGATCGGTGGGGCGGAGCCGGGTGTGCGCGGGCGGCCCGTCCAGCAGGACCCGTGCGATGCGGTCGCTCGCGCGGCCGTCCCAGAGCTCGGGGCAGCGGGGTGCGGGCGGGTCGTCCAGCACCCGGTTCACGGTGTCGGTGATGCGTGCGGGGTCCGTGCCCGCGAGCACGTTGGTCCCCTCCGTGACGGTGATGGGGCGCTCGGTGTTCTCCCGCAGCGTCACGCAGGGCACGCCCAGGGCGGTGGTCTCCTCCTGGATGCCGCCGGAGTCGGTGAGGACCAGGCGGGCCGAGTCCTGCAGGGCGATGAAGTCGAGGTAACCGGCGGGCGGTACGAGCCGGATGCCGTCGGGCACGCCCAGTTCGGCCAGCCGTTCGGCGGCCCGCGGGTGCACGGGCAGCAGCAGCGGGCAGCGGCCGGCGATCTCTCCGAGGGCCTTGAGCAGGCCGCGGAGCGCGCCGGGGTCGTCGACGTTGGCCGGCCGGTGCAGGGTGACCAGGCCGTACCCGCCCCGGGTCAGCCCGTACCGGTCCAGGACGTCGGACCGCCGGGCCCGGTCGAGGTTGGCGAGGAGGGTGTCGATCATGACGTTGCCCACGACGTGGATCTGGTCCTCCCGGTACCCCTCCGCCCGCAGGTTCGCGGCCGCGTCGGGCGAGGGGGCCAGCAGGTAGTCGCTGACCCGGTCGGTGGCGACCCGGTTGACCTCCTCCGGCATGCTCCAGTCGCGGCTGCGCAGTCCGGCCTCGACGTGCGCGAGCAGCGGGCCGGCCTTCGCCGTCACCAGGGCGCAGGCGAGGGTGGAGTTGATGTCGCCGACGACCACGACCGCGTCCGGTGCCAGCTCGTCGAGCAGCGGCTCGAAGGCCGTCATGACCCGTCCGGTCTGCTGGGCGTGGGTGCCCGACCCGGCGCCCAGGTACCGGTCGGGCGTGCGGATGCCCAGGTCGCGGAAGAAGACGTCGTTCATGGACTCGTCGTAGTGCTGGCCGGTGTGCACGAGGACCACCTCGGCGCCGCGGCGCTCCAGTGCGTCCATCACCGGTTTGATCTTCATGTAGTTGGGTCGCGCTCCGGCGACGCAGACGATCCTCGTCACGGCTTCAGAGCACCTCCACGGTCGGTCCGGAGACCCGGTTGCGGCAGTCGAGGACGAACGAGGCGTGCTCGGTGACCATCTGGTAGTCGAAGGAGTCGTGGTCGGTGAGCAGGACCACGACGTCGGCGGCGGCGAGCTCCTTGCGGGTCGGCTCGACCCGGACGAGGCGCGCGTCGACCTTGATGCTCTCCACTACGTGCGGGTCGGCCGCGCGGACCTTGGCGCCCATGTCGAGGAGCAGTTGGGAGATGCGGACGGCCGGCGACTCCCGCGCGTCGCCGGTGTTCTTCTTGTACGCCAGCCCGAGCAGCAGGATCCGGGAGCCGTTGACGGAGCGGCGTTTGGCGTTGAGGGCGTCGATGACCCGGCGGGTCACGTACTCGGGCATGTGGCTGTTGATGTCGTTGGCGAGCTCGACGAAGCGGAAGCTCTGGCCGAGTTCGCGCTGCACCCGCCAGGACAGGTACGAGGGGTCGATGGGCAGGCAGTGGCCGCCGACCCCGGGGCCGGGGGTGAACTTCATGAAGCCGAAGGGCTTGCTGGAGGCCGCCTCGATGGCCTGCCACACGTCGATGTCGAGGTGCCGGGCGAACATCGCGATCTCGTTGACCAGGGCGATGTTCACGTGCCGGAAGGTGTTCTCCAGCAGTTTGGCGAGCTCGGCCTCCTTGGGCGAGCGCACCGGCACGGTGGTGTCGACGAGGTCGGCGTAGAAGGCCTCGACGGCCTTCAGGGAGGCGGCGTCGACGCCGGACACGACCTTCGGCGTCTGCTGGAAGCCCCAGACGGTGTTGCCGGGGTCGATGCGCTCGGGGCTGTAGCCGAGGTGGAAGTCGACTCCGGCGGTGAGCCCGGAGCCGTCCTCCAGGATCGGCGCGAACAGCTCCTCGGTGGTGCCGGGGTAGGTGGTGGACTCCAGCACCACGGTGGCGCCGGGGCGCAGGAAGCGGGCCAGGGTGCGGGCCGACTCCTCGATGTAGCGCAGGTCGGGTGCGCCTTCCTGTAACGGGGTGGGGACGGTGACGACGGCGACGTCGAAGCCGCCGCAGTCACGGGCGAGTTCGCTGGCCCGGTAGCTGCCGCGCTCCAGTGCGCGGCTCAGCCGTTCGGAGGAGACGTCCTCCACGTACGACTCGCCGGCGGCGAGGCTCTTGACCCGCCGCGCGTCCACGTCGTACCCGATCACCTGGTGTCCGACTTCGGCGGCCCGGATGGCCAGCGGCAGTCCGACGTATCCCTGTCCCACGACGACGACGCGCATCAGTGACTCCTGTTCGCGGAAGGGGCAGACGGTGTGCGGTGGATGAGCTCCCGGACCGTCATGAGGAGGAAGGCAGCGTTGGTGGTGAGGTAGCGCTTGCCGAGGCGGCGCGGTTCCTGGAGGGTGCGGTAGAACCATTCGAGCCCCATCCGCTGCCAGACCAGCGGGGCCCGCTTGGTGATGCCGGCGAGGATGTCGAAGGAGCCGCCGACGCCGTGCACCACGTGGGCGCCGGTGCGCTTGCCGTGGGCGGCGGTGAAGATCTCCTTCTTCGGCGAGGTCATTCCGAGGAACAGCAGGTGGGCGCCGCTGTCGGCGATCGCGTCGGCGACGGCCTCCTGGTCGGAGTCCTCGAAGTAGCCGTTCCGGCTGCCCGCCACGCGCAGGTGCGGGAAGCGCTCGGAGATCTGCCGGAGCATCATCTCCAGGACGTCCTGCCGGGCGCCGAGCAGGTAGACGGGGATGTCCGCCGCCTCGGCCGCGGTGAGCAGGCGCATGAACAGGTCGATGCCCGCGACGCGTTCCGGCAGCCGGACGCCGAGGACGCGGCCGGCCCAGACCACCGCCTGGCCGTCGGCGAGGACGAGGTCGCAGCCGCCGACCGCGGCGGCGAGGCGCGGGTCGCGCCGCATGTTGACCAGCTTGGCGGCGTTGACCATGCCGATCTCGATCTGTTCGCCGCGCCGCACCGCGTCCAGGCAGCGCTGCACGGTCTCGTCCATCGTCAGGGCGTCGAGCGCGACCCCGAAGAGGGAGTGTCGTGAGTTCATCTCTGTGGCCCTCCGAGCCAGGCGAAGAGGAGCCAGCCGAACTCGTACGGGCGGCACTCGCGGTCCACCGCGTCGGGGCGGAAGATCCGGTCGAGCGGCCCGAGTCGTGCCTGCGGGGCGACGCGGGTGGTGAGTCCCCGGGCGGCCCGTACGGCCTTCAGCGGGTCGCCGCGGTAGACCTTGCGCCAGGTGACGCCGAGGTTGTCGCGGATCATCGGCTCCCGCGGGGTGCCGTCGGCCCCGGCGGTCTCGGGTACGTCCGTCATCCATCGCAGTCCGCGGCGGATCGCGGCGCCGAAGTCGGTGCCGCCGGCCTCGGCGAGGTCGAACAGGGCGGTCGGCGCCATGGCGTGCTGGTGCACGCTGTAGACGGGATAACCCTCCACGACGCCGCCGGTGCGGGCGTCGTAGTGCCACCACCACTGGCCGCCGTCCCCCTGCAGGTCGCAGATCCGGGTGGCGCAGGCGTCGGCGGCCCCGAGGGCCTCCAGGTCGTCGCCGCTCGCGTGCAGCCGGGCCAGCGCCTGGAGCGGATAGGTCTGGTCGGCGAAGCAGGCCACGTGGGAGCGGTATCCGGGGACCAGCCCCGGCCCGGTGGCGTGCGCGAACAGCGGGCCTTCACCGGTCCGGGCCGCCAGCAGCCGGTCCCGGGCGGCCGGGAGGCGGTCCTCCACGTCGACCGCGTCGCGGGCGGCGGCGAGGGCCGAGAGGACCCAGGCCGCCTCGACCGTGTAGCGCGGCCGGCCGGGGACGTCCAGGGCGGCGACCCGGGCGAGGGCGTCGGACACCTTGGCGTGGCCGGTTTCGGCGGCCGCCCACGCGATGAGCGCCGCGTCGCCGAGGTTCTCCACCCCCGGGAGCCGCTCCACGAGCAGTCCCGCGAACTCCTCGGCGGTCCGTCCGCCGAACAGGGGGCGCTGCCGTTCCTCGGGCAGGAACCGGGCGCCCAGCGCGGTGATGGCCGCGTACCGGGTGCTGGTTCCCCGCCGCTCCAGGCGGCGGGTGCCGTCGGGCGCGACGGCGGCCGCCCGGGTGAACACGAAGGTCTCGGCTCCGGGCAGGTACATCTGCGGCAGTCCCGCCTCGGCCAGCGCGAGCAGCCGCTCGGCCAGCGCGTGCAGCGGCAGGTCCGCGTGGGCCAGTGCTTCTAATCGTGCGGTGGTCACCGGTTCCCCACCCCGGCTCCCCGTGTACTGCGCGCTCCCCGTATGTCCGAGCTGTTGCGCTCCAACACACCTACCCCCTCTGATCGCTCCTCGGACGGACCTGGCGGTCGTCGTTCCGCGGAGGGGATTGCGCGTGACGACGCCCGTGCCCGCGGTGGTGTCCCACCGGTGGCACGAGCCGTCCGACGGCTGCAGTCTGGATCCCCCCAGCGATGCCCGCGGACCGGGGCAGGCGCGACCGGCGGTGTCTGCGGGCGCGGAGATCCGCGCCGGCACATCCGCTGCTCGCGATGCCCTCGTCGTGTACAACCCCCCACCGAGCAGCGGCTGTTGCCTGCTCAGATCCCGTGTACAGGGACAAGGTATGCCCAAGGATGTTCGTTGATTGTGGTTTTGAGGAAATGCCGAAGGCCTAAATTGCGGGCGTCCCGTCGGGCCCGTTCGGCGAGCTCTCCGAGGCCCGTTCGGCGAGCTCGCCGTCCTTCTCGTCGTGCAGCGCCCCGGTGCGCGGACAGGCCCAGACGCCCGGCTCGTCCGCCTGTTCCACGAGGCGGACGCCGGCCCTCCCCACCCAGCCGATCCGCCGGGCGGGCACTCCCGCGACGAGCGCGAAGTCCGGTACGTCCCGGGACACCACCGCCCCGGCCGCGACCAGGGCCCAGCGCCCGACCCGCACCCCGGCCACGCACACCGACCGGGCGCCGAGCGAGGCCCCTTCGGCCACCACGACCCCGGCGGACTCCCAGTCGTCGCCGCGCTTGAGACGGCCGTCGGGCTCGACCGCGCGCGGGTAGAAGTCGTTGGTGAGGACCGCCGCCGGGCCGATGAAGACCCCGTCGCCGAGCACGGCGGGCTCGTACACGAGCGCGTAGTTCTGGAGCTTCACGTGGTCGCCGATCCGCACGCCCGGCCCCACGTACGCCCCGCGCCCCACGATGCACCCGCGCCCGAGCCGGGCCTCCTCCCGTATCTGCGCCAGGTCCCAGACGGTGGTGCCCTCGCCGAGTTCGGCCGTGTCGTCGACCTGGGAGGAGGGCTGGATGCGGACGCTCACAGGGCGGTCCCCTAACGGCTCGCGAGGATGTCGGGCGCACGGAGTGCGGCGGTGCGGCGGTGCGGCGGTGCGGCGGTGCGGCGGTGCGGCGGTGCGGCGGTATGGACGTACCGCCACACAGGCGTACGACCGCACGGCCATACGGACGGAGCATAGGTGCCGCCGGGCCGTACCACCCGCCGGTTCAACCGACTGTTCACGGACCGGACTTGGCCTGTACGTCACCGCCTCCCCGGACGCCTCGGACGCGCGGGCGCGCGCGACGGCGCACCGAAGCACGCTCCGGAGTGAAACCCCGTCGGCGGTGGCGCGTTAGACCCTCGCACCGCGCGCCCCGGGCGCCGACCGGCGGTGACGACGAGCACGACGAGCACCACGAGTACGAGGAGCGAGATGGCAGACCCGACGACGCCGGCCGGACGCGGCCGGATGAAACTGGCGGCCCGCTGCCGCGTGGTCACGGAGGCCCCGGCCTTCGGACTGGTCGTCTTCTGCGTGATCCTGCTGAACGCGGCCCTGATGGGCGCGGAGACCTACAGCGGACTCGCCGGGGAGTACCGGCAGGCACTGCGCTCGGCCGAGGACGCGTGCCTCACCGTGTTCACCCTGGAGATGCTGCTGCGCATGGGCGCGCACGCGGACCGGCCGAAAGCATTCTTCCGCGACCCCTGGAACCTCTTCGACCTCGCGGTCGTGGGCTCCGCCTTCGTCCCGCTCGTCCGCGAGAACACCACCCTGCTGCGGCTGCTGCGCCTCGCCCGCGTCCTGCGCTCCGCCCGGTTCCTCCCCCACCTGCGCATCCTGCTGGTCGCGGTCGGCCGCAGCCTGCCCGGTACCGCCAGCTTCCTGTTCGTCGGCGCGCTGGTGCTCTACCTGTACGCGATGGTCGGCTGGGTGTGCTTCGCCTCCTCCGACCCCGGGCACTTCGGCTCCGTGGGCCGCGCCGCCCTCACGCTGTTCCTGCTCACCACGCTCGACGGGCTCACCGACGCGGTCCGCGCGGGCCTGGAGATCTCCCGGTTCAGCATCATCTACTACGCCTCCTACGCCCTGCTCGCCTCCTTCGTCCTGGTGAACGTCCTGATCGGCGTGGTCCTCAACTCCCTGGACGAGGCACGGGAGATGGAGGCGGAGGCCAACCGCGCCGCGCCGCCGGACGGCTCCTCCCCCGCGGACGCGGCCGTCCGGGAGCGCATCGCGACGGCCCGCCGCGCCCTGGACGCCCTGGAAGCCGACCTCGCGGCGGCCCCCCACCCGTCGCCCCGCCCCCTGGAGCCCACGCACGCGGGCGCGTAGCGTGAGCCCAACCATGCGGCGACGACGCCGGGTTGCGCCGCGAGGTCAGGGAGAGACGATGCCGGGACGACGGTTGCTGCGGGCGGGAATCACGATGGCCGCGGTCGCGGCCGCTCTCCTGGGGACGGGTCCGGCGGCCGAGGCGGCTCCGCGCAGCTTCAGCGCGGCCTCCGTCCACGCCGGAGGGGCGGGCGCCGTCGGCGCCCAGGTGACCGGCGGGATGACCTGGTACAACCGGTCGGTCACGCTGACCTCGGTCCGGTTCTACCTGGCCCCCCGCGAGTGCGGCAGGTTCGACATCGTGGCCTGGCAGGGCGACCGGCTGGTCGACTCCGCCTCCTACCCGCAGCAGTGCGCGGGGGCGACGGCCCGGTGGATCACGTACGGCGACGTGCCGCTCGACGGCAGCTGGATCGCCGGCGGCGTCACCGAAGTGGTGATCGACGTCTACGACGACACGCACACGGGCCACGGTTGGGCGGACTGCACCCGGGCGGGCTCCTCCTGCTACACGTGGCCGCGCTGACCCGGGGTTCACCGGGCGGGCTCGTGGTCACTCCGGCTCCCGCTCCGGGTCCGCGTCATGCGGTTCCGGGGCGGTGTCCGGGTCCGGGGCGGTGGCCGGGTTCGGGTCCGAGCCGTGGATGTCCCGGGTGCCGTCCGGGTGGTGGGCCACCGTCCAGGTGCCCGGGAGGGCGGTGAAGGCTTCGGCCGCGTCGGTGCCCGACGGGAACCGGACGCCGTCGAAGCGGATCCGGCCGTGGAACACCGCGTGGTCGAAGGCCGTCGGCCCCTCGAACACCGCCCCGGCGGAGACCAGCCCGTGCTCCCACACCGCGTACGAGAACACGGCCGGACCGGCGAATGCGGCCCCGCTGAGCCCCGCCAAGCCGCGGAAGACCGTACGGAAGAAGTCGGCCGGGCCGGCCGCCCGGATCCGGTTCAGGTCCGCCGAGGCCTCCAGCACCGCCCGCGCGAAGGAGACCTCGTCGAGGAACGCGGCGTCCGTGAACCCGGCCGGGCCGCCGAAGACCGTACGGCGGAACGCGGCGCGCCGCGCGAACAGGCTCCGGTCGAAGGCGGCGCCGGTGCGGAACACGGCGCCGTCGAAGACGGCCGGAGCGTCGAAGACGGCGCCCTCGAACCGCGCGCGCCCCGCGAACACGGCGCGCGCGAAGGAGGCGCGGCCGCCGAACCGGACCCCCTCCGTGCTCCAGTCGTCCTCGAAGTGCGCGTGGTCGAAGGAGCACGGGCCCGGCGTGACGCGTCCCGTCGCCGGATCCCGCAGCGCGTCCAGCACCCGCCGGAGCAGGCCGCCCTCGAAGGTCGTGCCCCGCAGGTCCACGGGCATGCCGGGCCGCAGCCCCCGGAGGTAGGCCTCCCGTACGGGCGCCGCCGCGTGGGCCAGGCAGCGCGGGTCTCCGGGCAGACGGATGCCGGCGCACCCGCCCCGGTCGGTGTCCGTCCGGGCGGCCCGCGTCAGGTCCCGCGCCGGGCCGTCCTGCGGGGCGCGGAACCCGCACCGCGGCCAGTCCGCGCCGCCGCCGCGGATCTCGGCCGCCTCGGCCAGCGCCTGCCCCAGCTCGGCCGCGTCGCCCGTCCACAGCCAGCCCTCCGGGCCGTCGCCGGCGCCCGGGAGCCGGCGCAGCGCGCCGGGCCCGAGCAGGCGGCCGAGCTCCTCGTGGAGGGCCGGCGACAGGGCCAGGAAGGGGCCGGTCCCCGGCGGCCGGGACCCGGCGTCCCACATCCGCCGGGCGGCCGCCGCCACCGCCGTCCCGCTGAAGCCCGCCTCCTCGAATCCGGCTTCGCCACCGCTCACGGCCACCGCGAGCAGCGTGGTCCAGGCCCGGCGGTCCCCGTTGACCTCGCGCACCACCGACGGCAGTTCGCCCAGCACCCGGCCCGCCTTGCCCAGGGCGCCCGGGGCGTCGACCACGACCAGCAGGTCCGTGCCGGAGGTCTCGATCACCTGACCGGCGGTCCCGGTGCGCCGCAGGACCGCGCGCAGGGCCTCGGCGACCGGCGGCCCCGCGGGGCGGCCCGCCGTGTCCCCCTCGACGTCGACGCCCACCGCCAGGTGCAGCGGGGTCCCCGGATCCCCGGGCGGGACGGGGGCGCCGGTGTACGCGTCCAGGACGGCGCGGAAGTCCGGCTGCTCCAGCAGGGCGCGGCCGGACAGGAACACCATGCGGTCCGGCCAGACCTCGTGGACCATGCCGAGCAGGCTCCCGGCGTACGAGACCGGGCCGCCGCGGTAGTGCGCCCAGGCGTCCGGCTCGGCGGACAGCCGGACGAGTTCCCCGTTCCGGGCGCCCTCCGGCAGGGCCGTTTCGGCGGTGAGCGCGACCGGGTCCCCGAGGCCGGTGTGGCCGTCGACGCGGACCCGCCCCGCGGGCCCGTCCGCCGGTGCCCCCCGGGTCGACGCGCCCGCCGGAGCCGGTGCGTCCGCCCAGGGGGGCGGCCCCGGCCACTCCCCGGCGGGGACCAGGTCCCGGTCGGCGAGCAGCAGGAAGGCGCGGGGGGAGGCCTCGTCGCACCACACGGTGTGGCAGAGCGCCTCCCACTCTCCGGCGCGGACCCAGCCGGTGGCGCCCGGCCCGAGCCGGGCGTCGCCGACCGTCAGGACCAGCCGGGGCGTCAGCAGGGTGCCGACGTCCTGGGCCTCGCCCCGCATCGACTCGAACCGGACCGCCACGAGCCGCTCGCGCATCCCGGGCTCCGGCGCCGCCGGCCCGGGCCGCTCCTCCCGCGCCGTCGTCCCCGTATCCGGCACCGGGGGTGTCGTCGGCCGCGCCGCGAACGGCAGCGCTCCCTCGGCCACCGCGCGGCGGCCCTCGCGTCCCGTGGTGACCCGGGTGGCGGAGAAGTCCGGGCCGGTCCCCCGGTTGCGGGACATGAATTCCCAGACCCGGCGCCGGACCAGCTCCCGCACGGCGGCGACGTCCCCGCGCAGCTGCGAGCCGAGCAGGGCTTCGCGTACGCCCGGCAGGAACTCGAACTCCACCTCCGCGGCGTCCCGTTCGGCGCCCCAGGGGGCGAAGAGACCGCCGAGGGCGACCTCCGCGAGGTGCCCGTGCTCCGCCCCGCGCAGAAGGGAGCGCCGTACGAGGGTCATCACGGGCAGCGTCAGCGGTACGGCGGCCAGGTGCGCGGCGAGCTGCTGCGCGGTCGGGGAGGCGTTCGCGCGGAAGTTCTCCACCGCCTCCAGGCCGGTGGGCGGTTCGCCGGGCGGCGGCGCGGTCGCCGCGGATCCCGGTGCGGCGTCCAGGCGCAGGCAGGCCATGCGCCGCCAGCGCCCGTCTCCGGACACCACCCGCGCCAGCCGGCCCAGGCTTCCCGGGGCGAGGCCGACCACCGGGACCACGGCCGCTCCTCCCCCGCCGTGCCGGGCGCGGGCGCGGGCGCGGCGCACGGCGGGCACCCGCTGCCAGGAGCGGGTGGCGGCCGCGGGCCGGTCGGCCCGGACGGCGAAGGGGACGGGCCGGACCGCGCCGCGGGTCCAGAGCCGCTCGGGCAGGACGTTCAGCACGGCCACGGCGTTGTGGGCGCACCAGCGCCGGAGCACGTCCTGCAGCGGGGTCTGCCGCCAGCCGGCCGCGACGGTGTCGGAGAGGACGAGGATCAGCCGGCGGCCCGCCGGGTCGGAGAGTTCGAGGGGGTTGCGGGGCGCCCCGCCCCGGCCGCGGGCGACCATCGGGGTGGCGCCGGGTCCGGTGCCGGTCAGCTGCCAGGTGCGTACGTCCCGGAAGACACCGCTGCGGGTCAGCACCCGGCGCAGTTCGTCCACGAGGTCGGCCCACAGCAGCATCGAGGGGTGGGCGTCGACGACCAGCGCCAGGTCCAGCCAGCGGCTCTCGGCGGGCCGCAGCACCGGGCTGGGCACCATCCGTTCGATGCTGCGTTCCACGGTGAGCTGTTCGTCGAGTTCCTCGCCCGGTCCCCCGATGGAGCGGCGGCCGACGGGGCGCAGGGACCGCATCAGGGCGAGCGGGTCGTCGAGGGAGGCGGTGCGGGGCAGCCGCAGGGGCGATCCGCGCCGCCCCCGGCCGGCGTCGGCGGGCTCCTCCCGGACTCCGTGGGCGGCGGCCGGGTAGAGCTGCACGGCCGGCTCACCGGGTAGGGGTCCGCCGGAGGCCGCGGGTTCCACCGGCGACGGCGCGTCTCGGGGCGGGAGCTGGCCGGACCGCGCGTCGGCGCCGGGGGCTGCGGGCGGCGGGCCGCCGCCCCCGTCGATCCGGGCCGCGAGCCACAGGATGTCGGCGATCTCCTCCGCTCCGGCCCCGGGGTGGGGGCCGCCGTCCCCGGCGCCGTCGGCGAAGGCGGCGAGGAGCCTCTCGATCACGCGGGGGGCCCGGTCAGGTGCTGCATCACGGTGGCGAGGAAGCGGTCCCGGTCGACGGGCGCCGACCAGGCCCCGGTGAGCCGGAGTTGGATGGCGTTCAGGAGCTGGTCGGTCGCGAGGTCACCGTCCTCGCCGCGCTCCAGGAAGCTGCGGACGAGCTCCCGGTACTCGCCGTTCTCCTCGATGTCCACGCCGAGCCGGCGGCGCACGATGCGGGCGAGCTTCTCCGGCCCCGGCGGTTCCAGGTGGAGGCGGACGCAGCGGCGCAGGAAGGCGGGCGGGAAGTCCCGCTCGCCGTTGCTGGTGAGGACGACGACGGGGAAGTACCGGCACTGGACGCGGCCCTGGGTGATCCGTACGGCGGCCTCGGGGTCGTCGTCGGTGCCGATGGCGACGGTGGGGTCCTCCTGGGCGAGGCGGGCGAGTTCGGGGACGGTGAAGCCGCCGTCCTCGAAGACGGTGAGGAGGTCGCCGGGCAGGTCGATGTCGCTCTTGTCGATCTCGTCGACGAGCAGGACCCTCGGGCGGTCCTGCGGCAGCAGGGCGGTGCCGAGCGGCCCGAGGCGCAGGTAGCGGGAGATCGAGGGGGCGGCGGGCGTCCCCGCGCGTCCGCCGCCCGGCAGGCCGGACGCGGCCACTGCGGCCGCCGCCGCGGCCCCGGGGGTGCGCAGCTGCTCCAGCCCGGCCTCCTGGAGGCGCCCGATGGCGTCGTACAGGTACAGCCCGTCGCGCAGGACGGTACGGCTGGTGATGGGCCAGTGCAGTACGGGCCCCAGGGCGAGGTCCGCGGCGATGCTGTAGGCGAGGGTGGACTTGCCCACCCCGGGCTTCCCCGTGATCAGCAGCGGCCTGCGCAGGTGCAGGGCCGTGTTGACCACGTCCTTCTCCGGTTCGTCGGGTACGTACCCCTCCCCGCGCCGGCGGGTCCGCTCCCAGGCCGGTCCCCCGCAGCCGGGGGGTGCGTACCCCGGGTCGGGGATCCCGGTGAAGTCCCGCCAGGGCGGCGGGGATCCGGCCTCCAGGCGGGTGCGCCGGTCCGCGCCCGCTCCGGTCCCGTGGTACAGCCACCAGTCCTTCGCCACTGCCTCTGCCTCCATCGTCGGTACCGCCGTCGGTCGGTCGTCGGGGGTTCAGGCCAGGGAACGGAGGCCCGGCGTGTCGTCGGGATCGTCCCACAGGAGCACCAACCGGTCTCCCCCCGCGCCGGGTTGGAGGGCGCGCGGGGAGCCTGCGGCCGCCCCCGCGGCCGCCCGGCGCACCTCCCGCACCCGTGCGGGCAGCGCGAGGACGTCGAGCGCCCCGGGGTCCGGGCGGCCGTCGGGGCCCGCCGGTGCGAGCAGGTCCAGCAGCGGGGGCGCGGGGAGCCCGCCGCCGCGCCGCCACACGGCGACCGGGACGCCGCCTTCCAGGACGGCTTCGAGCAGGCCGGCGTCCGGCGCGGCGGCCGCGGTGTGCCCGAGGACGCAGGCGGGTGCCGTCCCGGCCCCGAGGTCCATCCCGAGCGCGTCCGTGACCTCCGCGTCCTCCACGACGCGTACGGCGTCGGGGTGGCGGCCGCCGCGGGCGCACAGCCAGCGCCACTTGGCGTGCCATTCGGCGCGGGTGTCGGCGCGCTCCTGCGGGCAGCGCACCACCACCTGGTAGAGCAGCCCGAGCGCGCGGCGGCGGCCGGCCGGGCCGCGCGGGACCGGCCACTGGTCGAAGTCGGCGTCCAGCAGCTCGTACGGGACGTGGAACTCGATCCGGTCCAGGGCTCCGGCCGGCATCCCCGGCGCCGCGGCCTCCGCGTCGGTTTCCGAACCCGCGCCGATCAGCGCGAGTTGGCGTACGAGTTCCTCCCGTACGGCGGCCAGCCGGACCGGGGCGCCCTCCGACTCCCAGATGTGCGCGGTCCGTTCGCCCCGCAGCCACATCCGGGCCAGGTATCCGTCCCCGCCGCCCGGCGGCACCTCCAGCCGGACGTGCAGGGCCGATCTGCGCGGCGGCGGCGGGGGCGGGGGGAGCGCGGGGAGGCCGAGCCGTTCCCGGGTGGCGCGGACCCACTCCCGCAGCCGGGCCGCCCACGCCGGGTCGCTGGTCCCGGCCCGGTCGGCGAGGAAGCGTACGAAGGGCACGGCCGGCGGCATTCCGGTGCGGCCGCCCTGGCGTTCGTCGAGGTCCTGGACCACCTCCAGCAGGCTCTCCCCCGGCAGCCCGGCGTGCACGGGCGGTGCGCAGCCGGCCGCCTTGAACGCCCAGGCGTACGCGTCGTGGGCGCTGCGCGGCAGGTCCCGGCCCTCGAAGAGGTCGCCCAGCCCGTCCCAGGCCTGCTGGTCGAGGCGGGGCGCAGCCCGGAGGCCGGCGGACGCGGACGCGATGTCGGGGACGCCGGGGACGCCGGGGACGCCGGGGACGCCGGGGACGCCGGGCAGGCCGGGGAAGTCGGGGAAGTCCAGGAAGGAGCAGGAATCCCAGTCCCGGTCGACGACGAACTGCGGCAGCTGCCAGCCCTCGCCACGCTGTTGCAGCTCCTGGAACGTGCGGTGGATCGAGCGGGCGGCGCCGGCCAGTCCGGTGACGCCCTCCCGGACGGAGCGCTGCCCGAGTTCGCCGAGCAGCGCCTCGGTGAAGCGGCCCGCGCCGCGTTCGGCGTCGTTCTGCGCAGCCTCCCCCTCGCGGGAGGCGTACAGCCGGAACTGACGCCGGCCCGGGACGGAGCTCCCGCCGCCGTAGTCGGTGGTCCCGAAGTTCCACCGGGTGTCGCGGGGCGCGTCCACCCGGCAGGCGTCGACGAGCGCGGCCTGCAGCGGGAAGCGGCGGTGCTTGACCATGTCGGTGTGCCACCAGCGCAGCGCCGAGTCGAGGTTGAGGTGGCGGATCTGGCCGGGGCGGGCGTCGGCGCAGGGCAGGATCAGTTCGCTGCGCGGTCCGAGGTAGCCGTGCCCGGCCCAGAAGATCCACAGCAAGTCGCCGTCGCACTGCGGGAGTTCGTCGAGGAGCGCCGTCTTCGCGTTGTCCTCGGTGGCCGGGCGGTGGGCGGCTCTCAGCGCGGCCATGGCCGGGGAGTCCGACCAGTCGAGGGTGTCCGGGTCGTCGAGCGGGGAGAGCAGCAGCCGGACGTTGCCGGCCGGCACCTGGCCGGGGCCGGTCAGCCAGCGGGCGAACCGCAGCGCGTCACGGGCCGGGCCGCGCAGGTTCCACCGGTGGCTGATCTCGTAGCGCTCCACGCCGGCGACGAGCGCGAAGGTGCGCCGCGGGCCGAGGGACGCGGGGAACCGGTCGAACCGCGCGGGATCGGGGCGCGCGGGGTCGGGCCGGGCGGAGTCGGGGCGCACGGGATCGGGGCGCACCGGTTCGGGACGCGCAGGATCGGGGCGCACGGGATCGGGACGCACCGGTTCGGGCCGGCTCACCCGATCTCCGCCTCGGCCACCGCCTGTTCGATGCGCTCGTAGAGGGAGTCCTGCTTCCAGTAGGCGCTGTGGCAGGCGGGGAAGGGCTGGCGGCTGCTGATCTCGTGGTCGGTGACGCGGGCGTCGCCGGGGAAGACCGGGCCCGCCAGGTAGGAGAGCACGTCCTGGCGGTCGTAGACGTTGAGCCAGCGGGGGAAGCCGTGCGGGAGCTTCGCCCCGGGGGCGAGCGCCGTCAGCGCGCCCAGCTCGTGCAGGAAGGGGGCCTGCGAGCCGACGGTGACGAGCAGTTCGGCGCCGGGGACGGGTTCGCCCCGGGCGGCGGCGAGGGCGAGGAGGTCGACGAGGGCGATCCCGCCCAGGCTGTGGCCGACGAGGACGACCGGTCCGGGCACGGCGGCGATCTCGGCGCGCAGGAACGCACGCAGGTCGCGGCCGCGGGCCTGGTAGCGCAGGATGTCGCCCAGCGCGGGGGTGGCGCCGACGGTGAGGGAGCCGCGCCAGGCGTTGAGCAGCGGCTGCGTGGTGACCCGCAGCGCGAGCCGGCCGAGGACGGCGGCCGCGCGGGCGCCGGGGACCCGGGCGTCGCCGCCGAGGCGCTGGGTGAGCAGCTCGACCACGCGGTCCCGTTCGGCGCCGGTGCAGTAGGCCTCGGCTCCGGCGGCGGCGAGGGCCGAAGCGGTGACGGCCCGGGCGAGGGCGGTGGCCAGCTCGCGGGCCTGCGGCTCCTCGGCGGCGCGTTCCCCGGCCCGGCGGGCCTCGGCGGAGCGGGCGGTGTCCTCCAGCGCGGAGGGGTAGCCCTCGGCGAGGCCGGTGTCGCGGAGCAGGGCCCCGAGCTCGTCCCCGTCGGCGGGCCGGGCCGGTAACCCGTCCAGCAGGGCCAGCACCCGGTCCCCCGCGGCCCGTACGCCGGGCATCGCGAAGCCGTCGTCGCCGTCGCCGGGTTCGGTGTCCCAGCCGAGGCCGGTTTCCCAGCCCGTTTCGGCGAGGACGCGCAGCTCGCACAGGGGGTCGGCCACCAGCAGCGCCCACTCGGCGGTCTCGGCGTCCACCGGGTCGGCGAGGAGGCCGGGGTGAAGGGCGTCGGGGTGGAGCGCGTCCGGGTGGAGCGCGCCGGGCTGCGCGGCCTCGGGGTACGGGGTCTCGGGGTACGGGGTCTCGGGGCGCGGGCGCAGGCCGGGTACGGAGCGGCCCCCGGCGCCGAGGGTGGCGCCGAACCGGTCGCCCCAGAAGCAGGAGTCGACGGCCGCGCCGGGGAAGCGGGCCGTCAGCCGCTTCCGGACCAGCGCGAACAGCGTGTCGTGCCGCTCGCGCCGTACGCCCGTGCCGTGGACAAAGAGAAAACGCATCGCCGTCCGCCCCCCTCGTACGATCGTCCCCCGCCCGGCACCTTAGCGCCGTGCGGGGAAGCGGGGGCCGGGAACGGCGGGTTCAGCGCTTGCGGGCCAGGGTCAGGCCGTCGGCGACCGGCAGCAGGACGGACTCCACCCGGTCGTCGGCGCGCACGCGGGCGTTGAACTCCCGGATGGCCAGGGCGTTGCCCGCGGCGTCGGCGCGGGCGGCCTCGCCCCCGTACAGGACGTTGTCGGCGAGGAGCAGCCCGCCGGGGCGCACGCGCGGGACGAGCTGCTCCCAGTAGGCCTGGTAACCGGGCTTGTCGGCGTCCAGGAAGACCAGGTCGATGACGGGTTCGGCGGGCAGCGCGGCGAGGGTCTCCAGGGCGGGGGCGATCCGCAGGTCGATGCGGTCCTCGACCCCGGCGGCCCTCCAGGCCTCCCGGGCGATCGCCGTCCACTCCTCGGAGACGTCGCAGGCCAGGACGGTGCCGCCGGGCGCCAGACCGGCGGCGAGCGCGAGCGTCGAGTACCCGGTGAACGTGCCGACCTCCACGATCCTCCGGGCGCCGGTGAGTTTGGCCAGCAGGGTGAGGAACACGCCCTGCTCGTGGGAGACCTGCATCTGCGCCGGGCCGCCCAGGGCGCGGGTGCGCTCGACCAGCTCGCGCTGGACCGGGGTCTGCGGTTCGGCCTGGGCGACCAGGTAGTCGTAGACCTCCCTGGTGAGCGGCACGGTCTTGACTCCGTCGTCGGTCCTGCTCATACGGGCCTCCTTGCGTCGTCGGGCAGGTGGCCGTAGGGGGCGGCCGGGGGATCACACCCGGCTGGTCAACGACGGCGGCGGCGCGCGGAAACGAACCGGACCGGACCGGACCGTGCGGCGCTCAGCGCCCGGCGGGCCGGGCCGGCCTGCCCGGCGCGCTCGCGACCGGCGTCAGTGCGGCGTACTCCAGCGGGGCGGAGGGGTCGATGGTCATCTCCAGCGGGCCCGGTTCGGCGCCCGCGCGCACCAGGAGGTCGCCGATGGCGGCGATCATCGCCCCGTTGTCGGTGCACAGGGTCATCGGCGGCACCCGCAGCTCGATGCCGGCCGAGGCGCACCTTCGCTCGGCGAGGGCCCGGACCCGGGAGTTGGCGGCGACGCCGCCGACGACCACGAGGGTCCTGACGCCGTGGGCCGTGCAGGCCGCGACCGCCTTGCGGGTGAGCACGTCGGCGACCGCCTCCTGGAGCGAGGCCGCGCCGTCGGCGACCGGCGGCTGCTCACCGCGCAGCCGGTACCCCTCGGCCCAGCGGGCGGCGGCCGTCTTGAGCCCCGAGAAGGAGAAGGAGTACGCGTACGGATCGTCCCCGCGCGGCCCGCCGGTCAGCGGGCGGGGGAAGGAGACGGCCTTGGGGTTGCCGCCGCGGGCGGCGCGGTCGATGGCCGGACCGCCGGGGTAGGGCAGGCCGAGGACCCGGGCGACCTTGTCGAAGCACTCCCCGGCGGCGTCGTCCAGGGTGTCCCCGAGGTGCAGGATCGGCTCGCGCACGAGGTCGCGGACGAGCAGCAGCGAGGTGTGGCCGCCGGAGACGATCAGCACCATGCAGGGCTCGGGCAGCGGCCCGTGCTCCAGGGTGTCGGCGGCGACGTGGCCCGCGAGGTGGTGGACCCCGTACAGCGGCAGGCCGAGGGAGTAGGCGAGGGTCTTGGCCCCGGCCAGGCCGACCTGCAGGGCCCCGGAGAGGCCGGGTCCGGTGGTGACGGCGACGGCGTCGAGCTGGGAGGCCTTCAGCCCGGCCTGGTCCAGGGCCCGGCGGACGACCGGGTTGAAGGCGTGCAGGTGGGCGCGGGCGGCGATCTCGGGGACGACCCCGCCGAAGCGGGCGTGCTCGTCCATGCTGGAGGCGACGACGTGCGCGAGGAGCTTCCCGTCGCGAACGATGCCGGCCCCGGTCTCGTCGCAGGACGACTCGATGCCGAGCACCACCGGAGATCCCACCACAGCACCCTCAACCCTTATTGCGAATAGCTCGCAATAAGGATACTGCGCCGGCGAACGGGCGGGCTCCGCCGCGGGGCGGAGCCGCGGGGCCACGGGCGGGACCGCGGCGTCGGCCCGATCCCCGCGGAGCCGCACGTGGCGTGGTATCCGCCGGCCGCAGCGACCGCAGCAAGAGGCCACTTGGACAGGGAAAACGCAACGTCGACACGGCCCGCAGAGGCAGCTACCTTCACCTCGTCTCCGGCGATCGCCCACGCTCGCACCGGAGTTCCTCCAGGCTCAGCCACCCGCGACGATATGAGCCGGTCACGCCCCGCGCATCCGCGCCCCCATGTGAGCCACCGAACCGGGTCCCCACCGGACACCCCCGACCAGGGAGAGACGAATGCCCCGTCTTGCGCTGTACACATTCGGCGTACTGAAGTCACCTCGCGCCGATCCCGCACCTCTCACGCGGGAACTCCACGACAGCGGCGCGGCCGTCTACCGGAAGATCACCGGGCACCCCGGGTACCTCGGTCGCGCCGAAGCGGCGGACCACGGCCGGGGCACGCACTTCGACCTGGACTGGGGCGCATGGGGAGCGTTCGCCGTACCGACCTGGTACGGCAAGGGCCGTACGGCGGAAACCACCGCCCTGGACGCGACCCTCTCGCTCTGGACCGACCTGCACTCCGCCTTCGACGCCGTCTACACGGGAGTGCACCGTGAGGCACTGAACAGGCGTCACGACTGGTTCGAGAGGACGGGACACCCGAGTCACGTGTTCTGGTGGGTCTCCGACGGCGGCACGCCCACCTGGCAGGACGGGGTGTCCAGGCTGGAACACCTCCACGACCACGGCTCGGCGCCGGACGCCTTCACCTTCCACCACGCGTTCGCCCCGGACGGAACCCCGACCGGGATCAAGGCCATCGGACCGAACGGCAACCGGGTTCGCCGGCAAGCGGCCTAGGCGGCGACCCCCGTGTTCTGGCAGGCGGTCAGCAGCCAGCGGCCGTCGGGCTGCTTCGAGATCACGTACAGCGGGGCGCCCTCGCTCTCCTCCGCCGGCGACACGTAGCGCTGGCGGACCTTGACGGCCGCGACGTCGGGGCGGATGAAGAGCACGTGGACCACCTCGTAGGTGACCTGGCCGTCCCAGCTCGCCGTGGGAAGGACCGCGCGGGTGAACTCCGCGATCGCGTCGAGGCCGATGAGGACCTTGCCGTGGGCCGTAGTCCAGATCGCGTCCGGGTGGAAGAGGCCGAGGAACTCCTCGGGGTCCTTGGTCCGCTGGGAGTGCTCGACGGTGGCGACGAGGCGGTGGATGGCTTCGGTGTCCGCTGCGCGGGACGTGGCTTCCGTGGTCATGCCGACCACGGTCACACCTCGAGCGCGCTTGAGGTCAAGGGGGCGGGCACAGGCACCGTACGGCCGGGTGCCGGGGCCGTAGGCCGTGTCTTTCGGATCAGGGCGGATCAGCCCGGGGTGTCCGGTGCCGTGCGTCGCAAGGCCGAGGAGGGAGTCGACGTGGTGTGTCGGCGACCGACGAGAACGCCGCGAGGCGCGGTGCCGGGCAGCCCGGGCCCGCCATGATCCGAAAGACACGGCCTAGCCGCGCGGGACGACCGTGCCCAGCACCTGCGGCAGCGGGTACCAGTCGGACGAGACGATCGAGGCGTGGTGCCCGGCGAGCAGCGCGAGGCGCTCGCGCGCCTGGGCCTCGGTGGGGCGGACGCCGTCGATGGCGGGCGCCACGTTGTGGGCGTCGGTGGCGATCAGCAGGTAGTGGTTGCGGTCGTACCAGCCGGTGTCGATCGTGCCGCCCGCGTACGCACTCGCGTCCCCGTCGAAGACGACGAACCAGGGGCGCAGGGAGGCGTCGGCGTAGCGGCTACGCGGGTCGCCGGGCTCGGCCCGGTGCACCGCCGGGAACGCGGCCGCGCGGCCGAGCCGGCCCTGGGCGGCGAGGGCCCGCAGGTGCTCGGCGTACTCCCGGTCGGTCCACAGCGTGTCGGCGCTGTTGCCCTCCTCCAGGGTGCCGGGTATCAGCTCCACGAGGAACTTCCCGGCGAGGGCGGCCCGTCCGGGCCAGGCGCCGGCGCGGGCGGCGGTGTCCAGGTCGGGGTGGCCCGCCGCGAGCTGCCCGGGGCGGTAGACGGCGTCGCCGAGCTTCGCGGTCAGCAGCGCGTCGAGGTCGGCGGGGCCGCGCCCGAGGTTGGCGGCGAAGCCGTCCTTGAGCTCCAGCTTGAGAACGATCGGGCGGTGTCCCGGGTGGGCGTCGTGCCAGGCGCGGAGGTCGGAGAGGCATCCGGCGAGGTTCTGGTTGCGGGACTTGGTGCGCAGCTCGCCCGGATGGGCGGCGTTCTCGCAGTTGTTGTCGTTGCCGAAGGGGTTGTCGTGGGAGACCCGCCAGGAGCTGCCGAAGAAGTTGGTCCACACGTCGAGTTCGAGCATCGCGGCGCCCGAGTCCAACGCGTCGGCGAGGTAGGGGTACTTGGTCTTCTCGTAGGCGTTGTGCACCCCGACTCCGGTCGATGCCGCGTAGGGGAGGTCCGCGGCGGCCGGCGCGGCGCCGGCGGGCGCCGTGCCCAGTACGAGGGCGGTGGCCACGGCCACCGCGGCCACCGCGCACGCGGTCCGGCTCGACACCCGCCGCGCGGTCCGGCGCGAGGTGGGGTGCGAGGTCCGGTGCGGCATTCCCATGACGGCTCCCACAGATCGGTACATGACAAGTCGCGCGGAGCGTAGGGGACCCGGGTGACGCACGGAAGGACGGGAGGTGACGCATCGGGCGGCTGTGACGACGGACACGCCCCTCCCGGGGAACCGCGGCGCCCGCACCCCCATCGAACGGTGCGGAAAAGAATCGGACGGGTGAACGGGCGGGAGTGCCACACATGTCGAACGAGGTCCGCCGGCGGGCCCTGCGCGCCACCGCGCTCGCCGTCGTCCTCACCGCGCTGCTCTTCGCGGGGGGATGGTACGTGTGGGAGCTGCGCGGCATCGCGGCCCACCGCGCGGACGGCAACCCGGCCGAGGGCTTCTACCTGCAGGACCCCGAACGCGCCGACCGGACGGCCTTCGCCGTCCTGGAGTCGGTCACCCAGGGCACCCCGGAACCCGCGCCGGAGGCCACGTCCTCGGCCGCCACCGCCCCGGAGCGGTGGCGGTCCGGCGGGTGGCGGCCCTCCGACCCCCTGGAGGCCGGGCCGGTACCCGCCCAGCCCTCGGTCGGGGCGCTGTTCTCGCCCGGCGACGACGCCGACCCCGACCACCACTGCTCGGCGGTCGTGGTCCACTCCCCCGCCGGCGACCTCATCGCCACCGCCGCACACTGCGTGTACGGCGCCGGCTTCCGCACGAACCTCGCCTTCGCCCCGGGCTACCGCGACGGCACGGCCCCGTACGGGGTCTGGGTGCCCACGCGCATCGACGTGGACCCGCGCTGGAGCGAGGACCAGGACCCCGACCACGACCTCGCGTTCGTCCGCCTGCGCCGGCCCGGCTACCCGGAGCAGCGGCTGGAGGACATCACGGGCGCCGAGACGATCGCCTTCGGGACCGAACTGCCCGCCCCTGCCCGGCTCGTGGGCTACCCGAACGATACCGAGCAGCCGGTCGACTGCCGCACCACCGCCACGGCGGCCGGCCCGACGCAGCTGCGCCTGGACTGCGCGGACGTCCCCAACGGAACGAGCGGCGGCCCCGTCCTGACCGACGGCCACACCCTGATCGGGGTGATCGGCGGCCGGGACGGGGGCGGCGACGACGAGACCTCGTACAGCAGCCGCTTCGGCGACGCCGCCCGCGCCCTGTACGAACGCTCCACGAAGGGCTGAGCGGCCGGCTCCGGAGCGAGGACCCCGGGAGCGCGACCGGGTCCGGCGCGGCCGTGGGCGCCTGGGTGGTTGTCCGTAGCGTCGTCGTCCATGCCGCCGAGTCTCCGGGGCCGGCGGCGCACCGGTCAGGTCCCGTCCGGGGCGCCCTGAGGCGTTCCGGGGGCGGACGGACTCACATCGGGGCGCCCACCCGCCCCGCACACGACCCCGGCACGGCCGGGGCCACGACCCCGCAACCCGGTGCGACCGCGCGGCGACCGGTCAGCAGTTGCGGATGGACCAGATCGGCGTCCAGTCCTGGCCGGTCTGACCGCCGCCGGGCTTGAACGACTTCACGACGCCACCGCCCTGGTTGTACAGGTACGAGGTGACGTTGCCGGTCTGGTTGTCGAAGTACCAGCCGTTGCCGTTCCAGTCGTACATGTAGTAGCGGTTGCAGGCGTTGAGGTGGAACATCTTCCAGTCCGACGTCGTCGGGTCCCAGACGAAGGCGCAGAGGTTCCCGCTCGCGCAGCTGTACGTACCGCCCGGCGGCACGTGGGAGGTGGGTGCGCCGGGCGAGACCCTCGGGGACGCGGCCGCCGCGAGGGCCGACGAAGCGGCCTCGGGCGCGGCGGGCGCGACCAGGACGCGGGCGGCGGGCCGGGCCGCCGGTTCGGGTGCGGCTGCCTGGGCGGGCCCGGTGGCGAGGGTCGCCGCGAGCAGCGTGGCGGTGATGCCGGCCATGCCGAGGACGGAACGTGTGACGCGCATCGTGAACCCCTTGTCAGGTGCGGTGTGACGTGTCCCCAGGCTCGCGGAGGAGCCGGCCGGGCAGTACCTCGCACGTACGAGGTTCACGACGGTGCGGTCAGCAGCTCGGGACCCAGGCGTGCGAGCGCGGCGACCGGTCGGCGCCGGCGAGGTTGGCCCTGGTGCGCACCTTCACGCACCCCAGCTGCTCCTGCCGGTCGGGCCGGGCGTAGTAGAGGACGTCGACCTGGCTCGCCCCCTCCGCGAGGTCGAAGCCGTTGTTGTAGACCGAGCGGGGCGCTGCGCGGGCCGTCCACGGGCACGGGGACAGGCCGTCGGCCCAGTCGGCGTCGCCGTCCACCCAGGAGCACATCTCGCCCCGGCCGTCCGCCTCCGCGAAGAAGCAGACGGCCCCGCGCCGGCACCGGTCGTACCCCTCCGGCCCGGCGGCGCCCCCGGGGCTGAGCAGGCCCGCGCCCCACGCCGCGGCGAGGCCCGCGAGCACCGCCGTACCGGCCGCGATCAGCAGGCGGCGCCGCAGCCGCCCGGGCCGGCGGCCCGGCGGCCCGGGCACGTACGGTTCGGGGCCCGGCTCCCGGCGTACGGACGGCTCGGGGCCGGGCTCCCGGCGTACGGACGGCTCGGGGCCGGGCTCCCGGCGTACGGACGGCTCGGGGCCGGGTGATGCCGGCTCCGGGTCGGCGGCCCGGTGGCCGGACCCGGCGGCCGGGCTGCCGGGCGGGCTCTCGGGCGGGCAACCGGCCAGGGCGCCGAGGCGGCCTTCGGCACGGCCGGCCGCCGCCGACTCCACCCGGCACAGCAGCGACGCCGCCGTGTGCCGGACCCGGTCCTCGTGCCTGCGGGCCAGGCAGTCGTGGACGATGTCCCGCCAGGCTTCCGGCAGCCGTGCCGACAGACGCAGTTCCTCCTCGCCCCGGGCGTAGCGCAGCGCGGCGTCCCGGCGGGCGGCGGGCGTACCGCCGGGCAGCGGGAGGACGCCGGTCAGGACGACGTGGGCGAGGACGCCGAAGGCCCACACGTCGGCCGTCGGCCGGATCTTCATGCCGCGTTCGCCGACCTCCGACCAGAGCAGGTCCGGCGGGGTGTAGTCGGGCGTCGCGAAGGCGGGCGCGTAGGCGTGGGTCCCCTCCAGCTCCGCCGCCATGCTGAAGTCGGCCAGGCGGGCCGTGCCGTCGGCCATCAGCAGGACGTTCCCCGGTTTGAGGTCGCCGTGCACCCACCCGGCCCGGTGCAGCTGGTCGAGCCCCTCGCAGACCTGGGCCAGGAGCGCCGGGCCCCCGGCCGGCGCTCCGTCCCCCGCCAGCAGGGCGTCCAGGGAGCCCGCCGCCTCCTCCAGGACGAGGACGGTGGCGCCGTCGAGTTCGGGCCGGCCGGGGTCGTCGACCGTGAGCACCTCGTACATCCGGATCAGCCGGGGCGTGCACACCCGGCGCAGCACCTCGGTCTCGCGGTCGGCGAGCTCGCTCAGGTGGCGCAGCTGGCGCGGGGTGCGGGTGCCCGTCGGGAGGACCTTGAGCGCGGCACGCTCGGGCAGGCCCGGCTCGGGGACGGCGCGCAGCGCCGCGTACACGCTGCCGAAGGCTCCGGCCCCCAGCAGGCGGCCGGTGGACCAGGGGCCGATCCGGTAGCCGGGCGGAACCGCGAGGGCCCCCGGGCGGCCGTCCCGCCCGCCCCGCCCGGTCAGCGGGCGGTACCGGTCGGGGCGGACCGCAGGGCCGCCAGGTCCTGCTCGCGGACGAGGTCGAAGCGCAGGGCCAGCGAGACCAGGGTCTCCTTCTTGCCCACCAGTCGCGGCCCCTGCTCGGCCGTCTCGGGGCCGGGCTTGAGGCGGAGCTTGACGGCCAGGTAGTCGATGTTCCACTGCACGACGGCCCGGTTGGCGGCCGGCCAGAGCGGCTTGAGCCGCTCGACGACCTGCTCGACGGTGGGCGGCGGCGCCTGCGGTGCGCCGCGCAGTCGTGGCTCGCAGAGCGCGGCGAGGACCAGGAAGTACCGGCTGGAGCGGTCGAGGGGGAAGGCGAGCGCGGTCGGTTCGCCGCCGGATGCGTCCGGCTCGTCGCGGTCGGCGTAGTCGTGGCGCGGAGCCCAGACGTCCAGGGTGAGCAGTTCGGAACCGGCCGGCAGCACGATCCGCGCGAACTCGAACGGGACGGGGGCGTCGAGCCGCCCGGGCGCGATCTTGATGTGCTCGCCGGCGCCCTCGGGATTCTCGACCACGTACGTCGACGAGCGGCTGAGGTTGCTGAGCGACCAGTACGTGCCGGTGGCGGCGATCTCCCCGGCCGAGCGCGAGACGCCGGCGTGCGGGATCCGCAGGTGCCCGCCCGGCGCCTCCTCACGGCCGAACCGGAGGCTCTGCCCCGGTGCGAGGCGGATCTGTGCGGCCGGGGACATGGTGGGTCCCGGTACCACGAGGATGCTGTACACGGTGTTCCCTTCCCCCGGAGCGCCGGGGGAAGGTTAGCCGTCGGAATCAATCGTTCCCGTAACGATGGGATGCGTGCGGGCCTTCGGACACGGGGGCGGCCGCGGCGCGCGGTCCCTCCGGGCGCCCGAGCCCGACCCGCCCGGCCCCGCGGCGGGCGCGCCCCGGGCCCTTTGGGCTCCTCAGCACTCGCCGCGCCAGTGGAACCGGTCGACGACCCTGCCGCCGGCGGGGAGGTTCCCGCGGCCCTCGTCCCGGCCGAAGTGCAGGCAGGCGCTGCCGCCCTCGCCGAAGTAGACCTGTACGTGGTCGTAACCCGTCTGCGGCGTACCGTTGTTGAAGAACGACCTGCGCAGGCCGCAGGTGCTGCGGGGCTCGTCGCCGGCGGAGCGGCAGACCGTGCCGGTGCCGTCGGCTCCCGAGTAGAAGCAGACGTGGCCGGAGGGACAGTGCTGCCAGGACGGCGGCGTTCCGGTGCAGTTGCGGCTGGTGACGCCGGTCCAGGCCTTCCCCGCACCGGTGTACGCGACGCCGTCGAAGTGGACCGGCACGCGGTGGCTCTCGTCGGTGAAGTCACCCGCGGCCAGGTAGCGCTGCTCGTAGTGCAGGTGGGCCCAGCCCGAGGCGCCCGAGGTGCCGATGCGGCCGATCGGGGTGGCCGCATCGACGGCGTCGCCCTTCTTCACGTAGGCCGCCGGGTCGTCCTTCAGGTGGTAGTACGCCGTGAACCAGCCGTTGCCGTGGCTGATCTGCACGGTGTTGCCCGAACCGGTGTCGCGGTACGTGGCGGACACCGTACCGGCGGCCGACGCGAGGACGGGCAGCCCGTCGGACCCGGTGTTCCCGTCGACGACGATGTCCAGGGCGGGGTCGTGGCCCCAGGTGTTCAACTGCCAGGCCGTGCCGCACGGGAACGGCAGGTGGAACAGCGGCTTGGCCGGGGCCACGTCCCGGACTTCGGCGGAGGCGGTCCCGCCCGCCAGCACCAGTCCCGCCACGCACATCAGCACCACCGCCCGCAGCCTGCGCACGTACAGCAGCATGTCGTCCCCTCCCGGCCCGCGTGGACGCCACCCGGACGGGCGGCGTCGAGCGCCATGCTCGGGGACGCCGCGCGGCGCCACCACCTCGCAACTGCGAGGGCCGGACTCAGTCGAGGCAGAACTCGTTGCCCTCGATGTCCTGCATCACGATGCACGCGTCGTCGCCGCCGTCGTACAGGAGCCGCACCCGTACCGCGCCGAGGGGGACCAGTCGGGCGCACTCGGCTTCGAGCGCGGCCAGGCGCTCCTCCCCCACCAGACCGGCGGCGACCCTCACATCGAGGTGCAGCCGGTTCTTGGCGGCCTTGCCCTCGGGGACCCGCTGGAAGAACAGGCGCGGACCCACCCCCGAGGGATCGCCGCACGCGAACCACGCGCCCCGGTCCTCGGGGCTCCGGGAGCGGTCGAAGTCGTCCCACGTGGCGAACCCCGCCGGTGGGGGCGATACGGCGTACCCCAGCACCTGGCACCAGAAGCGGGCGAGGCGCTCGGGTTCCGCGCAGTCGAACGTGACCTGGAACTGCCTGATCGATGGCACGGCCGCACCCTAACAGCGCGGTCACCGGACGCCCCCTAGGATTTCTCCGTGAACGACACCACCCCCGGCATACGGATCCGACCGGGCACCCTGGGCGACGCACCGGCCGTGCTGGACATGCTCGACTCCGCGGTGGCCTGGATGAACGCGCGCGGCAACACCGAGCAGTGGGGCACGACGCCCTACTCGCGGAAGCCCGGCGGGGTGGAGCGGGTCGAGCGGTACCTCACGGAGAACTCCCCGCACATCGCCGAGCTCGACGGAGTGCCCGTCGGAGCACTGGTGCTGGACACCGGGCCCAGCCCGCAGATGCCGATCGCGCCGGCCGGGGAACCCGAGCGCTACGTCCGGCTGCTGGTCACCGACCGGCGGCACGCGGGCCTGGGGTTCGGGGCGCTCCTGCTGGCCCACGCCGCGGAGGAGACCCGGCGCGAGGGGGTGGAGCTGCTGCGGGTCGACTGCTGGGCGGGCGGCGGTGGCGAGCTCGTGTCGTTCTACGCGCGCAACGGTTTCACCCCCACCGAGCCCTTCGTGTCCGGGACGTGGCCGGGGCAGGTGCTGGCCCGCCGGGTCGGCTGACGGCTGCAGGGGCGGGCCGGACGGGCGGGCCGGCCGGCGCCGCACGGGCTCGCCCGGGGGCCCGGCGGGGCCGCGCCGCCGCCCTCTCTCCGCCTCCCGTGGCGACTTGTCCGGTGTGCGTCCGCGCGCGAGGATCGGGGGATGCCCAGCGAACGTCTCATGCGCATCCACAGCCCGGAGTTCCAGGCGATGGCCGACAGGGTCCTGCGCGTCACCGCGCTGACCTCCCGCCTGAACGTCCTGCCCTTCGAGGACGAAGCGGGCAAGGCCGCGCTGTGGGAGGAGATCCTCGGCCGGCCGCTGCCGCCGAGAACCACGATCTATCCCCCCTTCTTCACCGACCACGGCCTGCACCTCGACCTCGCCGAGCGCGTGTTCATCAACCAGAACTGCACGTTCCTGGACTACGCCGGCATCCGGATCGCCGAGCGCGTGATGATCGGCCCGAAGGTCACGTTCATCACCGGCGGCCATCCGGTCGATCCCGAGGAGCGGCGGCTGTACCTCACCGGCGCGCCCATCGACGTCGCGGAGAACGTGTGGATCGGCGCCGGGGCCACGATCCTGCCCGGCGTCAGCATCGGCCGTGACGCCGTGATCGCCGCCGGCGCCGTCGTCGCGGAGGACGTGCCCCCGGCGAGCCTGGTGACCGGGCCGAAGGCCGCCGTGAAACGGCAGTGGTGACGCCCCCTCCGGCCGGCCCGGCGCCCCCGGCCGGCGGCCGGGAGCCACCGTGCGGCCGCCCGCTCGTTGGGAGGTGAAAGGAAGGAGAACCGCCATGCCGACACGAGGACCCGCCGACCGGCCCACGACCGAGCTCGACGCCCGCTACAGCTCCGCGCTCAATCCCCGCCCCGGCGCCGCCTACGTCGTTCCCACCGAATGGGAGGACGCCCAACGGCAGTTGGAGGCCGCCGAGATCTTCTGGTTGTCCACGGTGCGGCCCGACGGCCGGCTCCACGTCACCCCGGTGATCGCCGCCTGGCACGACGGGGTGCTGTACTTCTCGACCGGTCCGGGGGAACAGAAGGCGAAGAACCTCGCCCTGGACGGCCACTGCGCCCTGACCACCGGCGGGAACGCGCTCACCGAAGGGCTCGACCTCGTGGTCGAGGGCACGGCGGAGCGCGTGGCCGGCCCGGCGGCGCTGGAGGCGGTGATCGGGGCGTACGAGGCGAAGTACGGGGCCCACATCACCTCGCCCGAGGGCACCTTCCACGGGATCGGCGACGCCTTCCGCAGGGGCGACGCGGTGGTGTTCGCGGTGGCCCCGGACACCGCGTACGGCTTCGGCCGGGACGACGGGGTCTACACGCACACGCGGTGGACGTTCTGAGCCCGGGCCCCGCGACCCCGCACCCGGGCCCCGCTGCGCCGTAGAGACGCCGGCCCGGGGGCGTCAGCGCGGCAGGGAGGCGTACGAGACGCCGGTGAGCTTCTCGGAGGCGGCCCAGAGCCGCTCCCCGGACGTGTCGTCCAGGGTCCACTTCGCCCGCCAGGAACGGGCCGGGGCGCCCCGCCAGCCGAAGCGCGGGCCGATGAAGTCGTCCGGGCGGACGCCGGGGGCGGTGGCCGCGTAGAGGGTGGGCAGGGCGCCCGAGGTGGCGGGCTGGGCGACGACCGCGTTGCCGAGGGCCGCCACGCGCGAGTTGAGGCTGTGGCCCTCCTCCTTCGCCGCGCCGGCGTGGAGGTTGGTGGAGGCGTACCCGGGGTGGGCGGCGGCCGCGACGATCGTCTCGCCGGCATCGGCGAAGCGGCGGGACAACTCGTGGGTGAAGAGCAGGTTCGCCGTCTTGGACCGGCCGTACGCCACCCAGCGGCGGTAGCCGTGCTCGCTGCCGAGGTCGGCGAGGTCGATGTCGCCGAGCGCGTGGAAGCCGCTGGAGACGTTGACGATCCGGGCACCCGGTGCGGCGGAGCGCATCCTCGGCAGGAGCAGCCCGGTCAGGGCGAAGTGTCCGAGGTGGTTGACGCCGAACTGCGTCTCGAAGCCGTCGGCGGTCCGCCCGTACGGCAGCGCCATCACGCCGGCGTTGTTGACCAACAGGTCGAGGTTCCCGTGGCGTTGCCCGTACCACTTCGCGAACTGCCGTACCGAAGCCAGGTCGGCGAGGTCCAGCTCGGCGAACTCCACCTCGGCTGCCGGGACTTCGTTGCGCAGCCGGATCACGGCCGCGCGCCCCCGGGCCGCGCTCCGGCAGGCCAGCACCACGACCGCCCCGCGCCGGGCGAGCTCACGGGAGGCGGCGTAGCCGATCCCGCTGTTGGCGCCGGTCACGACCGCGGTGCGGCCGCTCTGGTCCGGGATGTGCGTGGCGTTCCAGCCGGGCATGGCTACTCCCTCGCGACACAGGTGGGTTACCTTCGGTAAATCCGGGCCACCCTACTCGGGGCGGGTCGCCGCCGACACCAGCACGTCCCCGGCAGCCACCCGGCTGTACAACACGGTACGTCCGGTGCGGCGCCGCAGGATCAGCCCCGCCCCGAGCAGCACCTTCAGCTGCCCCGCCACCGCTCCCAGGCTCAGCCCGGTCAGCGCCACCAGCTGTGTCGTGGACTTCGGGCTCTCCAGCAGCACCAGCACCCGCGCCCGTACGGGTCCCAGCAGCCGGACCAGCGCCTGCGGGGCGCCGGCGGCCGGCTGGGCCAGCTGTCCCGCACAGGGGTACACCAGCGCGTGCCGGCCGGGGCCGGCCCACGACACCCAGCCGTGTCCCGGCGTCACGGGGACGAACACCAGCCCGGCCCGGCCCGTGAGGTCGCGCGGCGGCCGTTCCTGGAGGTTGATCCGCAGCCGGCCCCCGCCGAGCCACGCCATTCCCGGCCGCATCCCGGAGAGCGCCGCCGACCATCCGCCCAGGCTCAGCTCCCGCGTGCGCAGCAGGACGTCCGCCTCGGCGATCCGGCGCCGCCGCTCCCAGTCCGGGAGCACGGTCTCGGTCCAGACCCACTCCAGCACCTCGGCGGCGCGCGCTCCGAGCCCCCGGGTGCGGGCGAGGGGGGCGGGCAGCCCGGACGCGGCGCGCAGGTCCGTACGGACCACGGCGTCCGGGGTCGCGCGCACCGACGCCAGTTCCTCCGCGAAGGGGCGGTCGTCGGGCGGCGGGGTCAGGAAGCCCGCGTTCCACACCCGGCCGAAAGCCGCCCGTACGAGCGCGGCGTCGAGCGGATCGGCCGCCAGGCGGGCCCGGTAGTGCGGGAGCCGGTCGGCGAGCCAGGCCCGGTCCCCCGGATGTGCGGCGGTCCGCCGCTCCAGGGCCATCAGCGCGGCCGTGGTCTCGGCGAGCGCGGACACCACGAACCGGCTCCCGGCCAGCGCGTCGGTGTCGATCCGCCACCACCCCATCCCGCCCCGCTCCTCCCCGGCGCCGCCTCCGACACCACCCCGGGCTCCGACACGACGCCGGTCTCCGACACCACCCCGGCCGCCGGCCCGCTCGCCGCCGCCCGCCCACGCTCCCGGGCCGGGCGCCCGGCCGGCCGGGCCGCGATGACGAGCCCGGGCCGCGGGCCGCGGGCCACCACGTTTCGCCTCCGCGCGAAACTCTAGGCGACCCGGCGGCCCGCCCCGAGACTCCCCGCATGCCCCGGACCTACCGCGCGCTCGCCCGCGTCCCCGAGTTCAGCCCGTTCTTCGCCGCCACCGCCCTGCGGACCGGTGCCTCGACCATCGGCGGGCTCGCCCTCGGCGTCCTCGTCTACGACCGCACCAACAGCCCGCTCCTGGCCGCGCTCGGCATGTTCGGCCCCTCCCTCGCCCAGGTGCTCGGCGCGACCCTGCTGCTCTCCGCCGCCGACCGGCTGCCTCCGCGGGCCGCCCTCGGCGGCCTCGCCGCCCTCGCGGCGCTCGGCACCGCCCTGCTCGCCGCGCCGGGCCTGCCGCTGTGGGCCGTGTTCGCGGTGCTGCTCGGCCAGGGGCTCGCCGACTCCCTGGCCGGCGGGGTCCGGTACGGGCTGCTCACCGAGATCCTGCCGCCCGCCGACTACCTGCTGGGCCGCTCCCTGCTCTCCGTCTGCGGCGGCGCGACGCAGATCGCCGGCTTCGCCGCCGGCGGCCTCCTCGTCGCCGCGCTCTCCCCGCGCGGGGCGCTGCTGGCCGCCGCCGGACTGGGACTGGCCGGCGCGCTCACCGTCCGGCTCGGGCTGCGCCGCCGCCCTCCGCGCGCGGTCGGCAGGCCTTCGGCGGGCCTGACCTGGCGCACCAACGCCGCCCTGCTCTCCGACCCGTCCCGGCGCGCCCTCTACCTGGCGCTGTGGGTCCCCAACGGCCTGATCGTCGGCTGCGAGGCGCTGTTCGTCCCGTACGACCCCGCCCGCGCCGGCCTGCTCTTCGGCTGCGCCGCCGCCGGGATGCTCGTCGGGGACACCCTCGTCGGGCGCTGGCTGCCCGCGCGGCTGCGGGCCCGGCTCGCGGCCCCGCTGCGGCTGCTGCTGGCCGTGCCGTACCTGGTCTTCGCCCTGGAGCCCGGGCCCGTCCTGGCGACGGTCGCGGTGACCGTGGCCTCCGTCGGGTACTCGGCGGGGCTGCTGATGCAGGAGCGGCTCGTCGCCCTGCTCCCCGAGGGGACGCAGGGCCAGGCGCTCGGCCTGCACTCGGCCGGGATGCTCACCCTGCAGGGCCTGTGCGCCGCGCTCGCCGGAACCGTCGCCCAGTTCACCTCGCCCGCCGTCGCCATCACCGCCCTCGCCGCGGCCTCCGTCCTGGTCACCCTGGCTCTGGAGCGCAGCCTGCGCCCCAGTAGGCTGCGGGTCCACCCCTCGCACGCCCCTTCGACCGTTCCCCGAGGTACCGCGCAGTGAGCTCCGTACCACCCCCCTCGCCCGTGACGGTCGTCGGCCTCGGCGCCGACGGCTGGGACGGGATCACCGCCGCGGCCCGGTCCGCGCTCGGCTCCGCCGACGTACTGATCGGCGGGCCCCGGCAGCTGGACCTGCTGCCCGCCGACGCCTGCCCCGGCGAGCGGGTGGCGTGGCCGAGCCCGCTGCGGCCGGCCGTGCCGAAGCTGATGGCGGAGCACGCGGGGCGCCGCATCGCGGTGCTCGCGAGCGGCGACCCGATGTTCTACGGCATCGGCCGCGCCCTGGTCCAGGAGCTGGGCGAGGGCGTCCTGCGGGTCCTCCCGCACCCCTCCTCGGTGTCGTACGCCTGCGCCCGGCTGGGCTGGCCGGTGGAGGACACCGAGGTCGTCACGGTCGTCGGCCGCCCGGTGGCCCGCCTCGCGTCCGCGCTGTACGAGGGCCGGCGGGTGCTGGTGCTCAGCGCGGGCGCCGGCTCCCCCGGCGAGATCGCCGCGCTGCTGCGGGAGCGGGGCTTCGGCCCGAGCCGGATGCGGGTGCTGGAACAGCTCGGCTCCGAGCGCGAGGACGCGTACGAGGGCGTCGCGGACGGCTGGGAGCACCCGGCGCGCGATCCCCTGAACGTGGTGGCCGTCGACTGCCGCCGGGACCCCGCGCACCCGGGCCCGCGGCTCGGCGCGGCCCCCGGCCTGCCGGACACCGCGTACGAGCACGACGGGCAGCTCACCAAGCGGCACGTCCGGGCGGCGACCCTCGCCGCGCTGGCCCCGGCCCCCGGTGAACTGCTGTGGGACATCGGCGGCGGCTCCGGGTCGATCGGCATCGAGTGGATGCGGACGCACCCGTCGTGCCGGGCGGTGGCGGTGGAGCGGGTCCCGAAGCGAGCGGAGCGCATCGCGCGCAACGCGGCCGCCCTCGGCGTCCCCGGCCTGCACGTGGTCGTCGGCGCCGCCCCGGAGGCGCTCTCCGGGCTGCCGGCCCCGGACGCCGTGTTCATCGGCGGCGGCCTGACCGCGCCCGGCGTCCTCGACACGGTCTGGGCGGCACTCGCCCCGGGAGGCCGGCTCGTCGTCAACACCGTCACCCTGGAGTCGGAGGCGGTCCTCGCCGGACGCCACCGGCGCCACGGCGGTGACCTGGTGAAGCTCGCCGTCGCGCACGCCGTGCCGGTCGGCGGCTTCACGGGCTGGCGCCAGGCCATGGCGGTCACGCAGTGGTCGGTGACGAAACCGGCGGAGCCGGCGGAAGCCGTGGAAACGCCCCAGACGGCGGAAATGGCGGAAGTGGCGGAGCCCGCCGGGACCGCACGGACCAAGGAGACGGAGCAATCATGACCGTGTACTTCATCGGTGCGGGCCCCGGCGCCGCCGACCTGATCACGGTGCGCGGCGCCCGGACCCTGGCCGCCGCCCCCGTCTGCCTGTACGCGGGCAGCCTGGTCCCGCGCGAGCTGCTGGCCGAGTGCCCGGAGGGGGCGCGGCTGGTCGACACCTCGCAGCTGAACCTGGACGAGATCGTCGCCGAGTGCGTCCGGGCGCACGCGGCGGGCCTGGACGTGGCCCGGCTGCACTCCGGCGATCCGTCGATCTTCAGCGCGGTCGCGGAGCAGATGCGCCGGCTGGACGCGGCGGGCATCCCGTACGAGGTGGTCCCGGGCGTCCCGGCCTTCGCCGCGGCGGCGGCCGCGCTCAAGCGGGAGCTGACCGTCCCCACCGTCGGGCAGACCGTGATCCTGACCCGGATCGCCCAGCAGGCCACGCCGATGCCGCCGGGCGAGGACCTGGCGACGCTGGGCCGCAGCGGCGCGCTGCTGGTGCTGCACCTGGCCACCCGGTACGTGGACCGGGTGGTGGACGAACTGCTTCCGCACTACGGCGCCGCGTGCCCGGCGGCCGTGGTGGCAATGGCGAGCCGGCCGGACGAACTGGTCCTGCGCGGCACCCTGGCCGACATCGCCGCCCAGGTGAAGGAGGCGGGGCTGGTGCGCACCGCGGTGATCCTGGTGGGCCGCACGCTGGCCGCGGAGCAGTTCCGCGACAGCCACCTGTACTCCCCCGAGCGCGACCGGCATGCCTGCTGATCCCGCCCGTCGGGCGGACCGCCACGTACTCGTCCTGGGCGGTACGACGGAGGCCCGCCGCCTCGCGCAGGCACTGGCCGGCGCCCCGGTTGCGGAGGAGGCGGCCCCCGGAACCGGGGACCCGGCAGCGGGGGGTCCGCCGACCGGCCCGTGGGAGGCGACCCGCGTCACGACCTCCCTCGCGGGGCGGGTCGCCTCGCCGGTGCTCCCGCCGGGCGAGTCCCGCATCGGCGGCTTCGGCGGTCCCGACGGGCTCGCGGCGTGGATCACCGCCCACGGGGTCACGCACGTCGTCGACGCCACCCACCCCTTCGCGGAGCGGATGAGCTTCAACGCGGCCCGCGCCGCGGAGCTCACCGGCGTCCCGCTGCTGGCGCTGCGCCGTCCCGGCTGGTCCCCCGGGCCCGGCGACGCCTGGACCTTCGCGGACTCCCTCGCGGGGGCGGCCGCGATGCTGCCGGAGCTGGGCGGCGGGCGGGTGTTCCTGACCACCGGCCGGACGGGCCTGCACGCCTTCGCGCACCTGGCCGGCCCCTGGTTCCTGGTGCGCTCGGTGGACCCGCCGGCCGGCCCGGTACCGCCGCGGCTCGAAGTCCTGCTGGACCGGGGCCCGTTCACCCTCGACGGGGAGCGGGAGCTGCTGGCCCGCCGCCGGATCGACGTCCTGGTCACCAAGGACAGCGGCGGCTCGGCCACCGCGCCGAAGCTCACCGCGGCCCGCGAGGCCGGCCTCCCGGTCCTCGTCGTACGCCGCCCCCCGACCCCGCAGGGCGTCCCGGAGGCCCACTCCCTCCCCGCAACCCTCCACTGGCTCACCCACACCCCGTAACACCCCCGCGCGCCACACGGGCAGGCGTTCCCGCACCTCCTACAGGGGGTCGTCACTTTCCCACGGGTGGACGAAGGCGCCCGGGCGGATCCCCCACGATGCGAGTACGCCGGTCAAGCCGGCCTCGTCGGCGGCATCTGCGGCTCGGACGAGCGCGGCTCCGATGTCGTGGTCGAAGCCGTCGATCCGCTCGCTGTCGTATTCCCGGTGCTCGATGCGGAAGCGGCGTCCCGCATCACTGCGGACCCATCCCTCGGCCAGGGCCCGGGCATCGGCCTCGCCGGTCGCCGGGGTGACGCCCACGAACGCCCGCCGGTCCGGGCGCGAGGCCGGAACCTCGGCGACCAGCCTCCTGCCGAGCCGGAGGGCGGTCAGTTTGCCCACCGGCCAGGCCGGTCCGTCGGTCATGGGACGTCATCCTGCCTCGTGCCCGCGCCCGCGCCCGCGCCCGAACGCGACGGTCACGGGCGGCGGGGGCGGGGGGGCGGTCAGCCGTAGCGGCGGGGGGTCCAGGTGAGGCGGGAGCCGTCGGGGCGGTCCGTGACCCGGGTCTGCGACGAGCCGATCAGCAGGATCGTGCGCATGTCGACCTCGGACGGCTCCAGTTCGGCGAGCGTGACGATCCGCACCGACTGCTCGGGGCCGCCCACGTCCCGCGCCACGACCACCGGGGTCTGCGGCGGCCGCAGCTCCAGCAGCAGTTCGCGGGCCTGCGCCACCTGCCAGGTACGGGTCCGCGAGCCGGGGTTGTACAGGGCCAGCACCAGGTCGGCCGCGGCGGCGGCGCGCAGCCGCTCCGCGATGACCTCCCACGGCTTGAGCCGGTCCGAGAGGGAGACGGTGGCGTAGTCGTGGCCGAGCGGGGCTCCGGCGGCGGCCGCGGCGGCGTTGGCGGCGGTCACCCCGGGCAGGACCCGTACGGGCACGTCCGCGTACTCCGGCTGCGCCGCGACCTCCAGGACGGCGGTGGCCATGGCGAAGACGCCCGGGTCGCCGCCGGAGACCACGGCCACCCGCCGGCCGCGGCGGGCCAGGTCGAGGGCGAACTCGGCGCGCTCGGACTCCACCTTGTTGTCCGAGCCGTGCCGGACCTGGCCCGGCCGGACCGGCACCCGGTCCAGGTAGGTGGTGTAGCCGACCAGCACCTCGGCGTCGGCCAGCGCCCGCCGCGTCTCGGGGGTGAGCCACAGCGGGCCCGCCGGGCCGGTGCCGACGACCACGACCCCGCCGGGCCCGGACGGCACGCTGCCCGGGTTGCCGATCCGGCTGGGGACGACGGCGACGGCGAAGTACGGCACGGACCCGGGGTCGGTGTCGGCGAGGAGTCCGGTGCGCTCCCCGTCCATGGTGGCGCGCTCCACGTAGCGGGCCTCGGCGAGCCGGCCGCTGGACTCCATCGCCCCCATGACGGCGGGGAAGGTGCGGCCGAGCTTCATGACGACCGCCGAGTCGGTGGCGGCGAGGCGCGCGGCGAGCTCCTCCTCGGGCAGGGTGCCCGGCAGGATCGTCAGCACCTCCTCGCCCTCGACGAGCGGCGTGCCGAGGCGGGCGGCGGCGGCGCTCACGGAGGTGACGCCGGGGATGACCTCGGTGTCGTACCGGTGCGCGAGCCGCTTGTGCATGTGCATGTACGAGCTGTAGAAGAGCGGGTCGCCCTCCGCCAGCACGGCGACGGTCCGGCCGGCGTCCAGGTGGGCGGCCAGGCGGGCGGCGGCGGACTCGTAGAACTCGTCCATCGCGCCCTGGTAGCCGCCGGGGTGGTCGGTGGTCTCGGTGGTGACCGGGTAGACCAGCGGCTCCTCGACGTGGTCCTCGCGCAGGTGCTTCGCGGCGATGGACCGGGCGATGGAGCGGCCGTGCCGGGCGCTGTGGTAGGCGACGACGTCCGCCGCGGCGATCGCCTCGACCGCGCGCAGCGTCATCAGGGAGGGGTCGCCGGGGCCGAGCCCGACGCCGTAGAGGCGACCCGTGGACTGCAGAACGGGCTGCTCGACGGCCTGCAGGACGGGCTGGTCCACGGGCTGGTCTGCGGGCTGGTCTGCGGGCTGCTCGATGGGCTGCTCGATGGGCTGCTCGACCGCGGCGCTCATTCGGCCACGCTCGCAATGGCGTTGACGGCGGCGGCCGCGATGGCGCTGCCGCCGCGGCGGCCCCGGACGATCAGGTGGTCGAGCCCGGAGGGGTGTGCGGCGAGCGCGTCCTTGGACTCCGCGGCGCCGATGAAGCCGACGGGCACGCCGATGACGGCGGCGGGGCGCGGAGCGCCCTCCTCGATCATCTCCAGCAGTCGGAACAGCGCGGTAGGCGCGTTGCCGACGGCGATCACCGAACCCTCCAACAGGCCCCGGTCGCGCCACACTTCGAGCGCGGCGGCGCTGCGCGTGGTGCCCATCCTCGCCGCCAGGTCCGGTACCGACGGATCGGAGAGCGTGCAGATCACGTCGTTCCCGGCGGGCAGCCGCTTGCGCGTGACCCCGCTCGCGACCATCTGTACGTCGCACAGCACCGGCGCGCCCGCCTCCAGCGCGGCGCGTGCCCTCAGCACCACCTCGGGCGTGTACCCGAGGTCCTGCGGGAGGTCGGTCATCCCGCAGGCGTGAATCATGCGCACCGCGACCTGGGCGACCGAGGCGGGCAGCCCGGAGAGGTCGGCCTCGGCACGGATCGTGGCAAAGGACTGGCGGTAGATCGCGGCGCCGTCCTTCTCGTACTCGAACACTGTGTACTCGCTCATCTCTTCACTGCGTCTTCGGAGGTGGTGCGGGCCGCCGTGAGGGCGGCGGCCAGGTCGGGACGGTACGGCAGGGGCCGTCCGTGCACGGAGAGCCGGTAGCCGTCCGCGGTCGCGAGGGCGTCGACCCAGGCCGTCCCCCGCGGGTGCCCGCACCGGCGCTCGCAGCCGGACCAGTGCACGGGCAGGGGCCCGCGGGCCGCGTGGACGACGGCGGCCGCGTCGGCGCGCACGTCCGCGAGGGACTTGGCGCAACCGGGCCGCCCCGTACAGGCGGTGACGGACCGTCGGGGGTCGTCGGCGGCGGTGATCAGGCCTGCGTCCGCGAGGCCGGCGAGGGCCAGGCCGGCGCGGTCCGCGGGCAGGCCCGGGACGACGACCCCGCGCCAGGGCGTGAGGCGCAGCCGCCCCGTGAGGCCGGCCAGGCGGCGCCACTGGTCGACGGTCAGCCGCCCGAGGGGCGCGAGGACGGACAGTGCGACGGTCCCGCCGGGGCCGGGCACGAGCCCCGGCTCGGGCGCGGCCGGGGCGCCGGCCGGTCGGGCGGGCAAGGAGACGGGCACGGGTACGGGCTCCGCGCCGATCCCCGCGGCGGCGAGCCGTTCGGTCAACCAGGCGCAGGACAGGGCGTGTTCGGCGGGAAGCTCGCTCACCCGCCAGGCGCGGGTGCCGGCTTCGCGGGCCGCGTCGAGGAAGTACGCGGCGGCCACCAGGGCGGCCCGGGCGGCGTCCGGCGCGGCGACGAGCGCGCCCTCGCGGGATCCGGCCGTCCACACCACGGCCCGGCCGGGGTCCCGGGCGGTGAGGTTCACGTCCGCGGCGAGGGAGGCGACGTCACCGCGGCCGTCGTCGAGGGCGAAGAGGAAGCGCCCGGACAGGGCGGCCGCGGCCGGGTCGGCGCACAGCAGCCCGTCCAGTTCCGGGACCCAGGGCGCCACGTCGGGCAGCCCTCGCCCGTCCAGGCCGCTCAGCGGCGAGGCGACGACGTTGCGCACCCGCTCGTGGGCGGGGGCGGGCAGCAGCCCTGCCGCCGCCAGCAGCTCCGCCAGCTCGCCGCCGCAGCTCGCGCCGAGGCCGCGCAGCTGTACGTTGCCGCGCGAGGTGAGGTCGAGGTGGCCGTCGCCGAGACGGTGCGCGGCCTGCGCCAGCACGAGGGCGGCCCGGCCGTCGAGCAGCCCGCCCGGGATCCGCACCCGCGCCAGGAACCCGTCGTCGGCCTCGTGCAGCCGCAGCGCGCCGGGGCAGGCGTCACCGCGGTCCCGTACGACGGTTTCGTCGCGCGGCACGGCGGAGGCGGGCGGGGGCGGGGGCATGGCGGCGAGCATACCCACGATTCCGGCCCCCCGACCTGTGTCCGTCGCCACCCCACCCCCCGCGACCAGCACACCCCTCCCCACCCCGCCCGCCCGTGCCCGGACCACGAAACCGGCCCACCACCCGCACGCGAACAGCCGCACACCGGCCCCGTCCAGCCCCGCCGGCGCCCACGCCCGGCCCACCACCACACGTACGCACCGCGCACCGCACACCACCCACACGCACACCGCCCACCGCCCACCACCCACCGGTCCCGTCCAGCCCCGCCGGCGCGTGAGGCGCGGGGTCCTGGGCGGAGCCCCGGGAACCCCGCCGCACCGGGCCGCCGCCGGCCCGGACGCCCGCCGCCGGCGAACCGGCACCCCCGCCCGCCCCGGCGGACCGGCAGGACCGGCCCCCCACTCCCGGCCGGGGATCACGCCACCTAGGATGACCACCGGCAGGCCACTCGGCCCGCCATCGCCGAGGACGGCGACCTGGGAGGAAGCCCGGTGCGATTCCGGCGCGGTCCCGCCACTGTGAACCCCGCGGAGTGCTCGGCGGGGTGAGTCAGGAACTCCCGCCGCCCTCACTGCCCGGGGCGCGGAAACCCCGAGGAAGGCCTGCCGCCGCATGATCCTGCTGCTGTCGACGTCCGACACCGATCTGCTCAGCGCCCGCGCCGCGAACACGGCGGACGGCCCCGTGCCGTACCGGTTCGCGAACCCCTCCCGCCTTCCCCTCGACGACCTCCCCGGCCTCCTCGACGGCGTCGGCCTCGTCGTCGTACGCCTCCTCGGCGGCCTCCGCGCCTGGCAGGAGGGCCTCGACGTGCTGCTGGCCGCCGACCAGCACCGTCCGGTCGTGGTCCTGACCGGCGAGCAGGCCCCGGACGCGCAGCTGATGGAGGCCTCCACGGTCCCGATCGGCATCGCGGCCGAGGCCCACGGCTACCTCGCGCACGGCGGCCCCGCCAACCTCGGCCAGCTGGCCCGCTTCCTCTCCGACACGGTCCTGCTGACCGGCCACGGCTTCGAGCCGCCCGCGGCGTCCCCCACCTGGGGACCGCTGGAGCGCACCGCCGGCCGGACGGACGGCCCCCGGGTCGCCGTGCTGTACTACCGCGCCCACCAGATGAGCGGCAACACCGCCTTCGTGCACGCCCTGTGCGAGGCCGTCGAGGCCCACGACGCGCAGCCCGTGCCGCTGTACGTGTCCTCCCTGCGCACCCCCGAGCCGGAGCTGCTGGCCGCGCTCCGGGGGGTCGACGCGGTGGTCACCACCGTCCTCGCGGCGGGCGGCACCAAGCCCGCCACCGCCTCGGCCGGCGGGGACGACGAGTCCTGGGACGCGGGCGCCCTCGCCTCGCTCGGCGTACCGATCCTGCAGGCCCTGTGCCTGACCGGCTCGCGCAGCAACTGGGAGGAGAACGACGAGGGCTTGTCCCCCCTGGACTCCGCCACCCAGGTCGCCGTGCCGGAGTTCGACGGCCGTCTGATCACCGTCCCGTTCTCCTTCAAGGAGTTCGACGAGGACGGTCTGCCCGCCTACGTGGCCGACCCCGAGCGGGCCGCCCGCGTCGCGGGGATCGCCGTGCGCCACGCGCGGCTGCGGCACATCGCGCGCCGCGACAAGAAGGTCGCGCTGGTCCTCTCCGCGTACCCGACCAAGCACTCCCGCATCGGCAACGCGGTGGGTCTGGACACCCCGGCCAGCGCCGTCGAACTGCTGCGCACGCTGATCGCCGGCGGGTACGACTTCGGTCCCGTCGAGGGGATCCCGGGCCTGGTGTCCGGTGACGGCGACGAGCTGATCCGGGCCCTGATCGAGGCCGGCGGCCACGACCAGGACTGGCTGACCGAGGAGCAGCTGGCCCGCAACCCGGTCCGCATCCCGGCCGCCGACTACCGGCGCTGGTTCGCGCAGCTCCCCGCCGAGCTCCGCGAGAGCGTCGAGCGGCACTGGGGCGAGGCGCCGGGCGAGATGTTCGTCGACCGGTCCTCGAATCCGGAGGGCGACATCGTCCTGGCGGCCCTGCGCCGCGGGAACCTGCTCATCCTGATCCAGCCGCCGCGCGGCTTCGGCGAGAACCCGATCGCGATCTACCACGACCCGGACCTGCCGCCCTCGCACCACTACCTCGCCGCTTACCGCTGGATCCAGGCGCGGACGGAGGACGGCGGCTTCGGCGCCGACGCGATGATCCACCTGGGCAAGCACGGCAACCTGGAGTGGCTGCCGGGCAAGAACGCGGGCCTGTCCGCTGCCTGCGCGCCCGACGCCGCCCTCGGCGACCTGCCCCTGATCTACCCCTTCCTGGTCAACGACCCGGGCGAGGGCACGCAGGCCAAGCGCCGCGTGCACGCCACCCTGATCGACCACCTGGTGCCGCCGATGGCCCGCGCGGAGTCGTACGGGGACATCGCGCGCCTGGAGCAGCACCTCGACGAGTACGCGCAGATCTCGGCGATGGACCCGGCCAAGCTGCCGGCGATCCGCGCCCAGATCTGGACCCTGATCCAGGCCGCGAAGCTGGACCACGACCTCGGTCTGGAGGAGCGTCCCGACGACGAGGGCTTCGACGACTTCCTGCTGCACGTCGACGGCTGGCTGTGCGAGATCAAGGACGCCCAGATCCGCGACGGACTGCACGTCCTGGGCGGCGCCCCGACGGGTGCGGCCCGGGTCAACCTGGTCCTGGCGATCCTGCGCGCCCGCCAGATCTGGGGCGGTACGACGGCCCTGCCGGGCCTGCGCGAGGCGCTGGGCCTGGACGAGTCCGCCGCCACCCGTACCTCGGCGGACGCCGTCGAGGAGACGGCCCGCGCCCTGGTGCAGGCGATGGAGGACGCGGACTGGTCCCCGGACGCCGTCGCGGCGGTCGCCGAGGGGCACTCGGCCGACGTCGCCGCGGTCCTCGCCTTCGCGGCGCACGAGGTGGTTCCCCGCCTCGCGGGCACGGTGGACGAGATCGCCCACGTGGTGAGCGCCCTGGACGGTTCCTTCGTCCCGGCCGGCCCCTCGGGCTCGCCGCTGCGCGGTCTGGTGAACGTCCTGCCGACCGGCCGCAACTTCTACTCCGTGGACCCCAAGGCCGTCCCGTCCCGGCTCGCCTGGGAGACCGGGCAGGCCCTGGCGGAGTCCCTGCTGACGCGCTACCGCACGGACAACGGCGAGTGGCCCGCGTCCGTCGGCCTGTCCCTGTGGGGCACCAGCGCGATGCGCACCTCCGGCGACGACATCGCGGAGGCCCTGTCCCTGCTGGGCGTCCGCCCGGTCTGGGACGAGGCCTCGCGCCGCGTCACGGGCATCGAGCCGATCCCGCTCGCGGAGCTGGGCCGTCCCCGCATCGACGTCACGCTGCGCATCTCGGGCTTCTTCCGGGACGCGTTCCCGCACGTCATCGGCCTGCTCGACGACGCGGTGCGACTCGCCGCCTCCCTCGACGAGCCGGCCGCGGACAACTACGTCCGGGCCCACGCCCAGGCGGACCTGGCCGAGCACGGCGACGAACGGCGCGCCACGACCCGGATCTTCGGCTCGCGCCCGGGGACGTACGGGGCGGGCATCCTCCAGCTGATCGACTCCCGCGACTGGCGCACGGACGCCGACCTCGCGGAGGTCTACACGGTGTGGGGCGGGTACGCGTACGGCCGCGGCCTGGAGGGCCGTCCGGCGCGCGCCGAGATGGAGACGGCGTACAAGCGGATCACGGTGGCCGCGAAGAACACGGACACCCGCGAGCACGACATCGCGGACTCGGACGACTACTTCCAGTACCACGGCGGCATGGTGGCCACGGTGCGCGCCCTGCGCGGCACGGCCCCCGAGGCGTACATCGGCGACTCCACCCGCCCGGAGACGGTCAAGACCCGCACCCTGGTCGAGGAGACCTCCCGCGTCTTCCGCGCCCGCGTGGTGAACCCGAAGTGGATCGAGGCGATGCGCCGCCACGGCTACAAGGGCGCCTTCGAACTGGCGGCGACCGTCGACTACCTCTTCGGGTACGACGCCACGACGGGCGTGGTGGCGGACTGGATGTACGACAAGCTGACGGAGACGTACGTCCTGGACCCGGAGAACCGCGCCTTCCTGGAGGAGGCCAACCCCTGGGCCCTGCACGGCATCGCCGAGCGGCTGCTGGAGGCCGAGTCCCGCGGCATGTGGGAGAAGCCGGACCCGCAGGTCCTCGAAGCCCTGCGCCAGGTGTACCTGGACACGGAGGGCAACCTGGAGGGCGAGGCGGAGTAGCCCGTCCCCGGGGCGCCCCCTGCGGGGCCGGGCCCCGGTCTCCACGGTGAAGGCCGTCCCGCCGCCCGCCCCCGGGCCGGCCGGGACGGCCTCTTCGCGTCCGGGTGTCCGCTCGGTCCTCGGCCCGGGCTCCTCCGCCGGGGTCCCCCGACAACGCCCTGCGCCCGCCTCCCATATCGGGCGCGGGGCCGCCGCGGCGCGGAACGGCGCGTCCGTCACCTGAAGCGGTGAACTACCCCTTAGCCCGGCTGCATCAGGGGTAGGGCACTGCTGATCTCGTGCGGGGGCCGGGCCCAACCGGCCCCGCACCCATGGACGAAGGGCCGACCCTGCCGTGACGCAGCCGTTTCAACTGCCGGATTTCTATGTGCCTTATCCGGCGCGACTGAACCCCCACCTGGAGGACGCGCGGGTACACACCAAGACGTGGGCGCGGGACCTCGGAATGCTGGAGGGCTCCGGCGTCTGGGAGGAGAGCGATCTCGACTCGCACGACTACGCGCTGCTCTGCTCGTACACGCACCCCGACTGCGACAGCGAGGCGCTGTCGCTGGTCACCGACTGGTACGTGTGGGTGTTCTTCTTCGACGACCACTTCCTGGAGATGTACAAGCGCTCGCAGGACCGTGACGGCGCCAAGGCGTACCTCGACAGGCTCGCGGCCTTCATGCCCATGGACCTGTCCGACGGGTTCCCCGAGCCCACCAACCCGGTCGAGGCCGGGCTCGCCGACCTGTGGGCGCGGACCGTGCCGGCGATGTCCGCGCACTGGCGGGAACGGTTCTTCGAGTCCACGAAGAACCTCCTCGACGAGTCGATGTGGGAACTCGCCAACATCAACATCGGACGGGTGTCGAACCCCCTCGAATACATCGAGATGCGCCGCAAGGTGGGCGGCGCCCCCTGGTCGGCCGGACTCGTCGAGTACGTCTCCGCCGAGGTTCCGGCGCGCGTGGCCCACTCGCGCCCGCTCGGAGTGCTGCGCGACTCCTTCTCCGACGCCGTCCACATCAGGAACGACATCTTCTCCTACGAGCGCGAGGTCGCCGACGAGGGCGAACTCTCCAACGCCATCCTGGTGTTGGAGACCTTCCTCGGCTGCTCCACCCAGGAGGCCGCCGAGGCCTCCAACGACCTGCTCACCTCCCGCCTCCAGCAGTTCGAGCAGACCGCCCTCGCCGAGCTGCCCCAGCTGTTCGCCGACCACGCCATGGACCCGGCCGAGATCGCGGCCGTCCTGGCCTACGCCAAGGGCCTCCAGGACTGGCAGTCCGGCGGTCACGAGTGGCACATGGTCTCCAGCCGCTACATGAACAAGGGGGCCAAGGCCACCGCGCCGCTCACCCTCCCCTTCCTTCCGGCCGGGCTCGGCACCACCGCGCTCGACCTCCGGTCGGTCTTCAACCGGCGCTCCGTGGAGCTGCGCCGGCGCTCCTTCACCCACGTCCCGTTCGAGAAGACGGGCCCCTCCGTCATCCCCGACATCTACATGCCGCACCCGCTGACCCTCAGCCCCCACCTGGCGCACGCGCGCGAGGAGTCGGTGGCGTGGTGCGGGCGGATGGGCATGCTGGACCCCCAGCCGGGCGACCCCGGCTCGGCGATCTGGAACGAACAGAAGCTGCGGGGCTACGACTTCGCGGTCTGCTCGGCGGGGATCGACCCCGACGCCACCCCGGAGGCGCTCGTCCTGAACGCCTGCTGGCTGAGCTGGGGCACGTACGGGGACGACTACTACCCGGTGGTCTTCGCCCAGGCCAGGAACCTGCCCGCCGCGAAGGCGGCCACGGCGCGCCTGATCGCCATGATCCCCGTGGACCACTCCGAGCAGGCCGTCCCGGCGACGGCCATGGAGCGCGGACTCGGCGACCTGTGGGTGCGTACGAGCGCCGGCATGTCCACGCAGCAGCGGACCGAGTTCCGCGCCACCCTGGTGGACATGCTGGATGCCTGGCTCTGGGAGGTGGACAACCAGATCCAGAACCGCATCCCGGACCCGGTGGACTACGCCGAGATGCGGCGCAGCACCTTCGGCAGCGGCCTGACGATGTACCTGTGCCGGCTCGGCCACCAGGGCCGGGGCATCCCGGAGGAGATCTACGCCTCCGGGACCATCCGGTCGCTGGAGAACGCCGTCTCGGACGCGGCCTGCCTGATCAACGACATCTACTCGTACCAGAAGGAGGTCGAGGTCGAGGGCGAGGTGCACAACTACGTGCTCGTCACCCGGAACTTCTTCGACATCGACTACCCGCGGGCGCTGCACATCTGCCACGCGCTGATGACGCAGCGCACCGAGGAGTTCGAGCACATCGTGGCGAACCAGCTGCCGCTGCTCTACGACGACTGGAAACTGAGCGCGGAGGCACGGGCCGCCCTCGACGCGTACGTCGGCGAGCTGAAGGACTGGCACGCGGGCATCCTCAACTGGCACCAGAAGATCGCCCGTTACCGTCCGCAGGACCTGCACGCGCTGCCCGACGGACTGTCCACCGGCGTCTGGGCATCGGACTTCGGCATGTCCGCGGCCCGCATCTCGCTGCCCGTGTAGTCCTCGCGCCGTCCGGGGGCGGTGGTGGGGGCGGTCCGCTCGCCCGCCCCCGCCACCGCCCCCTCGGGCCCGGGCCCCCGCGGGTCCGGGCCCCTCCGGTCCGGGCGCCTCCGGTCCGGGCGCCGTACGCCTCAGAACTCGTCGGCGGTGTGCGGCAGCAGCCGCGTCCGCAGGGCCGCGTCCAGCGCCGCCGCCGCGCCCGGCGTGTGCTCGGCGACCAGTCCGGCGGCGACCAGCTCGGCGGCCCGGGTCCCGCCCAGGTAGCAGGAGGCCAGCTCCCGTACGTCCAGGGACAGGTCGGGGGCGGCGCGGGCCGGATCGAACGCGGCGCCGTCCGGGCCGGCATCGAGCCGGTACCGCCCGGCGTTCGCGGGGAGCCGCGCGTCGGTCAGCTCCAGCACCAGTTCCACCGGAGCGGCCCAGGAGCGCGCCGTCAGCGCCGCCCGTACGTCGACCAGCCGCAGCCAGAGCGCCGGGAACTGGGCGGTGACCCGCACCTGGTCCCGGTCGGCCGCGAAGTGGAGCAGCGGATCGTCGGCCGGGCGCCCCCAGGCACGGACCCGGCCGGTCAGGTCGAGGGCGGCGACGCATTCCCACAGGGCGGCGGCGACCGCCGGGCCGTCGGCCTCCAGCTCGTCGACGCGGACCAGCCCGAGGGTCCGCCCGGCACCGTCGCCGCCGCCCTCGGGCTTGGTCCGGTAGAGGACGTACCCGGCGACCGGCTCGCCCGGCTCCCCCAGGACGATGACCCGGGGCGGACCCAACTCCTCGTCCTCCTCGTCCTGTTCGGAGAGCCACTCCTCGGTCCAGCGTTCGGTGCCGCGGGTCGGGCGGCCGGCCCGCAGCCCTCGGGCGCGTTCGTGGAGGGGTCCGACGGCGGCGAGCGCCTCGTCCGGGTCGAGGAGCCGCAGCGGGCGCCGGTCGGGGGCGATGCGCAGGGCGAGCGGGCGGGTGGAGTCGATCTCGACGGTGACGCCGGTGGTGGCGCCGCCGAAGCCGAAGCGGCCGTAGATGGCGGCCTCGGAGGCCCAGAGCGCGGCGAGGGGCCGGCCCGCGTCCGCCGTGCGGCGCAGCTGCGCGGCCATCAGGGCGGTGAGGACCCCGCGCCGGCGGTGGGTGGGGGCGACGGACACGAAGGTGAGTCCGGGGCAGGGCAGGTCCGCGCCGGGTACGGAGAGGTGGAAGTCGTGCGCGGCCATGAACCCGACGAGGGAGCCGCCCTCGTACGCGCCGATCCGTTCGCAGCGGGTGAGGAGCGCGCGGTGCTTCTCCCGGCGCTCCTTCTCGGGCCGGTCGTGGAAGACCAGGTACGCGAGCTCCAGAGCACGGTCGATGTCGGACTCGGGTACCTCGCGGATGTCCACCATGATCGCGAGACTAATCGGTCATCGCGGACCGGTCACCCCATAGTGGCCGGATGTGCCCGCCCGGCGATCACGGGGCGACCGCGAAGGGTCAGCGCGCCGCGGGGCCGGTCCATCCGGCCGGGACGTGCCCGATCCGGACCCGCTGCGGGTGGTCCCCGACGGGGACGGAGACCCGCTTGAGGCCGGTCGCGAAGTCGATGGCGGTGACCTGGTCGGAGCCGCTTTCGGAGATGACGCAGCCGGTGCCGTCTCCGTCGACGGTGGCCCAGTACGGCTTGTCGGCGGGCACCAGCGGCCCTTCGGCGAGGGTGGCCCGGTCCACCACGGTCGCGTAGTCGTCCATCGTGCCCGCGATGCAGAGGCTGCTGCCGTCCGGACTCATCGACATGCCGTGGTGCCGGGAGTCGTTGACCCAGGTGGTCCGGTCCGTGCTGGTGTCCGGGTTGCCGGGGAGGGTCTTGAGCCGGGTGATCCGGTCGCTGGCCACGTCGTACTCCAGGAAGCCGTTGAAGAACGACACCTGGAAGTACAGCTTCGACTCGTCCGGGCTGAAGGACACCGGCCGTACGGCGTCGGACAGGTCCGGGCGGCCGAAGGCGTCGAGGCGCTCGCGCATGTCGATGACGCGGACCGTGCGGAAGGTGTGCGCGTCGACGACGGTGATCTTCCGGTCGCCCTTCGTCCAGTCCAGCCACGGTGCGTCGAGGGCGGTGTTCACCTCGCCGATGGAGCTGTTCCAGAGGAACCGGCCGTCGCGCGTGAAGGTGTTCTCGTGCGGCTTGTCCCCGGTCCGGAAGGAGCCGAGCCCGCGGCCGGTCGCGATGTCGAGGACGTGGACGGTGTTGGCGGTCGAGGCGGAGACGGCCACGCGGGTCCCGTCGGGCGAGACCGCCATGTGGTCGGAGCGGAAACCGGCGACGGGAAAGCGCCAGTTGATCCTTCCCGAGCGTACGTCGATGGAGACGACGTCGGCGAAGCTGGGCCGGGAGACCACGACGGCGGCGCCGTCGGGGGTGGTGTACATGTCGTCCACGAACTGGTCGTGGCCCTCGCCGGCGGTTTCCCGGACGCCGAGGAAGAACGCGAGCCGGACGGGGTTGAGGTAGATCTCGCGGAGCCGCTCCGCCTTGTCGGGGATCACGTCGATCCGGCCGACCTTGCCGAGGTTCCCGGTGGAGTCCAGGACGTCGGCGGTCCCCTCCCAGTTGTTCCCGACGAAGAGCACCTCCCGCAGTCCGTCCGCGGGAGGGGCGGGTGCCGGCCCCGCGGCGGGAGCGGCTGTCGCCGGTCCCCCGGCGGCCAGCAGGGTGGCCGCGGCGAGCAGGCCCAGGGTGCGCAGGGTGCGTGACATCCGTTCGACTCCGATACGGGGAAGGGATGGAGAGGGTGCCTCCTGTTACCGGCCGGTAAGGTAGGGGAAACGGCGAAAGGGCGCAACCCCTGCGGGTGGCGCCCTTTTCTCACGTTCGGCGTTCAGCGGCCGGTGCCCGTGCCGGTGTCGATGCCCGTGCCGGTGTCGCGGGGTCCGCTCTTCAAGCGACGGAGCCTATGCGGCCGATCACCGTGCTGGAGACGTCGGGGTGGATCGGGATGTGCGCCCCGGTGAGCGCGACCCCGGTGCCGCCGCGGCGGTTGGCGACGATCTCGGCGGCGATGGACAGCGCGGTCTCCTCCGGGGAGCGGGCGCCGAGGTCCAGGCCGATCGGGGACCGCAGGCGGGCCAGTTCCAGCTCGGTCACGCCCACCTCGCGGAGCCGCTTGTTGCGGTCCTCGTGGGTGCGGCGGGAGCCCATGGCGCCGACGTAGGCGACGGGGAGGCGCAGGGCGGTTTCGAGGAGCGGGACGTCGAACTTGGCGTCGTGGGTGAGCACGCACAGGACGGTCCGCCCGTCGACCTCGGTGGCCTCCAGGTAGCGGTGGGGCCAGTCGACGACGATCTCGTCGGCCTCGGGGAAGCGGGCCTTCGTCGCGAAGACGGGCCGCGCGTCGCACACGGTGACCCGGTAGCCGAGGAACTTGCCGATGCGCACGAGGGCGGAGGCGAAGTCGATGGCGCCGAAGACGATCATGCGCGGGGGCGGGACGCTGGACTCGACCAGCACCTTGAGCGGCTCTCCGCAGAGCCTGCCGTCGGCCCCGACCTCCAGCACGCCGGTCCGGCCGGCGTCGAGCATGGCGCGGGCCTCTTCGGCGATGGTGCGGTCGAGCTCGGGGTGGCCGCCGAAGCCGCCCTCGTGTGCGCCCTCGGTACGGACGAGCACGGCGCGGCCCATGAGCTCGGCCGGCCCCTCGGCTATCCGGGCGACCGCGGCGGCCTCACCGCGGGCGGCGGCGGCCAGCGCGGCCGCGAGCACCTCCCGGGCGGCGGAGCCCACGGACACCGGGGTGACGAGGATGTCGATGATCCCGCCGCAGGTCAGACCCACGGCGAAGGCGTCGTCGTCGCTGTACCCGAAGCGCTCGGTGACGGTCTCGCCGTCCTCGAGCGCCTGCCGGCACAGCTCGTACACCGCGCCCTCCACGCATCCGCCGGACACCGAGCCGATCGCCGTGCCCTCGCCGTCGACGGCGAGGGCGGCCCCGGGCTGCCGGGGCGCGCTCCCGCCGACCGCCACGACCGTGGCGACGGCGAAGTCACGTCCCTGCTCGACCCACCGGTTCAGTTCTTCGGCGATGTCCAGCATGGGGGCCTCCTCGGAGGGGTTCGGTTCCAGTATCGGATGCGTGGAGGGTCAGGTACGGATCATCGCCGGGCCTAGCCGACGCCGAGCCATCCCTCGATGGGGTGGAGGGCGAAGAAGACCAGGAAGATGCCGGTCAGCGCCCACATGAAGGCGCCGATCTCGCGCGCCTTGCCCTGCGCCACCTTGATGGCCACGTAGGAGATGACACCGGCGGCGACGCCGGCCGTGATCGAGTACGTGAAGGGCATGACCACGACGGTCAGGAAGACCGGGATGGCGGTCGCACTGTCGGCCCAGTCCACGTGGCGGGCGTTCTGCATCATCATCGCGCCGATGACGACGAGGGCGGCGGAGGCGACTTCACCGGGGACGATCTGCGTGATCGGGGTGAAGAAGAGGCAGGCGGCGAAGAACAGGCCGGTGACCACGGAGGCGAGACCCGTACGGGCGCCCTCGCCGACTCCGGTGGCCGACTCGACGAACACGGTCTGGCCGGAGCCGCCCGCGACGCCGCCGATGGCGCCGCCGGCGCCGTCGATGAACAGGGCCTTGGACAGGCCCGGCATGCGGCCCTTGTCGTCGGCGAGCTTGGCCTCGGTGCCGACGCCGATGATGGTGGCCATCGCGTCGAAGAAGCCGGCGAGCACCAGGGTGAAGACGATCATGCCGACGGTCATGTAGCCGACGTCGCCCCAGCCGCCGAAGCTGACGTCGCCGAAGAGCGAGAAGTCGGGCGGGGAGACCACGGAGCCGTCGAGCACCGGCGGGCCGTTCTTCCACGCCTTCGGGTCGATGTCCACGACGGCGTTGAGGATCGCGGCGAGGATGGTGCCGCCTACGATGCCGATCAGGATCGCGCCGGGCACCTTGCGGGCCTGGAGCATGAAGATGGCGATCAGGGTGATGGCGAAGAGCAGGACGGGCCAGCCGGAGAGCTCACCGGTGGCGCCGAGCTGGACGGGGGGCATGAACTCCCCGCCGTTGCCGACGAAGCCCGCCTTGACGAAGCCGATCAGGGCGACGAACAGGCCGATGCCCATGGTGATGGCGTGCTTGAGCGCGAGCGGGATCGCATTCATGATCATTTCTCGGAGGCCGGTGACGACCAGGAGACAGATCACGACGCCGTAGACCACGCACATGCCCATGGCCTGCGGCCAGGTCATCTGCGGGGCCACCTGCGAGGCCAGTACGCCGGACACGGAGAGGCCGGCGGCGAGGGCCAGCGGCACCTTTCCGACGAAGCCCATCAGCAGGGTGGTGACGGCCGCGGCGAACGCCGTGGCGGTGATGATCGCCGAGGCGGCCATCGTGGTGCCCTCGACGTCCTTGCCCGAGAGGAGCAGGGGGTTGAGGAGCAGGATGTACGCCATGGCCATGAAGGTCGTGATACCGCCACGAACCTCGTTGCCGACGTTGGATCCTCTGAGCGTTATGTGGAAGTACCGATCGAGCCAAGACCGTCCGGCGGGGTTCAGAGAGCCGTCGCCGGCCTCTTCCGCACTGGTCTTGGGCTCCACAGACGATTGGGTCATGGTGCCTAACTCCCAAGGTTCAAAGGGGCACCCGCATAAAGATTGGAGACGCGGGATTTGGGAAACTCCGTTGGCTGCACGACCCGGGGTGACGGCCCGAGGCGACGCGAATGTTCACTGCGTGTACTGCGGGTAGTGCGGGGGTTACCGCTGGTACTACATGGGGGGGGTCGCAGGGGTACTGCCGGGTGAAGGGACCGCGAGCGGTGCGGTACTTCGTGTACTCCGGGCGGTGTGGGTGGAAGTGTGACGTTCCCGGGTCACACCGCCCGGAGAGTCTTGGGGGGGGTGCGGGGGGGGGGGGGGCCCCCGCCCCCCCCCCCCGGGGGGGGGGCGGGGGGGGGGGGGGGGCCGCGGGGGGGGGGGTGTGTCACCACACCCGGCGGGCGCCCGGGCCCCCCGCGCCCCGCCCCCGGGGGGCCCCGCGCCCGCCCCCCCCCCCCCCCCCCCCCCCCCCCCCCCACCGCGCCGTCCTAGAGGGTGCCGGTGAGGGCTTCCGGACGGATCGGCGTCTTGTTGATCTCCAGACCGGTCGCCTGCCGGATCGCCGCGAGGACGGCCGGGGTGGACGAGAGGGTCGGGGCCTCGCCCATGCCGCGCAGGCCGTACGGCGCCTTCGGGTCGGCGAGCTCCAGGACGTCGACCGGGATGGTCGGGGTGTCGAGGATGGTCGGGATCAGGTAGTCCGTGAAGGAGGGGTTGCGCACCTTCGCGGTCTTCGGGTCCACGATGATCTCCTCCATGATCGCCACGCCGAGGCCCTGGGTGGTGCCACCCTGGATCTGGCCGACCACGGAGAGCATGTTGAGCGCCTTGCCGACGTCCTGGGCGGTCGCCAGCTCGACGACCTTGACCAGGCCCAGCTCGGTGTCCACCTCGACGACCGCGCGGTGCGCGGCGAAGGTGTACTGGACGTGCCCGTTGCCCTGGCCGGTGACCAGGTCGAAGGGCACGGTCGGGTGGTGGCGGTATTCGAGCTCGAGGTCGATGGCCTCGTCACCGAGGATCTCGGCGATGTCCGCGAGGACCTCGCCGCCGTCGGTGACGATCTTGCCGCCTTCGAGCAGCAGCTCGGCGGTCGCCCACGCGGGGTGGTACGAGCCGTTCTTGCGGCGGCCGATCTCCAGCAGGGCCTCGCGGACCGCCTCACAGGTGTTCTTCACCGCGCCACCGGTCATGTACGTCTGCCGCGAGGCGGACGTGGAACCGGCGGAGCCGACCTGGGTGTCGGCCGGGTGGATGGTCACCTGCGTGACGCCCAGCTCGGTACGGGCGATCTGCGCGTGGACGGTGATGCCGCCCTGGCCGACCTCCGCCATGGCCGTGTGGACCATCGCGACGGCCTCGCCGTTGATGACCTCCAGGCGCACGCGGGCGGTCGAGTAGTCGTCGAAGCCCTCGGAGAAGCCGACGTTCTTGATGCCGACCGCGTAGCCGACGCCGCGGACGACGCCCTCGCCGTGCGTGGTGTTGGAGAGGCCGCCGGGCAGCGCGCGGACGTCCGCGCCCTCACCGGCCGACTCCCACTGGCGCTCCGGCGGCAGCGGACGGGACTTCACGCGGCGGAGCAGCTCGGCGACGGGCGCCGGGGCGTCCACGACCTGGCCGGTGGGCATGACCGTGCCCATCTCCATGGCGTTCAGCTGGCGGAACTCGACCGGGTCCATGCCCAGCTTCGCCGCGAGCTTGTCCATCTGGGCCTCGTACGCGAAGCAGGCCTGGACGGCGCCGAAGCCGCGCATCGCGCCGCAGGGCGGGTTGTTCGTGTAGAGCGCGATCGCCTCGATGTCCACGTCCTCCAGGACGTACGGACCCACCGAGAGGGAGGACGCGTTGCCCACGACCGCCGGGGAGGCGGACGCGTAGGCGCCGCCGTCCAGGACGATCTTGCACTTCATGTGCGTGAGCTTGCCGTCCTTGGTGGCGCCGTGCTCGTAGTAGAGCTTCGCCGGGTGGCGGTGCACGTGGCCGAAGAAGGACTCGAACCGGTTGTAGACGATCTTGACCGGCTTGTTCGTGGCCAGGGCCAGGAGGCAGGCGTGGATCTGCATCGAGATGTCCTCGCGGCCGCCGAAGGCACCGCCGACGCCCGAGAGCGTCATGCGGACCTTCTCCGGCGGGAGGCCCAGGACCGGGGCGATCTGCTGGAGGTCCGAGTGCAGCCACTGGGTGGCCACGTACAGCTCGACGCCGCCGTCCTCGGAGGGCACGGCCAGGCCGGACTCCGGGCCGAGGAAGGCCTGGTCCTGCATGCCGAAGGTGTACTCGCCCTCGACGATGACGTCGGCGCGCTTGCGGGCCTCCTCCACGTTGCCGCGGATGATCGGCTGGCGGTGCACGATGTTCGGGTGCGGGACGTGACCGATGTGGTGGTCGTCGCGGCCCTCGTGGATCAGCGGCGCGCCCTCGGCGAGGGCGGAGGCCTCGTCCGTGACGAGCGGCAGCTCCCGGTAGTCGATCTTGATCTTGGCGGCCGCGCGGCGGGCGGTCTCCGGGTGGTCGGCGGCCACGAGGGCGACCGGCTCGCCGTGGTGGCGCACCCGTCCGTTGGCGAGGACCGGGGTGTCCTGGATCTCCAGGCCGTAGTTCTTCATCTCGGCCGGCAGGTCGTCGTACGTCAGCACCGAGTACACGCCGGGCATGGCGAGCGCCTCGGAGATGTCGATGGAGACGATCTCCGCGTGGGCGACGGTGCTGCGCAGCGTCTGGCCCCACAGCATGTCCTCGTGCCACATGTCCGAGGAGTACGCGAACTCACCGGTGACCTTGAGGGTGCCGTCCGGGCGGAGCGTGGACTCGCCGATGCCGCCCTTGTTGTGCTTCTGGCTGACGTTCGTCGGAGCGCCTGCGGGCACGGTGCGGGTGTTCTGAGCCATGGTCAGACCGCCTCTGACTGACGGGCGGCCGCGAGGCGGACCGCGTCGAGGATCTTCTCGTAACCCGTGCAGCGGCACAGGTTGCCGGACAGGGCCTCGCGGATGTCCTGGTCGGACGGGGAGGAGTTCTCCTCCAGCAGCGCGTCCGCCTGGACCAGGAGGCCCGGGGTGCAGAAGCCGCACTGGACGGCGCCGGCGTCGATGAACGCCTGCTGGATGGTGGAGAGCTCCACGCCCTCGCCGGTCTGCGAGTCACCGGGCTTGGCCTGCCACTGCTTGGCCGCGTCCAGGGTGACGCCGCCCTTGCCGCCGCAGCCGCCGCCGGTGCCACAGGCACCGCCGTGGCCGTGCTCCTCGCGCTGCTTGGAGAATTCCGCCAGGCCCTCGACGGTCACGACGTCGCGGCCCTCGACCTGGCCGGCGGCCACGAGACAGGAACAGACCGGCACGCCGTCGAGGCGGACGGTGCAGGAACCGCACTCGCCCTGCTCACAGGCGTTCTTCGAACCGGGCAGGCCCATGCGCTCGCGCAGGACGTAGAGGAGGGACTCGCCCTCCCAGACGTCGTCTGCTTCCTGCGGACGGCCGTTGACAGTGAAATTGACGCGCATGATTACGCAGCCCCTTCAAGCGAGCGGCCGGTGGTGCCGCGGTACTGCTCCCAGGTCCAGACGAGCTGGCGGCGAGCCATGATGCCGACCGCGTGACGGCGGTACTTCGCCGTGCCGCGGACGTCGTCGATCGGGTTGGCCGCGCCGGAGGCGAGGTCACCGAACTGCTTGGCGATCGACGGGGTGACGACCTTGCCGGACTCCCAGAAGCCGCCCTCTTCGAGCGCGGCGTTCAGGAACTCCTCGGCGGCCTTCGCCCGGATCGGGGTCGGCGCGGCCGACCCGATGCCGGTGCGGACCGTGCGGGTCTCCGGGTGCAGCGCCAGGCCGAACGCGCAGACCGCGATGACCATCGCGTTGCGGGAGCCGACCTTGGAGTACTGCTGGGGGCCGTCCGCCTTCTTGATGTGGACGGTCTTGATGAGCTCGTCGGCGGCGAGCGCGTTGCGCTTCACGCCGGTGTAGAACTCGTCGATCGGGATCAGGCGGGAGCCGCGTACGGACTCCACCTCGACCTCGGCACCGGCCGCGAGGAGCGCCGGGTGGGAGTCGCCGGCCGGAGAGGCGCAACCGAGGTTGCCTCCGACACCGCCGCGGTTGCGGATCTGCGGGGACGCGACCGTGTGCGAGGCGAGCGCGAGTCCCGGAAGCTCCGTGCGGAGGTTCTCCATGATCTGCGTGTACGGGACGGAGGCGCCCAGACGAACCACGTCCTCGCCGACCTCCCACTCCCGCAGGAGACCGATGCGGTTCAGGTCCAGGAGGTACTCCGGCCGACGGTGGTCGAAGTTGATCTCGACCATCACATCGGTGCCACCCGCAATCGGCACAGCTGTGGGGAACTCGGCCTTAGCGGCGAGCGCCTCCTCCCAGCTGGCGGGGCGAAGGAAGTCCATGTGCGGCTCTCTTCTTCTTAATCGGGTCGTTCACTTCAAGCCAGGAGGCCCAATGGCCCTCGACTGGTCGTTCACGTGCTGTTAACGCGGTGTGGAGTCAGTACACAAGCCGCGCGTCCCCCGGGTGCAGTCACCGAAACCATGAAGGAGTTGGCTGGGGACCTCCCTCGTCTTGTAGATTCGTATGAAAGGCAGGATGCGACGACCTGCCCGATTTCCAACGGCAACATTCGAGACAGATCGGCGGCGACATCATGCGGCTGCGCGCACTGCTGGAAACCGAGGCGCTGGGGCTGCGGCTGCTGGGCGGCGAGGATGAACTCGACCGGACGGTCCGCGGGGTCATGACGACCGACCTGCGGGACCCCAGCCGATACCTCTCCGGAGGCGAGCTCGTACTCACCGGCCTGGCCTGGCGAAGAAATTCGGCCGATTCCGAGCCGTTCGTACGAATCCTGGCGGGCGCGGGCGTGGCGGGCCTCGCCGCGGGCGAGGCCGAGCTCGGAGACATCCCGGACGACCTGGTCTCGGCCTGTCTGCGCAACCGCCTGCCCCTGTTCGCCGTGAACGAGGACGTTGCATTCGCCACCATCACCGAGTACGTGGTGCGCCAGGTCTCGGGGGAGCGCGCCGGGGACCTCGCGGCGGTCGTGGACCGCCACCGCCGCCTGATGACGTCGGGACCCGCCGGCGGCGGGCCGGACGTGGTGCTGGATCTGCTCACCACCGACCTCGATCTCCGGGCCTGGGTGCTGTCCCCCACGGGCCGGCAGATCGCCGGGGCGGGCGAGCCGCTGGCCCCGGGCGTCTGTGCGGCGCTGGCGAGCGAGCACCTCGCGGCGGTCCGGACGGGCCGCAGGGGCCCGCACCGGATCTCCATCCAGGGTATTACGTACTCGCTCTTCCCGATCAGGGGACACGGCCGCGGCGCGGCCGGTCCCGCCGTCCGCGACGTGCGCGAGAGCGTCCTGTCGGACTGGCTGCTGGCCGTCGAGGCCGACGCCGGCGACTGGCCCGCCGAGCGCCTGGACCTGCTGCAGGGCGTCACCCAGCTGATCGCCGTGGAGCGGGACCGGCGCGACGCGGCCCGTACGGTGCGCCGCCGCCTCGCCCAGGAGGTGCTGGAGCTGGTCCAGACGGGCGCCGCGCCCGCCGAGATCGCCGCCCGCCTGCGGGTCGCGGCCCCGGTGCTGCTGCCCGGGCTGGGCGGAGCGCCGCACTGGCAGGTCGTCGTGGCCCGGGTGGACTGGGACGGCGGCGACATCCCCGGGGGTCCGGTGGCGCAGTCGCTGCTGGAGGAGATCCTCGTCGACCCGACCCTGTCGGGACCCGAGCCCTCGGACCGGATCGCCGTGGCCCACGCGGGCGACGAGGCCATCGCCCTGGTGCCGCTGCCCGCGCTGTCCGGGGAGGCCGGGGAGGACAAGGGCCCCGATGCGGCGCTGCACGCCGACGAGCTCCTGGCCGTCGTGCGGGACCCGCTGCAGGCCGGCCTGGCCGACGACGGGCGGCTCACGCTGGGCGTCAGCGCGGCCGTGCACTCCGCCGAGGGGCTGCGCGGGGCGCTGGAGGAGGCGCGGCACGCCCGCCGGGTCGCCGCGGCGCGCCCGGGCCGGGTCTGCGCGGCGGGCCACCACGAGCTGGCCTCGCACGTCCTGCTGCTGCCGTTCGTGCCCGACGACGTGCGGCGCGCGTTCACGGCGCGGCTGCTGGACCCGCTGCGGGACTACGACCGTCGCCACCGGGCGGAGCTCATCCCGACGCTGGAGGCCTTCCTGGACTGCGACGGTTCGTGGACCCGCTGCGCGACGCGGCTGCACCTCCACGTCAACACGCTGCGGTACCGGGTCGGGCGAATCGAGCAGTTGACGGGACGGGACCTGTCCCGGCTGGAGGACAAGCTCGACTTCTTCCTCGCACTGCGCATGAGCTGAGGAGATCCGCTCCCGGACCGCACGGCCCGGGCCGGGGGCGGCTGATGATCCGTCCGGACTTTGTGAAAGAGTTCACCCGACCCCTTGGCCGGAGCCTCCGATCCGTGCTCTCATTTCGCCCCAGGGCTCAACGACGTGCTGCTTGGTTGCTTTGGGGAGGGCAATGTGGCGGATACCGCCATGTCCGGTGCCGGATCTACCGGGGGGGACGATCCCCTCCAGCGGGCGATATGGCGGCTGCGCTCGCGCGGCTGTTGGACCGACGCGGCGGCCCTGCTGACGCCGCACCTGAGCCACGCCGGAGCGGCCGTGCAGCGCACGGCGCTGCTGGTCGAGCGCTGTCTGTTCACCGGGCAGGGCTGGGCCGAGGCCGAGGACGCGCTGCGGGTCGCCGAGGCCGTCGCGCAGGACGACGACGACCGCGGGGCGGCCGCCTGCGAGCGGGGCCACCTGGCGTACGCCGCCACCGTGCTGGGCGTGCGCGACCGGGCCGACGAGGCCCGCTCGGCGCTGGGCCGGGCAGCCGCCCTGCTCTCCCCCGGGTCCCGGACCCGGCCGCTGCTGGACTTCCGGCGCGGGCTCGTGGCCGAGCACCTGGCGGACGCCCCGCAGTCGGCCCGCCCGGCGTACCACCGGGCGCACGCGGGCGCGGAGGCCCACGGCGACACGCTGCTGCTCTCGTTCACCTGGCGGCACCTGGCCGCGCTGGCGCTGCGCGACGGCGAGGTGGCCGAGGCCCGCCGGGGCTTCACGGAGTCGCTGCGGATCCGGGAGGAACTGGGCTTCCTGATCGGTACGGCCCCGGCGCTGGCCGCCCTGGCCGAGGCCGAGCCGGAGCCCGAGGCGGCCCGGCTGCGCGCGGAGGCCCGCCGGCTCTTCCACCTGCTGGGGGGCATTCCCACCTGGCTGGCGGACCAGCTCCACCCGGACCCGGCTCCCGCTTAGGGGGTGGCGCGGGCCGGTCGTACGGGGGCCGGGTCGGCCCGCGCCCCCGTCAGCCGGTCGAGCCCGCGAAGTGCTCCCGTACGAGTGACTCCACCACCGGGAGGTCGCCCGCGATCAGGGCCTCCAGCAGCGCCGTGTGCTCGGCCGCGTCGGCGACCAGTTCGGCGCGGCGCACCCGCGGGGCCCCCGGCAGGGGCCACTGGGCGCGGCGGTGGAGCTCCCCCGCCACCTGGACCAGCTGGTCGTTGCCGGCCAGCGCGAGCACCTCGCGGTGGAACGCCCGGTCGGCCTCCGCGTACCCGGGCAGGTCGCCGAGCGCGGCGGCGGCGGCCGTGGCGGCGGCCGCGGGCCGCAGGGCCTCCCACCCGGCCGCGGGCACGTCGCGGGCCAGCCGGAGCATCACGGGGACCTCCAGCAGGGCCCGCACCTCGGCCAGCTCGGCCAGCTCGCGCGGGGTGCGCGACAGGACGCGGAAGCCCCGGTTCGGCAGGCACTCCACCGCCCCCTCCAGGGCCAGCTGCTGCATCGCCTCGCGCACGGGGGTCGCCGACACGCCGAAACGTTCACCCAGGGCCGGGCCCGAGTAGATCTCCCCCGGCTCCAGTGCGCCGTCGACCAGCGCGGCCCGGAGCGCGTCGAGGACCTGTCCGCGCACCGAATGGCGCAGCACCTTCTGCGGTATCTTCTGCGCCGGAATCGACGGCCGGGCAGCCTCCGCATCGCCCCTGGCCTGCGCCGCCTCGTGCACTCGGTCCTCCTCACAGGTCTCGACCTGTTCTGAGAATAGGGGACGGCGCGCGAGGCGTGAGGGTACGGTTCACTCTCAGTCGGGTAAGGTAAGGCTAACCTCTTAACGATCGCTTGAATCGGTGGTCCCCCATGACCGTCACGGTCCTCGGCGCCTCGCCGCGCGTCACACCCGCCACGGACGGCTCTCCGGTGGCGGATGCGTACGCACGCCTGGCCGAGGTCTACGGCGGGCTCAGGGTCGTCGAGCCGGCCGCACACGAACCCGTCCCTCGCGGTGTGGGATGGGTCGGCGCGGACGAGCTCGCGGCCGGGGGGCCCGCGCTCGACGCCTTCCTCGCCTGGGACAACGCCCAGGTGCTGAAGGACTACGGGCACCAGGCGCGCCCCGACGTGGTGGCGAGCTTCGGCCTGCACCGGTACGCGTGGCCCGCGTGCCTGCTGATCACCCTGCCGTGGTTCCTCCACCGGCGGGTGCCGGACCTCCCCGTGTCGGGGGTCACCTTCCACCGGACGCTCGGCCGGATGGCCGTGCGCGTCGGCGGTTTCGCCTGCCTGCCGGACGATCCGGCGGCCGCTCTCCCCGGGGCCCGGGTCGTGCCCGACGAGGAGGCGCTGCGCGACGAGGTGCGGGCCGCGGTGGCCCGGCACCTCGGACCGGTGCTGGAAGGTTTCGGCCCGCGCATGCGGCGCGGCCGCCGCGCCCTGTGGGGCATGGTCACCGACGAGGTCGTCGAGAGTCTCTGGTACGTCGGAACGCTGCTCGGCGAGGAGCAGCGGGCCATGGCCGAGCTGGAGGCGTTGCTGCCGGGCTCGACCGCCCCCTACACCGGCGGCGCGGGCTTCCGTACGCTCACGGGCCCCGACGGCACGGAGCTGCCCACCCGGGACCGGGCCAGCTGTTGCTTCTTCTACACGATCCGCCCCGACGACACCTGCGTGACCTGCCCCCGAACCTGCGACGCGGACCGCGTCGCCCGGCTCACGGCCTAGCTTCCGGCCCGTCACGGCGGGCCGGGTACCGGCCGGCGGGCCTCCCCGCACCGAACCCACCCGCGGGGGTGACCGTGATTCGAACTGGGCTCAGCTCGCACGGGCGTCAGTTCGAAACACAACACCCTATCCGGCGGGCCCCGCCCCCCGATGGCGTCCACTTGCCCCGAAACCCGCGTGTACGGCGGACCGGCTGCGCCACTATGGCGCCCGGAAAGCCGCACGACCGCAGACGCGAGGCAAGGGACATCCGCATGAGACTGACCGACATATCGCTGGACTGGCTGCTGCCCGGCAGCCTGCTGATCCTGGGCGTGCTTGCGGCAGTTGCGGTACTGGCCCGGGGGAAGCGCGAGAACGAGAAGGCCGCGGCCGAGGACAGCTGGGAGCGCAGCGAGGAGCGACGGCGCCGCAAGGAGGCCGTGTACGGGACCGCCTCGTACGTCCTGCTCTTCTGCTGCGCGGCGGTCGCCGCGGCGCTCTCCTTCCACGGGCTGGTCGGCTTCGGCCGGCAGAACCTCAACCTCACCGGGGGCTGGGAGTACCTCGTCCCCTTCGGGCTCGACGGCGCCGCCATGTTCTGTTCGGTGCTCGCCGTCCGCGAGGCCAGCCACGGCGACGCGGCCCTGGGCTCGCGCATGCTGGTCTGGCTGTTCGCGGGGGCGGCCGCGTGGTTCAACTGGGTGCACGCGCCCAGGGGTCTGGGCCACGACGGGGCTCCGCAGTTCTTCGCCGGGATGTCGCTCTCGGCGGCGGTCCTCTTCGACCGGGCCCTGAAGCAGACCCGCCGGGCGGCGCTGCGCGAACAGGGGCTGATCCCCCGGCCGCTGCCGCAGATCCGGATGGTCCGGTGGCTGCGGGCGCCCCGGGAGACCTTCGGCGCGTGGTCCCTGATGCTGCTGGAGGGGGTCCGCACCCTCGACGAGGCCGTGGACGAAGTGCGCGAGGACAAGAAGGAGAAGGAGAACGACCGGCACCGCCGGCGCGAGCAGCACCGTCTGGACCGCGCCCACATCAAGGCACTGGGCCGGCAGAACAGGGCGTTCGGGCGGACCCGCGCCCGCGAGGGCGACGTGCCGGGACTGCCCCCCGGACCGGGCTCCGCGCCGGTCGGCGCGGAGCCGGCCATAGCGGACCCGGGACAGCTGACCCCGCCGCCCCGGCTGCCGCTGGGAGGGAGCGCCGCACGGCCCTCCCTGCAGGCGGTGTCGGGCTCCGAACCACATGAGGTGACCGGGCCCCGGACGGTGGACCTCACCGCCGAGGACGACACCCAGACCATTCCCCGGCTCGACTCCCTGGAGCGCAAACTGAAGGATCTGGAGCAGCAGTTCGGCTGACGCAACGCCCGGCTGGCGGGGCCCCGTCGGCGCCGCGCGGGGCCCGCTCGTTCAGGCGGGCCCCGCGCCGTACGCCGCCTCGCACCCGGGGGCACGGGTGGCGTGCAGCTCGAACCACACCACTTTGCCGCCGCCCGCGCCGGGCCCGTCGACGCCCCAGGCGTCGGCGAGCGCCTGCACCAGCACCAGGCCCCGTCCGTGCGTACCGTCGTCGGCGGTCGGTACGTGCGGGCGGGGGCGGCGGGCGGCGTGGTCGCGGACCTCCACCCGGAGGCCGGAGCCGCCGAGGCTGGCGGAGACCTCGGCGCCCTGGTCGGTGTGGACGAGGGCGTTGGTGACCAGTTCGGTGATCAGCAGCTCCGCCACGTCGGCGGCGTCGATCCGGCACCGGTGGCGCATCAACTCCCGTAACGCCCGGCGGACTTCGCCCACCGCCTTGAGGTCCGCCCGGCGCACGCTCCGCGTGATCCGCAGCGTGTCCACCGCTCCCCCGTCCTCGGCGCCGGTCGATGGTTCTCGCGGTACGGGCCGCCCCCTCTTCCACAGCTTTCCGGTCTTCGCCCCCACCCGCACGGCGATGTACCTCCCGCGTCCATGACTCTCGAACAGGTCTACGGGATGCATGCCCCTCGGGCCGATCCGCACTCCTGCGGGCTTACGGGCGGGGCACGTTGCGCAGGTTGGATCGAGCCATCTGGATCATCCGTCCCACTCCGCCGTCCAGCACGATCTTGCTGGCGGAAAGTGCGAAACCGGTCGCCATGTCGGCACTGATCCTGGGCGGGATCGACAGGGCGTTGGGGTCGGTCACCACGTCCACCAGAGCGGGTCCCTTGTGCCGGAACGCGTCCTTCAGGGCCCCGCTGAGCTGCTTGGGCTTCTCCACCCGGACGCCGTAGGCCCCGGCGGCGCGGGCGATCGCGGCGAAGTCGGGGTTCGTGTTCGTGGTCCCGTACGAGGGCAGGCCGGAAACCAACATCTCCAGCTCCACCATCCCGAGGGATGAGTTGTTGAACAGGACCACTTTGACGGGCAGGTCGTACTGCACCAGGGTGAGGAAATCTCCCATCAGCATCGAGAACCCGCCGTCGCCCGACATCGACACCACTTGACGGTTCCGGTCGGTGAACTGTGCGCCGATCGCCTGCGGGAGCGCGTTGGCCATGGAGCCGTGGCTGAAGGAGCCGATGATACGCCGCCTGCCGTTCGGGGAAAGATAGCGCGCGGCCCACACGTTGCACATGCCCGTGTCCACGGTGAACACCGCGTCGTCGTCGGCGAGTTCGTCGAGGACGGCCGCCACGTACTCGGGGTGGATCGGGGTGTGCTTCTCCACCTTCCGGGTGTACGCCCTGACCACGCCCTCCAGCGCGTCCGCGTGCTTCTTCAGCATCCGGTCCAGGAAGCGGCGGTCCGTCTTGGCCCGCACCCGGGTGTTGAGGGCCCGCAGGGTCTCCCGTACGTCGCCCCACACCGCCAGGTCCAGCTTGCAGCGGCGGCCGAGGTGTTCGGGACGGATGTCCACCTGGACGATCTTCACGTCGTCGGGGAGGAACGCGTTGTACGGGAAGTCCGTGCCGAGCAGGATCAGCAGGTCGCACTCGTGAGTGGCCTCGTAGGCGGCGCCGTAGCCGAGCAGGCCGCTCATCCCGACGTCGTACGGGTTGTCGTACTGGATCCACTCCTTGCCGCGCAGGGCGTGCCCCACGGGGGCCTTGACCCGGCCGGCGAACTCCATCACCTCGGCGTGCGCCCCTGCGGTGCCGCTGCCGCAGAAGAGCGTGACGCGCTCCGCCTCGTCGACGAGGCGGACCAGCTTCTCGATCTCGCCGTCTCCGGGCCGGACCGTGGGACGGGCCGTGACGAGCGCCTGCTCGACGGTCTTCTCCGGAGCGGGCGCGCCCGCGATGTCCCCGGGCAGCGAGACCACCCCGACGCCGCTGCGCCCGATGGCGTGCTGGATGGCACTCTGGAGCACCCGGGGCATCTGGCGGGGGTTGGAGATCAGCTCGCTGTAGTGGCTGCACTCGGAGAACAGCCGGTCGGGGTGGGTCTCCTGGAAGTAGCCGAGGCCGATCTCCGAGGAGGGGATCTGCGAGGCGAGCGCGAGGACCGGGGCCATCGAGCGGTGGGCGTCGTACAGGCCGTTGATCAGGTGCAGGTTGCCCGGGCCGCACGAGCCCGCGCAGGCGGCGAGACGGCCGGTGATCTGGGCCTCCGCACCGGCGGCGAAGGCGGCCGTCTCCTCGTGCCGCACCTGGATCCAGTCGATGTCACCCGTCCGGCGGATTGCGTCCACCACCGGGTTGAGGCTATCGCCGACGACTCCGTACATCCGTCGGACGCCCGCGCGCACGAGGATGTCGACGAACTGCTCCGCGACGTTCTGCTTGGCCATGGGGAGGCACCCTCTCCGGTGTCCGGTCCGTTCCCGTCCGGTTCTCCGTTGCGTGTGCCTCCCATCCAGCCACGCGCGCGCCGGTTACGCCTCCCAGACGGCGGCGGCCGTGCGGTCGTCCGCGTACCCCTTGAGGCGCAGCTGGGCGTCCGCGAGGAAGGCGGCCAGGCCCGGCGGCTCCTGTCCCGACCAGCGGGCGGCGAGCTCCGCCGACAGCACGGCCTCCTCGCGCATCGGCTCCGCGAGGCCGCCCGAACAGAGCAGCAGGGTGTCCCCGGGGCGGGCCACCGAGGCGCGGAAGCGGAAGTCGCCGTCCCGCTCCTCGGAGGCGGTCGGGGCGTCGGGCTCCAGGTCCTGCCACGTGCCCGACCGGAGCCGGAACAGCCCGCCGGCTCCGGAGCCGAAGCAGACCCGGGTGCGGCACTGCGGGTCGACCGGGAGCAGCAGCCCGCGCAGCCCCGCGGTGTACGCCTCCTCGGCGAGGCCGCGCTCGGCTGCGTGGGCCCGCAGCCGCCCGTAGCCCCGGTCGGTGAGCCGCTGGAGTCCGGAGCGCAGCGCCTCCCGGTGCCCTCCGCGGATGTCGTCGGCCAGCCGCTCCTGGCTGCGCCCGACGGCCGCCGCGACGGTCCGGCACAGTTCGGCGGCGGCCTCGGCGGCCCCGGGCGCGGCCCGGTCGCCGCCGGCGAGGACCACGAGGACCAGGGCGTCGTCGCCGGTCCCGAAGCGGGCGGTGAGCAGGTGGTCCCGGCGGGGCTCGCCCCGGTAGCGGGCGGAGTCGCCGCGCAGCGAGGCGGCGCGCAGGGTGTACGTGCCGTACCGGGCCCCGTCCATGACCGTGTCGGGGGTCAGCCCGGCGAGGGCCGCCGGGTCGGCGGCGGGCAGCGCGCCCGGTTCGGCGGCGTAGGTCGGGGCCCGGTCGCCCAGGTGGCGCACCTCCGGGCGGGCGGTGGCCGGTTCCGGCGCGGGGACGCCCGCGGGCGGCGGTACCGGTACGGGCGGCACCTCCACGCCCCCGAGCGCGTACCCGGTGGCGCCGCCCGCCCGGGGGTCCCGGGCCGGGGGGAGCGCTCCGGGCGCGGCGGCGGGCGGTGCGGGGGGCGGCGGTGGCGGCAGGGGCGGCGGAGGCCCGTCCGGCGCCGGCGGCACGGCGGCCGAGCCCTGCCGGGGCCCGGGCAGGAGCACCTCGCCGGGCCGGACCGGCGAGGGCCCCGGCGCGGCGGCGGGCGCGGCGGGCGGCGCGGCGGGCGGCACCGCGCCGCGCGGCCCCGGCGCGGCGGCCGGAGGTTCCGCGGCGGCCGGGGTCTCCGGGCGGCGGGCCTCCGGCGGGGGCGGCGGTCCGGGCGGCCCGAAGACTCCGGACGCCGGGAGCCGGGGCATCGGCGGTGGCGGCGGCGGTCCCGCGGCGGCCGGCCGGGCCGGCGGCGGGCCGGGCTCCGCGGGCGGCTCCCCCGGCGGAAGCGGCGGAACAGGCGGAGGTGCCGCCGGCGTCGGGGGTGCCGTGCCCGGGCTCTCCGCGGCGTCCGGGGTCGCCTGCGGGGGAACCGTCGGGGGCGTCGTCAGGACCGCCGCCGAGCGGAAGCGGTGGTCGAGCGTGTCCCCCGGATCGGGGTCCGCTCCCGCGTCCGGGTCGTCGTAGAGCTTCTGCCACCAGTCGTCCGCGCCCTGCTGACTCATGGCCCTATTGTCGGCCTCCCGCGGGTGCGGAAAACACAGAACGCGCGAAAAGGGTCCACCGGACCGCCGTCCGGTGGACCCCTCCCGCTCTACCCGTACGGATCAGCGGACGTCGTACGCCCGCGTCACCGTCTGGGTCACCGACACGCCGTTCGCGTCGGTCAGTTCGACCTTCAGCGACACCGGCTTGCCGGAAGCTCCCGCGTGGTCGACGACGGCCGTCCACCGGCCGCCGCGCTCGTCCACCTTCGCCGCGGTCCAGTTCTCGCCGTCGTAGGAGTACGACAGCTTCGCGGACTTCAGCGCGCCGGGCGCGTAGCCCGCGTGCCCCGTCACGCTCAGCCCGACGCGCTGGCCGTTCGCCGCCGGGACCGTCTTGTTCCCGTCGAGCGGGGCCGCGTACCGGGGGAAGAGCAGCGGCAGGCCCTGCGAGTACGCCGACGCGTCCCGCTTGGAGGTGAAGCCCCACGCCGTCCGGACCGCGGTGGACCGCTGCCAGGTGCGGGCGGGCGGGCCGATCTTCTCGATGCTCTGGGTCAGTTCGTACCGCGCCTCGTCGGCCGGGACCTCGAAGACGCCGAAGGGGTACCAGCTGTCGCCGACGACCTCGCCGTTCCGCTTGAGCTGGAGGCCGCCGATGTCGCCGAAGGAGCCCGGCTGCGCGAAGTGGGAGCTGTCGCCCCACATCGCCGGGGCGAAGCCGATCAGGTCGCCCTGCCGTTCGGCGGCCAGCGCCTCCTTGCCGGTGCGGTCGCGGGGCGCGACCGGGGCGGTCACGCCGTCGTACCAACTGGCGCTGGTCTTCTTGCCCTTGGCGTAGCTGCGCTGCTCGCCGGTCATGAACTCGCCCCAGGGGAAGCTGCTGGAGAGCAGCTGGTCCCAGGAGGTGTCACCGGCCGAGTAGTACTCGGTGCGCCGGCCCGGCGCGGCGACGGTCTCCACGGAGCCGAAGTAGACGGCGCTGCCGATGGGCCGGTAGGCGCCGGAGATGTCGATGAAGTCGGCGGCCACGCCCATGGAGTGGTAGGTGGCGTCGACCTGGCCGAGGTCGCGGTCGCGGACCCGGTAGGTGTGGTTGCCCTGGACCTGCCCGGTCTCCGGGAAGGCGAGGGAGTAGACGTACGGGCTCTTCGCCGTGCCCTTCCAGGACAGGGTGACCTTGCCGGCGGCGAGCCGGGCGAGCAGGGCCCGGCCCTCGCCGGACTGGACGGCGAGGACGGGCACCGGGGCGCCCGCGAAGCCGGTGGAGGCGACCCAGCGGCCGGGGGCGTCACGGTGGGCGAGCACCGCCACCGCTCCCGCGTCCCTGGCGTGCGCGGCGACGTCGTACAGCGCCCCGTCCGCGGCCTTGACCAGGACGATCGCTCCCTTGGCGGCGACCGCGGCGAGCTCCTCGGGGGTGCCGGATCCGGCGTCGACCAGGGGCGCGTTGCCGTGGCCGTCGAGGTTGTCGCTGCCCGTGGACGCGGTGATCGGGTGCAGGACCGGACCGCCGGCCACCTTCAGCTCGGAGAGCACGGGCGCCCCGGCCCGCCAGTAGCTGCCGAACTCGAACGCACCGTCCTTGGCGCGTCCTTCGACGGAGGCGTAGTAGCCGCGGATGGTCCGGCCGCCCATGGCCGTGCCGGCGTGCAGCCAGGTGTCGTCCCAGCTGCGGGCGAAGCCGAGGGTGGTGTTGCGGGCTTCCAGGGGCTTGTCGCCGGCGATGTCCAGCCGGCCGGCCTTGCGGGCGTCCAGGACGACGGTCGTGTCCTTCTTCAGCTCGACCTGGGGACGCCCGAGGTAGGTGAGGGAGTCGGTCAGCTCGGCGCCCTCGCCCGCGTCGGGGGTGCCGACGAAGGCGGAGAGGAAGTACGCGCCGGGACGCACGCGGTAGACCTGGTCCACGGCGCCCTCGTTGAAGCGGCGCTCGCCGCTCGCGTCGTCGGTGCCGATGACGTCGAGGGAGGACGGTCCGGCGGCCGGCTTGCCCGAGCGGTCGATCAGCTTGACGCGCAGGGTGACCGTCTCCGGCTCGACGTAGAGCGAGAACGGGGTGGAGACGCGCACGCCGTTCGCGGTGGCGACGAGGCGGCCGGTGACGTCCCCGTACTGGGAGCGCTCCAGCTTCGCGGCCGGGTCCAGGGCGAGCGGCACCCTGACGGTGGCGCCGGCCGGGACGGTCACCGTGCGGCGGTCAAGGCGGGCGACCTGGCTGCGGACGGCCGAGCCGTCGTTGCCGGTGACCTTCTCGACGGCCAGGTCCAGGGTGACGGGCCGGGTTCCGGTGTTGGTGTACGGGACCTGGACGCTGGTGCGGTCGCTGCGGTCCTGCGGCCAGTTGTACGAGCCGCCCTGTACGGCGGGGGCGCTGAGGACGGCGGTGTCGATCGCCGCCTTGACGTCGAGGCGGCCGCCGCCGGTCTGCCGCACGTCCCCGGGGACCTTGGTGTTCGCGGAGCCGACGAGCGCGGCCTTGACCTGCTGGGCGGTCCAGTCCGGGTGGCGCTGCTTGACGATGGCGGCGGCGCCCGCGACGTGCGGGGTGGCCATCGAGGTGCCGGACATGGACTGGTAGGCGTACACCCCGCGTCCGCCGGCGGCGGCGGCCGAGATCCCCACGCCGGGGGCGGCGATCTCGGGCTTGAGGGTGTGCTGGAGTCCGGCGGGTCCGCGGCTGGAGAAGGAGGCGGTGGTGTCGTCGCGGTCGACGGCGCCGACGGTCAGCACGCTGGGTGCGCAACCGGGCGCGGAGACGGTGTTGTTGCCGGGGCCGGCGTTGCCCGCGGCGATCACGAAGAGGGTGCCCGTGTTCTGCGCCAGTCGTTCGGCGGCGGCGCTCATCGGGTCGTCGCAGCTGGTCTGGGAGGGGTCGCCGAGGCTCATGGAGACCACGTCGGCCTTGGCGGCGACGGCCCATTCCATGCCGGCGATGATCCACGAATCCAGGCCGTAGCCCTGGTCGTTGAGGACCTTGCCGCTGAGCAGTTCGGCGCCGGGGGCGACGCCCTTCTTCGCTCCGCCGCTCTCGGCGCCGGACCCGCCCACGGTGGAGATGGTGTGGGTGCCGTGGCCCTGGCGGTCGCCGTCGGTGTCGGAGTCGGTGAAGTTCTTCGACGCTCCGACGCGGCCCTTGAGGTCGGGGTGCTCCAGGTCGGTGCCGGTGTCGAGGACGGCGACCCTGGTGCCCTTGCCGTCGTACCCGGCGGCCCAGGCCGCGGGTGCGTTGACCTGGCGGGTGGAGCGCTCCAGGTTCGCCTGCACCTTGCCGTCGAGCCACAGCTTCTTCAGCGGGCCGGAGGCGGCGCGGGCGCGGGCGTCCGTACCGGTGACGTCGGCCCAGAAGGCGGCGGTCTGCTGCTTGTCGGCGGAGAGCGCGACGGCGCCGATGGAGTCGAGGACCAGGGAGCGGTCTGCGCCGCGAGGCGCGGGCGGGGCGCTGCGGGCCACGTCGACGGAGGCGTCGTAGACGGCGATCAGCGGGAGCTTCTTGCTGCGGGCGTCGTCGTAGCCCTGACGGACGAGGCCGGTGACGTTGAACAGCTCGTGGTCGACCTTGCCCGCGGCGAGCGCGGCGACGGCGCCCTCGGGGTAGACGTAGAGGTCCTTGCCGGACTGCCGGGTCTGTACGAGCGGCTGCGAGCCGTCCTCGCGCGGCATCGCGGTGGCGGCGGTGCGGCCGGCGGCGTCGGTGGAGACCAGGATCCGGTCGCCGGTGACCAGGGTCACGGTGACGGGGGCAGCGGGCTGCTTCCCGGCCGCTTCGCTTCCGGTGACGGGTCTTCTGTCCGGCGCTCCGTCGCTCGGCTGTGCCGTGGACGGGCCCACGGCGGTGACGGCCAGGACGGCCGCCGTGGCCGCTCCCAGCGCCGTACGCGATATCGGGCGCATCGCTCTCCCCAGGTGAATTCCGGCCAACTACTGCATTGCACGGCAAAGCTGCCGCGTAAATGGCTTCTGGCCAGCGGATGTTGGTGCTGCGGTGGCATGACCTTGGCAGAGTGGCGGGGGGTGCGGCGATGATGTCCGCGGCGGGTTTGCGCCGTGGCCGCTTCCCGCCAGGCGCCGCGTGGAGAGGTGGGGTGGACGGGTTGCTGGGTGCGATAGGCCTGGACGAGGGCCAGGAGTCGGCGTACCGCGCGCTGGTGGCGCTGGGGGCGGCGGAGGTTCCCGACCTCGCGCACCGGCTGACCCTGCCGGTGCCGCAGACCGAGCGGGCGCTGCGGCACCTGGAGCGGCACGGGCTGGCGGCCCAGTCCTCGGCCCGGCCGGGGCGCTGGGTGGCGGCGCCCCCGGGGGTCGCCCTGGGGGCCCTGCTGACACAGCAGCGGCACGAGCTGGAGCAGGCGGAACTGGCGGCGGTGCTGCTGGCGGAGGAGTACCGGGCGGAGGCCGCCGAGCCGGCGGTGCACGACCTGGTGGAGGTGGTGCAGGGCGCGAGCGCGGTGGCGCACCGCTTCCACCAGCTCCAGCTGGGCGCGGTGGAGGAGGTGTGCGCGCTGGTCACCGGCCGCCCGCAAGTGGTGACGGGCACCGACAACGAGGCGGAGGACCGGGCGGCCGTGCGCGGGGTCGACTACCGGGTGGTGATCGAGCGGGAGGTGCTGACCCTGCCGAGCGGGATCCGGGAGGCGTCGACGGCGCTGGCGCGGGGCGAGCGGGTGCGGGTGACGGGGCAGGTCCCGACGAAGCTGGTGATCGCGGACCGCACCCTCGCCATGGTGCCGCTGACGGCGCGCGGTGCGGAGCCGGCGGCGCTGGTGGTGCACGCGTCGGGGCTGCTGGAGTCCCTGACGGGCCTGTTCGAGGCGGTGTGGAGGGAGTCGCTGCCGCTGCGGCTGGGCGCGGCGGGCTCGGCGGAGGAGTCCGGCGGCAGCCCCGACACGACCGACCTGGAGATCCTCTCGCTGCTGCTGGCGGGCATGACGGACGCGAGCGTGGCGAAGCACCTGGAGCTGGGCCTGCGGACGGTGCAGCGGCGGGTGAAGGGCCTGATGGAGGTCTCGGGGGTGACGACCCGGCTGCAGCTGGGCTGGCACGCGTACGAGCGGGGCTGGGTGGCCCGATAGGTCCCGGTCGGTCAGGCTGGGCAGATGGATCTGCCGCAGCTGCTCCTGGTGGGGCTGGTGCTGCTGCTCGGGGTGGTGGGGGTGATGGTCCCCGGGGTGCCGGGTACGTGGCTGGTCTGGGCGGGGCTGATGTGGTGGGCGGTCCGCGAGCGGTCCGACCTGGCGTGGACCCTGTGGATCGCGGCGACGGCCCTGATGCTGCTGGTTCAGGTGGTGAAGTGGCTGCTCCCGCCGCGGCGGCTGCGGGGTGCGGCGGTCTCTCCGCGGACCGCCGTGTACGCGGGTACGGGCGCCGTACTGGGTTTCGTCCTGGTCCCGGTGGTGGGCGCGGTGCCGGGCTTCGTCGGCGGCATCTACCTGTGCGAGCGGCTCCGGCTCGGGACGCACGGGGAGGCGTGGGCCTCGGCGCGGTCGGTGATGCGGGCCGTGGGGACGAGCGTGCTGGTGGAGCTGTTCGCGTGCCTGGCGGTGGTGGGGGCCTGGGTGGGGGCGGTGGCGGCCGGGGCCTAAGGGCTGTAGTCGAAGTCGTTCCGTACGCCCGCAGGGCGGGCCGTGCGGTGCCCGGCCCGCGCCCGTACGGCGCCAGGGGCGCTGCTGCGCAGGCATCGCAGCTGGTCACGCCGTGTAGGACGGTGATGGCTGCAATGGGATCGCTGTGCCACCGTGGGCCGGATGGAGGGTCACGGGCACACGCACGGACACGACGCACACGGCCACAGCCACAGCCACAGCCACAGCCACAGCCACGATCAGGGCCGCGCAGGGCAGGGTCACGGCGGGCCCGGCCGCGCCCCGCGCACCGGTCATGGTCATGGTCACCCTCCCCAGGACGGTGGGGGCGGCGTGCGCGGGTGGCGGCGCCGGGCGGCCCATCTCCTGCGGCCGCACCGCCACGAGGCCGCCGAGAAGGTCGACGCCGCCATGGAGACCTCCCGCGAGGGCATGCGGACGTTGTGGATCTCCCTGGGCGTGCTCGGTCTGACCACCGTCGTCCAGACCGTGATCGTCCTGCTCTCCGGATCGGTGGCGCTCCTCGGCGACACGGTCCACAACGCCGCCGACGCGCTGACCGCCGTGCCGCTGGGCATCGCGTTCGTCCTCGGCCGCCGGGCCGCGAACCGCCGCTACACCTACGGGTACGGCCGCGCCGAGGACCTGGCGGGCATCGTCATCGTGGCGACCATCGCGGCGTCCGCGGCCCTGGCCGCCTGGACGGCCGTGGACCGGCTGCTCGACCCCCGGGACGTCACCCACCTGTGGGCGGTCGCGGGCGCGGCGCTCGCCGGCTTCGCCGGCAACGAGTGGGTCGCCCGGCTCCGGATCCGTACGGGCCGCCGGATCGGTTCGGCCGCGCTGGTCGCCGACGGTCTGCACGCCCGTACGGACGGATTCACCTCCCTGGCCGTCCTGCTGGGGGCCGGCGGCGCGGCCCTGGGCTGGCGGGCCGCCGACCCGGTGGTCGGGCTGCTGATCACCCTGGCCATCCTGCTGGTCCTGGGGGACGCCGCCCGCGAGGTCTGCCGGCGGCTGATGGACTCGGTCGACCCGGCCCTCGTCGACGCGGCGGAGGCAGCGCTGCGCGCGGTGGACGGCGTACTGGACGTGGGGGGCGTGCGGATGCGGTGGATCGGCCACGCGCTGCGGGCCGAGGCGGACATCGTGGTCGACCCCGGACTGACGGTCGTACGGGCGCACGCGCTGGCGGTGGCCGCCGAGCACGCCCTGATCCACGCGGTACCCCGGCTGACCGCGGCGACGGTCCACACCGACCACGCCCCCACCACCGACGGCGACCCCCACACGCCGCTGGCCCACCACGCCCCCCGCCCGGCGCCGGCCTGAGCCCGCCGGCCCCGCCCGGGGTCCCGTCGTCGGCGGCGCAGGCTCAGGGGCGCAGGACGGTGTCGAGGTCGCGGATGAACTCCCCCACGCGCCCGCCCCCGGAAGGGGCGGCGGGCAGGCGGCCGAGCACCGCGCCGACGGCGGCGGGGGCGTGCCGGCCCGCCCACTCCAGGGTCGCCTCGGCGGCGGCCCGGCCGTCCCCGGCCGCGCGTTCCTCCGCCCGCGCCGCGTGGGCCGCGGCGCCGAGGATGTGTTTCACCTGGTGGGCGCTGGCCTTGGGGTGCAGGTACGCGGCGGCGGCCGCGTGGCTCGCCGCTCGCGCCGCGTCGGCCGCGGCGGGCGAGGCGGCCTCCTGCGCGGCCTTGTACGCCGCCCAGGCGCTCTGCCGCAGCGCGGCCGTGCGCCGGCCGTTCCCGGCGAAGGCGCGTGCCGCGTCGATGGCGTCGCGGGGGCGGGTGTCGGCGGGGAGGCCCGCTTCGAAGATCGCCAGTGCCCTGCACGCGCACGCGGCGGCGTAGCCCGTGATCTCCCGGAGTTCGTCGTTGCTGAGCTCGATCTCGTCTGTCCTGGTTGCCACCGTCCCATCGTGCCGCAGCCCCCCGCGCCCTTCGAAGCGCGGGCCGTCCGGGTCAGCCCTCGAAAAGGAATGCGTGTCCCCGTCGGGCGGGAAGCGCGGCCGGAGGGGCTCACCGGCGCGCCGTGCCCGGCCGTGTCGAGCCGGGATCGTGCCGATCCGTGGTTCGGTGGGGACGCTCCGCGGAACCACCGGCACGCCAGGGAGAGTCCAGCATGCGCACGCACCGCACCACCGTCACCGTTGTCGCCGTCGCCCTGGCGGCCCTCGCCGGGGCGGGCACCGCGCGGGCCGGGACGGCGGGCGAGGCCCCGGCTCCGTCGGCCTGCCGCCCGGCCAACCACCTCGCGAAGATCACCCAGGACCGGTCCGGGTCCGGGTACCTCCGCTTCCGGGTCACGCTGACCGCCCCGACGGGGTACGCGGCGTGCGAGCTGGCCGGCTCCCCCTTCGACGTGGCCTTCGCCCACCACGGCGTACCGCTCGGCGTCACGGCCGGGCGGTACGGCGGCCGGGGCGCGGTGGTGTCCTTCGGGCCGGGCCGGCCCGTCCACTTCGACATCCGGGTGCCCGACCGCGGCCGGAGCGCCGCGGCCGACGAGGTCTCCTTCGGGCTCCGCGCCCCGGGCGGGGAGATCCCGGGGACCTCCGTCGCCACGGGCCGCTTCCGCGTCACCCCGGGCACCGCCGTCGGCCCGGTCCGCCCCGGAGCCTGACGGCGCACGAGCGCACGGCCGCCCGGGCGGCGCCGGCCGGTGGTGGGGCCCCCGCCGGGTCAGGCGCGGCCGGTGCGCTTGGCCGCGTAGTTGGCGCGTCCCTCCGCCGACTTCAGGCGCCAGTCCCGGCGGATCTCCGACCGCAGGCGGGCGTCCGTCTTCGCGACGATCCGCTGGTTCTCCCGCAACAGCTTGCGGTAGCTCTCCAGGCGGCGTTCCGCCAGTTCCCCGGAGGCCAGGGCGGCCAGCACCGCGCACCCCGGTTCCGCCTCGTGCGCGCAGTCGTGGAAGCGGCAGCGCGCCGCGTACTCCTCGATCTCCGCGAAGACCTGGCCGACGCCGGCCTCGGCGTCCCAGAGCCCCACCCCCCGCAGCCCGGGGGTGTCGATGAGGACGCCGCCGCCGGGGAGGACGAGCAGGTTGCGCGTCGTGGTGGTGTGGCGGCCCTTGCCGTCGACGTCGCGCGCCTCCTGCACCTCCATCACGTCGGCGCCGAGCAGGGTGTTGGCCAGGGTGGACTTGCCGGCGCCGGAGATGCCGAGCAGGACGCTCGTACCGCCCGCGACGACGGCCGACAGGACGTCCGTGCCCTCCCCCGTGTGGGAGGAGACGGTGAGCACCTGGACCCCGGGCGCGGTGTTCTCCACGTCCTGGACCAGGTGGGCGAGCGTCGCCGGGTCGGGGACCAGGTCCGCTTTGGTGAGGACGACCAGCGGGAGCGCGCCCGACTCCCACGCCAGCGCCAGGAAGCGCTCGATGCGCCCGAGGTCGAGTTCGACGGCGAGGGAGACGGCGATGATCGCGTGGTCGACGTTCGCGGCGAGGATCTGGCCCTCGGAGCGCTGCGAGGACGTGGACCGCACGAAGGCGGTCCGGCGGGGCAGGTACGCCTTCACGTACCGCGGGTTGCCGTGCGTCTCGACGGCGGCCCAGTCACCGGTGCAGATGACCCGGAGCGGATCGTGCGGGGTGACGAAGGCGGTGTCGGCGCGGACGGCGCCGTCCGCGGTCATGACGTCGCACTGGCCCCGGTCGACCCGTACGACGCGCCCGGGCACGAGGCCCTGTTCGGCGTACGGGGTGAACTCGGCCTCCCACGCCGCGTCCCAGCCGAAGGGGGCGAGGGCGTGCGGGGTGGCCTGCGGGAAGGAAGAGGAGAAAGACAAGGGGAACCCTTCACAGGGTGGCCCCGGCAGCACGCGCGCGGCGCGTGGACGTGTGTGAGGTCAGCCGGAGACCACGGAAGTGACATCGATGGTCTTCTGAGTGCGGGCAGTGCCCTGCGCGACGACGGTCATCAATGAACTCACCTCCGGGTCATGCACGTACCGGTCGTTCCGCACCGGTCGGCGGGAACGGATCCACCGTAACAAGGTCCCGCGCGCGGGGGCCACTCCTTTTTCCGCCGCCCCCGCGGCGGCTGCGCGCGTCAGCCGAACCGCAGGGGGAGGTACGTGATGCCGTTGATGAAGCCGGACCACAGCCGGCGGACCTCGCCGGTGACCTCGACGTCCGTCTCCCGGCGCAGGAGTTCGCGGATCATGGCCTTGATCCGGGTATGGGCCGGCCCCGCGCCCAGGCGGAAGTGGGAGCCTCCCCCGCCGAAGGCGGCACCATGTGCTCCCCGAACTGACGCCCCGTCAAGACCCGTGCGCGCGGATCGCCGACTCGACCGCGGTCAGGCGGTCCGCGAGGAGGGTCAGGGCCGCCACCGCCCGGGTCGCCGGGTCGGCGTCCGGGCCACCGAGCGACTGGGACCGTACGTACGCCGCCTTGAGCGCGGCCCAGCGTTCGGCCCGGGCGGGGGTCAGCAGGCCGCGCAGCTCCGCGAGTTTGAGCAGGTTCGCCTCCGCCCCGGCGGCGAGGGTCTGGGCCTCGGCCCGGTAGTGGTCGCCGATCAGCGCCGCCAGCTCGGCGGCGTTCATCACGGGGTCGATCCGCGCCGTGATCTTGTTCATGTCCCGGTACGAGCCCTGCAGCCGGAACGGCGGTTCCGTACGGGTGGCGTCCGCCTGGGCCGCCGAGGCGATGTAGGCCCCGTTGACCGTCACCACCGTCTCCCGCGCCGCCAGCACGTGCCGCAGCACCGCGAGGATACGCTCCAGCTCGGCCGGGGCGTACGGGTGCTCCAGCCGGTCCGCGCGCGCGGCCGGGTCGCCGCCCGCGAGCCGCACCAGCAGCTCCAGGTCGGCGCGTTCCCGCCCGGCCAGGGGCGCCAGCACCGGGTGCGAGGTGAGGGCGTTCTCCACGAAGCTGAAGGCGAACGCCTCCTCCCGGCCGGTCAGCACGTCCCCCAGGTTCCAGACGTCGGCGCGGTTGGCCAGCATGTCCGGGATGCGGAACCGCTCCCCGCTCTCGGTGTACGGGTTGCCCGCCATGCACACCGCGAACCGCTTGCCCCGCAGGTCGTGGCTGCGCGGGGCTCCGTCCTGGACGCCCTCGATCCGCCGGGTCGCGTCGCACAGGGAGATGAACTTCTGCAGCAGCTCCGGCGAGGTGTGCTGGATGTCGTCGAGGTACAGCAGGGTGTTGCTGCCCGCCGCCAGCGCGAAGTTGATCTTCTCCACCTCCTGGCGGGCGGCCTGGTCCGGCGCCCGTTCCGGGTCCAGGGAGGTCGTCGCGCGGCCGAGGGCCGGGCCGTTGACCTTCACCAGGAGCAGGCCGAGCCGGTCGGCCACGTACTCGACCAGGGTGGTCTTGCCGTAGCCGGGCGGGGAGACGAGCAACAGCAGGCCGTGGCGGTCGGCGCGCTCGGCGGAGTCCGCCGTGCCGAGCTGCTTGGCGAGGTTGTCGCCGATGAGCGGCAGGTACACCTCGTCGATGAGCCGGCCCCGGACGAAGGACGACATCACGCGGGGCCGGTACTCGTCCAGCCGCAGCCGCTCCCGCTCGGCCGCGACCAGCTCCGTGCGCCGCTTCTGGTACGCCCGGAAGCCCGGCACGGACACCGCCTCGAACTCCCCGACCCGGGCGAGGACTTCGGGCAGGTCCACCCGCAGGCCTCCCCCCGCGGCCCGCGGGTGCGCACCGAGCAGCCCGGTCACCGCCTCGACGGTCGCGCACCCCTCGGCGGCGTCCCGGTGCGCGAGCGCCCGCCCGCACAGCTCCACGGCGACGGCCTCGGCCAGCTCCCCCGCGCCCAGCGGCGCACCGAGCGACCCGGCGAAACCGGCCAGCCAGGCCGCGGCGAGCTGGCGGCGGGCCGGCAGGTCCTCGCCCAGCGCCGCGAGGTCGTCCCGGAAGCCCGCGTGCAGCCCCGCCCCCCGGCACTTGTCCAGCAGCGCCCGGACGGCCGGTGCGACGACGAACGCCGCCTCCTCCCGGGCCAGTTCCTCGAAGAGGTACTCGGCGGCCACCCCGTCGCCGCCGAACTCCCTCATCATCGAGGCCAGTTCCCGCTGGAGCTCGCCGATGGCCGCCGCGGGCCCGAAAGCCGCGCGGGCCCGCGCCAGCGACCTGGCCCGGCGGGTCCAGGCCGTCCGGACCCCCTCGGTGGTCCCGTACGCCCAGAACAGCTGCGCGGCGGCCCGTGCGGGCGCCGGGTAGCGCAGCAGTCCCGCCGCGGCGTACAGCCGCAGCAGCGCGGCGAGGACCAGCGCGGCGTCGTGGTCGTGGACCCCGCGCTCGTACCCCTCGTCGTACGCCGCCTCCGCGGCCTCCCGTACGAGCGCCGGAAGGTCGGCGTCCGCGAGCGCCCGCGGCCCGTGCGCGGCCAGCAGCCGTACGGCCAGGTACTCGGCGCGGTACACCCCGGCGGTCTCCGAGGGCAGCAGCTGCTCCCAGTACGGCCGGGTCGCGGCGAAGTCCGGGTCGGTGACCGGGGAGCGGTAGTCGGTCCCTGCCAGGGCGAAGCCGAGCCCCTCCCCGTGCGGGACGAGCGTCAGCTCGGGCGGCCGGCCGTTGACGGCGAACGCGTGCCGGCCGAGCCGGACGGCGCTCCCGCCCCCGGTGTAGAGGTCCCGGCGGTCCCGCAGGGCGCGGCCGGCCTCCTGGCGGGCCGCGGTCAGCCGCCCGTCGAGCTCCTCGGCCCGCGCCCGGTCGCCGAGCGCGCGCAGTTCGGCAGTGGTGCGCCGGACCTTGGCGACCATCGGGTCGGAGGCGAAGTACGTGTGCACGGCGTCGGTGTCGTCCAGGGCGGCCAGCCGCCGGGCGACGGTGTCCAGGATGCGCCCGGCGGAGGCGGCGAGCCGCTGCGCGTGCCGCGCCCGCGCGTCCTGGAGGGTCTGGCGGCGGGCCGAGAACGCCTCCTGGACCTCGGTGCGCCGGGCCTCCAGGCGGTCGAGGAACGCGTCGGACCCGCCGAACCGGGCCTCCAGGTCCTCCAGCCGCAGCAGCAGCCGGGCCAGCTGCTCGTCGCAGTCCTCCGGGGTGCCGGCGGCCGCCAGCGCAGCCGTGACGGCCTGGGCGAGCAGCGCGGACTCGGCGGCGAACTCGGCCTGCCCCTCCGCTCCCACCAGCTCCCGGCGGCGGGCGTCGAGGACGGCCCGGGCACGGTTGGTCCCGCCCAGCACCTCAGCGACGCGCTCCAGGATGGCGGTGCGGACGGTGGCGTCGCCGATGTCCAGCGCGGCGACGACCTCGGTGACGGTGCGCAGGCCCTCGGCGGCCTCGTCCAGCCGCCCGGCGATCGGCCCGGCCGCGGCGGCCGCGGTGATCCCGGCGGCCTCGGCGGCCAGTTCGCCGACGGCGGTGCGGTAGTCGGCGAAGGCGTCCTCGCCGGCGAGGAACGCGACGGCCCGGCGGCCGACGGCGTCGATGTCGGCGGCGACCTCGGCGGCGAGCTCCTCGATCCGCCCGGTGTCGGCGTACCGCAGCTCGCCGAGGGAGACGAGCCGGCCCTGCGCCCGGCGCAGCTCGGTGAGCTGCTCCACCCAGCCGGCGGCGGTCCGCGGGGCCGTCCCCCGCGCCCGGCGCACGAGGCCGGCCACCGTGCCCGCGGCCTCCTCCAGCGCCCCGGCGGCCCGCCGGGTCAGGTCCTGCACCGTCTCGAACTCGGCGAGGACCTGTTCGGCGGTCTCCCGCAGCTGCGCCAGCGGGCCGTGCAGGTCGCCGGCCTCGGGGTCGGACAGCCAGTGGTACTGGTCGGCGGCGCGCACGCAGGCCGCGGCGAGCGACTCGTACAGCTCGGTGGTGGGTGCCCGGACGTCCCGTACGGCGCCGGCCAGTTCGAGGCAGTCCGCGATGCCGCGGACCAGGTCGGGGTTGCCGATGCGGGCGAGCGGCCCGGCGGCGCCGACCGCCGTCTGGGCGGCGGCGTACGCGTCGGAGACGAACGGGGAGCTCCAGCGCTGGAGCGGGTGGATGCGGGTGGCCTCCGCGGACTCGGCGCGCAGCACGGTGAGGGTGCCGTCGCCGGAGAGGGCGTGGCCGTGGCAGGGGATCGGTGTCGCGGCCTCCTTGCGGATCATGTTGTACGGCAGGAGCAGGGTGCGGGCGTCGTCGCCGGAGAACACGTGGAGGACGTCCTCGCCCGAGGGCGCGCGCACGGTCCGCTCGTAGGCGAGTCCCTCGGTGTCGACCTCGAAGGTCTTGTGTGCGCCGCCGGCCAGGCAGTAGCCGTCGGGGAAGACGATGCCCTGGTCGCCGGGCAGCCGGCGGCAGCCGCGGCCGATGCCGTCGAGGCGCACGACCTCCCGCGTCACGGTGTTGAACACCAGGTGGCGGTGGGCGTCCTCCTTGTACGGGCGCACGCGCAGCAGCATCAGGGGCCCCACCCTGGCGTACGCGACCTCGGCGTCCGCAAGTGCCTGGAGCGGTTCGGCGACGGGCTCGGCGTAGACGCCGGCGTCGGTCTCTGTGTCGTTCTCCGTCTTGACGGTGAGGCTGCCGCCGACGGTGGACACGAACAGTTCGCCGCCGCCGAGCGACAGGTGCGGGTACCGGCCCTGGACCTGGTCCTCGCGGGTGGCCGCCGTCCACTCGACGTCGTGCGCGGGCGGCCGTACGTGGTCGCGCTCGCCCCGCGCGTCGAGGAACTCGGCGCCGTCCGCGGTGAGCCGCCAGCGCAGCACCCGGATGTCCGAGACCCTCTCGCCCGTCTGGAAGACGGCGAGCAGCCGGCCCCCGACGGGGCGCAGCCGCAGCAGCCGCGCCTGCCGGTAGTAGCGGAACAGGGCGCCGAACTCCCGCAGGAACTCCGGGTCGTCGAGCAGTCCGGGGACCGCCGTCGCGGGGTCCGCCGGGTTCGCCGCGCGGTCGTAGAGCCCGAACACGTCGGACGGGCGGACCTCCCCGGTGTGCCCGGCGGGGACGTCGTGCCCGAGGAGCAGCCACTCCCCCACGGCGGCGACGTCGCGCGCCACCACCGGCTCGGCGGTCCGGGCCCGGGTGGTCCCGGTGAGGGCGAGCCCGGTGGAGCCGAAGGCCTCGACGCGCCGGGCGTCGAGCGCCTCGGCCCGCCGGGCCAGTTCGGCGGCCTGCGCGCCGAGCCGGTCGCGCAGGACCTCGTACGTGCCGGCGTCGATGTCCGTAACCATGGCTGGTCTTCACTCCTGGACGCGAGGGGAAAGGGGGGTCCGGGGCCGCCCGCCGCTACCGGGCGGCCCGGGACGTCTGCACGGCCGGGGCAGGCGGCCTCAGGTGCCGGACGGGCCGCCGTGGGCGGCGGCGCCGTTCACCCCGGGCCCGGTGCCCGCCAGGGCGCCCACGGGGAGGTCGGCCAGGCCCAGCCGCCGGGCCTGCGCGAGCAGTTCGCCCAGCGGGGCCGACGAGGTGCCGCCGCCGCTCATCAGCTTCGTCAGCAGCGCCGAGACCGTCAGGTCGCGTACGTCCGAGGTGGAGACCGACCCCAGCATCCGGGTCAGGTCCTCGGTGAAGTCGGACGAGCCGTCCAGCCAGGGGCCGGCGAGCGTGCGCGCGGTCCGCGAGTGCTCGACGAAGCCGTCCAGGCTCTTGCCGAGCGAGATCGAGGAGACCAGCCGGTCGAAGAAGACGGAGTCCCCGCCGACGATGTTGATGTCGGCCTTCTCCAGCCCGGCCGCGACGACCACGGCCTGCGCCTCGGCGACCTGCCGCTGGACGTCCAGCCCGGCGAGGCGGACCTCCTTGTCGGCGGCCAGCCGCAGCCGGTACTCCTCGTGCCCCCGCGAGGCCTCGTCGAGCGCGGCCATCGCCGCGGCCTTCTCGGTCAGGCCGGCCGCCTCCGCCTTCAGCTTCTCGCCGATGGCCTCGGCGTCGGCCAGGGCCTGCGCCCGGGTGCCGGCCGCCTGGGCGAGCAGTCGCGCCTCGGTGGCGTGCGCCTCCGCGAGGCCGGACTTCTCGACGGCGTCGGCCTCCTTCTCCCGCACCTGTACGGCGGCCAGCCCGGGCGCGGCCGCCTCGGCCTGGACGCCCTCGGCGAGGCGCAGCTTGGCCCGCGCGTCGAGGTCGGCGGTCTTGACGCGCGCCTCGGCGAGCGTGACCTGCTCGGCCGCCCGGTGCACGGCCGCGGTCTCGGCCGCCTCCGCCGCCTTGATGTCCTTCACCAGGCGCTCCTGGGCCTCCGCCTCGGCGGCGATGACCACGGCCTGCCGGGTCCGCTCGGCCTCCTCGACCGTACGGAGCCGCTTGATCGACTCCTCCTGCTCGGCGACGGTGCGGTCCACGGCGACGCGCTCGCGCACGACTTCGGCGATGTCCCGCCGCTCGGTCTCGATCTCCTTGTCGGCGGCGATCCGGCTGAGCTGGGTCTCGCGCTCGCGGGCGATGACCTCCAGCTGGCGGTCCTTCTCGATGCGCTCGCTCTCGACGGCGATGACCCGCTCGCGGTTCTTCGCGGCGACGGCCACCTCGCGCGCCTGGTTCTCGCGCTGGACGCCGAGCTGTTCCTCGGTGCGCAGGAAGGCCGCCTGGGCGCGCAGCCGCTCCTCCTCGACCACCTTGGCGGTCTCCGCCTCCTCCTTGGCCCGTACCGTCTCGATCTCGCGGCGCTGCTTGATCTCGGCGTCGGCCTGGCGGCGTTCGAGTTCCAGGATGGCCTCGCGGGCGTCGACGTTCTGCCGGGTGATCTCCTTCTCCTCGGTGCGCTGGAACTCGTTGGTGCGCACGTGCTCGATGGCGGTCAGCTCGGTGATCTTCCGGATGCCCTGTGCGTCGAGGATGTTGGAGCTGTCGAGCTGGCTGAGCGGCGTCTGCTCCAGGTAGTCGATCGCCGCGTCCTCCAGGCTGTAGCCGTTGAGGTCGGTGCCGATGACGGCGATGATCCGGTCGCGGAACTCGTCGCGCATCGTGTAGAGGTCGGTGAAGTCGAGCTGCTTGCCGACGGTCTTCAGCGCCTCGGAGAACTTGGCGTTGAACAGCTCCTGCAGGGTGGCCTTGTCGCTGGCGCGCGCGGTGCCGATCGCCTGCGCGACCTTGATGACGTCCTCGACGGTCTTGTTGACGCGGACGAAGAACGAGATCCGGATGTCGGCACGGATGTTGTCCTGGCAGATGAGGCCGTCGCGGCCGGTCCGGGAGATCTCGATGGTCTTCACCGAGATGTCCATGATCTCGGCCTTGTGGAGCACGGGCAGCACGACCTGCCCGGTGAAGGTCACGTCGACCTTGCGCATGCGGGAGACGATCAGCGCCTTGCCCTGTTCGACCTTGCGGAACAGGCGGCTGACGACGAACAGCATGACCAGGACGAGGAGGAGCACGACGCCGACGAGCACGCCGACGCCCAGGGTGATGGCATCCATGGGAACCCTTCAGGTGGAGAGCTGTGGCTCAGGCGCGGGGGTCGAGCGCGCTGTCGTACGGGGCGACCCAGAAGAATTCCCCGGGTTCGTCGTACGCGTAGAGCAGGCCCGTACTGCCGTGGGAGAGCGGGTCGGAGCCCGTCTGGCGGACCTGTACGAGCGCGGTCGAGCCGTCGGCGGCGGCCACCTCGGCCTGGCCGAAGCCGGTGTCGACGCGGCCGGTACGGATCACGCAGGTCTGGCCGAGGAAGTCCTGCCGGGACGGCGGTGGCACGTCGGGCCCGAACACCCCGCGCAGCGGCCGTACGAGGACGGCGGTGGCGGTGCGGGCCGCGAGGACCGCGAGGACCAGGACGCCGGCTCCGCTCCAGCCGCCGAATCCGGCCCGGTCGAGCAGGACCGATCCGGCGAGGCTGATGAACCAGGCGACGGACGTGAAGACGGTGGCGGACACGGGGAAGGGGATCCCCAGGGTGCCCAGGGCCGAGGAGCCGGAGTCGGTGTCGACGCTGTCGTGCTCGGCGGCGCCGAGCAGGACCAGCAGCCAGTAGCCGACGGTCACGGCGAGGGCGAAGGAGAAGACGGCGGCGGGAAAGCCGAGCGCGGCCGAGACGAATTCGCCCACCCGTAATCCCCCCTTCCGCTTCCCGGCATCGCAGGGCCCCCGCCCTCCCGGTGTTTCCCAGTCTGCCCGACCCCACCGGGGGATTTCATTGCCGGATCCCGGCAGTCTTCGTGCCCTTCCGGTGCCGGACGGCGACCGGCGCGGCGGGGGCGCGCCGCGATGTCCGTTTCCTTCAAGACGGGGGCCGGGGGCGGTGCCTAGGCTGCCGTCATGACTCCTCGACTCGACATGATCGGCATGGTCGTCTCCGACATGGCCGCCTCGCTCGCCTTCTACCGCCGTCTCGGCATCGACGTCCCCGCGGGCGCCGAGGACCAGCCGCACGTGGAGGCCGTGCTCCCCGGCGGGCTGCGGATCGGATGGGACACGGAGGACGTCGTCCGCTCCTTCGACCCGTCCTGGGTCCGGCCCACCGGCGACGGCCGCCGCGACCTGGCCTTCCTGTGCGACTCCCCCGCCGAGGTGGACGCGCTGTACGCCGAGCTGACCGCTGCGGGGCACCCGGGCCACCTGAAGCCGTGGGACGCCTTCTGGGGCCAGCGCTACGCGGTGGTCCTCGACCCGGACGGCTGCGGCGTCTCGCTGTTCGCCGCCGCCGAGCCCGGGCCGGACGCAGCGGTGTAGGCGGTCAGCGTCGTCCCCGCCAGCGCGCGGACCTCGCGGGCCAGGTGCGCCTGGTCGGCGTACCCGGTGGCCTGCGCGACCTCGGCGTAGCCCGTGCCGGACCGGGCGAGGGCGAGCGCCCGGCGCAGCCGCAGGACCCGGCCGAGCGTGCGGGGGCCGTACCCGAAGGCGTCGAGCGAGCGCCGGTGCAGCTGCCGCTCCCCGAGCCCGACGGCCGCGGCGACCGCGGCCACCGCCTCCCCGGCCCGGATCCGGGCCGCGACCTCGGCGGCCAGCGGGTCGGGCGGTCCGGCCCCGGCGGCGCGCCGCGCGGCCAGCGCCTCCAGCCCGGCGCGCGGGTCCCCGTACGACCCGACGAGCCCGGCGAGACGGCGCACCTCGCGGGCCGGCCACAGCTCGGCCAGGTCCACCCGCCGGTCCCGCAGGACGTGCGCGGGGACGCCGAGCAGGGCGGGGGCGGTGCCGGGCGCGAAGCGGATCCCGGCGAAGACACCGCCCGGGACCTCTCCGGCCGGGTGCGGGCGGGTGTCGGTGCCGGCGACCAGCAGCCGCCCGTCGTCCGCCCACAGCAGGTCCATGCAGCCGTCGGGCAGCACCATGCCCCCGGGTCCTCCGCCGGGAGCCCCGGCCCGCCACAGCACGGCCCCGGGGACGGCCTCCGAACGGGCTTCCTCGTACATGGGACCAGGCTAGGGGGTGTCCGGCGGGGTCCGCCGGGTCAGTGCTTGCGGATCCGGGAGGTGTAGTCCTCCGGCGGGAGGAACTTCGACCACCGCTCGGGGAACTCCGACGGCATCCCGTCGTCCTCGTCGTCCTCGGACTCGCCCTCCGCCATCGCCCGCCAGGCGGCGGCCCGCGCGATCAGCTGGGCCGCCTCCGCCTCGCGGACCCGTTCGTTCGCCTCGCGGGCCGCGGCCGTGGCCACGGACGGCCAGACGCGGTCGATGGCGGCGTTGACGGCGGCGCCGACGAGCACCGCGAAGGCCGAGATGCCGATCCACAGCAGGATGGCGACCGGCGCGGCCAGCGATCCGTAGATCGTCGGCCCCTCCACCGTGTTGGTGAGGTAGATCCGCAGCAGGAACGAGCCCAGCACCCACATCGCGAGGGCCACCAGCGCGCCCGGCACGTCCTCGATCCACGGCGAGCGCACCGGGACGGACACGTGGTAGAGCGTGGTGAGGAAGGCGATGGACAGCACGGTGACCGTCGGCCAGTAGAGCACCGCGATCACCTCGGTGCTCCAGGGCAGCAGCCGGACGACGGCGTCGGGGCCGACGACCATCAGCGGCAGCACGATCGCGCCGATCAGCAGGGCGATGATGTACAGCAGGAAGGCCAGCAGCCGGGTCTTGACGATCCCGCGCTGGCCGTCGAGCCCGTACATCACGGTGATGGTGTCGATGAAGACGTTGACGGCGCGGGAGCCCGACCACAGCGCGAAGGCGAAGCCGAGCGAGATCAGGTCGGGCCGGCCCCGGCTGGTGACGTCGTCCAGCATGGGCTTGGCGATGTCGTTGACGCCCCGGTCGGAGAGCACCGTGCCGACGGCCCGCAGGATGTTCTCCTCGATGCTCTGGACGGACGCGGTGTCCGTCCAGCCGTCCACGTAGCCGAGGAGGCCGAGCAGGCCGAGGAAGAGCGGGGGGAGCGAGAGCAGGGTGAAGAAGGCCGCCTCGGCCGCGAGCCCGAGGATGCGGTACTCGATGCACGAGTTGACGGTGTCCTTCAGCAGCAGCCAGGCCATCTTCCGCTTGGAGACGTTGCGGTAGAGGGCGCGGGCCCGGTGGAGCCGTCCTGGGATCCGCTCGGGTGTTTCTTTTGCTGGCTGCACGTCCTTACGGTATCCGCATGGCAGCCACCACCCACACAGTCAGCAACCAGGCCCCGCCCCTGGTGGGCCACGACGTCTACGGGGGCGATCGCGTCCTCACGGAGGGCGTGGAACGGCACCTCGCCTCCGCGGACCCCGAACTGCTGGGAGACGTAAGGGAAGAGCTCACCGCCCTCGGGCGCGCCGCGGGCTCCGCGCAGGCCCGGGAATGGGGTGAGCAGGCGAACGCGCATCCGCCGGAACTGCGCACCCACGACCGGTACGGGAACCGGATCGACGAGGTGGACTTCCACCCGGCCTGGCACCGGCTGCTCGGGCACGCCGTGACCTCCGGGCTCACCGACGCCTGGGGGCGCCCGGCGGGGCACCTGCGCCGTGCGGCCGGGTTCTTCGTGTGGTCCCAGGCCGAGGCGGGGCACGGCTGCCCGGTCTCGATGACGCACGCCGCCGTGCCGGCGCTGCGGGCCGATCCGGAGCTGGCCGCCGAGTGGGAGCCGCGGCTGACCTCCCACGTGTACGAGCGGGGCCTGCGGCCGGCCGGGGAGAAGGCCGGCGTGCTGTTCGGCATGGGGATGACGGAGAAGCAGGGGGGCAGCGACGTACGGGCGAACACGACGTCGGCGGTGGCGCTGGACGCCTCCGGGGAGTACCTGCTGACCGGGCACAAGTGGTTCTGCTCGGCGCCGATGTGCGACGGCTTCCTGGTGCTGGCGCAGGCTCCGGGCGGGCTGACCTGCTTCCTGGTGCCGCGGGTGCTGCCGGACGGCACGCGCAACGTCTTCGCGATCCAGCGGCTGAAGGAGAAGCTGGGGAACCGGTCGAACGCGTCGAGCGAGGTCGAGTTCGACGGGACCTGGGCGCGGCGGGTGGGCGAGGAGGGCCGGGGGGTGCGGACGATCATCGAGATGGTCGCGGCGACCCGGCTGGACTGTGTCATCGGCTCGGCCTCGCTGATGAGGCAGGCGCTGACGCAGGCCGTGCACCATGCGGAGCACCGCTCTGCTTTCGGAGCGCTGCTCGTCGACCAGCCGCTGATGCGCAACGTGCTCGCGGACCTCGCCCTGGAGTCGGAGGCGGCCACGACCCTCACCCTGCGCCTCGCCGCGGCGTACGACGCGGGCACGGACCGGGAGAGGGCGTTCCTGCGCCTCGCGGTTCCCGTGGCCAAGTACTGGGTGACCAAGCGCTGTACGCCGATGGTGGCGGAGGCCCTGGAGTGTCTGGGCGGCAACGGCTACGTCGAGGAGTCCGGCATGCCGAGACTGCTGCGGGAGTCCCCGCTGAACTCCATCTGGGAGGGCTCGGGCAACGTCCAGGCGCTGGACGTACTGCGCGCCCTCCAGCGGGAGCCGCACGCGCTGAACGCGTTCCTCACCGAGGTCGGCCTGGCCCGGGGCGCCGACCACCGGCTCGATTCGGCCATCAAGGGGCTGCTCACGGAGCTCGCCGACCTGGACGGCATCGAGGCGCGGGCCCGCCGCGTGGTGGAACGCATGGCGCTGGTGCTCCAGGGTTCCCTGCTGGTGCGCTGGGCCCCGCCGGAGGTGGCCGACGCGTTCTGCGCCTCGCGGCTCGGCGGCGACTGGGGCGCGGCCTTCGGCACGCTGCCGCACAGCCTGGACCTCGGCGCCGTCGTGGAACGGGCGCGGATCGCGGGCTAGGGCGCCGGCCGTCTCGCGGGAGACGGACCGGGAGGGCGGGCACCCCCCAAGGTCCCCGCACCGCTCCGAGCACGGGATCCGGGCCCGTCGAACGGGACCAGGGGCGGCGCCGCGCCGACTCGGCACCGCCCCTGACCCGAGAAGCCCCGAGGAGGAGCTGTCACGCCGCTCGGCGGCGTGCGGACAGTTTCGGTCGGGCGACCGGGACTTGGCGAGAGTTGCATGAGGTTGCACCCTGTGAGTCGGCAGCCGCCCGCCGGGGCCGGGGGCGCGGCATCCACGGAGCCGCCCGGGCGGCTCCGTCGTACGTCCTGTTCGCACGGGGAGGTTCCGGTGGCCGACACCGCAGGCAGCACGGTCGATGGGGCACGCGTCTCGGCCATGGACGCGCGGCAGGCCGCGCGCCTGCTCAAGGGGGTGCGGGCGGCGGTGCTCGCCGGCGACCGGCTGCCGGCGGCGGCCCGGCCGGAGATCGCCGAGTCCTGGCGCCGGATGCTGGCCGGCGGGGTGCACCCGGACCGGGACGCGCGCTCGCGGATGCTGTCGGCCGCCGAGACCGAGGAGCGGCGCCGTACCTCGCCGCTGCGGGAGGTGCTGCCCGTGCTGCGGGAGGGGCTGCTGCCCGCGCTGGACGGGGCCCTGCACATCATGGTCGTCGCCGACGCGGACGGCCGGCTGCTGTGGCGCGAGGGCCACGCCTCGATCCTGCGCAAGGCGGACCGGCTCGGCTTCTCGGTCGGGGCCGACTGGGACGAGGCCGTGGTCGGCACGAACGGGGTGGGCACGGCCCTGGTCGCCCGGCGCCCCGTCCAGGTGTTCTCGGCGGAGCACTTCGTCTCCAGCCACCACGAGTGGACCTGCGCGGGCGCGCCCGTGCGCGACCCCCGCGACGGGCGGCTGCTGGGCGTGGTCGACGTCAGCGGGCCGCTGGCGACCATGCACCCGGCGACGCTGGCGTGGGTGAGCTCGGTGGCCCGGCTCGCGGAGCGGGAGCTGCGCCTGCGCCACCTGGAGTCCCTGGAGCGGCTGCGCGCGGTGGCCTCGCCGCTGCTGGCCCGGCTGCCGGGGCGGGCGCTGGCCGTGGACCCCGACGGCTGGACGGCGGCGGTGACGGGCCTGGCCCCGACGGACCGCGTGCCGCTGCCGAAGGGGTTCGGGCCGGGCCGGGTGTGGGTGCCGCAGCTCGGCGAGTGCGCGGTGGAGCCACTGCCGGGCGGCTGGCTGCTGCGGATCGCGGAATGCCGGGCGCCGGCGGCGGCGACCCGCGTCGTCCTCGACCTCAGCCGGCCGGGGGCCTGGTCGGCGACGGTGTGCGGGGCCGCGGGGAGCTGGACGCAGGAGCTGAGCCCGCGCCACGCGGAGCTGCTGTTCCTGCTGGCGGAGCGCCCGCGCGGCCGGACGGCGGCGGAGCTGGCCGCCGAGCTGTTCGGCGACCCGACGCGCACGGTGACGGTCCGCGCGGAGCTGTCGCGGGTGCGCCGCCACCTCGCGGGTGTCCTCGCCCACCGCCCGTACCGCTTCGCCGAGGACGTGGAGGTGGAGGTGGTCCGCCCCGACGACCCCCTCGCGCTGCTGGCCCACTCCACCGCCCCGGCGGTGATCCGGGCCCGCCTGGTCCGTACCGGGCCCGGCGTGATTCCCTGACCTGCATGAGCACCATCACCCTCACCACCTGGTCCCTGGAAATGACCTCCCCCGGAGACCTGGTCCCCGCGGCCGCGCCGGGCCCGGAGGTCACCGTCGTCCGGTCCGAGGTCCCCTCCCCCGAGTTCAGCCGCTTCCTCTACGCCTCGGTGGGCGGCGACATCCACTGGACGGACCGCCTCGCCCTGACCCGCGCGCAGTGGGTGGAGCAGCTGTCCCGGCCGGGAGTGGAGACGTGGGTGGCGTACGACCGCGGGACGCCGGCCGGCTACGTCGAGCTCGACCCGCAGGCCGACGGCACGGTGGAGATCATGTACTTCGGGCTGCTCCCGGAGTTCCGCGGCCGCCGCATCGGCGGACACCTGCTCTCGCTGGGCGTCGCGCGCGCCTGGGACCTGGCGTCCCGCTGGCCGGACCGGGAGCAGACGCGGCGCGTGTGGGTCCACACCTGCAGCCAGGACGGGCCCACGGCGATGGCGAACTACCAGCGGCGCGGTTTCCGGCTGTTCGCGACGGAAACGGAACCGAAGGAGGAGTCCGAGACCCCCGGACCGTGGCCCGGCGCGTAGCCTCCGCGGGGGCCGCTCCCGTTCGCCCGCCCGGCGCCCCGCGGGCCCGCCCGCGGGCTGCGGGGCGCGCCCGGAGGGGGCCCGGAGGAAACCGGAAGGGGTGCGTCACGTGACCCCGATCACGCCATCCCGCGATGCGAGACGAGTTCGTCCATATCGTGGACAGTAGTGGACTCGTCCAATCGGCACATGACACGCTTCCGTCATGAATGGAGCTGGAATTGCCTTGGTGAGTCGGCGGCACGTCGACCTCGGCCGCATGTCCAGCGCCATCTGTCCGGCGCGCTGACGGAACCAGCCACCGCCGCACATCGCCGCACGCCCGGCATCGCCGCCGTGGAAGCGTCGATCACCGCAGTCCCCTGAAGGCCGCATACCGCCCTGCCCGCCGGCCACCCCGGCACGGGCGCGGGTACCAGCCGCACCCACTCAGCGACGCCGACGTGACAGGGGCGCGTGCCGCCCTCTCCCCTGCCCCCGCCTTGAGCCGCCGAAGAAGGACGTACCGCCATGGCCGCCACCCCCGAAACGCCCGCAGCCGCGCGCCGCAAGACCGGCCGTCACCGCGGTGAGGGCCAGTGGGCCGTCGGACACCACACGCCCCTCAACGGCAACGAGCAGTTCAAGAAGGACGACGACGGTCTCAACGTGCGGACACGCATCGAGACGATCTACTCCAAGGCGGGGTTCGACTCGATCGACCCCAACGACCTGCGCGGCCGCATGCGCTGGTGGGGGCTCTACACCCAGCGCAAGCCCGGGATCGACGGCGGCAAGACCGCGATCCTGGAGCCGGAGGAGCTGGACGACAAGTACTTCATGCTGCGCGTGCGCATCGACGGCGGCCGGCTGACCACCGAGCAGCTGCGCGTCATCGGCGAGATCTCCGAGGAGTTCGCCCGCGGCACCGCCGACCTCACCGACCGCCAGAACGTCCAGTACCACTGGATCCGGATCGAGGACGTCCCGGAGATCTGGCGCCGCCTGGAGGCCGTCGGCCTCTCGACCACCGAGGCCTGCGGTGACACGCCCCGCGTGATCCTCGGTTCGCCCGTCGCCGGCATCGCGCAGGACGAGATCATCGACGGCACCCCCGCCATCGACGAGATCTACCGCCGCATCGTCGGCAACCCCGACTTCTCCAACCTGCCCCGCAAGTTCAAGTCCGCGATCTCCGGCTCGCCGCTGCTCGACGTGGCGCACGAGATCAACGACATCGCCTTCGTCGGCGTGAACCACCCCGAGCACGGCCCCGGCTTCGACGTCTGGGTCGGCGGCGGCCTCTCCACCAACCCCAAGCTGGGCGTGCGCCTGGGCACCTGGGTCTCCCTCGACGAGGTCCCGGACGTCTACGAGGGCGTCATCTCGATCTTCCGCGACTACGGATACCGCCGGCTGCGCACCCGCGCCCGCCTGAAGTTCCTCGTCGCCGACTGGGGTCCGGCCAAGTTCCGCCAGGTCCTGGAGGACGAGTACCTGGAGCGGAAGCTGACGGACGGCCCCGCCCCCGAGCAGCCTTCCGGCCAGTGGCGCGACCACGTCGGCGTCCACCAGCAGCAGGACGGCCGGTTCTACGTGGGCTTCGCGCCCCGCGTGGGCCGCGTGGACGGCGCCACCCTCACCAAGATCGCGGACGTCGCCGCGCAGCACGGCTCCGGCCGCCTGCGCACCACGGCCGAGCAGAAGATGATCGTCCTCGACATCGAGGCCGACCGGGTCGACTCCGTGGTCGCGGCCCTGGAGGCGCTGGACCTGCGGGTCAAGCCGTCCCCGTTCCGCCGCGGCACCATGGCCTGCACCGGCATCGAGTTCTGCAAGCTGGCCATCGTCGAGACGAAGGCGCGCGGCGCCTCGCTGATCGACGAACTGGAGCGCCGCCTGCCGGAGTTCTCCGAGCCGCTGACGATCAACATCAACGGCTGCCCGAACGCCTGCGCCCGCATCCAGGTGGCGGACATCGGTCTCAAGGGCCAGCTGGTGCTCGACGAGGACGGCAACCAGGTGGAGGGCTACCAGGTCCACCTGGGCGGCGCCCTCGGCCTGGAGGCCGGCTTCGGCCGCAAGGTCCGCGGGCTCAAGGTCACCTCGGCCGGCCTGCCCGACTACGTGGAGCGGGTCGTCACGCGCTTCCAGGAGCAGCGCGAGGACGGCGAGCGCTTCGCCTCCTGGGTCACCCGCGCGAGCGACGAGGCCCTGTCATGAGCGAGCGCGCCGCACCCTTCTACTGCCCGTACTGCGGCGACGAGGACCTGTTCCCCAACGAGACGGGTCACGGCGCCTGGGAATGCAGGGCCTGCAACCGGGCCTTCCAGCTGAAGTACCTCGGGCTGCTGTCCCGGGGCGTTCAGACCAACGGCACTGGAGGGGACGAGATATGACGACGGCTCAGGAGACCACCGACCTGAAGGAACTGGCCGAGCGTGCGGGCCGGGACCTGGAGGACGCCTCCGCGCTGGAGATCCTCAACTGGGCGGCCGAGACCTTCGGCCGGAAGTTCGCCGTGACCTCCTCCATGGAGGACGCGGTCGTCGCCCACCTGGCGTCCCGCGCCTTCCCCGGCGTGGACGTGGTGTTCCTCGACACCGGTTACCACTTCGAGGAGACCATCGGCACCCGTGACGCGGTCGAGGCCGTGATGGACGTCAACGTCATCACGCTCTCCCCGCGCCGCACCGTCGCCGAGCAGGACGCCGAGCACGGCCCGAAGCTGCACGACCGCGACCCCGACCTGTGCTGCGCCCTGCGCAAGGTCAAGCCGCTGGAAGAGGGCCTGACCGCGTACGACGCCTGGGCGACGGGCCTGCGCCGTGACGAGTCCCCGACCCGGGCGAACACCCCGGTGGTCGGCTGGGACGAGAAGCGCCGCAAGGTCAAGGTCTCGCCGATCGCCCGCTGGACGCAGGACGACGTGGACGCCTACGTCGCCGAGCACGGCGTGCTCACCAACCCGCTGCTGACGGACGGTTACGCCTCCGTCGGCTGCGCCCCCTGCACCCGCCGGGTCGCGGAGGGCGAGGACGCGCGGTCCGGCCGCTGGGCCGGCCTGGGCAAGACCGAGTGCGGACTGCACGGCTGATGACGACACCCCCCACTCGTACGGAACCGACGGAGAAGAACCAGATGAGCGTGAGCGACCAGGGCGCCACCGTGTGGCTGACCGGGCTGCCGAGCGCGGGCAAGACCACGATCGCCTACGCACTGGCCGAACGGCTGCGCGCCGGCGGCCGCCGCGTGGAGGTGCTCGACGGCGACGAGATCCGCGAGTTCCTCTCCGCCGGCCTCGGCTTCAGCCGGGAGGACCGGCACACGAACGTGCAGCGGATCGGCTTCGTCGCCGAGCTCCTCGCGAGCAACGGCGTCACGGCGCTCGTGCCCGTGATCGCGCCGTTCGCGGACAGCCGCGAGGCCGTCCGCAAGCGGCACGCCGCCGAGGGAACCCCGTACCTGGAGGTCCACGTGGCCACCCCGGTCGAGGTCTGCTCGGAGCGTGACGTGAAGGGCCTGTACGCCAAGCAGGCGGCGGGCGAGATCTCGGGTCTGACCGGGGTCGACGACCCGTACGAGGCCCCGGAGTCCCCGGACCTCCGTATCGAGTCGCACACGCAGTCCGTGCAGGAGTCGGCCTCGGCCCTGTACGAGCTGCTCACCGAGAGGGGTCTGGCATGACCACGGCCGCACACCTGCACACCGATTCCGGCTCCGACGCCCCGTACGCGCTCTCGCACCTGGACGCGCTCGAGTCCGAAGCCGTGCACATCTTCCGCGAGGTGGCGGGCGAGTTCGAGAAGCCGGTGGTCCTCTTCTCCGGCGGCAAGGACTCCATCGTCATGCTGCACCTGGCGCTGAAGGCGTTCGCGCCGGCGCCGGTCCCCTTCACGCTGCTGCACGTCGACACGGGCCACAACTTCCCCGAGGTGCTGGAGTACCGCGACCGCACGGTCGCCCGGCACGGTCTGCGCCTGCACGTGGCGTCCGTCCAGGACTACATCGACGCGGGCAAGCTGCGCGAGCGCCCCGACGGCACCCGCAACCCGCTGCAGACCCTGCCGCTGACGGAGGCCATCCAGAGCCTCAAGTTCGACGCCGTCTTCGGCGGCGGACGCCGCGACGAGGAGAAGGCCCGCGCCAAGGAGCGGGTCTTCTCCCTGCGCGACGAGTTCTCCCAGTGGGACCCGCGCCGCCAGCGCCCCGAGCTGTGGCAGCTGTACAACGGCCGCCACGCCCCGGGCGAGCACGTGCGCGTCTTCCCGCTCTCCAACTGGACCGAGCTGGACGTGTGGCAGTACATCGCCCGCGAGGACATCGAGCTGCCGGAGATCTACTTCGCCCACGAGCGCGAGGTGTTCCAGCGGAGCGGCATGTGGCTGACGGCCGGGGAGTGGGGCGGCCCCAAGGAGAGCGAGACGCCCGAGAAGCGCCTCGTCCGCTACCGCACCGTCGGCGACATGTCCTGCACCGGCGCCGTCGACTCCGACGCCACCACGCTGGACGCCGTGATCGCCGAGATCGCCGTCTCCCGCCTCACCGAGCGCGGCGCGACCCGCGCCGACGACAAGATGTCCGAGGCCGCGATGGAAGACCGCAAGCGCGAAGGGTACTTCTAGACATGACCAGCACCACCGAACAGGTCGCCGGCCTCGCCGACGCCGCGGCCACCACCCTGCTGCGCTTCGCGACCGCCGGTTCCGTCGACGACGGCAAGTCCACCCTGGTGGGCCGGCTGCTGCACGACTCCAAGTCGGTCCTGACCGACCAGATGGAGGCCGTCGAGGCCGTCTCCGCCCAGCGCGGCCAGGAGGCCCCCGACCTCGCGCTGCTCACCGACGGCCTGCGGGCCGAGCGGGAGCAGGGCATCACCATCGACGTCGCGTACCGCTACTTCGCCACCGCGCGGCGCCGGTTCATCCTCGCGGACACCCCCGGGCACGTGCAGTACACCCGGAACATGGTCACCGGCGCCTCCACCGCCGACCTGGCCGTGGTCCTGGTCGACGCCCGCAACGGCGTGATCGAGCAGACCCGCCGGCACGCGGCCGTCGCGGCCCTGCTGCGCGTCCCGCACGTGGTCCTGGCCGTCAACAAGATGGACCTGGTGGACTACGCCGAGTCGGTCTTCGCCGCGATCGCCGAGGAGTTCACCGCGTACGCCTCGGACCTGGGCGTCCCGGAGATCACCGCCATCCCGATCTCGGCCCTGGCCGGGGACAACGTGGTCGAGCCGTCCGCGAACATGGACTGGTACGGCGGCCCCACGGTGCTGGAGCACCTGGAGACCGTCCCGGTCAGCCACGACCTGACCGCCTGCCCCGCGCGCTTCCCGGTCCAGTACGTGATCCGCCCGCAGTCCGCGGAGCACCCGGACTACCGCGGCTACGCGGGCCAGATCGCCTCCGGCGTGCTGCGCGTCGGCGAAGCCGTGACGGTCCTGCCGTCGGGTCGCACCAGCACCATCGAGGGCATCGACGCGCTCGGCGAGAGCGTCGACATCGCCTGGGCGCCGCAGTCCGTGACGCTGCGCCTGAAGGACGACATCGACATCTCGCGCGGCGACCTGATCGCGCCGTCCGCGAGCGCCCCGGCCGTCACGCAGGACGTGGAGGCGACGGTCTGCCACGTGGCGGACCAGCCGCTGGCCGTCGGCGCGCGGGTGCTGATCAAGCACACGACGCGCACGGTCAAGGCGATCGTCAAGGAGATCCCCTCGCGGCTGACCCTGGACGACCTGTCCCAGCACCCGCTCCCCGGGCAGCTGGTGGCCAACGACATCGGCCGCGTCGTCGTCCGCACCGCCGAGCCGCTCGCGCTCGACGCGTACGCCGACTCGCGCCGCACCGGGTCCTTCCTGCTGATCGACCCGGCCGACGGTACGACCCTGGCGGCCGGCATGGCGGGCGAGTCCTTCGCCTCCAAGGCCGAGACGACCGTACAGGCGGACGAAGAAGGGTGGGACTTCTAAGCATGCTGTCCGACATCTACTCGACCTTCGCCAAGGAGGGCGGCCGCGTGGGCAGCGGCTCCCTCGGCAGCGGCCAGGGAGGGGTGGCGCGATGTGCGCGATGACGTACGCGCACCGCATGCGCGCCCACACCCCCCACGTGCCGTACCCGTCCCCGCTCCACAGACGAAGACCTGCGTCGTGACCACACGGCGCTCCGAGAGGAAGCCCTCCCGTGCCTGCCACCGGTACCACCACCCGTACTGCGCTTTCCCGTAAGACCGGTCTGCGCCGCGGCATCGTCGCCGCCGCCGCCCTGCCGCTCCTGATCGGTGGGCTCGCCTCCTGCGGCTACGGCTCCGAGGCCAAGAAGGACGAGCCGAAGGACAAGGCCGCCAACGTGGCCGACGCCAAGAAGCTCTCCGCCGCCGAGGTCCGCATCGGGTACTTCCCGAACCTGACGCACGCCACCGCGCTGGTCGGCCTCCAGGAGGGCCTGATCCAGAAGGAACTGAACGGCACCACGATCAAGCCGCAGTCCTTCAACGCCGGCCCGTCCGAGATCGAGGCCCTCAACGGCGGCTCTCTCGACATCGGCTTCATCGGCCCCTCCCCGTCGATCAACGGCTACGTGAAGTCCAAGGGCTCCAACCTGCGGATCATCTCCGGCTCCGCCTCGGGCGGCGTCAAGCTCGTCGTGAACCCGGACAAGATCAAGACCCTGGACGACCTCAAGGGCAAGAAGATCGCCACCCCGCAGAAGGGGAACACGCAGGACGTCGCGTTCCTCAACTGGATCTCCGAGAAGGGCTGGAAGGTCGACCCGGAGTCCGGCAAGGGCGACGTCTCCGTCGTCCGCACGGACAACAAGGTCACCCCGGACGCCTTCAAGCAGGGCTCGATCGACGGCGCCTGGGTGCCGGAGCCCACGGCCTCCAAGCTCGTCTCCGACGGCGCCGCCGTGCTCCTCGACGAGACCGACCTGTGGCCCGACAAGAAGTTCGTCATCACGAACATCATCGTGTCGCAGAAGTTCCTCAAGGAGCACCCGGACGTGGTCGAGGCCGTGCTCAAGGGCACGGTGAAGACCAACGAGTGGATCAACGCCAACCCGGACAAGGCGAAGGCCTCCGCCAACGCCAAGCTGGCGGCGGAGGGCGGCAAGCCGCTGGACGCCAAGGTCATCGACCCGGCGTGGCCGAGCATCGCGATCACCGACGACCCGCTGGCGTCGACGCTGAAGACGCAGTCCGAGTGGGCGGTCAAGGCCAAGCTCATCGAGCAGCCCGACCTGGCCGGCATCTACGACCTGACGCTCCTGAACAAGGTGCTCAAGGCCGCGGGCAAGCCCGAGGTCTCCGACGCCGGTCTCGGCGCCAAGTAACCCCGTAGTCCAGCAACCCCAGGAGGTGACGACCATGGCCACGACGCTTGCCAAGGCTGCCGAGGGCACCGTAGCGGAGCAGCACGCGCACGCCGCGCGCATCGAGCACGTCTCGAAGTCCTTCTCCGGCCCGGCCGGATCGCAGCTCGTCCTGGACGACATCAGCCTCGATGTCGCTCCCGGAGAGTTCGTCACCATCCTGGGGGCCTCCGGGTGTGGCAAGTCCACACTGCTGAACCTGGTCGCCGGCCTGGACAAGCCGTCCGTGGGGTCCATCGCGACCCCCGGCGGCCGCCCGGCCCTCATGTTCCAGGAGCACGCCCTCTTCCCGTGGCTCACCGCGGGCAAGAACATCGAACTCGCCCTGCGCCTGCGCGGGGTGGCCAAGGCCGAGCGCCGTCCGGAGGCGGAGCGGCTGCTGGAGCTGGTCCGGCTCGGCGGGGCGTACGGCAAGCGCGTGCACGAGCTGTCGGGCGGCATGCGTCAGCGCGTCGCCCTCGCCCGGGCCCTCGCGCAGGACAGCCAGCTGCTGCTGATGGACGAGCCGTTCGCGGCGCTGGACGCCATCACCCGCGACGTGCTGCACGGCGAGCTCACCCGCATCTGGGAAGAGACGAACCTGTCGGTCCTCTTCGTCACGCACAACGTGCGCGAGGCCGTGCGGCTCGCGCAGCGCGTGGTCCTGCTCTCCTCGCGGCCCGGCCGGATCGCGAAGGAATGGACCGTGGGCATCCCGCAGCCGCGCCGCATCGAGGACGCGGACGTCGCGGAGCTGTCCCTTGAGATCACTGAACACCTGCGTGGGGAGATCCGCCGCCATGGCCAGCACTGACACCACCCCGAAGGTCGCGGCCAAGGGCAAGGCCGACGACCTGGCGGGCCTGGAGGCGGGCCTCGACGCCCTGGACGCGGTCGAGACCCACCGGACCCCGGTCCGCGAGGTCCTCGTCAAGAAGGTCCTGCCGCCGCTCCTGGCCGTCGGCCTGGTCCTCCTGGTCTGGCAGGTCCTCGTCGCGGCGAAGGTCACCGACGAGACCAAGCTCCCGGCCCTCACCGACGTGTGGGACAGCCTGTCCGACATGTGGATCAAGGGGACGCTGCTGGAGGTCATCTGGACCAGCGTGTCGCGCGGTCTGCTCGGCTTCCTGCTGGCCCTGGCCATCGGCACCCCCCTCGGCCTGATCGTCGCCCGGGTGAAGTTCGTGCGCGCCGCGATCGGACCGATCCTGCAGGGCCTGCAGTCCCTGCCCTCGGTGGCCTGGGTGCCGCCGGCCGTGCTCTGGTTCGGCCTCAACGACGCCATGATGTACACCGTGATCCTGCTGGGCGCGGTCCCGTCGATCGCCAACGGCCTCGTCTCCGGCATCGACCAGGTCCCGCCGCTGTTCCTCCGGGCGGGCCGCACCCTGGGCGCCACCGGACTGCGCGGCGCCCGGCACATCGTCATGCCGGCCGCGCTGCCGGGCTACCTGGCCGGTCTGAAGCAGGGCTGGGCCTTCTCCTGGCGTTCGCTGATGGCCGCCGAGATCATCGCCAGCTCCCCGGACCTGGGCCTCGGGCTCGGCCAGTTGCTGGAGAACGGCCGCAACAACATCGACCTGCCGGGCGTGTTCCTCGCGATCCTGCTGATCCTGGTGGTCGGCATCGCCATCGACCTGCTGATCTTCAGCCCGGTCGAGCGGTGGGTGCTGCGCAGCCGCGGCCTGCTGGTCAAGAGCTGAGCGCCGCCATGCACCGCGCCCGACCCGTCCTGCTGGTCATCGCCCACGGCAGCCGCGACCCGCGGCACGCGGCGACCGTGCACGCCCTCACCCGGCGTGCGCGGGCGCTGCGGCCCGGGCTGCGCGTGGAGACGGCCTTCCTGGACTTCAACGCCCCGCGCGTCGACCAGGTGCTGTCCGCGCTCCACGCCTCCGGTGTCCGGGAGGTCGTGGCCCTGCCGCTCCTCCTGACCCGGGCCTTCCACGCCAAGGCCGACGTCCCGGCCGTGCTGTCGGAGTCGACGGCCCGGCTGCCGGGGCTCACGGTGCGGGTGGCCGAGGTCCTCGGCCCGTCCCCGCTCCTGGTCTCGGCCCTCGAACGCCGGCTCGCCGAAGCCGGCGTCACCCCGGCGGACCGCGCCACCACCGCGGTGGTGCTCGCGTCCGCCGGTTCCTCCGACCCGGAGGCGATCGCAGTGATCGCTGAAACCGCGCGGGAGTGGCGGCACACCGGTTGGTGCGCCGTGCGGCCTGCGTTCGCCTCCGCCGCTCTGCCCCGTACGGAGGACGTCGTACGGGAGCTGCGCGCCGAGGGCCACCGCCGCGTGGTGGTGGCCCCGTACGTCATCGCCCCCGGCCGGCTCCCGGACCGCATCGTGGCGGGCGCCCGGGCCGCGGGCGCGGACCTCGTCGCGGACGTGCTGGGCGCGGCCCCGGAGCTGGCCCGCCTGCTGCTGCACCGCTACGACGCGGCCGCCCGCCTCCCGGCCCGGCTGCGGACGCTGGTGGCGTAGGCCCGCCTAGCCGCGGGCCGCCGCCTCGTCCGCCAGTGCCGTCAGGTCCGCGATCGACATCGCGCCCGGCGGGAGTCCCTCGCGGGCGAAGATGTTGGCCGCGTGCCGCAGCACGTCGTTGACCGGTGTCGCCACTCCGTGCAGCCGGCCCAGCAGGGAGACCTCCCCGTTGAGGTAGTCGGCCTCGACCGAGCCCGTCCCGCGCGCGAGGCTCTGCCACGACGAGCCGCCGCGGACCCCGGCGGGCTGCTCGACCTTGCCGTCGCGGGCGTCCCACTGCTCGGCTTCCGAGGCGTACGGGATGCCCGCCGCGAGGAAGGCCGCCTTGGCCTCGCGGACGGCCCGCAGCAGCAGGGCCTCCTTCGCCGGGTCGGGCTCGGGACCGGTCGTCGCCTGGATCGCGTTCCCCAGGTTGCCCAGGAGCTTCGCGTGCTTCCAGCGCATCACGTCCGTGACCACGGGCGCCTCGAACCCGGCCTTCACGAGGTCCGCGGCGACGGCCGCGGCCGTCGCGTCGGCGCCGCCGGCGGCCCGGCCCAGGTGCAGGATGCCGGTCAGCGGCGCGCACAGGGCGGAGACCACGCCCGGCTCCAGGAAGGTGGAGGGCAGCCAGACGCACACCCCGTAGACCCGGGCGAAGCGCCGCAGGGCCAGGCGCTCGCTCTCCACGCCGTTCTGCGCGCAGAGCACGGGCAGCCGCTGGGCGGCCGTGCCGCCGCCGGAGACCTCGGCGTCGCCCCACGCGTCGAGCGCGGCGATCGCGTCCTGGGTCTTGACGGTCAGCAACAGCACGTCGTCGGGGCGCAGTTCGCCCAGCTCGGCGGGTTCGCCGACGACGGGCAGCCGGTGCACCCGGGTCCCGTCGGCCGTCGTGAGCCGCAGTCCGTCCGCCCGGAGGGCCTCCGCGTGCGCGCCGCGCGCGACGAGGACGACCTCGCCGCCCGCCTCCGCGAGCCGTCCGCCGATGGTGGCGCCTACCGCGCCCGCGCCGATGATGATGTAACGCATGCCCCGAGCCTGGCACATCCCGTGCCCGCGGGAGCCGCCGGGGCGGGACCCTCCGGCCCGCCGTGACCGAACCGGCACCTCGGCGGGCCGCGTTCGGTCGGGTTCGGTCGGGGCGGGTCGGATCCGGTCGGGACCGGATCGGACCGCCCGGTTCAGGCCCGGTCAGGCCCGGGTCGGGCCCGGGTCGGGCCCCGGTCAGGCGCGGGTCAGCTCGACGAGCTTGGCGACGGTGTTCCAGTTCCGGGTGGTGGCGTCGATCCCCTTGACGACGGCGGGCCGGGCGAGGGCCTCGGCCAGCTTGGAGCGGCCGAGCCCGTTCGGGGCGTAGAGGTACACGACCCGGTCGCCGACCCGGTACTCCTCCGGGAGGTACGCCGCCGCGTCGAGCCCGGCGAACCGCTCGGGCCCGGGCTGCTCGGAGCAGAACGTGGCGTGGAGCTGCCTGCCCTCCAGCTCGGCGGCGGGGAAGGGGCAGGCCTCGGCGACGGCCCGCAGGTACGCTCCGTCCACCACGAGGCACGCCACCCGGAAGCCGAAGTGGGCCTCGATGGCCGCCTCCAGCTCCCGGGCGAGCGCCGCCGGGTCCTGCCCCGTGCTGGTGAACACGGCATTGCCGCTCTGCAGGTAGGTCTGCACACCGCCGTGGCCGAGTCCCTCCAGGACCGCGCGGAGTTCCGCCATGGGGACCTTCCGGCTCCCGCCGACATTGATCCCGCGCAGCAGCGCCGCGTACGTCACGGCCGAGGTCTTCTTCGTCATGGGGGAACCCTAGGCGGTGTCGTCCCGGGACAGTTCGGCCTCGACGAGGTCGGCGGCCTGCGCCGTTCCGCCCTCCTCGGACATCCGCGCGCGGACCTCCGCGCAGCGGGCCGCGACCGCGGGGTCCCGGACCAGGGCGAGGACCGCCTCCCGCAGGGTCTCCGCGTCCGCCTCGGCCATCGGGACGTGCCGGGCCACGCCGAGCGAGGCGAGCACGTCGGCGTTGCCGAACTGGTCGACGGCCTGCGGTACGGCGACCATCGGCGTGGCGGTGGCCAGGCCCTCGCGACTGCCGCCCGCCCCCGCGTGCGTGATGAAGGCGTCGGCCTGGCGCAGGATGTCCTGCTGCGGCACCCAGCGGTAGACCTCGACGCTGGCGGGGACCGGGCCGAGTTCGGCCTCGTCGGTGAACGCGCCGATCTGGAGGACGACGTGCCAGTCGGGCAGGTCCCCGAAGGCCTCGATGCAGGCGCGGTAGAAGGCGGGCTGCTTGGTGAAGGTGGAGCCGAGCGAGACCAGCAGCACCTTCCTGCCCTCCGCCGACGCCGGACGCGTCCAGCGGTCGCGGGCATCCGTACGGTCGCCCTGGCAGGCGCCGACGAAGGTGTACACGGAGGGGTCGACGCGGTCGGCGTGCGGCTGGAGCACCCGGGGGATCAGGACGATGCTGCGGCGCGGGCGGCCCTGGAAGCGGTCGACGTCGCCGTCGAGGCCGTGCGCGGTCAGCCAGGCGGCGAACCTCGCGTAGTACGCCCGTCCGCGCGCGGACGCCTTCAGCTCGGCGAACAGCGGCCCGGCGACCTCCTCCTCGTACCCCTCCCACGCGACGAGGTTCGGGGAGAGGGAGACGGCGGGGACGCCCCAGCCGTGGGCGAGCACGGGCGCCGGGTAGGAGGTGATGTCGTGGAGGACGAGGTCCGGCTCGTCGCCGGCGAAGGCAGCGGCGAGTTGCGGGAGCGCCTGGACGGCGTCGTCGAGGAAGGGCTCGACGTTGTCGATGAGTTCGGTGCCCCAGGCGTCGGGGTCGTCGTCGGTGGGGAGGGTGGAGGTCCAGATCACCGGGGTGGCGCCGGTCTCCGCGACCTTCTCGGCGAAGGAGGCGGGGATGGCGTAGCTGACGCGGTGGCCCCGCGCGACGAGCTCCCGGACCACTTCGATGCTCGGGTTCACGTGTCCGTGGGCGGCGATGGAGAACATGGCGATGTGGGCGGGCTTCGCGGAGGTCATGATCCGAGCCTAACGAGACGAGACGTCTCGTGCAACCACGTATCCGGCCCGCCCTCGGAATCCGCTCCCGCGCCACGACAACCACGCCGACCCGGAACGGGTCCTGCCCCCGCCACTCGGGCGGGCGAGGGTGGGCCCGCACAGGGACGGAGCAGCACGACGGCGATCCGCGGAACGGCGATGTTGACGGAAGGATCCGTGTCGGCGGACCTCTTCCTGCTACGGTCATCCGTTCGCCGAGGAGGTCATGATGAACGGATCCCTGCCCGTTGCTGCCCCGGTGGATCTACGCCGTCAGCCGGTGGAAGACGTGCTGGAGCGCGTGGAAGAGGCCCTCCACGTGCGACTGGATCGGCAGGCGCTCGTACGCAAGCGCCGTTCCTTGGGTGGCCCTACGGAGCGGGGCACGTGGGTGCGTATCGAGCGGCGGGGCTTCGAGCGGATCGGCCCGCAGGGCTGGAACGGGACCGAGGCCGCCGCCGTGCTGCAAGGGGTCGCGATGCCCGAGTGGTACCAGGGCGTGGCGTGGCGCGAGCCGGGCGAGCCGGTGATGTGGCGCGCGGATGAGCTGGAGCTGATTCCATCGCCGTCTGTCGGCAAGGGCGCCCTGGTGCTCGAAGACCCGGGCCTGCCGGACGAGTGGTGGGTGGCGCTGAACGCTTCGTTGGACGCGCTTGCCTCACAGCAGACACCGCGGATCGCGACGCCGGACACGGTGACGATCACGCAGGAGCAGGTGACCCAGACTCTCGGGGCTGTCTTTCCCGGGGTGGCCGATACGCAGATCGAGCGGTGGGCGCCGGCTCATGCAGATCTGACCTGGGCCAACGTGATGGGACCGGAGCTCTCCCTCATCGATTGGGAGGACTGGGGCATGGCACCTCGGGGCCTGGACTCCGCAACGTTGTGGGGCAACGCGCTTGCCGTCCCTGGGCTCGCGGACCGTGTCCGCCATGAGCGGCATGCGGACTTGGAGAGCCGGGACGGCAAGCTGATGTCACTGTTCTTCCTGTCGAAGATCGTCGGCCCCTACGCGTACGAGGAGGACCCGCTGCTGGCGCCGGCCCGGAAGGAGGCCGAGCGCCTGGTGGCCGAGCTTCAGCTCTGACGGTGTACGTGGAGGGCCCACAAATACTGGCTGACAGCGGCGGTGTCCACCTCCGCGCCCAGGGCCTGGATCAACTGGGCCAAATGCCCCGGGTCGTCGGTGCCGACCGCCATCGCGGAGGCACTGGGCAGGTGGAACGCGGTCCGGAACGCCGCCTGTACGCGGGACAGGTCCCCGTGATGCGGTCGCAGGAACGGCCGAGGGTCGAACTCTTCCCACACCTTCCCGTTGCCGCCACCGAAGGGGCTCATGCCCCAGGTCTCGCCCGCCTGGGTCGCCCGCTGCGGACCGAACCCGATGAGTCCGTCACTCTGGCAGCTCTTGGGGCCGGCGCTGCGGAGGTAGCTCCTCATATGGCGCGGATGGTGATCTTGCAGGCCAGCAGGTAGCCCCGAACTGACCCAGTGGACCAGGCGTGGACCGTTCGAGCCGGAGTAGACCCCCGGAGGGCAGGCAAAGGCCAGGCCGACTGCGGCTGCGTGTGAACCCGCCGGCGACACCCCCTAGGGTGGCGGGCATGATCCGCACCGTCGTGCTCGACATCGGCGAGACCCTCACCCGCGACGACCGCCACTGGGGCAGCTGGGCGGACTGGCTCGGCGTCCCGCGGCACACCGTCTCGGCGCTCGTCGGCGCCGTCGTCGTGGACGGCCGGGACAACTCCGACGCCCTGCGCCTCCTGAAGCCGGGTTTCGATCCGGACGCCGAGTACGCGGCCCGCGAGGCGGCCGGCCGGGGCGAGCAGCTCGACGAGAGCGACCTCTACGACGACGTCCGGCCCGCGCTCGGCGCCCTGCGCGACATGGGGGTGCGCGTCGTCGTCGCCGGGAACCAGTCCGCGAAGGCGGGTGACCTGCTGCGGGCCCTGCGCCTGCCCGCGGACCTGGTCGTCACCTCCGCCGAGTGGGGCGTCTCCAAGCCCGGCCCGGACTTCTTCCACCAGGTCGTCGGCGCCGCCCGGGCCCCCGCCGGTCAGACGCTGTACGTCGGCGACCATCCGCAGAACGACGTCTTCCCCGCCGCCCGGGCCGGTCTGTTGACCGCGCACCTGCGCCGCGGCCCCTGGGGCCACTGGTGGGCCGACGACGAAACCGTCCGGCAGGTCGCCGACCACTCCATCGACTCCCTCCTCGAACTCCCCGGCCTCGTCGACCGGTCACGGGGCGGCACGGACTCGGCCTGACCGGCTCCCGGTACGCGGCTCGGGCGCCGCCCCCGGGGATGCGAGACTGGGCGGATCCACGACGCTGCGGCAAGGGACGAGACGAACGGCATGGACGAGGCGCAGGCCAGGGACGTACTGACGGCGGCGGGCCTCACGGAGCCGCCGGCCCTCCTCGCCTTCGGCGAGAACGCCGTGTTCGCCGTCGGGGAGCTGGTGGTGAAGGTCGGCCGGGAGGCGGCGCTGCTGGAGCGCGCCGAGCGGGAACTCGCGGTCGCGGACTGGTTCGCCGCGTCCGGCATCCCCGCCGTCCGCGCGGCCGAGCCGCAGCCGCGGCTGGTGGACGGACATCCGCTGACGCTGTGGCACCGGCTCCCGGAGGCGGTCCGGCCGCCCGGCCCGCAGGACCTCGCGGCCCTGCTCCGCGCCGTCCACGCGCTGCCCGCACCGCCGTTCGCCCTTCCGCCGCGGGACCTGCTGGGCGGGGTCGAGCGCTGGCTGCGGCTCGCCGGGGACGCCGTCGACCCGGCGGACGCCGCCTACCTGCGGGCCCGGCGCGACGCCTACGCCGGCGAGGTCGCGGCGCTGACCCCGTACCTGACCCCGGGCACCGTCCACGGCGACGCGCTGACCCGCAACGTGCACGTGGGCCCGGACGGGCCGGTCCTGGTCGACCTGGAAACGGTCTCCGCCGACCTGCGCGAGCACGACCTCGTGGTGATGGCCCTGTCCCTCGACCGGTACGGCCTGCCCGCGGAGGCGTACGGGGAGTTCGTGACGGCGTACGGGTGGGACGTCCGCGACTGGAAGGGCTGCGCGGTCCTGCGCGGGGCCCGCGAGACGGCCAGCTGCGCCTGGGTGTCCCAGCACGCGCCGGCCAACCCGGCCGCGCTCGCCGAGTTCCGCCGCCGGGTCGGCTCGCTCCGGAACGGCGACCGGGAACTGCGCTGGCACGCCTTCTAGGGGGTGCCGTCACCGGCTCCGTGGGATCAGCGGCCAGGCCGGCTCGACGACCGCCGCCGGGTCCGCGGTGCGCCGCAGGTAGGCCTGGAGCGAGACCGACTGCTCGGCGGCCGCGCGCACCTGGAGGTCGTGCAGGTCCGCCAGGGCCATCGCGCCGACGGGCCGGTGCCTCTCGGCCATGCGGCGCACCACCCGGGCCGCGGCCACGGCGTCGGCCTTCGCGTCGTGGGCGTCGTCGAGCGACACGCCGTAGTGGGCGCACAGCGCGTACAGGGCACGCTTGCCCTTGCGGTACTTGTCGACGTGCTTGTCGATGACCAGCGGGTCGATGACGGGCGAGGGCGCGTCGCCCAGCCGCTCGCTGATCGACGCCACCCCGTGCCGCCGGCACTCGCGGTCCAGCAGCGACAGGTCGTAGCGGGCGTTCATCACCACCAGCGGTGTCCCGGAGCGCAGTCCGTCGGCGACGGCCCGCGCGATCTCCTCGACGGCGGAGACGGCCGGTACGCCGTGCGTCCGGGCGTGCTCCGTCGAGATCCCGTGGATCGCCGACGCCTGCTCGGGTATCGCGATCCCGGGGTCGAGCAGCCAGGTCCGCTCCTCCGCGACGGCGCCGTCCGGGTCCAGCCGGACGACCGCTGCCGTGACGATGCGGTCGGTTTCCACGTCGGTGCCCGTGGTCTCCAGGTCGAAGGCCACCAGCGGCCCGCTGATCCAGCTCATCGCACTGCCCCCGCTCCGGCGGTGACCGCCGGCTGCATCCGGAGCCGTGTCCCCGGCTCCGTGCCGGCCGTCTCCAGGCCGAATCCGATCGGCAGACCGCCGTACCGGTCCCCCGTGCCGTGCCAGTCCTCCACCCCGTGCCCCTCCCCCGTACGCCTTCGGTCAACGGCTTTCAGCCTGACACGGGGCACTGACAAGCCGGACGACGCCCCCCTCGACGCCCCCGCTACGCCCCCTCGGCAGCCCCCGCCCCGCGCCCGCGCCGGGTTCACGAGACGGGCCGGGAGTCCTCCCACACCGACTCGAACTCCTCCCGGTACGTCGTGAACAGCCCGTGCTCGGAGTCCTTCGGCACCCCGCGCCCGCCCCCGCGCAGGACCAGTACCGGCGCCTCCATGCCCCGGGCCCGCCGCAGGTACGACTGGACCACCGCGATCCCCGAGGACTCCCCCTCGACGAGGTAGGCGGTGAACCGCGGGGTCTCGTCGAAGACGTGGATGTCGAAGCGCGAGGGGTCGCGCAGCCCCGCCCGCACCCGCCGCACGTGCAGGATGTTCATCTCCACCGAGCGGCTCAGCTCGCCCTTGCGCAGCCCCAGCTCCCGCTCGCGCCGCTTGACCGCGCTGCTCGCCGGGTTCAGGAACACCAGCCGCACCCGGCAGCCGGCCTCGCTGAGCCGGACGAGTCTTCGGCCCGAGAAGTTCTGCACCAGCAGGTTGAGGCCTATGCCGATGGCGTCCAGCCGGCGGGCGCCGCCGAACAGGTCCTCCGCCGGCAGCTGCCGCTGGAGCCGCACCCGGTCCGGGTGGACGGAGATGACGTCCGCGTACCGGTCCCCCACCAGGTCCTCGACGGCGTCGATCGGCAGCCGGTCGGCCGACGGGCTGCCCGCTCCCCCGCCGAGGACCTCCAGCAGCCGCGCCGAGGCGCGTTCCGCCTGCTCCAGGACCGCGCGCGACAGCGCCCGGTTGCGGGAGACCACGTTCCGCGTGACCTCCAGCTCGTCCAGGGCCAGCTCGATCTCGCGGCGGTCGTCGAAGTACGGCTCGAAGCAGGGCCAGTGCTGGACCATCAGCTCCCGCAGCTGGGGCAGCGTCAGGAAGCTCAGCACGTTGTCGTCGGCCGGGTCGAGCAGGTAGCCCTTGCGCCGGCTGACCTCGCGCACGGCGACGGCCCGCTGCACCCACTCCTGCCCGGCGGGCCCGGCCGCGGCGACCACCCAGTCGTCCCCGCCGTGCACCGGCTCGTAGATCGGCCGCAGCACGGCGCCGACCACCGCCCGCAGGCGCTGCTCGATGAGGTTCAGCCAGATGTACGCCCGGCCCGCCCGCTGGGCCCGGGTGCGGACCTCGCTCCAGGCCTCCGCGCCCCAGTCGAGCTCGGCCCCGGCCCGCACCTCGCGGGCCTCGTCCGGTCCGCCCGCCAGGGAGACCGCTCCGGCCGGGACCCCGGCCGCCCCGCCTCCGGTGGCGTCCGCCGGGCCACCCTCGTGACCGCTGTCACCAGGGGGCAGCTCCAGACCTCCCGAGCTCACCCGTGCACCGCCTTCTGCGTCTGGACGCCCGTCTCAAGTGATCACGGAAGGGTACTCCGCGCGCGCGGCCCGTTGCAGCCCGATGGCCCGTACACCGGCTGCCCGTTGACCCATTATCCGATGCCCACACAGTCCGCTGACCCGACCGTCAGCTCTCCGGGTCACCCGGTAGGAGCAACCCAAGTCCACGCGTGGGGGGCCTCTTTCGGGGAAGATCTGGCAGTGACGTGGTCCAGCCGGATCAGCCGGAGCAGGATGGGAAGAGTCGTTATCTATGCAGGCATGGCCTGGACAGGCGTATCCGCTGGGCGCCACTTACGACGGCGCCGGCACCAATTTCGCGGTCTACTCCGAGGCCGCCCGCCGCATTGAGCTGTGCCTTCTCCACGACGACGGCTCGGAGACCGCCGTCGAACTGCGCGAGACGGACGCGTTCGTCCGCCACGCCTACCTGCCCGGCGTCATGCCGGGCCAGCGGTACGGGTTCCGCGTCCACGGCCCGTACGAGCCCGAGCGCGGGCTGCGCTGCAACGCGGCCAAGCTGCTGCTGGACCCGTACGCCCGCGCCATCGCCGGCCGTGTCGACTGGGGCGAACAGGTGTACGGCTACCACTTCGGCCGGCCCGACTCGCGCAACGACCTGGACTCGGCCCCGCACACCATGAGCTCCGTGGTGGTGAACCCGTACTTCGACTGGGCCGACGACCGGCCGCCGCGGCACGAGTACCACCACACCGTGCTGTACGAGGCGCACGTCAAGGGCCTCACCATGCACCACCCCGAGCTCCCCGAGGAGCTGCGCGGCACCTACGGGGCGCTCGCCCACCCGGCGGTCATCGCCCACCTGACCAAGCTCGGCGTGACGGCGCTGGAGCTGATGCCGGTGCACCAGTTCGTCAACGACCACCGCCTGGTCGACGACGGGCTGAGCAACTACTGGGGCTACAACACCATCGGGTTCTTCGCCCCGCACAACGGCTACGCCTCCGGCGACCGCGGCCAGCAGGTGCTGGAGTTCAAGTCGGCCGTACGGGCGCTGCACGAGGCCGGGATCGAGGTGATCCTCGACGTGGTCTACAACCACACCGCCGAGGGCAACCACCTGGGCCCGACGCTCTCCTTCCGCGGGCTGGACAACGCCTCGTACTACCGGCTGACGGACGACCAGCGGCACTACATGGACACCACGGGCACGGGGAACTCGCTGCTGATGCGGTCTCCGCACGTGCTCCAGCTGATCATGGACTCGCTGCGGTACTGGGTGACCGAGATGCACGTCGACGGCTTCCGCTTCGACCTCGCGGCGACGCTGGCCCGCCAGTTCCACGAGGTGGACCGGCTGTCGTCGTTCTTCGACCTGGTCCAGCAGGATCCGGTGGTCAGCCAGGTGAAGCTGATCGCCGAGCCCTGGGACCTCGGCGAGGGCGGCTACCAGGTGGGCAACTTCCCGCCGCTGTGGACCGAGTGGAACGGCAAGTACCGCGACACCGTACGGGACTTGTGGCGCGGGCAGCCGCGCACGCTGGCCGAGTTCGCCGGACGGCTGACGGGCTCCTCGGACCTCTACCAGGACGACGGGCGGCGGCCGCTGGCCTCCATCAACTTCACCACCTGCCACGACGGCTTCACCCTGAACGACCTCGTGTCGTACAACGACAAGCACAACGAGGCCAACCGGGAGGGCAACCGGGACGGGGAGACCCACAACCGGTCGTGGAACTGCGGGGTGGAGGGTCCGACCGAGGACCCGCAGGTGCAGGAGCTGCGCGAGCGGCAGATGCGCAACTTCATCGCCACGCTGATGCTGTCGCAGGGCGTGCCCATGCTCAGTCACGGCGACGAGTTCGCCCGGACGCAGGGCGGCAACAACAACGCCTACTGCCAGGACAACGAGCTGGCATGGGTGAACTGGCCCGAGCCGGGCAAACCGGCGCCGTCGCTGCTGGAGTTCACCCGGCGGATGGTGTGGCTGCGCCGCGACCACCCGGTCTTCCGGCGGCGGCGCTTCTTCCACGGCCGCCCGGTGGAGGGGACGCACGACGAGCTGTCCGACATCGCGTGGTTCACCCCGCACGGCGAGGAGATGCGGGCCCGGGACTGGCAGGCGCAGCACGCGAAGGCGCTGACGGTGTTCCTGAACGGGGAGGCGATCTCGGAGCCGGGCACCCGCGGGGAGCGGATCACCGACGACTCGTTCCTGCTGATGTTCAACGCGGGGGCCGAGCCGCAGGACTTCACCGTCCCGGCCGGTCACGGCGCGCAGTGGCGCCTCGTCGTGGACACGGCCCGGCCGGAGGTACTGCCACCCGGCACCGGGCCGCAGTACGCGGCCGGGGACCGGGTGGCCCTGACGGGACGGTGCCTGGTGGTGCTCCAGCGGCCGGCGTAGGCGGCTTCGGCGAGCCCGTCCGGCGGCTCGCGCGGACCGGTCGCGCGGACCGGTCGCGCGGGCGGCTGGGCGGGCGGCTGGGCCCGCTCGGCCGGCTGCGCCGACCGCCTCAGCGCCCGGCGGGCGCGGCCGCCTCCCCGAGGACCGGGGAGGCGGTCCGCTGGGCCGGGATGAGGGCCGTGCCGTGGGTCCGGCCGGACGGCACCCGGGTCAGGAGGGCGAGGCCCAGGCACAGCGCGGCCGCGCCGACCGCCACGGCGAAGGCCCCGGCGGGGCCGTACCGCTCGGCGAGCCGGCCGCACGCGAAGAGGGCCGTGGCCTGCCCGGCCACCAGGCAGCTGGCGGCGAAGGCCATCGACGCGGAGAGCCGGGCCGGTTCCACGGCCCGCTCGATGAGCGCGAAGGCGGTGATCAGGTGCGGGGCGTAGGCGGCCCCGAGGACGGTGACGACGGCGTACAGCGGCCACAGGCTGTCGGTGAACAGCAGCGGCACCGACAGCACCAGGGCCGCGCCGGTGGCCGCCCGCCAGCGCAGCCGCAGCCCGTAGCGGGCCGGCAGGGCGCCCAGCGCGAGCCCCACGACGGCGCTGACGACGCCCATCGCGGAGTAGACGACGGCCGCCTGGTCGGGGACGCCCAGCCGGATGGTGAGCGCGGCGATCCCCGCCTGGCAGGCGCCGAACATGGCGCCCTGGAGGGCGAGCGAGCCCCGTACGGCGTAGACCACGCCGGGCGGACGGGCCCGGTCCCCGGCGGTGCGGGCCCGTGCGGGCGACCCGGCCGTGACGGCGGCGGTCGGGTGCAGCGCGTACGCGGTGCCGAAGACGGCGACGAGTCCGGCGGCGCCGCCGAGGGCGACGGCCGGGTGGGCGAGCAGCGCCGCGAGGCCCACGAGGGCGGGCCCGAAGACGAAGGAGACCTCGTCCAGGGTGCCTTCGAGCGCGTGGACGGCGCCCACGACGCTCTCGTCGGAATCGGCCCGGCGGGCCAGGGCCACGGACCGGGTCCGGGCGAGCGGCCCGATCAGCGGCACGGAGGCGCCGGTGACGGCTCCGATCGCGGCCAGCGGGGCCGTGGCGAGGTGCGTGAGCGCCCCGGCGACCAGCGCGGCGGTGGCCAGCGCGTTGACGGCGGCGGCGGTGAGGACCACGCGCCGCTGCCCGTACCGGTCGGCGAGCCTCCCGAGCAGGGGGCCGCAGAGCACCTGGCCCACGGAGAGGGAGCCGCCGACGATGCCGGCGGTGGCGAGCGAGCCACTGGTCTCGGCGACCAGGAGGAAGCTTCCGAACTGGGACATCGCGACGGGCAGTCGGGCGAAGAACGAGACGAGGGGGAGTAGGGGCCCGGTCAGGGCGATGACTTTTCGATAGGTGTTGACGGTTCCAACCACTTGAGCAACGTTAACCCGCCGCAGTCACCCGGATGCATTGGGTCATGGCACGGAATCCCGCAGGCTGGGTACGTACGTTCTCATGAGCCAGCCGCAGTCAAGCCTCCGTCCGGAATCCGATGTTCCGCACCCTGTCACTCCGGCGTCGACCTACCGTCTCCAGCTGCGCCCGGAGTTCCCCTTCGCGGCGGCCGCTGCCGCCGTGCCGCACCTCGCCTCCCTCGGCGTGTCCCACCTGCACCTCTCCCCCGTGCTGGAAGCCGTGCCCGGCTCGGCCCACGGGTACGACGTCACCGACCACTCCCGGGTCCGGGACGAGCTGGGCGGCGAGCCCGGCCTGCGTGCGCTCGCCTCCACCGCCCGGGCGCACGGGCTCGGCCTGGTCCTGGACATCGTGCCGAACCACATGGCGGTGCCGTCGCCGCTGCGGCTGAACCGGCCGCTGTGGGAGGTGCTCCGGGACGGGCCGGACTCCCCGTACGCCCGCTGGTTCGACATCGACTGGGAGGCGGGTGGCGGGCAGGTCCTGCTGCCGGTGCTGCCCGGCCCCGCCGAAGCGTGCGCGCTCGCGGTGGACGGGGACGTGCTGCGTCACGGGGAACAGGAGTTCCCCCTGCGCGCGGGCACCGCCGGCCTGGAGCTGCCGGAGCTGCTGGCCGCCCAGTGGTACCGGCCCGCCTGGTGGCGGGAGGCCCGCACCTCCCTCAACTACCGGCGCTTCTTCACCATTTCGGAGCTGATCGGGGTCCGGGTGGAGGAGCCGGAGGTGTTCGCGGCCACCCACGCCAAGGTGCTGGAGCTGGTGCGGGACGGGGTCGTGGAAGGGCTCCGGATCGACCACGTGGACGGGCTGGCGGATCCCGGGGAGTACCTGCGGCGGCTGCGGGAGGCCGCCGGGCCGCGCTGCTGGGTGGTGGTGGAGAAGATCCTGGCCCGCGACGAGCGGCTGCCGTCCGCCTGGCCGGTCGCGGGGACCACCGGGTACGACGCGCTGCACCGGGTCGACGGGGTGTTCACCGATCCGGCGGGCGCCGCCGAACTGGCCCGCGAGTACGCCGAGTTCACCGGTACGGCGCCGTGGGAGCAGACGGCCGCGGCCGCCGCGCGGGAGGTGCTGACCGGCGACCTGGCCGCCGAACTGGCCGCGCTGGAACGGATGGCCGGCCCGGACCTCGGACCGGCGGTGCGGGAGCTGCTCATCGCCTACCCCGTCTACCGGCCGTACCCCGAGGCGCCGGAGCCCGACCCGGGAGCCGTGGAATCGGCCGCCGCGGCGCTCGCGGCGGCCGGCGAGGACCCGGGCGGGCAGCCCGGCGGCAACGCGGACGTCCCGGGCGCGGACGGAGGGAACGCGGACGTCCCGGGCGCGGACGGAGGGAACGCGGACGCCCCGGGCGCGGACGGCGGCAAGGACGCCCTCGGCCGCGTGCGCGAGCTGCTGCTGCACGAGCCCGCCTTCGCCGCCCGCTTCGCCCAGACCTCGGCGGCGCTGCGCGCCAAGTCCCTGGAGGACCGGGCGTTCTACCGGTACGCCCCCCTGCTGTCCGCCACCGAGGTCGGCGGCGAGCCGGGCCACCCGGCGGTCGCGCCCGCGGAGTTCCACGCGTACTGCGCGGCCCTGGCCCGGGAGTGGCCCGGGTCCGGCACGGTGCTGTCCACGCACGACACCAAGCGCAGCGCGGACGTCCGGGCCCGGATCGCGGCGCTCTCGCAGGCGCCGGAGCTGATGGGCCGGCCCGCGGGCGCCGACCCGCAGCTGGCGTGGGTGGCCCGGCAGACCGCCGTGGGCCTCGGGGACGCCCCCGAGGCCGCGGACCGCCTGGCGCAGGCCCTGCTCAAGGCGGTCCGCGAGGCCGCCCTGCACACCAGCTGGACCGAGGGGGACGAGGCGTACGAGGCGGCCGTCCCGGACTACGCCCGGACCGGGGGTGCGCTCCCGCCCGAGCTGGCCGAGGCGGCCCGGGCCAACCTCCTCGGGACGGCTCTGCTGCACCTGGCGATGCCCGGGGTCCCGGAGGTCTACCAGGGCGCCGAGACCGAGTACCGGGCCCTGGTCGACCCCGACAACCGGCGGCCGGCCCGCTTCCCCCGCGAGGCCCTGGCACGGCTGGACGCGGGAGGCGCGCCGAGCGGTCCCGCCGAGGAGAAGCTCGCCCTCACGGCCGCCGTCCTGCGGCTGCGGCGGGCCCGCCCGTCGCTGTTCGCCGGGTACGCCCCCCTCACCGCCCGGGGGCCGGCGGCGGAGCACTGCCTTGCCTTCGCCCGCTCGCCGGGGCTCGTCGTGGTGGCGACCCGGCTCGCGTACCGGCTGGCCGGGGCCGGGGGCTGGCGCGACACGGTGCTGCCCCTGCCGCCGGGCCGGTGGATCCCGCTGGCCGGGCCGGACGGCGCGCGCGGAGCCCCGTACGCCGGGAAGGCCGGCCTCGGCGAGCTCCTGGCCGCCCGGCCGGTGGCGCTGCTGCTGCGGCAGGAGTGACCGGGCGGCGGCCGGCGGCGCCCCGGCCGGGTGTGCGAACGGCGCCCGGGGGCCCGGCGGCGACGGCGTGGCCTGGCGGTTCGCGGGACATTCGGGGAAGTGCGGGGCGCCAGGAGCGGTAGGGGGCGCGCCGGGCGGGCATGGCATCCCCTGTGACCCTCCTTCGCGACATGCACTACCCCACGCCGCTCGAACTCGCGCTGGCCGCCCGCGCGCTGGCGGACGACCATCCGGGCCAGGTCCGGCTCCGCCAAGCGGGCACCTCCCGGGCGGGGCAGCCGCTCTGGGTGCTGTCCGTCGGCGCGGCGGACGGCCCCGGCGGCCCGGCGGCCGGGGCCCCGGCGGGGCCCGGCCGCAACGTCCTGGTCGTCGCGGGCGCGCACGCCAACGAGCCCGTCGGCGGCGCGACCGCGCTGTCCCTCGCCCGGCACCTGCTGCGCGACCCGGGGCCGCGCGCCGGCTGCGGCTGGCACTTCCTGCTCTGCGCCGATCCGGACGGGGCACGGCTGCACCGCACGCCCCGCCCGTACTCGCTCCTGGAGTACCACCGGCACTTCTTCCGGCCGCCGGGTCCCGAACAGCCCGAGTGGGCGCCGTCTTTACTGCCCGCGGACCGGCTGCCGCCCGAGACCGTGGCCCTGACCGCCCTGATCGACGAGCTGCGGCCCGTGCTGCAGGTGTCGCTGCACGCCACCGATCTCGGCGGCTCGTGGGTGCAGCTCACCCGCGACATACCGGGCCTGGCGGAGCCCTTCGCCAAGTCGGCCGCCGAACTGCGGATCCCGGTGGAGAACGGGGCGTCGGACGCGGCCGGCTGGCTCTCCCCCGGGCCGGGGATCTTCGTGATCCCGGAGCCGGGCAGCGAGGCCGCCGGGGCCTTCCACCCGGAGGACACCCGGCTCAGCACCTGGTACCACGCCCACCGGTACGCCGGCACCACCGCGATCGTCGAAGTCCCCATGTGGGCCTCGGACCTGGTGGACGACCCGGCCCCGCACCCCGATCCGCGCCGGGCGCTGCGGGTGCTGTCCGAGCGGCTGGTCCAGGACGCCGCCCTCGTGTCCCGGGTGCGCGACGGAACGCGGTCCGGGCCGGACCCGTACGGCGACCCGGACGCGGAGCCCCTGCTGCGCGCCGTGGACTGGACGCTCGCCCTGATCCCGCGGATCGCCGCCGAGTGGACCGGCCCGGGCGCCCCGACCGAGGCCACGGCCGCGTACGTCGCCAGCATCGACGCGTTCGGGCGGCGGCTGTCGCTGCGCGCCGCGGCGATGCTGCTGCGGGTGCTGCGCGCGCGGGACGACGCGGCGGCGCCGGAGCTCGACCGCCTCGTCACGGGGTGGTGCGAGGAGTTCGCTGCCCGCTTCCAGGCCCGCTGGGTCCCGGTGGCCACCCAGGTGGAGCACCAGTCCCGGACCGTCCTGGCCGCGTACGAACGCCTCGCGCCCCCCTAGACCGTGTCCGGAGCCGGGGCGGGTGGGGTCCACGTGTAGCGGCGCTTGGGGGCGCCGGTGGCGCCGAGCCGGTCGTAGAACCGGATGGCGCCCTCGTTCCACTCGGGGGTCTGCCACTGCACCTCGTCGAGGCCGAGTTCGTCCGCGAGCCCGGCCACCCCGTCCATCAGGGCGGCGCCGAGCCCGTGGCCGCGGGCGTCCCCGGCGAGGTACAGGCAGTCCATGTGGAGGTGGGAGCGGGCGTCCCAGAAGGCGAACTCGGCGGAGCAGGCGGCGTATCCGGCGATCCCGCCCTCCGGCGTCTCGGCGAGCAGCACCCACAGTCGGGCGCCCTCGGCGAACAGCAGCGGGCCCAGCCGCTCGGCGAGGCCGGGCGGGCGGGGCGCGGCCCTCTCGTACGCGACGTGCTCGTGGACGAGCTCGACCAGGCGGGGCAGATCGGCGGGGCGGGCGCGGCGCACGACGGGGGTGGTGTGGTCCATGCGGCCATCCTGCGGGGCGCCGCCCGCCCCGCGCATCCGCCGCCGGCGCCGCGCCCGCGTCACGGGCCGCGGTCCCGGGCGCCCGTCAGCTCGCCGAAAGCCGGAAGGACATCTTCCCGAAGCCGATCTCGTCGCCGTCCCGGACCACCGCCGAGCCCGTCACCCGGTGCCCGTTGACCGTGGTCCCGTTGGTGGAACCGAGGTCCTTCAGCACCCACGTCCCGTCCCTCAGGCTGAGCTCGGCGTGCGCCCGGGAGACGGTCTCGTGGGTGAGCCGCAGGCCGCTGCCCGGGTCGCGGCCGATCCGCAGGACCCCCGAGCCGGGGTGCGGGAGCAGCAGCCGGGGCAGCTTCTCGGCGGCCCACGCGCGCCGGATGCCGACGCTCACCGCGGACGCCCGGCCCACCCAGCCGAACAGCCGACGGGTCCACGGGCTTTCGCGGGCGCCCCGGACCTGGAGGTCGGCGGTGAGGACGGCGAGGTCCTCGGAGCGCCTGGCCACCAGGGCGAGTTCCATCCTGCGCAGGAACGTGTCGTGGGACAGCTTGCCGAGGGCAGCGCCCTCCCTGAGCTGGCCCAGCGCCCGGTCGCGCTCGGCGTCGGAGAGCCGCGGCGCGGGATAGGCGGGGAACTCGAAACTCGACGTCACAGGGTGATTGTCGGCCCGTCGGGGGTGGAGTGTCCAGAACTCCCCCGCCCGGCCCGGAATGATGGGCAGGATACGCATGCTGGACACCGCCGGAGACGAGGGGACCGTCCGTGCAGTTCGAGGTGTGGGCACCACTGACAGGTCATGTCGCCATGCGACTCGACGACGCGACGTACGACATGGCACCCGATCCGGACCGGGACGGCTGGTGGGTCGTGCAGGCCCCGGCCGCCGACGGCAGCCGGTACGGGTTCCTGCTGGGCGGTGACACCGTCCCGCGCCCCGATCCGCGCGGCCGGCGGCTGCCGGACGGGCCCGACGGGCTCTCGGCGGTGGTCGCCCCGGACGCCCCGGCGCCCCACGCGACGCCGCCGCCGCGGGTGCCGCTCCAGGACGCGGTCCTGTACGAGCTCCACGTCGGCACCTTCACCCCCGAGGGCACCTTCGACGCCGCCGCCGCGCGTCTGGGCCACCTGACCGGCCTCGGCGTCACGCACGTGGAGCTGATGCCGGTCTGCTCCTTCCCGGGCCGGCACGGCTGGGGGTACGACGGGGTCGCGCCCTGGTCGGTCCACGAACCGTACGGCGGGCCGGCCGGCCTCTCCCGGTTCGTCGACGCGGCGCACGCGGCCGGCCTCGGGGTCGTGCTGGACGTGGTCCACAACCACCTCGGGCCCTCGGGCAACCACCTGCCCGCCTTCGGCCCGTACTTCACGGACGCCCACCACACCCCGTGGGGCGCCGCGGTCAACCTGGACGCGCCCGGCTCGGACGAGGTCCGCGCGTACTTCCTGGGCAGCGCCCTGGCCTGGCTGCGCGACTACGGGATCGACGGGCTCCGGCTGGACGCCGTGCACGCGCTGGCGGACGGGCGGGCGCTGACCTTCCTGGAGGAGCTGGCCGCCGCCGTCGACGCGCTGGCGGCCGAGTCCGGGCGTCCGCTGTTCCTCATCGCCGAGTCCGACCAGTGCGATCCGCGCACCACGACCGCGCGCGGCAGCGGCGGGCTGGGCCTGCACGCGCAGTGGAACGACGACTTCCACCACGCCCTGCACTGCGCGCTGACCGGTGAATCCCAGGGCTACTACGGCGACTTCGCGGCGGCGCCGCTCGCCGCCCTCGCCAAGACGATGACCCGGGCGTTCTTCCACGACGGGACCTGGTCCTCCTTCCGCGGCCGCACCCACGGCCGGCCGGTGGACCGCCGGCGCACCCCGGCCCACCGGTTCCTCGGCTACACCCAGACCCACGACCAGATCGGCAACCGGGCGCTCGGCGACCGGCTCTCCGCCTCGCTCTCGCCCGGGCTGCTGGCGTGCGCCGCGACGGTGGCGCTGACCGGGCCGTTCGTGCCGATGCTGTTCATGGGCGAGGAGTGGGGCGCGGGCACCCCGTGGCAGTACTTCACTGACCACCCCGACCCCGACCTCGCCGAGGCCGTGCGGAGCGGCCGGCGGCGGGAGTTCGCCGCGCACGGCTGGAAGGCCGAGGAGATCCCCGACCCGCAGGACCCGGCGACCCGGGACCGCTCCTGCCTGGACTGGACGGAGCCGGGGCAGGGTGCCCACGCCCGCCTGCTGGCCTGGTACCGGACCCTGGTCGCCCTGCGCCGCACGCACCCGGACCTGCGCGACCCCGACCTCGCGGCGGTCCGGGTCGCCTTCGACGAGGAGCGGCGGTGGCTCACCTTCCGGCGCGGCGACGTGCGGGTGGTCGTCAACCTCTCCCCCGAGCCGGCGACGATCGCGCTGGGGCGCAACGGGGTCCGGGTGCTGGCCGCCTGGGAGCCCCTCGACCAGCCGGGCCCGGACGGCCGGGTGCACGTTCCGGGGGAATCGGCGGTCGTCCTCGGCCCGTGACGGCCGCCGTCCCGGGGGCCGGCCGGCGGCCGCGCGGCGGGCCGCGGGCCCCGGAGGGCTACTCGACGACGGCCAGTTCGCGCGGGGCGTTGTTCAGGCGGCGCCCGCCGTCCCGGGTGACCGTCACGATGTCCTCGATGCGGACGCCGAAGCGGCCGGGCAGGTAGACGCCCGGTTCCACGGAGAAGCACATGCCGGGGACCAGCGGCCGCTCCTCGCCCTCGACCATGTACGGGGGTTCGTGGGTGGTGACGCCGATGCCGTGGCCGGTGCGGTGGATGAAGCGGTCCCCGTACCCGAACTCGGTGATCACCGCGCGGGCCGCCCGGTCCACGTCCTGGCAGGCGGCGCCCGGCCGGACCGCCGCGAAGCCGGCCTGCTGGGCCTCGCGGACGACGTCGTGGACCCGCTGCTCCTCCGCGGTGGGCTCCCCGACGTGGACGGTGCGGGAGATGTCGGAGCCGTAGCCGTACCGCAGACCGCCGAAGTCCAGGACGACCATGTCGTCGCGGCGGATGACCCGGTCGCCGGCCTCGTGGTGCGGGTTGGCGCCGTTGGGGCCGGAGCCGACCACGGTGAAGTCGACCTGGGAGTGGCCGTGCGCCCGCAGCAGGGCGGCCAGGTCCGCGGCGACGTCGGTCTCCCGGCGGTCGGCGAAGGGGAGGTGGAGGATCTGCGCGTACGCGGCGTCGGCGGCGGCTCCCGCCGCGGCGAGGCGCTCCAGCTCCCGTTCGTCCTTGACCGCGCGGAGCATCGGGAGCACGTCGGTGAGCGGGGCGTACGAGCTGGCGGGGAGCTCCCGCTGGAGGCCGAGGAGGTGCAGGGCCCAGGTGTTGTCGCTCACGCCGAAGCGCCCGGCGGCGTCCAGCAGCGGGGCGGTCGCGGCGTACGGGTCCTTGCCGTCGGTCCAGTCGCGCAGGGTCACCGCGGGGGCGCCGGGGGCCTTCTCCGCGTCGGGTGCCTCCAGCGCCGGTACGACGAGCACCGGTTCCCGCCCGGCGGCCAGGACCAGCACGGTCAGCCGCTCGGTCTCGGCGGTGGGGCGGTAGCCGGTGAGGTGGGTGAGGTCGGGCCCGGGGGCGATCAGCAGGCCGGCCAGGCCCGCGTCGGCCGCGGTCCGCGCGGCCGCGGCCATCCGGGCGGCGTAGTCCGCGGCCGTGAAGGGTGCGGGTTCGGCGGGCGCGGGGTCAGGCGTCGCGTGCGTGGGGTCGGGAGTCATACGGCGATCCTGCCGCGAGCCGTGCGGCGAGCGCAGCGGCCGCGCCGGTCGGAGTTCCGGGCGAGAGCAGTTCCGTACGGTGCACCAGGCGCGGGGCGGCCAGGGGTACGGCGACCCCGGCGCGGGCGCCCGCGGCGACCCGGCGGGGCAGCAGCACGAGGCCGTGCCCGGCCGCGGCGAGGGCGCACAGGGCCAGCAGGTCGGTGCCGTCGTACCGCAGGGCGCCGCGGGCGGCGGTGAGCGGCAGCCCCACGCCGGGGGCGTCGAGCCAGCGGGCGTCGGTGAGGTCGTCCAGCCGGACGGAGGCCCGCGCGGCGAGGGGGTGCCCCGCGGGGAACAGCACGGCCAGCTCATCCTCGCCGATCCCGGTCACGGTGAGCGGGGCCACGTCGGGCAGCCGCAGCGGGTCGCTGGGAGCGGCGAGCCCGTCGACGAGGCCGAGGTCGCAGCCCCCGGTGGCGACGGCGGCGGGCACCTGCTCCGGGGGCAGCACCCGCAGGGTGACGCCGGTGACGGGCAGGGCCGCGAGCAGCGACGGGCCGACGGCGAGCGGGGAGGCGGCGAGGGTGACCCGGCCGGGCGGGGCGGCGGCCAGCCGCAGGACGTCGGCCCGGGCGGCGTCGAGGCGCAGCAGCAGCGGTCCGGCGTGTTCCAGGAGCCGTTCCCCGGCCGCGGTCGGTGCCACGGGCCGGCGGGTGAGGAGCTCGGTCCGCAGGTCGCCCTCCAGCGCGGCGACCTGCTGGGACACGGCGGACTGGGTGTAGCCGAGTTCCCGGGCGGCCCCGGAGAAGGAGGCCAGCCGGGCCACGGCGACGAAGGTGCGGAGCAGGTGCGGTTCCATGCCCATCAGCGTTGCTTATCGAGAGAGCAACAACAATCGTTGGCGCTGAAGTGGCAGCGGGTCGCAGGATGATCCGCATGACCACCGCACCGGCCGGCCCGTCCGCCGCCCCCCTCGCCCCCGCCCCCGTACGCGCCGCCCGGCTCGCCCTCGTCGGCGACCGCTCGCCGCACGTGACGGCCCACACCCGCATCCCGCTCCTCCTCGACTCGCTCGCCTCGCGCGACGGGCTCGTGCTCGACGCGTACTGGATCCCGACCGGCGACGCCGTGGCCGAGGCCGCCTCGGGGGCGCTGGCCCGCTTCGACGCCGTGTGGGTCCCGCCGGGCAGCCCGTACGCCAGCGAGGCCGGGGCGCTCGCCGCGATCCGGGTGGCGCGGGAGGCGGGCATCCCCTTCCTCGGGACCTGCGGCGGCTTCCAGCACACCCTGCTGGAGTACGCCCGCTCCGTGTGCGGCCTGGCCGGAGCCGCGCACGCCGAGAACGACCCCGGCGCGGCGGACCCGCTGATCGCGCCGCTGGCCTGCTCGCTGGCCGGGCACGAGGGGCTCGTGCGGGCCGAGCCCGGGTCGCTGGCCGAGTCGGCGCTGGGCGCCGAGCGGTCGATGGAGCGCTACAGCTGCAACTACGGGCCGGTGGCCCGGCACCTGGAGGTGCTCACCGCGCACGGTCTGCGGCTGTCGGGCCGCGACGAGGAGGGGCAGGCGCGCATCGCGGAGCTGCCGGGGCACCCCTTCTTCCTCGCGACGCTCTTCCAGCCGGAGCTGTACGGGGACGGCACCCGGCCGCACCCGATCGTGCGGGCGCTCGCCGCGGCGGCCGTCGCGCACGCCGCCGCGGGGGCTCCCGTGGCGGAATAAGGCGTCGCGGAACCACCCCGCTGATCGGCTATGCTGTGCATGCACATCGAACGGGTGGTCCGCCACCCTTCGTGGTGGGTGTAGCTCAGTTGGTAGAGCACCTGGTTGTGGTCCAGGTGGCCGCGGGTTCAAGTCCCGTCACTCACCCTGTCGAACCCCTGGCGGGTACGAGGTCCTCCTCGTACCCGCCAGGGGTTTTTCCACGTCCGGGAGCGGCGCTCCGGGTGCGTCCCCTCCCCCGCCCGGCGCGATCGCCGGCCACGGCCGACACCCGTGCCGGCGCTGCCGCAGACCCGTCCGCCGGCGTCGCCGGAACCCGGCAGCGGAGCGGAAGCCGTCCGGCCGGAGGGCGGCCGGACCGGCGATCGTCCTGTCTGCCGCGGATCGCCCGCGATGTCCGGCCGTTTCCTCACGGGTCGTGACGGAGGGAATTCGGCAGGTAGTAATTAGGTGAATCCCTGACTGAATTCCAGTCAATAGACCCTCCCCGATTATTTCGATTCGATAACAAGGAACCCATAAAGGCCTGGACCATTAAGTCCTGATTACCTCAACTCATCGCCGGACAAAGACAATTGAGTGTTCGTCAAATCAGACCGACAGGTAACGGAATGATTTCCCGGGTCACGCTCCCCTTTGTCCGAATTCTCCGGCGCGTACGTCTGGCAGGCTTCCGCGGACCCAGTCACTCCGATCACCATTTGAGGTGCGCATGACAGGACGCAGACGGCGGGAACACCGGCGCAGACCCCGGCGGTTGATCCTCCTGACCGCCGCCACGGCCACGGCGGCCGTGATCGCGGCGGGCATCGCCTATTCCGGAATCGGCGACGGCGCCCAGGCCGCGGCCCCCGCGCAGGCCTCGGGGGCCGACGCGGAGACGGTCGTACCGGCCGCCGCGGCCGCCCGGGACCAGGAGCCGGAGCCGATCGCGGCCGCACCCGCCAACGAGAACGCGCGCGGGATGGTCTACGACGGCCTCAAGGCCGCTCCGAAGGGCGACCGGTGCGTGGGCGTCTACCGCACCGACACCGGACTGTGCACCCACGGACCCGACGCCCCGCCCAAGGGCGTCGACATCAAGAAGGAGATACCGCCGGCCGTCGCCACCACCGCGGCGGCCGCCGACCCGTCCCGCCCCTCGTCCGAGGACCCGGCCGCGACGCAGGACGGCGGGCGTCCTCAGGACGCGCCCGCCGCCGACGCGGCCGCCACCAAGGACGCGGCGCCCGCGCCCGCCGCCGCCCCCTCGGCCGGCGAGAGCGCCGTGGCCGCCGGGCCCGCGGGCCAGACCGTCCAGTGCGAGGGCGACGGCACCACCGGCAACCGCGTCCAGGTCGTGTACGTCCACGGCCCCGGCCGTGACCGGTTCTCCCAGTACGCCGCCTCGTTCCGCAAGTGGGCGGCCGACGCCGACCTGATCTACTCGGCGAGCGCCCAGGAGACCGGCGGCGTGCGCCACATCCGCTACGTGACGAACGCGGACTGCACGCCGACGGTGCTCAACATCGAGCTCCCCGACTCGGCACTGTCCGAATTCAGCGCCACCAACGCGGCGCTCGCCGGCAAGGGCCTGGACCGCCGGGACCGCAAGTACATGATCTTCGCCGACACGCAGGTCTACTGCGGCATCGGCACGTTCGCCGGAGACGAGCGGCCCGGACAGAACAACCAGAGCAACTTCGGCCCGTCCTACGGGCGTACGGACTCCGGGTGCTGGGGCGGGCACACGGCGGCGCACGAACTCGGCCACAACCTCGGCGCGGTCAACAACAGCGCGCCCAACACCAGTCTGGGCGCGCACTGCACCGACGAGTTCGACGTCATGTGCTACTCGGACTCGCCGAACTACCCGAAGATGCGCAACGTCTGCACCAACCAGGCCGCCGAGAACATCCTGGACTGCAACCACGACGACTACTTCCACACCAGTCCCAAGGCCGGCAGCTATCTGGCCTCGCACTGGAACATCGCCGACAACCAGTTCCTGATGAAGGCGAAGGGCGGCGGCGGAGGCGGCACCGACCCCGGTCCGAACCCGAGCCCGACCCCGAGCCCGACGAAGAAGCCCTCGCCGACGCCGACCAAGAAGCCCGGCGGCGGACCGGGCGTGACGGCCGCCCAGGTCCAGTCCACCTCGGTCGTGGTGAGCTGGCCCAAGGTCGAGGGCGCCGCCTGGTACCAGGTCCTGATCAACGGCAAGCACCTCACCTGGGTGCAGTCGCAGGTCCTGCGCATCCACGGCCTCAAGCCGGACACCGCCTACAAGGTGACCGTGTCCGTGCGCGACGGCTCCGGCCGGGACACCGGCCCGGGCAAGGCGGCCTCCTTCAAGACCCCGAAGGCCGGCGGCGGCGCCACCACCCCCGGCAGCCGCTACACCCTCGGCAACGGCAGCACCGGCATGGCCGCCGAACTCTGGGGCGGCCGCACCGCCGACGGCACCGTGCTCGTCGGCTCCCGCGCCAACGGGTACGCGCAGCAGCAGTGGTACTTCGACGACGCGGGCGGCGGCCAGGTCCGCATCCGGTCCGCAGCGTCCGGCAAGTGCCTGCAGCCGGGCGGCGCCCCCTCCGCCGGCATGTGGGTCGCCCAGCGTCCCTGTGGCACCGACGCGGCGCAGTCCTGGCGGCTGACGACCCGCGGCGGCGCGGTGACCGTCACCGACCCCGGGGGCGGCTTCGCCCTCACCGTGAGCCGGCGCCCGTACTACGGCAGCTGGCTGCTCGACCTCCAGCGCGCGGACGGCGGTGCCGCACAGCTCTGGACCGTCCAGAAGGCCGGCTGACGGCCTGCCCGAAGGACCGGACGACGACACGGCCGATGCCCCTTGACCCGAGCCCGGCCGACGGTCCGACCCCGCCCGACCGACGGATCCACCGGCCGACCTGACGGAGTGCCGGTGGTTCCGACGGCCGGGCCGCCGCCCCGCCCGACCCGTTCCCCGGTGGACGGCCGCTCCGCGCGGCCGTCCACCGACCCCTCACCCCTTCCGGAGCACCGCAACGATGCGTACCAGATCCGTCTTCCCGGCCCTCGTGGCCGCCCTCGGCCTCGTCCTCCTGGCGCCCGCCCCCGCACTGGCACACGGCGACACCGTCAAGGTGGTGGTCACCGGCCAGCGCGAGGGCCGCGTCACCGCCGCCGTCACCTGGGAGAACGACGGGGACGCCGTCGACGAAGCCGTCGCCGCCACCGTGAACGCGGTCAGCGTCGACGGCACCCGCACGCTCGGGCCCTTCCGCCTGATCCGCGACCCGCTCGCCCCTCCGGCGGGCTGGACCACCGCCGAGGCCCTGCCGCCCGGCACCTGGAAGGTCAGCGTCGACGTGGGCTTCCCGGCCCTCGGCCACGGCGAGCTCGAAGTGGGCGTCCCCGTGGTGGACCCGGCGCCCGCACCGTCGGCCGCCGGCCCCTCCGCCGGCCCCGCGGCCACCGGCGCGACGGCCACCGGAACCTCCGCCGCGACGCCCACGGCGGCCGCCTCCCCGACCGCCTCCTCGCCGCAGTCCGGCGCGCCCGCCCCGGACGCCGCCGAACCCGCCTCCTCCGGACCGGCCCTGTGGTGGACCACCGCCGGCGTCGCGGTCACCGCGCTGACCGGCGCGGCCGCCGGCATCCTCCTGCGCCGCCGCCGCGCCCGCCGCCTGCGCTAGACCGGCTCCGCCGGCACTGGACCGGCTCCGCCGGCGCGCCACCGTACGGACCCCGTCCCCCACCGGGGTCCGCCGAACGGCGAAGGCTCCGGACGGGACGGCCCTCAGCTCACGAGGAAGGCCTCGACCGCCGTGGCGAAGGCCACCGGGGTCTCCTGGGGCGGGTAGTGGCCGGTGCCCGGCAGGGTGCGGATCCGGCAGTTCGGGTACCACGCCTGCCAGGTGCCCCGCATGACCTCGGCGGTCAGCGCGAGGTCGTACTCCCCCACCAGGACGAGCACCGGGATGGTGTTGCCCTTGACGGCGGAGGACAGGTCGAGCGGCTGCCAGCTCGCGAGGTAGCCGGCGAAGGCCTCGGGCCGGGACGCGGCCAGCGAGTGGGCGACCATCCGGTCCAGCCAGTGGCGGCTCGCCCGGTGCCCGGTGACCAGGTCCAGGATGGCCCGGCGCTTGTCGGGGTCCTCGGCGGCGCCGTGAAAGAGGGCGTGGGTCGCGTCGTCCATCGCGTAGGGCGCGGCCGGGACCGGCGCGACCCCGACGAGCTTCTCGATGCGCTCGGGAGCCCGTACCAGCACCTGCTGGGCCGCCTTGCCCCCCATGGAGTGGCCGAGGAGCGAGAAGGTCTCCCAGCCCAGCTGGTCGGCGAGTTCGAGGACGTCGTCGGCGATCTCGGGAAGGCTGTAGCGGCCCGCCACGTCCCGGCGGTCCCCGTAGCCCCGGCAGTCGAGGAAGGCGTACGAGAACCCCGCCGGGTCCAGGTGGTCCAGGACGGACCCCCAGGTGGCGCAGGTGCCGAACCAGTCGTGCAGCACGATGACGCGAACGGGTCCGATGCCGATCCTGCGGTGGGCGATGGCCATGCGTTCTCCCTCGGTGACGGGGTGGAGATGCCGACGCCGTACGTACTGCCCACCGGACCTGCCATCACACCGCGGACATCACACCGTGAATCCGCCTCCGGCCGCCGCGGACCGGGTCAGACGGTCCTGAGCGCCGGGTCGGAGACGCCCGGGGCGCCCGTCTCCACGTGGCCCGCGAAGCGGCGCAGGAAGGTGGCGTCGGCGTCGGAGACCACCTTGACGTCGTACCAGCGGCCGGTGGTGCGCAGGTCGACCGTGTGCGAGACGGTGGCGCCCGGGTTGACCTTGAAGGTCTGGGCGGCGCCGCCGTAGGAGTTCGTCACGGTGAGGTTGACCGCGGTCGTGGCGTGGTTGACGAGGCTCAGCACCAGGTTGCCGGTCGCGTCCGCGTGGCGCGCCGTCACCTCGGGGCCGGCCTTCTTCGCCGGGCCCTTCCAGGTGCGCAGGAAGCCGTTCGGGCCCCAGACGGTGAGGTTGACCTGGTTGCCGGTGGAGGCGCTGGTGCTCCACGTGTCCGAGAGGGTCTTGCCCGCCTCGACGGTGTAGGGCCAGGGCCCGTCCGTACGGTTGCCCGAGGTGCTGTGGAAGTGGGCGCCCAGGACGGACCCGGCGGCGAAGGTCAGCGTGAACGCGCCGGTGGACACGGTGGCCCGGCCGTCCGCGTACGGGCTGTAGCCGAGGGGGCGGGTCGGCTTGGAGCCGGCCTCCTGCTGGGGCAGGGCGCCCGTCGCCGGCGGCACCGGGTGGTACGACGGGTGGGTGTTGCGGTCGGGCGGGAGGTAGCCGTCCGTCGGGGGGAGCGCGGCCGGGGAGGCGTCGGACCGGGTGAAGTCGAACGCCGAGGTGAGGTCGCCGCAGACCGCGCGCCGCCACGGGGAGATGTTGGGCTCCTTGACGCCGAACCGCTTCTCCATGAAGCGGATCACGGAGGTGTGGTCGAAGGTCTCCGAGCAGACGTACCCGCCCTTGCTCCACGGGGAGACCACGATCATCGGGACGCGCGGGCCGAGCCCGTAGGTCCCGGCCGCGTATCCGCCGCCGCCTGCGTACAGGTCGCGCGTCACGTCGGCCGTGGACAGGCCCCAGGCGGCGGACGCCGGCGGGTACGGGGGGACCACGTGGTCGAAGAAGCCGTCGTTCTCGTCGTAGGTGATGAAGAACGCCGTCTTCGCCCACACGTCCGGGTTGGAGGTCAGGGCGTCGAGGACCTGCGCGATGTACCAGGCGCCGAAGTTGACGGGCCAGTTCGGGTGCTCGCTGAAGGCCTCCGGCGCCGCGATCCACGAGACCTGGGGCAGGGTTCCGGCCCGCACGTCGGCGCGCAGCCGGTCGAAGTAGCCGTCGCCCGCCTTGGCGTCGGTGCCCGTACGGGCCTTTTCGTACAGGGCGCTGCCCGGCCGGGCGTTGCGGTAGGAGTTGAAGTAGAGGAGGGAGTTGTCCCCGTAGTTGCCGCGGAAGGCGTCGCTGATCCAGCCCCAGTGGCCGGCGGCGTTCAGGCCGTCGCCGACGTCCTGGTAGATCTTCCAGGAGACTCCGGCGGACTCCAGGCGCTCGGGGTAGGTCTTCCAGCCGTAGCCGGCCTCCTGGTTGCCGAGGACGGGGCCGCCGCCGGTGCCGTCGTTGCCCGTGTGCCCGGTCCACATGTAGTAGCGGTTGGGGTCGGTGGCGCCGATGAAGGAGCAGTGGTAGGCGTCGCAGACGGTGAAGGCGTCGGCCAGGGCGTAGTGGAACGGGATGTCGTCGCGGGTCATGTGCGACATCGTGGTGGCCGTCTTGGCCGGCACCCACTTGTCGTACTTGCCGTTGTTGTAGGCCTGGTGGCCGCCGGCCCAGTCGTGGTTGAGCCCCTCCACGAACTGCATGCCCAGGTCGTCGACCTGCGGGTTGAAGGGGAGGATGTCCTTCGTCCCGTTGGACTGGTGGAAGACGGACTTGCCGTTGTCCTGGAGGACCGGCCGCGGGTCGCCGAAGCCCCGTACGCCCTTCATCGCCCCGAAGTACTGGTCGAAGGAACGGTTCTCCTGCATGAGGACGACGACGTGCTCGACGTCCTGGATCGTCCCGGTGGCACCCTGCGCCGGGATGGCGGCGGCCCGCGCGATGCTGTCGTTCAGCATCGCGACGGCGGCCGTGCCTCCGGCGATCTGGAGGAACCTGCGGCGGTTGACTTCTGCCATGGTGTGACGACCTCTGGGGGTGAGGGGGGGGAGGCGAGGGGCGCCCCAAGGACAGCGGTCCGGGGGGACCGGACGGCGATCCCCGGCTGACGCCGGGCCGTACAGCGGGAGAACGGACGGCCCCGCCGGGAGGAACGCACGGACCGGCTCGGAGGATCGGACGGACCCGCTCGGGGGTGGCCACGGACCCGCGGGGGGGGTACGGACGGACCCGCGCGGAGGTGCGGACGGCGGCGCCCGGAGCAGCGGACGGCAGCGGACGGCCGCGCCCGGAACGGCGCACGGACCGGCCCGGGGGCCCGTGCGCACCGCCTGGCGACGACGGTAGGCGCAGCCACCGGCGCGCAACAGCCCCCGGAGCGGGTCCACTTCGGAGCCGGGCGAACCGGCGGCGTACTCATCCGGCCCGGGCGCGGATCTGAGCATCCGTACTCAGGTCCGGGAGGTGCCGGGTTGTCATCGTGTGGGCATGCCCTTTCAGCCAAGTGACCCGTACCCGCGCGCCGGGATAACCGCCGTCGGAAGTCTGCTGCCGGAACACGTCCTGTCCTCGGACGCGCTCCAGGAGGAGGTGGCGCGGCACGCCGGGCTCGCCCTCCCGCCGAGGCTGCTGCGGCAGGCGACCGGGATCGATGCGCGCCGGGTGGCGGGCGAGGGCGTGTACGCCTCCACGCTCGCCGTGGGCGCCGGCCGCCGGGCCCTGGAGTCCGCGGGGCTGGACCCGCTCGACGTCGACCTGCTCGTCTTCGCCTCCGCGTCCCGGGACCTGGTGGAGCCCGCCACCGCCCACATCGTGCAGGCCGCGCTGGGCTCGCGGGCCCACGCCCTGGACGTCACCAACGCCTGCAACAGCTTCGTCAACGGCATCGATCTCGCCCGCTCCATGATCCTCGCCGGGCGGGCCCGCCGGGCCCTGGTGGTCACCGGGGAGACCCCGAGCCGTGCGGTGCGCAGGGCGCCCGCCGACCTCGCCGAGTTCCGCGGCGGGTTCGCCGGGTACACCTTCGGGGACGCGGGGGCGGCCGTCGTCGTCGAGGCCGTGGAGCGGGGCGGCATCCTCGACGTGGACACCGCGACGCACTCGGAGCACTGGGAGGTCGGCGGCATCCCGGGCGGCGGTTCCCGGCACCCGCGCGGGGACGCGTACACGTACTTCCAGGGGGACGGGCACGAGCTGCGGGGCGTCTTCGAGAAGGTGGGCACGGCCGTCGTCGACCGGACCCTGCACCGGACGGGGATGGACTGGGACGGCTTCGCCAAGGTCCTCGTGCACCAGGTGACGGTGCCGTACCTGGAGCGGTTCGCGGAGCTGACGGGGGTGCCGGCCGGGAAGCTGGTGGTGACCGTGCCCGAGCTGGGGAACATCGCGAGCGCGAGCATCGGCGTCCAGCTGGACCGGGTCTTCGCCGCACTGGCGCCGGGGGAACGGGTGCTGTTCGTCGGCCTCGGCGGCGGCATCAGCATCATGACGATGGTCTGGGAGAAGTCGTGACCGGGCCGCTGTGGGTGGTCGTGCCCGCGCACGAGGAGGAGGCGCGGCTCGCCCGGACGCTGCAGGCGCTCGCCGCGCAGCGCGACCGGGACTTCACCCTGCTGGTGGTCGACAACGCCTCGGCGGACCGGACGGCCGCGATCGCCCGGGAGTTCGCGGCGGGCGCGCCGTTCGCGGTCGAGGTGATCGGGGAACCGGAGAAGGGCGTCGGCTCGGCCGTGGACACCGGCTTCCGGTACGCGATCGGCCGGGGCGCGGCCCTGCTGGCCCGCACCGACGCCGACTGCCTGCCGCGGCCCGGCTGGACGGGAGCCGCGCGCGCCGCACTGGCCGACCGCCCCGGGCTGGTCTGCGGGCGGATCACCGCCCGGCGCGACGAGCACGGCCCGCTCGGCCGGGCCGGGTTCGCCGCGCTGGTCCGGCTCGCCGCGCTGTTCGGCCGCCTCCGGCCGGGGCACGCCCGGCGGGGCGGCTTCCGGGCCCCGTACCGGATGCACGCCGGGAACAACATGGCGATCACAGCCGAGCTGTACCTGGCCGTCGGCGGCATGCCGCGGCGGCCGTCGCCGACCGACCGGCTCTTCCTCAACGCGGTACGGCGGCACACCGACCGGATCACTCACTGCCGGGCGATGGTCGTGGAGAACTCGACGCGGCGGCTGCGCGCGTACGGGATCGCGGGCACGGCCCGCTGGTACCTCGACCGCGGCAGCGGCCCCCACGGACCGGACCCCCGCTGACACGGGCCCGTCGCGGCATGGCCCGCACGGAACGCCCGGCACGGAACGCCCGGGCCCGCCCCCACCGGGGCGACCGCCGCGGGAGGCGGATCCCGGCTCACGCGACGGATCCCGGCTCACGCACCGCCGGGCACCGCCCGGGCGGAAAGGCCCCCGGGCCTCGGCCCGTCGGGGCCCGGCCCGTACGTCCGGCACCCCTGGCCGCGCCCCGCAGGGGCCGCGGCCCGTCCGCAGGAAGTCCGCTGGTGTCCGCCCGCGGCAGCGCCCCGCACGGAAGGTACTCCCGCTGATGCTCGACCGACTCGACCACGCGCTGCGCAGCCGCCCCGAACGGCCCGCCGTGCTCGCCGCCACCCGGACTGGGGCGACCCGGGTCCGCGCCACCCGCGGCGAACTCGCCGAGCTGGCCGACGCGTTCGCCGCCGCCCTGCACGCGCGGGGGCTGCGCGCCGGGGACACCGTCGGCGTCGCCGTACGGCCCGGGCCCCGGGCGCTGGCCGTCCTGCTCGCCCTGTGGCGGCTCGGGCTGCGCGGCGCCGTGCTCGATCCGGGCGCGGGGCCCGACGTACTGCGCGCCCGCCTGGCGCTGGCCCGGCCGTCGCTGGTGCTCGCCGACGCTGCCGCGCAGGCGGTGGCGGGCTGGGCCCGGCCGCTGGCCCGCCGGGCGCGGCTCGCCCTGCCGGACCTGGCCGAGCTCGGCCCGGTCGCCACCGTGGGGCCCCGGCTGCCCGGCTGCGCCCCGGCGCTGGACCCGGCGGCGCCGCGGGCGGGCGTCCCGGTCCACGGGGACTCCGACGGCGACGCGGTGATCGTCTTCACCTCCGGGACCACCTCCCGGCCGCGCGCCGTGGTCCACACCCGGTCCAGCCTGGCCGCCGGCATGGCGACGGTGTCCGCCCTCATCGGCCCGGTCCCCGACCGGCCGGTGCTCGGCGGCACCTTCTTCGTCCTGGTCCCGGCGCTGACCGCGGGGGCGCCCGTCGCGCTCCCCGCCCGCGGCCCCCGGGTCCTCGCCCGGCAGCTGCACCGCCTGCGGCCCCGGGACACGTACCTCACCCCGCCGCAGCTGCGCGAGGCGCTGGACGCGGGCGCCCGGTTCCACGGCCGGGTGTGGACGGGTTCGGCGCCCGCCGGCGCCGGGCTGCTGGAACGGGTCCGCGGGGCCGGGGCCTCGGAGGCGTGGGGGGTGTACGCGCTGACCGAGCTGTTCCCCGCCGCCGCGGTCGAGGCCCGTGAGAAGGCCGCCTTCGACGGAGCCGGCGACCTGGTCGGGGCCCCGCTGCCCGGCGTGCGCGCGAAGCCCGACGCGGACGGCCAGCTGCTGCTCGGCGGTCCGGGCGCCCGCGACCGCTACCTCGGCGAGGAGCCGGACCCGTGGGTCCGTACGGGCGACCGGGCGCGGCTCGACGGGGCGGGCCGGATCGTCCTGGAGGGCCGGTGCAAGGACATGGTGCTGCGCCGGGCCGAGAACATCTACCCGGGGCTGTACGAGCCGGCCCTCCACGTGCCGGGGGTCGAGCTGGCCGTGCTCGTCGGGGTTCCGGCGGGCGACGGCGACGAACGGCTCGTGGCGGTCGTCCAGCCCCGGCGGGGTACGGACGAGGGCGCGCTGCGGGCCGCCCTGTCCGAGCCGGTGCGGCGGATGGGCGGTGCCCGCCCGGACGCCCTGCTGTTCGCGCGGATCCCGCTGTCGGGGCGCTCGCGCAAACCGGACCGGCCGGCGACGGCCGCGCTCGCGGCGCGCCGCCTGGACCCGCCGCGTTGACCCCCCGAACCGTCCGCCCGGCGCGGCCAGGCCCGACCGGGCCCACCGGATCCACCGGACCCGCGCCGGGGCATGGCGCCCGGACGGCACCGTCCTTCCACGGAGGTACACCCCGATGAACACCACGTCCCGGACCCGGGCCCGCCGTCGCGACCGGCGGGTCTACCTGCGGAGCCACCCGCTGCTGTTCGCGCTGCTCGCCGCCACCCGGGGGCGGCCCGTGCGGCGGCTCGGCCGGACCGTACTGGTGCACGGCCCGGACGCCTACCGCGAGGCGCTGACCCGGCTGCCGCTCGACCGGACGGCCGCCGGGACCACGGGCGGCGCCGCGCGCGCCGCGCTCCGGGGCGGCGGTGACGTGCTGTTCGACCAGGACGGCGGCGGGCACCGGGCCCACCGGCGCGACCTCGCGGGGCGGCTCGGCGCCGCCGGGGTGGAACGGCTGCGCCCGGTGTGGCGGCCCGTGCTCGTACGCCACCTCGCTCCCCTCGCGCGCGGCGGCGAGGTCGACGTCGTCGGGCTCGCCCGGGAACTGGCCGGCACGGTGGCGTGCGCGCTCCTGGACAGCGCCGCCGATCCGCGGGCGCTGGCCGGCGCGGCCGCCGACGCCGCGTCCGCCTCCGTACGCGCCCACCTGCCCGGGCCGCCGCGTCCGGGCGCGGAGGCTGCCGCGGCACGCGCCGCCGACCGGCTCCGGACCCTGCTCGGACCGGGCGCCGGGGCGCCGGCCGCGATGGTGGCGGTGGCCGCGGTCAACACCACCGTCGCCGCCCTCCCCCGGTCCGTGGCCTGGTGCGCCGACGCCGCGCTGTGGGACCGGGCGGCCGACGCGGCGCTGCGCCCGGCGCTGGCCGACGATTTGCTGCGGGTGACGGCGGCCTCGCCGGTGCTGCCCCGGGTGGCGGCCGCGGACGGGGTCGTCGGCGGCTGCCCGGTGCGGGCCGGCGACCGGCTGGTGCTGGTGGCCCGGCACGCCGCCGGCGCACACCGGCGCGACCCCGACCCCGACGCCGCGGGGCCGGCCGGGCCCGCCGCGGCCGCGCTGGTGTTCGGCGCCGGGCCGCACGCGTGCCCCGGTGCCCGGCTGGCCCGGGCGGTGCTGGTCGACGTACTGGCGGAGCTGGCCCCGTACCGGCCGGTCGTGACGGGGGCCCGGGTGGACCGGCGGGCGGCGCTGCCCGGCTGGCGCGCGCTGACCGTACGGGCCGGCGCGTGAGGCCCCGCGTCGCGGTCACGGGGGCCAGCGGCTTCTGCGGCGGACACGTGGCCCGCCGGGCGGCGGCGGGCGGGGCGGACGTGGTCTGCCTCGGCCGCCGGCCCGGTCCCCTGGGGGAGCACCGCTTCTGGGACGCGGCCCGCGGCGAGCCGGACCTGGCGGGGGCGGACCTGGTCGTGCACTGCGCGGCGGCGGTCGGCGACCCGGCCCCGGGCTCCCCCGCCGAGGCGGAGCTGCACGCCGTGAACGTCGGCGGCACCGCGCGGCTGCTGCGGGCCGCCGCCGGGCGGCCGGTGGTGTGGGTGAGCAGCGCCAGCGTCTACGACCCCCGCCTGGACCGGAGCCTGGTCGGCGAGGACCATCCGCGGGGCGGCCACCTGAACGCGTACGGCCGTACGAAGGCGGCGGGCGAGGCGCTGGCGCTCGCTGCGGGCGCGGTGGTGCTGCGCCCGCGGGCGGTCTACGGGCCGGGCGACACCCAGCTCCTGCCGCGGCTGCTCTCCCGGGTCCGGGCCGGGGTCCTGCTGCTGCCGGGCCCGGACGTGCCGCTGAGCCTGACGGCGGTGGAGAGCCTCGCGGAGGCCTGTCTGGCGGCCCCCGGCTGGCCCCCGGGCGCGTACAACATCGCGGACGCCGAGCCGTACGCCCGCGACGCGGCCGTCGCGTCCGTGCTCCGGGCGCACGGGGTACGGGCCCGCGTCCGGCACCTGCCGGCGGGGCTGGCCCGTACGGCCGCCCGGGTCGCGGAGGCCCTGGCGACCGGGGAGCCGGTGCTGAGCCGCTACGCGGTGGACCAGCTCGCCCACCCGGTGGTCCTGGACGTCCGAAGGGCCCGGTCCCGGGGCTGGAACCCGGGCCGGACCCTGGAGGACTACCTCAGCTCTCCGCGGGGGTGAGCCGCAGGGAGATGGAGTTGATGCAGTACCGCTGGTCGGTGGGGGTCGGGTAGCCCTCGCCCTCGAAGACGTGGCCCAGGTGGGAACCGCACTTCGCGCAGAGGACCTCGGTGCGGGCCATGCCGTGCGACCGGTCGTGGACCAGCTCGACCGCGTCGGTGTCCTTCGGGTCGAAGAAGGACGGCCAGCCGCAGTGCGACTCGAACTTCTCCGTCGAACGGAACAGCTCGGAACCGCAGCCGCGGCAGGAGTACACGCCTTCCGTCTTGGTGTCGGTGTACTCACCGCGGAAGGCCGGCTCGGTGCCCGCGAGGCGCAGCACCTGGTACTCGGCCGGCGTCAGCTCCGCCTGCCACTGCTCGTCCGTCTTCTCGACCTCGTACGCCATGACGTTCCCGCTCCCTCAGTTCGACAGCCGGGCGATCGTTTCCAGGATCCGGGGTCCCAGGTCCGTGACGTCGCCCGCGCCCATGGTGAGAACGAGATCACCGGGCTTGGCCATTCCCGCGATGACGTCGGCGACGGCGTCCTTGGAGTGCTCGGCGGCGACGTCGGCGCCCGCGCCCCGGGCGGCCGCGATGATCAGCTCGCTGGTGACGCCGGGGATCGGGTCCTCGCGGGCCGGGTAGATGTCGAGGACCACGGAGGCGTCGGCCAGCGCGAGGGCCCGGCCCATCTCCTTGCCCAGTTCCTGGGTGCGGGAGAAGAGGTGGGGCTGGAAGACGACCAGGATGCGGGCGTCCCCGGCGGCGCCGCGGATGGCCTCCAGGTCGGCGGTCATCTCGGTGGGGTGGTGCGCGTAGGAGTCGATGACCTGGACGCCGGCGGCCTCGCCCTTGAGCTGGAGGCGGCGCTTGACCCCGGTGTACTTGCCGAGGGCGGAGGCCAGGTTGTGTGCCGGGATGCCGAGGGCGACGCCGGCCGCGAGGGCGGCGACGGCGTTGTGCGCGTAGTGGCGGCCGGGGACGGAGACGGTGAAGGTGAGCATCCGGCCGCCGACGACGACGGTGACCTCGCTCGCCAGGCCGCGCGGGGTGATCTTGGTGATCCGGACGTCGGCCTCCGGCTCCTCGCCGTAGGTGACGACGTTCAGGCCGTCGTTGCCGCGGACCCGGCGGGCGATCTCGGCGGCGCCGGCCTGGCCGTGGGCGACGACGAGGGTGCCGCCGGGCACGATCTTGGCGACGAAGGTCTCGAAGGACTCGTAGATCTCCTCCATCGACGCGTAGTTCGCGTGGTGGTCGAGCTCCGCGTTGAGGATGATCGCGACCTGCGGGGTGTACTTGTGGAAGCTGCGGTCGCTCTCGTCCGCCTCGGCGACGAAGATGTCGCCCTCGCCGTGGTGGGCGTTGGAGCCGGGGGCGTCCAGGTCTCCGCCGATGGCGTACGAGGGGTCCAGGCCCAGGGCCGACAGGGAGACCGCCAGCATCGAGGTGGTGGTCGTCTTGCCGTGCGTACCGGCGACGGCGATCGGGCGCAGGCCGTCCATCAGGCCGGCGAGGGCGTCGGAGCGGTGCACCACGGGGATGCCCAGCTCGGCGGCACGGGCCAGCTCGGGGTTGTCGGCGCGGATGGCGCTGGAGACGACCACGCAGGTGGAGTCGTCGGCGAGGTGGCCGGCGGCGTGCCCGACGTGGACGACGGCCCCGTGCGCGCGCAGCGCCCCGGCGGTCTCCGAATCGCGCGAGTCGCTGCCGGCGACCTGTGCGCCCCGCTGGGCGAGGATCTTCGCGATGCCGGACATGCCGGCGCCGCCGATGCCGATGAAGTGGGGCCGTTCCATGGCGGTCGGCAGGCCGGGCTTCATTCAGGTCGCTCCAGGAATCGATGGTGCTTGTCCTACGGGGTGCGCGTCCGCGGCCGCGGCGGCGTTCGCGTTCGCGCTGCGGGGCGCGGGCCCAGCCTATTCGTTGTGGGCGAAGAGCTTGAGCACCGGAACGCCCACCTTGTGGCGGGCGCGGGAGGCCCAGTCCCGGTGGAAGAACTCCTCCACGAAGTGCGGGGCGGTCAGGACGATCACCTCGTCGGCCCCCGTCTCCTCGACGACGTCCTTCAGCCGGTCGAGCGGGTGCCGTCCGATGATCTGCCCGGTGGCCTTGGCGCCTTTGCCGCGCAGGGCGTTCAGGGAGTGCGCGAGGGCGTGTGCGGCGGGGCCCTGTGCGGCGTCGCCCTCGGGCTCGTCGCCCTCGTGGATCGCCTCGGGGAGCTCACCGAGCGCTACGTCGTCGATGGCGCGCAGCAGTCGGTCCTGGTCGCCCCGGGGCTGCATGAGGACGACGAAGGAGACCGCGTCGTCTCCGTGCAGGCTGGTGACGAAGTCCACGTCCACCGTGGTCAGCGGCTGCTCGATCATCAATACGCTCGTGAACACGGACGCCCTCTCCTTCATGGGCCGAGGCCGGCGGGCGGGCCGGCCCCTGCGGAAACCATCCTGCCCCGCTGTCGCACGGGGCTTGCGCAGGTATATGCCCAGCGGAAGCTAAGCGGAACGACAAATTCCGCCCCTTGTCAGATCCGACGGTAGCTCGTGAAGAGGAACCCGGCCTCTTCCAGTACACAGGCGGGCGCCAGCCGGTGCGGAACCGCGACCGGCGGGCCTGCGGAGATCCGCTGGGCACCGCCCGCGGTGAGCATCGGCGAGATGGTCAGGCACAGCTCGTCCAGCGCGTCGGCGGCCACGAACTGCCCGAGCAGCCGGGGCCCGCCCTCGGTGAGCTGGCGGCGCAGCCCCCGCCCTGCCAGCTCCCGTACCGCCCGGGCCGGGTCCACACCGGACCCGTCGCCCGCCACCACCACCTCGGCGCCGGCCGCGACCGCCTCGGCGACACGGTCGGCGGGCGCCCCGGCTCCGGTGACCACCAGGGTCGTGACCAGGGGCGAGGTGAAGAGCGGCAGGGTGAAGTCGAGGTCCAGGCTCGCCGTGACCACCGCGATCGCGGGGGCCGGCCCCTGGCCCGCGGCCTCGCGCCGGGCCGCGAAGGCGTCCCGCGCCCGGGCCGGCCGGTACCCCTCCTGGCGAACCGTTTCAGCACCGACGACCACGACATCGGCCAACGCCCGCAGGGTGCCGAAGATCCGCATGTCGGTCTCGCCGGAGATCGGCTGCGAGCGGCCGTCGTGCTGGGCCGCCCCGTCCAGGGTGGAGACCATGTTGGCCCGGAGCCAGTGCTCACCGGCGCCGAGGGAGGGGTACGCGTACGCCTCCGCCAGCTCGTCCAGCGACCATGCGCGGTCGGCCGGATCCCGGGGCGGGTCCGGTGTCTGATCGGTCACAGGGAACAGGCGTCGCATCGGTGCAGTGTGCCACGCCCCGTAGAGTTGAGTGCTGTGTCGACCTCTCTCTCCACCTCCGGTTCAGCAGCCGGGCGGCCCGCCGACCGGCCTCCCATAGCCGACGCCGGCCCGCAGGCGCTGTGTGCCCGCGAGCCCCGGGTGCCCGCCGAACGGCTGGTCGCCGAGATGGTGCCGCCGCCGCGTTTCGACTCGGTGCGCTTCGACACCTACGACCCGGACCCGGCCCAGCCCAGCCAGTCCGAGGCCGTCACCGTACTGAGCGGCTTCGCCGCCGGCCTCGGCGGCGCCCACGCGACCGGCTCCGGCAAGCGGCGCTGGTTCGCGAAGAAGCCCGCGGCCCCGACGGGCCCCCGCGGCGTCTACCTCGACGGCGGCTATGGCGTCGGCAAGACCCACCTCCTCGCCTCCCTGTGGCACGCCACCCCGGCCGAACCGGCGCTCAAGGCCTTCGGCACCTTCGTGGAGCTGACCAACCTGGTCGGCGCGCTCGGCTTCCAGCAGACCGTGCAGACCCTGGGCGGGCACCGGCTGCTGTGCATCGACGAGTTCGAGCTCGACGACCCGGGCGACACCGTCCTGGTCTCCTCGCTGCTCAGCCGCCTGGTCGAGCAAGGCGTCGCGCTGGCCGCCACCTCCAACACGCTGCCCGGCAAGCTCGGCGAGGGGCGCTTCGCCGCCGCCGACTTCCTGCGGGAGATCCAGGGGTTGTCGGCGCACTTCCGGCCGCTGCGGATCGACGGCCAGGACTACCGCCACCGGGGACTCCCGGAGGCGCCGGCCCCCTTCTCGGAGGAGCAGGTCACCAAGGCCGCGTACGCGACCCCCGGCGCGAGCCTGGACGACTTCCCGGCCCTGCTGGAGCACCTGGCCAGGGTCCACCCCAGCCGCTACGGCGCGCTGACGGACGGCCTCTCGGCGGTCTGCCTCACCGAGGTCGGACCGGTGCCGGACCAGTCGACGGCGCTGCGGCTGGTGGTGCTCGCCGACCGGCTGTACGACCGGGAGGTCCCGGTCCTCGCGTCGGGCGTCCCGTTCGACCGCCTGTTCAGCGACGAGATGCTGAACGGCGGCTACCGCAAGAAGTACTTCCGGGCGATCTCGCGGCTCACCGCGCTGGCACGCGACGCGAAGCCCCTGGTGTCCCAGTAGGTTTGGCACGGTCGGGCCCTTTCGCGGCCCGGCCGTTCCCACTTCTGCGAAGGGATCCACCATGGCCACCACGCGTCACGCGCACACCGTCTGGGAAGGCAACCTCCTCAAGGGCTCGGGTGTCGTCACCCTCGACTCCTCCGGTCTCGGCTCGTACGACGTCTCCTGGCCCTCGCGCGCCGAGGCGGCCAACGGCAAGACCAGCCCCGAAGAGCTGATCGCCGCCGCCCACTCCAGCTGCTACTCGATGGCGCTCTCCCACGGTCTGGACGGCGCCGGCACGCCGCCCACCCGCCTGGAGACGAAGGCCGACGTCACCTTCCAGCCCGGCGAGGGCATCACCGGCATCCACCTGACGGTGCGTGCCGAGGTACCCGGCCTGGACGCGGAGGGCTTCGCCGCCGCCGCCGAGGACGCCAAGAAGAACTGCCCCGTCAGCCAGGCCCTGACCGGCACGACGATCACGCTCTCCGCCGAACTGCTCTGACGGCCGGAGCCGGTCCGGCCGGCTCGCGGTCCGGCCCCGTCCCGGCGGCAACCCGCCGGGACGGGGCCGGGCGCGCCCCGGGGGTGTCGTCCAGCGCGCTTCCGGCGGCGCCGGGCGGCGGAACCCGCGGACCCGGTGGTGTGACACCCGGGCGGGAGCGCTCGCGTCGGCCCCCGGCGGGCGGGCCGCCATGGTAGCACGGGCCGTTCACATCTCCAGTACCGCCGCCGGGAGTTGCCGATGTCCGTCACCCGACGCAGCCTGCTCGCCGCCGGCGGGATCGCCTTCACCGGTGCGCTCGGCGCCCTGTTCGCCGGTGGCACCGGAGCGGCGCGGGCCACCGGCCGGGGGTACGGGCCGCTGCTGCCCGATCCGCGCGGGATGCTCGACCTGCCCGCCGGGTTCTCCTACCGGGTGCTCTCCCGCGCGGGCGACCTGCTGCGCTCCGGCGAGGGGCCCGTGCCGGCGAACTGCGACGGCATGGCCGCCTTCTCCGCCGCAGGTGGCGGCGGCTCCGGTGGCGGCTCCGGTGGCGGCGGCAACCGGATCCGGCTGGTCCGCAACCACGAGAACCGCACCACGGCCGCCCTGCGCGTCCCGGCCGTGGCGGGACTGACGTACGACCCGCACGCACTCGGCGGCTGCACGGTCCTGGAGCTCGACGGCGCCGGCCGGGTCGTCGGCGAGCGGGTCGCCCTCGCCGGGACGGCCGTCAACTGCGCGGGCGGGCGGACCCCCTGGAACACCTGGCTGAGCTGCGAGGAGACCGAGGACCGCGCCGGCACCTCCGGCTACACGCTGGACCACGGCTACGTCTTCGAGGTGGACCCCGCCGACCCGCACCGCTCGGGGGCCGTCCCGCTCACCGCGCTGGGCCGGTTCGCCCACGAGGCCGTCGCCGTGGACCCGTACAGCGGGATCGTCTACGAGACCGAGGACGCCTTCGTCGAGCCGTTCGGGCTGTTCTACCGCTTCCTGCCCGAGCGCCCCCTCGGCGGCCCGGGCTCGCTGCGCGCGGGCGGCGCCCTGGAGGCCCTGCGCGTACCGGGGCTGGCCGACCTGTCGGTGGTGGACGAGCCCGGGGCGGAGTTCCCGGCGCGGTGGGTTCCCGTACCGGACCCGGGGGCGGCCACGACCCCGATCCGGCTCCAGGACTTCGGGCCGGGCGGGATCACGCACGCGCAGAAGCTGGAGGGCTGCTACTGGGGTGACGGCGGGGTGCACTTCGTCTCCAGCTACGCCCGCAGCCGCGAGGGATCGGCCGCCGACCACCACGGCCAGGTGTGGTTCTACGACCCGCGGCGCGGCCGGCTCCGGCTGGACGTCCTCTTCGGCCCGGCCTCGGACACGGCCCTGCCCGGCGATTCCCCCGACAACATCTGCCTGGCGCCGGACGGCGGCCTGATGGTGTGCGAGGACGGCGGCGGGGCGCAGTACGTCTTCGGCGTCACGGTCGGCGGCGAGGTCTACCCGGTCGCACGCAACGCGCAGGACGTCGGGCAGCCGGGGGCACCGGAGTGGGGGGAGTTCGCCGGGGTCACCTTCTCCCCCGACGGCCGGACGATGTACGTGAACGCCTACACCCCGGGGACGACGTTCGCGGTGACGGGCCCCTGGCGCTGACACCGGCCGCCGCGTCGCGATTCCGTTCGATCGGAGGGAGGATCGAACGGAATCGACGCGATGGGGGTAGGTGGCGTGGCAAAGAAGCACACGGACCGGCAGAAGCGGCAGCCCGACCCGGACGGCCCGGCGTTCCCGGACGCCGGCGAACCGGCCGACGGCGGCGAGGCCAAGACCAGGGCGAAGACCAAGGGCAAGGGGAGCAAGAAGGCCGAGGACACGGCCACCGACCGGCCTGGGACGGACGACGCGGCGGCCAAGAAGCCCAAGGGCAAGGACAAGGGCAAGGCGAAGAGGAAAACCAAGGCCGAGGCCGAGGCCGGGGCCGAGGCCGGAACCAAAGCCGACGCCGGGGCCGAGAAGACGAAGGCCAAGCCCGAGGGCAAAGCCAAAGCCAAAGCCAAAGCGAAAGCCAAGGGCGAAGCCAAGGGCGAAGCCAAGGGCGAAGCCAAGGCCAAGGCCAGGGCCGAGGTCACCGATCGGCCCGAGGTGGAGCACCCCGGGACCGCGCCGGAGGCCGACGGCGGGGAGCGGCGGGAGCGGCCCGGGGCCGGGGACGGTCCGGAGCTCCGGCAGCTGTTGCGGGTCCCGGCGGGCGAACGGGTGGACCTGCGCCGCTTCGACGCCCGTGCCACCCCCGCGGGGCCCGCGGACAAGGCGGCGGGAATCGCGGCCACCGCCGCCATGGCGGAGCGGCTCGGTTCCCTGCAGGAGCGGCTCTACGCGGCCGCCACCGCAGGCAGCCGGCAGCGCGTCCTGCTCGTCCTCCAGGGCATGGACACCAGCGGCAAGGGCGGCACCGTCAAGCACGTCACCGGCGCCTTCAACCCGTCCGGCTGCCGCATCCGGGCCTTCAAGGCGCCCACCCCCGAGGAGCACAGCCACCCCTTCCTCTGGCGCGTCACGCAGGCCCTCCCCCAGCCCGGCGAGATCGGCATCTTCGACCGTTCCCACTACGAGGACGTCCTCATCGCCCGCGTGCGCGAACTGGTGCCGCGCAGCGTGATCGGCCGCCGGTACGGGCAGATCAACCGGTTCGAGCAGACCCTCGCGGAGGACGGCGTGAGCATCGTGAAGGTCTTCCTCCACATCAGCTACGAGGAGCAGCGCGAACGGCTCCTGGCGCGGCTCGACGACCCGGACAAGCACTGGAAGTTCAGCCGGGGCGACATCGACGACCGGGCCCTGTGGCCCGCCTACCAGGAGGCCTACGAGAAGGCCCTGGAGCGGTGCTCCACGGACGCCGCGCCCTGGTTCGTCGTCCCCGCGGACCGCAAGTGGTACCGCAACTGGGCGATCAGCACGCTGCTGCTGGAGCACCTGGAGGCCATCGGTCCGCAGTACCCGAAGGGTGATTTCGACGTGGAGGAGTGCCGTGCACGTCTGATTGCCACATAGTCATATATTTTGCCTGCGTGACTATTTCTGTGCGCAAAGCGGCAGCCGTAGCCGCGCTCGGTGCCGCCCTCGCGGGTTGCGGGGGCGGCACCGGCACGTCGGACGCCGGACGCGAGGCCCGCATGGGGACGCCGGCGGCGACGGCCTCCGCCACCGCCTCCCCGTCCGGGAAGGCGCCCGCAGCCGCCCCCGGCCCGTCCGCCCCGCAGGCCGGCCCGCCGGCCAAGCCCCCGACCATGGCGCCCGGTCCGGGCGGTCTGACCCCGGTCTTCGAACGGGCGCGCCGGCAGACCGACAAGACCGTCGCGCTGACCTTCGACGCCGACATGACCTCCGACCAGGGACCGCGGGCCGCGGGCGGGGAGCACTTCGACAACCCCGCGCTGATCTCGGCGCTGCGCACCCTCAAGGTGCCCTCGACGGTGTTCATGACCGGACGTTGGGCCGAGGAGTACCCGGACCAGGCGAAGTCCATCGGCACCGACCCGAACTTCGAGATCGCAAACCACTCGTACAGCCACCACGCTTTCACGACCCCCTGCTACGGGCTGCCCGCGCTCGACGCGGCGGCCGCCCGGGCCGACGTCGACCGGGCCTTCGCCGCCTTCCGCACGGCGGGCGCGGTCAACACGGTCCCGTACTTCCGCTTCCCCGGCGGCTGCTACGACGACCGGTCCCTGCGGGCCCTGTCCACGGCCGGGATCACGGCCGTCCAGTGGGACGTGGTCAGCGGGGACGCCTTCGCGAAGGACCCGGACGCCGTGGCCGAGCAGGTGCTCGCCGGGGTCAAGCCGGGGTCGGTGGTGGTCATGCACTGCACGCGCAGCGCCGCCCCGGTGACCGAGGAGGCGGTCCGGAAGATCGTCCCGGAGCTGCGCAAGCGGGGCTACCGCTTCGTGAAGGTGTCCGAGCTGATCGGCACGTAGCCGAAGGGCGGGCCGGCGGCGCAGCGGCTCAGCCGGAGCAGGCGCTGCGCTGCGCCTCCTGCCACTCGCACACCGGGCACAGCACGATGCCCGGGGTCGCGACCCCGTACTCGGTGGGCTCGCCGCACCCCAGGCAGTCGGCGTACGGCGGCCCGGCGACGCGCCCGGCGGGCGCAGCCGGGGCCGGGCAGTACGACGGGGTCTCCTCCTGCTGCTCCATGCGTACGAGCCTACTCAGCCGGGCCGCCGCACGGCGGGCACCCGGCCCCCGCGGCCGCCGTCACCGGAACGCGGTGGCGCGGACGCTGCCGCCGCACAGGGCGAAGTCGCCGCCGTCGGCCGGCGCCGACTGGAGGGCCCCGCCACCGACGCCCACCACGAGCGAGGGGGCGACCGTGGGCTCGGCGCCGGAGGCGCAGTACCCGTCCGCCTCGCCGAGGACCGGGGTGAAGGTGAGCAGGGTCGTGGCCCGCCCGCCGGCGGCCAGCTGCACGGGCCGGGCTTCGCCCTGGCGGACGACGGCCAGGGGCTTGTTCCGGTCCGGCGAGCCCTGACCCGCGAGGGCCACCGTCGGGAAGCCCCGCAGTACGCACGGCTTCGCGCCGTCGTTGACCACGGTGACCCGGACCCGGCCGGAGGCGTCGCGCTGCGCGCCCTCCGCCACGAGCCGGGTGTACGTGCACGGGGCGGGCGCCGCCGCCCCCGCGGCCGCCGGGTCCGCGGCGGCCGGGCCGGCAACGGCCAGCAGGCCGCCGGTCAGCAGTGCGATCGCCAACGGCCCCGCCGCGGCCCCGGCCGTACGGTTTCTCCTGGGGTGCCTCATGGGTGCTCCACCCCCCGTCCTGGGGGTGTCCCGGGCTCCGGCCACCCCGCGCGGTGTCGGTTTCCTCCCCTTCCACCCTCCCACGGGGCACGCTCCCCGGCCTCCGGCCTCCGGGCGTCAGTGCGCCCCGGTCCGCTCGGTGACCTCGCTCGGGCGGACCATGACGAAGCCCTCGCCCCGCAGCATCAGCTGGACGGCCTCGCCGGAGCCGCCGCGGATCATCGAGCCGGCCGACTGGGAGCGGTGCAGGCCGGTCTCCAGCCCGGCGCTCCAGCCGACGACCGCGTCGGTGTCCACGTAGACCGGGCTCTGCGCGGTCACCGGTATGACGATCGGGGCGCCGTCGCAGACGACGGCGAGCTTGCCGGTACCGGTGAAGAGGCTGTTGAAGAGGCCGCCGCCGGCCATGCCGGCGCCCTTCACCATCTTGATCTCGTAGGACAGGGTCGGGTCGAAGCACAGCACGTTGCGGCCGTTGACGGTCAGGGCGTCGCCCGGCTCGAAGTCGACGATGAAACAGTTGCCGCCCTGGTGGGCGAACCAGGCCTCGCCCTGCCCGCGCACCGTCATCAGCGCGAGGCCCTCACCGGTGACGGCGCGCTTGAGCATGCCGCCGATGCCCTGTCCCTTGCGCTCGAACTGGAGACCGCCCCGGAAGGCCACCATCGAGCCCTGGCGCGCGAGCATCTCGCCGTCGACGGCGTACTTCACCGACTTGGCGTTCTGCAGGGTCATGCCCGGGGCGGTCGCGGGCCGGGCCAGGTTCTCGGATGCGAACAGGTCACTCTTCATGGCTTCGATCCTCGCCCGGAGCGAGCCCCCTGGGCGTCATCCTGAAGACGGAGGCTGGCATCCTTGGCCGGATGAGCAGCCAGCCCGCGCACGACACCACGGACGTACCCGCCGTCGGGTCGGACAGTCCCTTCCGCCAGGAGCACGCCGTCCGCGACGAGGCCCCGCAGTTCGTGCTGCCGCTGGTCGTGCGGATCGAGAAGGCCGAGCCGCCCGCCCGCACGGACGCCCTGGAGACCGCGGCCCGCGCGGTCCTCGTCCTGCTGACCGACGAGCGGGCGCACGGCGGGGGCGAGTGGGCCGAAGCGGTCCGCGACTGGCAGGACGCCCGCATCCGCAAGGTGGTCCGGCGGGCGCGCGGCGCGGAGTGGCGCAAGGCCGGGACGCTTCCGGGCATCACCGTGCACGGCGACGCCGCGGAGGTGCGGGTCTTCCCTCCGGTGCCCCTCGACGGCTGGCCCAAGGAGCTGGCCAAGCTCCAGGTCTCGGGCACCGACCTGGACGACCCGGGTCCCGTCGGGGCACCCGCCGGAGCGGACCTGCCCGTGCTGTGGCTCAACCCCGGCCTGGACATGTCGGCCGGCAAGGCCATGGCGCAGGCCGGGCACGCGGCGCAGCTCGCCTGGTGGGAGCTGACCGCGCCGGAGCGGGCCGCCTGGCGGGAGTCCGGTTTCCGGCTGGCCGTACGCACCGCGCCGCGCGAGCGGTGGGCGGAGCTGAGCGGGAGCGGGCTGCCGGTGGTCCGGGACGCCGGCTTCACGGAGATCGCGCCCGGCTCGTGCACGGTGGTCGCGGACCATCCGGCGCTGCGGGCCCGGCTCTGAGCCCGCTCCGCGGTCGCGCGGAACCTCAAATGTTGCTCTGAACGTCCCCCAGTGCGATTGGCGTGACCCCGCCGGGGCGATGACACCGGCACAGGGTCCGACGAAAGGGGGCGGGGGACATGGAGCCCATGGCACACCTGGGGGTGGGCATCGGCTGGCGGCCGGAGATCTCGGACGCCGTCGAGCGGCTGCCCGCACTGGACTGGGTCGAGGTGGTGGCCGAGAACATCTGCCCGGGCCACCTCCCGGCCGCGCTGCTCCGGCTGCGCGAACGCGGCGTGCGCGTCGTACCGCACGGCGTCTCCCTGGGGCTGGGCGGCGCGGACCGCCCCGACCCGGAGAAGCTCGCGGCGCTCGCCGAGCGGGCGGTGGCGCTGGGGGCGCCGCTGGTCACCGAGCACATCGCGTTCGTCCGCACCTCCTCGCCCGCGCTGGAGGCCGGCCACCTGCTGCCGGTGCCGCGCACGCGGGACGCGCTGGACGTGCTGTGCGCGAACGTACGGATCGCCCAGGACGCGCTGCCCGTGCCGCTGGCGCTGGAGAACATCGCCGCGCTCGTCTCCTGGCCGGACGAGGAGATGACGGAGGGCGCGTTCCTGTCGGAGCTGGTCGCCCGGACCGGTGTCCGGCTGCTCATCGACGTGGCCAACCTGCACACCAACCGGGTCAACCGGGGCGAGGACCCGGCGGCCGTGCTGGACGCGATCCCGCTGGAGGCGCTGGCGTACGTGCACGTGGCGGGCGGGGTGGAGCGGGCCGGTGTCTGGCACGACACGCACGCGCACCCGGTGCCGCCGGTGGTGCTGGACCTGCTCGCCGGACTGCGGTCCCGGGTGGACCCGCCCGGCGTCCTGCTGGAGCGGGACGACGACTTCCCGCCGGAGGCGGAGCTCGCCGGGGAACTGACCGCGATCCGCACGGTGCTGACGGCCGCCGGCCGGGACGCCGCCCCGGCGCGCGTACGCGTCCCCGCGGCGGCGGGAGCCCCCGCGCTGACGGCGGCGTCGGCCACCGCGGCACCTGCGGCTGCGGCCACGTCCCGGGCGGCGGCGCCGGCCGCGCTGCCGGTGCCGGTTCCGGCGCCGGTTCCGAGCGCGCCGGAGGCGGCGCCGGCCGCCGGCCGCGCCGCGGAGCCGGGCTCCGCGACCGCCCCGGGCGGCGAGGCCGCCCGGACGCGCGTCGGGCTCCGGCAGGCGGCCCTGCTGTCGGCGCTGGTGGCCGCGACGCCGGTCCCCGAGGGGTTCGACCGGCGGCGCGTCCACGTGCAGGCCCGCGCCCTGATCGCCAAGCGGGCCGGGGTGGTGGCCAAGCTGGCCCCCGAACTCCCCGCGGTCCTCGGCGGCGACGGACCCTACCGCGAGGCGTTCTCCGCCTACGCCAAGGGCCGTCCCATGACCGGCGGGTACCGCCGGGACGCGCTGGACTTCGCCGAGCACCTCCTCATCCGGGACCTGCCCGCCGACCCGGCCGCCCGGCGCCGGCTGACCGCCTGGTGGCAGGACCGGGCCGGAGCGCGGCCGACCCGCCGCATCGTGCGCTGGGTCCGCGCCCTGGTGGGGAGAGCGGCATGAACCTCCTCGCCCTGGCCGTCTGGCTGTGCGTCGCCGCCTCCAGCGTCCTGCTCTTCCGCGGCCTGCGCCGCTCCCGGCCCCCGGCGGCCGGGCCGGCCGCCGGCCTCCACGACCTGTCCGAGGCCGCGTTCCTGTCCGGCGGGCCCGGCGGCGTGGTGGACACCGCGTTCGTCTCCCTGCTCGGGGACGGCCGGCTGGTCGTCGGCGGCCCGGGCATCGTCCACGTACGGCCGGGGGCGCGGGCCGGCGACATCGCCGAGCGCGCCGTGCTCCGGGCCCACCAGGGGGCCCCTTCGGGGTGGCTCTACCAGGTCCGGTACGCCGCCATGCTCGACCCCGCCGTGCAGGAGACCGGCGACGCGCTGGCCGCCCGCGGGCTGCTGTCCCCGCCCGGCGCCGGGCGGACCTGGCAGCGCTGGGCGCTGGTCCAGACCGTGGTGTGCGCGGTGCTGATCCCGGTGTCGCTGCCGCTGACCTTCCTCGCGTACGTCCTGGAGTCCGGCCCGGCGGTGCCGTTCGCCGTGAAGGTGGTGCCGGCGCTGATCGGCGGGATCGTCGCGGCCCGGATCGCCTCCGCCCGGGCCCGGAACCGGCTGACTCCGGCGGGCACCCGGGCGCTGCGCGAGCTGCGCGGCTCGTACGCGAACGACCCGAACCCGTACGTGCAGACCGCGCTGTTCGGGCTGCGCGGGCTGCGGGACCCGTTCCTGCGGCAGCAGCTGGTGCCGGCGGCGCGCAGCACCCGGCTCGCGGCCGCCCAGGCCCGCGGCCGCCCCGTGCGCCACGCGTCCCACGACCACGGGTCGTCGGCCGACGTCCTGCCGGTGCTCTGGTGCGCCGGGAGCGACGGGGGCTCGGGCGGCGGCGGTTCGGGCGGCTGCTCCGGGGGCGGCGCCGGCTGCGCCTCGGGCTCCGGCTGCGGCTCCTCGGGCGGTGGCGGGAGCGGCAGCAGTTGCGGGAGCAGCGGTTCCAGCTGTTCGAGCAGCTCCGGGTCCAGTTGCAGCAGTTCGTCCGGCTCCAGCTGCTCCAGCAGTTCCTGACCGCCCGTCACGACGGCCCGCCGGTACGGCAACCGGGGGCGGATCGCGCGGCAACGGGGCCACGGAGCCCGACACCCGGCGCCGATGCTTTACAGGAGTGCGCTCCGGGCATCTGATCGGCCCATCGGACTATGCGAAGGGGCCGCCATGCGGACGACGCCCGCTTCCCCGGGGATCGTCGCGGCGGCGCTCGCCCTCCTCCTGTGCGCCCCGCCCGCCGACGCCTCCGCCTCCCGCCCCGCGGCGGCCGCGCCCGGCGGGCGGGCGACGGAGGACCGCGGGGCCGATCTGGCGGCCCGCCGTGCCGCCGGGGCCGCGGCGGGCCTCGTGTTCCGGCCCTGTCCCGCCGCCGAGGAGCTGCCCGGCCCCGTCGGGTGCGCCGTCCTGCGGGTCCCGCTCGACTACGCCCGCCCCGACGGCCCGCAGATCTCCCTCACCGTCAGCCGGGTCCCCGCCACCCGCGCCGGCGGCGCCGCCCGGCAGGGCGCCCTCGTGCACAACCCCGGCGGGCCGGGCGGCTCCGGCATGTACTTCCCGCTCGTCGCAGGGCTGCCGCAGTGGCGGCGGATCGCCGCCGCGTACGACCTCGTCGGCTACGCCCCGCGCGGCGTCGGCCGCTCCGCCCCGCTGTCCTGCCGGGACCCCGCCGAACGGGCCGGGGTCCCCACCCAGGTTCCCGTCCGGCCCTCCGCCGCGTACAAGGCGGAGCGGCTCGCCGCAGCGCGGGCGTACGCGCGGGGCTGCGGCGAGCGGGCGGGAGCGGCCCTCGCGCACTACACGACCGCGAACAACGTCCGGGACCTGCACGTGCTGCGCGCCGCGCTCGGCGAGCCGAAGCTGACGTTTCTGGGGTCCTCGTACGGCACCTACCTCGGGGCCGTCTACGCCACCCGCTACCCGGGGCACGTCCGCCGCATGGTCTTCGACTCGGCCGTCGACCCGGACCCGGCCCGCGTCTGGTACCGCAACAACCTCGGCCAGGCGGCGGCCTTCGAGCGCCGCTGGTTCGACTTCCGCGCCTGGGCGGCCCGCCACCACGACGTGTACGGCCTCGGCGGCACCCCGCAAGCCGTCCGGGCGAGCTACGAGCGCGTCCGCGCCGCGGTGGCCCGCACGCCCGCGGGCGGCGTCGTCGGCACCGGCGAGCTCCAGGCCGCGTACCTGCGGGCCGCGTACGACGACGACGTGTGGCCCGACCGCGCCGCGGCCCTGTCGGCCTTCCTGCGGGGCGATCCCGGCCCGCTGACCGCGCAGGCCGCCCCGGACGCCTCGGAAGCGGGCGCGGCGGCGGCGGAGAACGCGACGGCCGTCTACACGGCGGTGCTCTGCAACGACGCGCCGTGGCCGGCGGACTGGGCGACCTGGGACCGCGACAACACCGAGCTGGCGCGCACGGCCCCGTTCGAGACCTGGGCCAACGCCTTCCTGAACCTGCCGTGCGCCTCCTGGCCCGTACGGGACCGGCAGCGGCCCCTCGCCGTGGGGGCCCCGCACCCGGGGCTGCCGCGCACGCTCGTCGTCGCCGCGGAGCGGGACGGGGCCACTCCCCACCGGGGGGCGCTGGAGCTCCAGCGGCGCCTCGGCGCCGGGGCGGCGCTGGTCACGGAGCTGGGCTCGGGCCACCACGGGGTGGTGGGCGGACGCAACGACTGCGTGGACCGCCACGTCGAGCGGTACCTGCTGACAGGTGACACCTCGGGATGGCGTGTCACGTGCGGACCGCATCCGGAGCCCGCACCGGTGTCGCTGGACGGCCGGGCAGCGAGTGCCGGGGCACTGCTGCCGCCTGCCGTCTGAACTTCCGGGCGGGGTCTCCGGCTGCGTCGATTCGGGGGCTGTGCCTCCCGATCCACCGGCAGCGCCTCAGTCAGGGGCGCACGCCGGTCCTTCCCCCCAGGGGAGGTATCAGGCGAGTCCGGCGACCAGATCGGCCACGGACTTGCGGCGCCCGGTGTAGAAGGGCACCTCTTCACGGACGTGCATGCGGGCCTCGGAGGCGCGCAGGTGACGCATCAGGTCGACGATGCGGTACAGCTCGTCGGCCTCGAAGGCCAGCATCCACTCGTAGTCGCCGAGCGAGAAGGAGGCGACGGTGTTGGCGCGCACGTCGGGGTAGCCGCGGGCCATCTTGCCGTGGTCGGCGAGCATGCGGCGGCGGTCCTCGTCGGGCAGCAGGTACCAGTCGTAGCTGCGCACGAAGGGGTAGACGCTGACGTAGTCGCGCGCGTTCTCGTCGGCCAGGAAGGCCGGGATGTGCGACTTGTTGAACTCGGCCGGGCGGTGCAGGGCCATGTTCGACCACACCGGCTCCAGCGCGCGGCCCAGCTTGGTGCGGCGGAACAGGTTGTAGGCGCCCTGCAGTTCGTCCGCCGTCTCGGCGTGCCACCAGATCATGACGTCGGCGTCGGCGCGCAGGCCGGACACGTCGTAGGTGCCGCGGACGGTGATGTCCTTGGCGCCCAGCTGGTCGAAGAGATCCTGGACCTCGTCGGCGTAGCCGGCGCGGTCCTCCGGGAGTACGTCCTTCAGCTTGAAGACGGACCACAGGGTGTAGCGAATGACCTCGTTGAGGTCCTTCGCCTTCTTCCCCGCGTTGGGAATCTTCTCTGGTGCAGTCATGCGTCCATTGTCCCGTGTGCTGATCAGTGGTCGGTGCCAGGGGTGCCGATCACGGCGGTCACCGCGTCGGCGGCCCTGTGCGCACTGGCGACGCACGCCGGAATGCCCACCCCGTCGTAGAGCGCCCCGCACACCGCGAGGCCCGGCAGCGCCGCGACGGCGTCGCGGATCCGGGCGACGCGGGCGAGGTGGCCCACGGGGTACTGGGGCAGGCCCCCGTCCCAGCGGGTGACGGTGGAGGCGACCGGGCGGGCCGCGAGGCCGACGGCCGCGCCGAGGTCGGCGAGGGAGACGCCGACGAGGTCCGCGTCGTCGCGGGACAGGTCCGCCTCGTCGCCGTGGCGGCCCACGGAGGTGCGCAGCAGGAAGAGTTCGGGGTCGGTCCCGGCCCAGGCCCACTTGTTGCTGGAGAAGGTGGAGGCCTTGATGGTGCGGCCGTCCACGGGCGGGACCAGGAAGCCGCTGGCGCCGCCGCCGGTCACGGAGACCGGCAGGTCCGAGCGGCGGAAGGCCATCGTGACCAGGGCCATCGAGGCGTACTCGACGGACCTCAGCTCGGCGGCCGCCACCGGGACGGTGGGGTCGAGCAGGCGTGCGGCGGCTCCGGCCGGGGTGGCCAGGATCACGCCGTCGGCCTCGACGGCCTCCGCTCCGGCCACCACCCGCCAGCCTCCGGCGGTACGGGTCACCTCGCGGACGGGGGTGTCGAGGAGGATCCGCGCGCCGGCCGCGCGGCAGGCGTCGGCGACGGCGAGCGGGAGCCGGCCGATGCCGCCGTCGATGCCGGCGAAGACGGGACCGGACGCCTGGGGCTGCTCCGCCGCCCGGCGCTGCAGTTCCCGTACGCCGTCGCCCAGCAGCGCGTGCGTGCGGGCGGCCTCGAAGAGCTGGGGGACGGCCGCGCGCATGGAGATGCGGTAGGCGTCGCCCGCGTAGACCCCGCCGAGCAGGGGTTCCACGAGCCGGTCGACGACCTCGCGGCCGAGCCGGGCGGCGACGTACGCGCCGACGGCCACGTCCTCGCCGATCTCGGTGGGGGGCTGCTCGCGCTCGGCCCCGATCCGGGCCAGGCCCTCCGGGGAGAGCACCCCGGACGCGGCCAGCGGGCCGAGGTCGCCGGGGACGCCCATGACGTGCCCGCGCGGCATCGGCCGCAGTTCGCCGCGGGTCCACAGGTGGGCGGTGGCGGTGGCGGGCGCCTGCAGGGCCTCGCCGAGGCCGACGGCGCGGGCCAGTTCGAGGGCTTCGGGACGGCGGGCGAGCACGGACTCGGCACCGAGGTCGACGGGCAGGCCGGCGAGCTCGCCGGCGCGCAGCTTGCCGCCGAGCCGCGGTCCGGCCTCCACCAGGGTGACGCGGACGCCGTCGGCCAGCAGCCGGTGGGCCGCGGCGAGTCCGGCGATGCCGCCGCCGACCACGACGACGTGGCCCCGGGAGCCGGCCGGGGCCCCGGGGACGTCCGCCCGGTCCGTACGCATGTCCGCTTCGTGCATGGACACATCGTCTCAGACCGATCACCGACGCCGGACCGTGACCGCATCGGGACCGGGCCGGGACCGCGGAAGTGAAACCCGCACCGGGCCCCGGGACGTCGAACCGGCAACACCAGCCGATCTCCGGGGGTTCACCATCATGCATTCCGTGCGCAGACACCGCTCCGCGGCCGCTCTGGCCGCCCTCTCCCTGGCCGGGGCGCTCGCGCTCACCGGCTGCGGGGCCGGTTCCGCCGAGGACGAGTCCGCCGCGCGCCCGGCCTCCGCCGACCGGGCCCCGGCGGCCGGTCCGCAGGACGGCGCGGCGCGGGAGGGCGGGGCGGACGCGGCCAAGCCGGGCGCCGGGACCGCCGCGCCCCCGGCGGCGGACGCCAAGGCCCAGCCGCAGCCCGCCCCGGTCCGCGCCCACGTGATCCGCACGGCGACGCTGGCCGTCGAGACGGCGGAGCCGCAGAAGGCCCTCGCGGCGGCCCGCACCGAGGCGGAACGGGCGGGCGGTTACGTGGGCGACGAGTCCACGGGGCGAGGCAAGGACGGCCTGGTCACCTCGAAGCTGACGCTGCGGGTGCCGGGCGAGCGCTTCGACGCCGTGATCGGCTCGCTGGAGGGCGGCGGGAAGCTGCTCAACCGCAAGGTCGAGACGCAGGACGTGGGCGAGAAGGTCGCCGACGTCGACAGCCGGGTCAAGTCGCAGCAGGCCAGCGTGGTCCGGGTGCGCGAGATGATGGACCGGGCCTCGGCGCTGAGCGACGTGGTCATGCTGGAGGGCGAGTTGAGCCGGCGCCAGTCCGACCTGGAGTCGCTGCTGGCCCAGCAGGGCGCGCTGAAGGACCGGACCGCGCTGGGCACGATCACCCTCTCGGTGTCCGAACCGGCCCCGAAGGCCGCGGAGAAGAAGAAGGAAGAGGAGGCGGGCTTCGCCGACGCGCTGCGCGGCGGCTGGGACGTCTTCGCCACCCTGGTGCGCTACCTCGTCCTCGCGGTCGGCGCGGTGCTGCCGTTCGCGATCGCGGCGGCGCTCCTCGCACTGGCGTTCCGGGTCTACCGCAGGCTGCGGCCCGCGAAGCCGCGCCCGGCGGCCGCCGCCGGGCGGGTCCCCGCGCAGGGTGCCCCCGCGCACTGGGGCCCGCCCGCGCCGCCGGCCGGCGCCCCCGACTCCGCTCCGTCCCGCGCGGGGGCTCCGTCCCCCGACGGCTCCCCCACCGGGAGCGCCGCGGCCGGGGCGGACGGGCCGGCCTGAGGCAGGCCGGTGCGGGGGAACACGCCCCCGCCCGTAGCGTGTTCCCCCGGACGACGTGACGGTGACGGAAGGACGGTACGGGCGATGGCGGCGGAACGACTGGTGGTGGTCGGCGGCGACGCGGCGGGGATGTCCGCGGCGTCGCAGGCGCGGCGGCTCAAGGGCCCGGCGGAGCTGGAGATCACCGCCTTCGAGCGCGGGCACTTCACCTCGTACTCCGCGTGCGGGATCCCGTACTGGATCGGCGGCCGGGTCGCGGGGCCGGACGACCTGGTCGCCCGTACGCCCGAGGAGCACCGGGCCCGCGGCATCGACGTGCGCACCCGCACCGAGGTCGTGGAGCTGGACCTGGCCGGGCAGCGGGTCCGGTCCCGCGATCTGGAATCGGGGTCCGAGTCCTGGACCGGGTACGACCAGCTCGTCCTGGCCACCGGCGCCCGCCCGGTCCGGCCCCGGCTGCCCGGGATCGGCGCCCACGGGGTGCACGGCGTCCAGAGCCTGGACGACGGCCGGCGGCTCATGACGAGCCTGGAGCGCGCGCAGGGCCGGCGCGCGGTCGTCGTCGGCGCGGGCTACATCGGCGTGGAGATGGCGGAGGCGCTGGTCGACCGCGGGTTCGAGGTCACCGTCCTGCACCGCGGCGAGCAGCCGATGGCCACCCTGGACCCGGACATGGGCGGCCTGGTGCACCGTGCGATGAACGGCATGGGCATCGTGACGGTCTCCCGGGCCGAGGTGACGAAGATCCTGACCGACGACGAGGGCCGGGTCCGGGCGGTGGCGACGGCGGCGGGCGACGAGTACCCGGCGGACGTGGTCGTGCTCGGCATCGGCGTGGAGCCCCGCACGGCTCTCGCGCGCGCGGCCGGACTGCCGCTCGGCCTGTCGGGCGGCCTGCTCACGGACCTGTCGATGCGGGTCCGGGGTCACGGGAACATCTGGTCGGGCGGGGACTGCGTGGAGGTCCTGGACCTGGTCTCGGGCCGTACCCGGCACATTCCGCTGGGCACGCACGCCAACAAGCACGGCCAGGTCATCGGCTCGGGCATCGGCGGCGGCTACGCCACGTTCCCCGGGGTGGTGGGCACCGCGGTGAGCAAGGTCTGCGACCTGGAGATCGCCCGGACGGGGCTGCGCGAGAAGGACGCCCTGGACGTGGGGCTGCGCTTCGTCACCGCGACGATCACCTCCACCAACACGGCGGGGTACTACCCGGGCGCGACGGAGATGACGGTGAAGATGCTGGCGGAGCGCCGCACGGGCCGGCTCCTCGGCGTGCAGATCGTCGGCGGCGCGGGCGCGGCCAAGCGCGTGGACGTCGCGGCGGTCGCCCTCACGGCGGGCATGACGGTGGACCAGATGGTCTCGCTGGACCTGGGCTACGCCCCGCCGTTCTCCCCGGTCTGGGACCCGGTGCTGGTGGCGGCCCGCAAGGCGGTCTCGGCGGTGCGCGCCGCCGGCGTGTAGCGGCCTCCGCCGCCGGTCCGGCCGGCGGCCGGACGTGCGGGACGCCGGTACCGCGCCGTGGCGTGCACGGCGCGGTACCGGCGTCCCGGTCGTGTCGGTGCCGTCCGGCTCAGCGGGCGGTCTTGGTGTGGACGTAGTCCACCAGGCGCGTCAGGGCCTCCGGGTCGGTCGTCGGGAGGACGCCGTGCCCGAGGTTGAAGATGTGGCCCTCCAGCCCGGCGGCCGCCGCGAGGACCTCGTCCGTCTTGGCCTCGACCGCTTCCGGGGTGGAGAAGAGCACGGCGGGGTCCAGGTTGCCCTGGAGCGCCTTGCCGGGGCCGACCCGGCGGACGGCCTCGTCCATCGGGATGCGCCAGTCGACGCCCATGACGTCCGCGCCGGCCTCGCCCATCAGGCCCAGCAGCTCGCCGGTGCCCACGCCGAAGTGGATGCGCGGGACGCCGTACGACGCGACGGACTCGAAGACCTTCGCCGAGGCGGGCATCACCGAGCGGCGGTAGTCGGCCGGGGCCAGCGCGCCGACCCAGGAGTCGAAGAGCTGGACGGCGGAGACGCCCGCCTCGATCTGGACCTTCAGGAAGGCCGAGGTGATCTCGGCGAGGCGGTCCAGCAGGTCCGCCCACAGCTGCGGGTCCCCGTACATGAGGGCCTTGGTGTGCTCGTGGTTGCGGGACGGGCCGCCCTCCACGAGGTAGCTCGCGAGGGTGAACGGCGCACCCGCGAAACCGATCAACGGCGTGGAGCCCAGTTCACCCGTGAGCATGCCGATCGCCTCGGTGACGTACGCGACGTCCTCCGGGGTGAGGTCGCGCAGCTGTGCGAGGTCCTCGCGGCGGCGGATCGGCCGGGCGACGACCGGGCCGACGCCCGGCTTGATGTCCAGGTCGATGCCGATGGCCTTCAGCGGGACCACGATGTCGGAGAAGAAGATGGCCGCGTCCACATCGTGGCGGCGCACCGGCTGCAGCGTGATCTCGGTGACCATGTCCGGCCGCATGCAGGACTCGAGCATCTGGGTGCCCTCGCGCAGCTTGCGGTACTCCGGCAGTGAGCGCCCCGCCTGCCGCATGAACCACACCGGGGTGTGGGGCACCGGCTCCCGCCGGCACGCCTTCATGAAGGCGGAATCGTACGTCTGACTCGGCTGGCCCGTGGACGGGGTCTCCCCAGCTCGGGCGGAGCCTCGAGCGAGGGGAAGGTCGTTGGCACTCACGCCCCGAATCCTCGCACGTATGAAGAAGTGCCCGGCCCGGTGCGGGTGTCCCTGCGCCGTACGGGCGCTCGTTCCGCCTAGTCTTCCCCGCATGGCTGCGGCTCAGGGACGATTTTCAGATGGCGCTGACGGTACGGACAGCGCGAAGGAGAGCTCCGTCCCGCTCCCGTTCCGGCGGGCGGTCGACGGCTTGAAGAAGGCGCGGCTGCGCCCGGGGATCGAGATCGACCCCACGAAACCGCCCCAGAGACTGGCTCCGCACGCCTACGCGCTGGAGGCGGCGGTCGTCGACGGCGAGGACGACCTGGCCGACGGCCGGCTCATCCTGCTCCACGACCCCTCCGGGCACGAGGCCTGGCACGGAACGTTCCGCCTGGTGACGCTGGTGCGGGCCGAGCTGGAGCCGGAGATGGCCGCCGACCCGCTCCTCCCCGAGGTGTGCTGGTCCTGGCTGACCGGGGCGCTCGACGCGCGCGGGCTGACGTACGGGGAGCCGAGCGGCACCGTCACCATGGCGAGCTCGCACTACTTCGGCGGGCTCGCGGAGCGGCGGCCGGCGACCCAGATCGAGATCCGGGCCTCGTGGACGCCCCGCGAGGGGGTGGGCGGGGTGCCGGACACCTCGGCCCACCTGTCGGCGTGGTGCGAGCTGCTGTGCCAGATCGCGGGGCTGCCCCCGGTGGGCCCGACGGACACGGCCACCGGCGTGGTCTCCCTGCCACAGCGGCGCGGTCCGCACCACCCGTAGGCCGTGTCTTTCGGATCAGGGCGGGGCCGTACGGCGGTGCGCGGGAGGCCGCGCGCGGACCGTACCCGGCCCCGGTCCGGACCGGCGCGGCGCCCGCGCACGGCGGCCGGGACCGGACGCGGCCTCGTACGGCCGGTCGAACCCCGGAACCGAGTGTCAGAACCGGGCCTCCGTTGTGGGCTTCTGATCACCCGATGATCGATCGTGCGTCCGAATTGCCCGAATTGTTACTCACCAAATCGTGATCATTCCCTAAAGCCGGGCGGGTGACGTGCCGAAGGAGTCAGTGACCATCCGCACGGTTCGCACCGGCTTCCTTCCCCCAGCCGGCCGTCCCGCCACTCCCCCCAGGAGGCCTAGGTGTCCGTTCTTCTCGAGCAGCCCGCAAGCCTGGTCGCCTACCGCCCGAACAAGCCGACGGCCATGGTCGTCGTGGCCGACCCGCGCGTGCGTTCCACCGTGACCCGCCATCTGTGGGCCCTCGGAGTTCGCGACGTGATCGAGGCTTCGTCCATCGCGGAGGCCCGTCCCCGCGTCGCCAGCCCGCGCGACATCTGCGTGGCCGACGTCCACCTGCCCGACGGTTCCGGTCTCACCCTGCTCTCCGAGACCCGCGCCGCCGGCTGGCCCAACGGCCTGGCCCTGTCCGCCGCCGACGACATCGGCGCCGTCCGCAACGCCCTCGCGGGCGGAGTGAAGGGCTACGTCGTCACCGGTACCCGGACCAACATCGGGCTCCCCACCCGGCCCGGCGCCGCCCCCATCGGCGCTGCCGCCGCCCGCATGCACCGCCGCCCCCCGGGTGCCCCGAGCCACCCGGGCGGCTACCGAGAGCTCTCCGGCCGCGAGGTCGAGGTCCTGCGCCTCGTCGCGGAGGGCCAGTCCAACAAGGCCATCGGCGTATCGATGGGCCTGTCCGCCCTGACCGTCAAGTCCCACCTCGCCCGGATCGCCCGCAAGCTGGGCACCGGCGACCGGGCCGGGATGGTCGCCGTCGCCCTGCGGACCGGAATCATCCACTGATCCCGCCCCGAGGCTCCCGGGCGAACTCCAGCGGTGGCTGGGGGTGCCCCCGGGGGAACCCGGGGAGCCGTCCGCCCCCACCCCCGCACCCGTCGCCGGAACGTTCCGGCGACGGGTGCGTCACATCCACGGATACCCTTGACCGGTGACCGACGCCCAAGAGACCGCAGCAGACGTGCGCACCACCACCGGGGGCGGCCCCCCGGACGAACGAGCTCCGTCCGACGGGCCGCCGATCCCCCTGCTCGAACCCCGCGAGGGAATCCCGCCGGTCGTCGCCGACGCGGAGTCCCTCGCCCGTGTGGTCGCGGCCTTCGCCGCGGGCACCGGCCCCGTGGCCGTGGACGCCGAGCGCGCCTCCGGCTACCGCTACGGGCAGCGCGCCTACCTGGTGCAGCTGCGCCGCGAGGGAGCCGGGTCCGCGCTGATCGACCCGGTCGGCTGCCCCGACCTGTCCGCCCTCGGCGAGGCCCTGTCCGGCACCGAGTGGATCCTGCACGCGGCCACCCAGGACCTGCCGTGCCTGCGGGAAATAGGCATGGTGCCCACCTCCCTGTTCGACACCGAGCTGGCCGGCCGCCTCGCGGGCTTCCCCCGCGTCGGTCTCGGCGCGATGGTCGAGGGCGTGCTCGGCTACGCGCTGGAGAAGGGCCACTCCGCCGTCGACTGGTCCACCCGCCCGCTCCCGGAGCCGTGGCTGCGCTACGCCGCGCTGGACGTCGAGCTGCTGGTGGACCTCCGGGACGCGCTGGAGAAGGAGCTCGACCGGCAGGGCAAGCTGGAATGGGCCCGCCAGGAGTTCGACGCGATCGCCGCGGCCCCGCCCGCGCCTCCCCGCAAGGACCCGTGGCGCCGCACGTCCGGCATGCACAAGGTGCGCCGGCGCCGGCAGATGGCGGTCGTACGGGAGCTGTGGGAGTCCCGGGACCGGATCGCGCAGCGCCGTGACGTCTCCCCGGGCAAGGTGCTGAGCGACGGGGCGATCGTCGAGGCCGCGCTCGGCCTTCCGGCGAACGTACAGGCGCTGTCGGCGCTCCCCGGGTTCGGGCAGCGGATGGGGCGGCGCCAGCTGGACCAGTGGATGGCCGCCGTGGACCGGGCGAAGGGCCTGCCCGAGAACGAGCTGCCGCAGCCGGGCGCCAGCCCGGCCGGTCCGCCGCCGCCGCGCTCCTGGGCGGACAAGGACCCGGAGGCCGCGGCCCGCCTGTCGGCGGCCCGCACCGCCGTCTCGGCGATCGCGGAGGGGCTGAACCTGCCCCAGGAGAACCTGATCGCCCCGGACACGGTCCGCCGGCTGTGCTGGGAGCCTCCGGCGCGGCTCGACCCGGCCGCGGTCGCGGAGGCCCTCGCGGGCCACGGCGCCCGCCCCTGGCAGATCGGACAGGTGACCCCGGCGCTCGTCACGGCCCTCGCCGCGACGGCCCCGCCGGCCCCCGAGCCGGCCGACCAGCCCGGCACCCCGGACTGATCCCCGCCACGTCGGCACCGATCAGCACCGATCCGCACCGTTCCGCACGGGCAGAGCCCCCGGCCCACCGGCCGGGGGCTCCGTCCGTTCCGGGGCCGTCCGAGTGTGACCTTCGCCGCTCCTCCCGGAGGGGGTGTCCACATGAGTTACCCGCAAGTAGCATGGGCGAGGTGAGCGCGCGCTCAGCGGCACCCGCCGAGCGCGTTCCCGCGCAGCAGTGCAACCCCGCACCTGGAGGAGAGCCAACGTGCCTCGTACCGTCAGGGACGTCGTCTTCGTCGACGGCGTCCGCACCCCGTTCGGCAAGGCGGGCCCGAAGGGCATCTACCACGAGACCCGCGCCGACGACCTCGTCGTGAAGGCGATCCGGGAGCTGCTGCGCCGCAACCCGGACCTGGACCCCAAGAAGATCGACGAGGTCGCCATCGCCGCGACCACGCAGATCGGCGACCAGGGCCTCACGCTGGGCCGTACGGCCGGCATCCTCGCGGGCCTCCCGCAGTCGGTCCCGGGCTACTCGATCGACCGCATGTGCGCCGGTGCGCTCACCGCCGTGACCGCGGTCGCGGGCGGCGTGGCCTTCGGCGCGTACGACGTCGCCCTCGCCGGCGGCGTCGAGCACATGGGCCGCCACCCCATGGGCGAGGGCGTGGACCCGAACCCGCGCTTCGTATCCGAGAAGCTGGTCGACGAGTCCGCCCTGTTCATGGGCATGACCGCCGAGAACCTGCACGACCGGTACCCGACGATCACCAAGCTCCGCGCCGACGAGTACGCCGTGCGCTCGCAGGAGAAGGCCGCCAAGGCGTACGCCGACGGCAAGATCCAGCAGGACCTGGTCCCGGTCTCGGTGCGCAACACCAACGAGGCGGCGGGCGAGACGGGCTGGGGCCTGGTCACCACCGACGAGCCGATGCGCCCGGGCACCACGCTGGAGAACCTGGCCGGCCTGAAGACCCCGTTCCGTGCCCACGGCCGGGTCACCGCGGGCAACGCCGCCGGTCTCAACGACGGCGCCACCGCCGCGATCATCGCGTCCGAGGACTTCGCCCGGGAGAACAACCTCCCGGTCAAGATGCGCCTCGTCTCGTACTCCTTCGCGGGCGTCGAGCCGGAGGTCATGGGCTACGGCCCGATCCCGGCCACCGAGAAGGCCCTCGCGCAGGCCGGTCTGACGATCGACGACATCGGCCTCTTCGAGGTGAACGAGGCCTTCGCCGTACAGGTCCTGGCCTTCCTGGAGCACTACGGCATCGCCGACGACGACGCGCGCGTGAACCAGTACGGCGGCGCCATCGCCTTCGGTCACCCGCTCGCCTCCTCCGGCGTCCGCCTGATGACGCAGCTGGCCCGTCAGTTCGAGGAGCAGCCGCACGTCCGCTACGGCCTGACCACGATGTGCGTCGGCTTCGGCATGGGCGCCACCGTCGTCTGGGAGAACCCGCACTTCACCACCGAGGGAGACGCCAAGTGAGCGCCACCACCGAGCTCCTGAAGGGCGCGGCCGAGCTCTTCCCGGACGAGGTCGTCACGCAGGCGCACGTCCGTCACCTGGACCTGCCGCTCGGCGCCGGGCGCTTCGCGCTCGTCACGCTGGACAACGGCCTGGACCACACCAAGCCGACCACCTTCGGCCCGCAGTCCCTCGCCAACCTGAACGCGGCGATCGACCAGGTCGAGCAGGAGGCCGCCGCCGGCTCCATCGTCGGTGCGGGCATCACCGGGAAGCCGTTCATCTTCGCGGTCGGCGCCGACCTCAAGGGCGTCGAACTGCTGAAGAAGCACGACGAGGCGCTCGCCATCGGCAAGGGCGGCCACGACGTCTTCAAGCGCCTCTCCGCGCTGGCCGTGCCGACCTTCGCCTACTACAACGGCGCCGCGATGGGCGGCGGTGTCGAGGTGGGTCTGCACTGCTCCTTCCGCACCGTCTCCAAGGCCATCCCGGCCTTCTCGCTGCCCGAGGTCTTCCTCGGCCTGGTTCCGGGCTGGGGCGGCTGCGCCCTGCTGCCGAACCTGATCGGCGCGGACCGCGCGGTCTCGGTGATCATCGAGAACTCGCTGAACCAGAACAAGCAGCTGCGCGGCAAGCAGGTCCTCGACCTGGGCATCGCGGACGCGCTGTTCGAGGGCGCGGACTTCCTGGAGCAGTCGCTCCTGTGGACCGCGGGCGTCCTGAAGGGCACCACCGAGGTCGTCCGCGCCGAGATCGACCGCGGCGAGGCCTGGGACGCGGCCGTCGCCCGCGGCCGCGCGATCGCGGACTCCAAGGTGCACGGTGCGGCCCCGGCCGCCTACCGCGCGCTGGAGATCATCGAGGCGGCCAAGGACGGCGACCTGCAGAAGGGCTTCGACGCCGAGGACTCCGCGCTCGCGGACCTCATCATGGGCGGCGAGCTGCGCTCCGGCATCTACGCCTTCAACCTGGTCCAGAAGCGCGCCAAGCGCCCGGCCGGCGCCCCGGACAAGAGCCTGGCCCGCCCGGTCACCAAGGTCGGCGTCGTGGGCGCGGGCCTGATGGCCTCGCAGCTGGCGCTGCTCTTCCTGCGCCGCCTGGAGGTGCCGGTGGTCCTCACCGACATCGACCAGGAGCGCGTCGACAAGGGCGTGGGCTACGTCCACGCCGAGATCGAGAAGCTGCTCGGCAAGGGCCGCATCAACCAGGACAAGGCCAACCGCCTGACCGCCCTGGTGACCGGCGTCCTGGACAAGGCCGAGGGCTTCGCCGACGCGGACTTCATCATCGAGGCCGTGTTCGAGGAGATGTCGGTCAAGCAGAAGGTGTTCGCGGAGGTCGAGGCGGTCGCCCCGGCGCACGCGGTCCTCGCCACCAACACCTCCTCGCTGTCGGTCTCCGAGATGGCCTCGAAGCTCCAGCACCCCGAGCGCGTGGTCGGCTTCCACTTCTTCAACCCGGTCGCGATCCTCCCGCTGCTGGAGATCGTCCGCGGCGAGCAGACCGACGACGCCTCCCTGGCCACGGCCTTCGGTGTCGCGCGGAAGCTGAAGAAGACCGCGGTCCTGACGAAGGACGCCCCGGCGTTCGTCGTGAACCGCATCCTCACCCGCTTCATGGGCGAGATCCAGAACGTCATCGACGAGGGCACCCCGGTGGCCACCGCCGAGAAGGCCATCGAGCCGCTCGGCCTGCCGATGTCCCCGCTGGTGCTGCTGGAGCTCGTCGGCCCCGCGATCGGGCTGCACGTCTCCGAGACCCTGAACCGTTCCTTCCCGGAGCGCTTCACCGTCTCCCCCAACCTGAAGCGGGTCGTCGAGGCCGGCAAGCGCGGCTTCTACGTCTACTCGGCCGAGAACGGCTTCAAGCCGGAACTCGACCCCGAGGTCGCCGCCCTCCTGGTCCAAGGCGACAGCGTCCTGACCGAGGAGCAGGTCCGCGACCGCGTCCTGGACGCGGTGGCGCAGGAGATCGGCCTGATGCTGGAGGAGGGTGTCGTGGCCGAGGCCCAGGACATCGACCTCTGCCTCATCACGGGCGCCGGCTGGCCCTTCCACCTGGGCGGCGTCACGCCGTACCTGGACCGCGAGGGCGTCTCGGAGCGCGTGAACGGCAAGAAGTTCCTCGCCCCCGGTCTGGCGAGCGTCCCGGTCTGAGGAATTGCGGTGTGGCGGGTTCCGGCCTGACATACCGCCGCATAACGATGTGAATGCACATCGGGCGTCCGTTCCCCTTCGGGGGACGGGCGCCCGCTGCCGTTGCGATCGGCCCTGGCCGGGGGCCGATGCGGGCCCCGGCCGGGCCTGATGACAGAATGCCGGACATGGCGGACAACCAGACACCTTTCAGCCGGCGGACCCTCCTGTTCGCCGGCGGCGCCGTTGCCGCCGGAATTACCGCGAGCAGCCTGGCCTGGTCGCGGGACGGCGAACCGGACGAGCCGGACGTAACGGACGAGCAGAACGGCCTTCCGCGGATCGCCGGCGAATTCGACATGCACTCCGGCACCGAGGTTCTGGCGCCCGCGCGGCTCTTCAACACGACGGGCCCGCAGTCATTCGCCTTCGACGACGCGAACGGTCTCGTCTACACGCTCCAGACCCTTCAGGCCGGAATCCGGCTTTCGGACGAGGACGAGCCGCTGGCCGCCTCCGACCGCAAGGACGCCGGGGACATGTGCCTGACGCGGATGACCGCGGCCGGGAAAATCACCGGCCACATGTATCTGCGCGGTTTCGGGCACGGCATTTCCTTCGCGGTCGAGCCGGCGGGCAAGCGCACCCATCTCTGGGTGGAGGGGAAGGCCGATCCGCGGACCGGCTACGGCCGCTCGGTGGCCCGTACGCCGTTCAAGGACGGCGCGATCCTGGACAGCTCGGACGCGGCCGTCACCCACTTCGACCCGGTGCCGGGCGCCTCCGACGTCTCGCCCTCCCTCGACCTGGCCGGCGGCCGGGTGCTGGTGAGTCACGAACGGGGCGGCGAACGGCGGTTCGCCGTATACCAGATGGAGGATTTCCTCGCCGGGCGCACGGAATCCGCACAGTTCGTCAAAGCGGGCGTGCAGGTCAAGGAAGAGGAATGGTTCCAGGGCTGCGCCCTGCACGGGAACTTCATCTACATACTGACCGGAAACCCGTATACGGACAAAAATGGCAAGAACCCCCGGAAGTCCGGCGGGAATACCTACATCTCGGCGATCGACGTCACCACCGGAATGGCACAGGGCCGCCATCGCGTCACCGTGGCGCCGGACCTCCCCTTCCGGGAGCCCGAGGGAATGGCCGTCACGCTGGCGGGGGGCCGGGTGGGATTGTGCATCGGCTTTTCCGTGAAGATCGAAGATCGCCGAGAACTGACGCTCTATCGCTTCACCGGATGAGTTGCCGCCTTCGGATCGAAGGCCCGTCATCCACGCCCCACGAAGGGCTCGTTACCTTTATGTGACCTTTACAGAGGGTCATCCCCAAGCATTGGCCCGGGGTTCACCTGTAGTTCTCCAGCCCTCCATAAGGCTGCTTATACTACTCCGACACTTCACGGGATTCTCAAACCTCCTCGGGGGAGGCACCGCACCATGGGCTCCAAGCGACGGCAAGCCGTTCTCGGCATCTTGATCAGCGCCGGGCTGATTCTCAGCTTCATCGGCATGATGGCCGCCGTCGCCCTCGCCTCCCTCCCGATGTTCGCGTACTGCGCGGCCGCCAGCTACGCCTCCGACCTGCTGCTCCACAACAGCGAATCGACGACGCTGGAGCGGCTGCGCGACTCGCGCTTCGGTCTCACGATGCGCTTCCTCATCCGGCAGTTCCTGCTGCTCGGCCTGTGCGGAGCCATCGCCGACATCGAGTCCTTCGTGGCGCAGATGACCACCATCGGGCTGCTGCTGCTCTTCATCCTCCAGCTCGCGTACGGCGCGCTCCTCAAGCACGTCCGCAAGATGCGCAACGAGCTGCCGTTCACCACCCGCGGGCTGGACCTGGAGGCGCTCGGCATCCGCCGCATGCCGCACCCGTTCCTGGTCGACAAGCACGTCCGCAAGACCCTGCACATGGACATCCCGCTGATGGGCGGCGCGCTCGCCACCATCGCGACGGATAACTGGCGCTGGGTCACGTACGGCATGATCGCGACCGTCTTCCTCGCCTACCTCTCCCTGCTGGTGCTGGTGCCCGACGCGCGCAACGCGCTCAAGCTGCCCACCGCCGACGAGGCCCTCGACGAGCTCAACCACCAGCTGGCCGAGTACCGCCCCCAGGTCGCGCTCTACTTCACCTTCGCCGCCATCTCCAAAGACTTCATGTACCAGGTGAACATGTGGCTGGAGGCGCTGGAGGAGCTGGACCTGCGGCCCATCATCGTGCTGCGCGAGCGCGCCACCCTGCGCTACCTGGACGCGACGCCCATCCCGGTCATCTGCGTCCCCAAGGCCGACAACCTGGCCCGGATCGAGATGAACGAGCTCCGCGTCGCCCTCTACCCCGGCAACGCGGGCAAGAACGTGCACATGCTCCAGCGCGCCGAGGTCAAGCACGTCTTCATCGGCCACGGCGACAGCGACAAGCTCGCGAGCAGCAACCGCGTCAGCAAGGTCTTCGACGAGATATGGGTGGCCGGGCGCGCGGGCCGCGACCGCTACGAGCGCATCAAGCACGCCGTGACGCACAACCAGATCGTCGAGGTTGGCCGGCCCCAGCTCATGTCGCTGCACCGCTGGACCGGCAAGGTCGCCGGCCCGATGCCCACCGTCATCTACGCCCCCACCTGGGAGGGCTGGACCGACGACGCGTGCTACACCTCGGTGATCCCGGCCGGCGAGACCCTGATCCAGGCCCTGCTCGACCACGAGCAGGAGATCCGGATCATCTACAAGCCGCACCCGCTCACCGGCTCGCGCTCCGCCCAGGCCGCCGCCGCGCACCGCCGCGTCATCGCCATGCTCCAGGAGGACAACGCCCGGCGCTTCGGCCGCAACGCCACCGACTCCAAGTCGGCGGCGAGGAAGCTGGCCCGGATCGACCAGCGGATCGCCGACCTCTCCGAGCGCGGCGTCCGCTCCAAGTTCCCGGACCTGACCGAGGAGGAGCGGACCGCCCGCATCAGGCGCAGCCGCAACCAGGCCGCGACCCTGTACTGGAGCGCGATCCCGGACACCGCCCACCACGTGGTGACCGAGCGGATCCCCGCCCTCTACGACTGCTTCAACCAGTCCGACCTGCTCATCGGCGACATGTCGAGCGTCGTGTCCGACTTCGTCGCGACGCTGAAGCCGTACGCGATCTTCAATCTCGACGGGCTGCCCGACGCCGAGTTCCGCAACGAACAGCGGACGGCGTACGCCTCGTACCTCCTGGACCCCGACTGCAACGGCCTGAGCACGGCCATCGACGCCATGCTCAATCCGCGCGAGGACGTCATGGCGCCCTACCGCGAGCAGCTCAAGGAGTACCTCCTCGGCCAGGAGTACCCGCCGTCCGGCGTCCGCTTCAACGCCGCCGCGAACAACCTGTACCGGCGGGGGCTGCTCGATTTCCCCGTGGAATACCCGGAACACACGCACCTGCCCGCGTAGCCGGACCCCTCCCGAGCACGTCGTGCCCCATCCCCCTGCCAGGAAGAAGGAGACCTTGTCCTCCAGTGCCACCCCGCGCCGCACCATTGCCGTCGTACTCGCCGGTGGCACCGGTCAGCGCATCGGTCTAGAGATACCGAAGCAGCTGCTCAAGATCGCCGGAAAGCCGATCCTCGAGCACACCCTGCACATCTTCGAGACCGCTCCGGACGTCGACGACGTCATCCTGCTGATGACCCCCGCCTACGTGGAGGACGCCCAGCGCATCGTGGACCGCGCGGGCCTCGGCAAGGTCACCCGCGTACTGGCGGGCGGCTCCACCCGCAGCGAGACCACCCGCATCGCGATCCGCGCCGCGGCCGAGGACCTCGCGGCCGGCGAGGACGTCAACCTCCTCTTCCACGACGCGGTCCGCCCGCTGCTGTCGCAGCGCGTCGTCAAGGAGTGCGTCGAGGCCCTGGAGAAGTTCCAGGCCGTCGACGTGGCCATCCCCTCCTCCGACACCGTCATCGTCACCCGCACCCACGGCGACGACGGCGAGTTCATCACCGAGGTGCCGGACCGCTCCCGGCTGCGCCGCGGCCAGACCCCGCAGGGCTTCCGGCTCTCCACGATCCGCGCCGCGTACGACCGGGCCGAGGCCGACCCGTCGTTCCAGGCCACCGACGACTGCTCCGTCGTGGTCAAGTACCTGCCGGACGTGCCGGTGCACGTCGTGCAGGGCGACGAGTACAACATGAAGGTCACCCAGCCCGTCGACGTGTTCATCGCCGACAAGCTGTTCCAGCTCGCCTCGCACACCGCGCCCGCGCAGGCCGGCGAGGCCGCCTACCGCGAGCAGCTGTCCGGCAAGACCGTGCTCGTCTTCGGCGGCTCGTACGGCATCGGCGCCGACATCGCGCGGATCGCCGAGGGCTTCGGCGCCCGCGTCTTCGCCCTGGGCCGGTCCACCACCGGCACCCACGTCGAGAACCTCGACCACGTCGAGGAGGCCCTGGCCCGCGCGTACGCGGAGACCGGCCGGATCGACTACGTCGTGAACACCGCGGGCGTGCTGCGCGTCGGCCGCCTCGACGAGACCGACAACGAGACGATCCGGGAGGCGCTGGAGGTCAACTACCTCGCCCCCGTGAACATCGCCCGCGCCTCGTACAAGTACCTGAGCGAGACCGAGGGCCAGCTGTTGCTGTTCACCTCCAGCAGCTACACCCGCGGCCGCGCCGAGTACAGCCTGTACTCCTCCACCAAGGCCGCCATGGTCAACCTGACGCAGGCCCTCGCCGACGAGTGGGCCGGCGACCGGATCCGCGTCAACTGCGTGAACCCCGAGCGCACCGCCACCCCGATGCGGACCAAGGCCTTCGGCCAGGAGCCCTCGGGCTCCCTGCTGACCTCGGAGTCGGTGGCCCTCAGCTCGCTCGACGTCCTGCTGTCCGAGATGACCGGTCACGTCATCGACGTGCGCAAGCAGGACCCGACCTCCTCCCCCGCCCAGCGGTCGGCCTTCGAAGCGGCGCTGGAGTCGGTGCTACTGACCCAGACCGCGGAGGAGCAGGAGGTCTAGGCGTGACGTACGCACCCGGAAACCAGCAGGGCGCGCGTCCCCGGATCTTCGTGGCGGGCGGCTCCAACGCGGTGGGCCGCCCGTACAGCTTCCTTCCGATGGCGGGCTGGACGCAGGCGCTGCCGCTCTTCCTCACCGACGCGGTCGAGGTCGTCAACTGCGCCCGCGCACGGGCCAGTTCGAAGAGCTTCCGCGAGCGCGGGCGGCTCCAGTGGATCCTGGAGACCATGCAGCCGGGCGACTACCTCCTGTTCGGCTTCGGCCAGACGGACTGGAAGCCCGACCCGGGCCTGCACACCGAGCCGTTCTCCACCTTCCTGGAGCACATGGCCGCCTACGTGCACGGCACCCGCGAGCGGCAGGCCCACCCGGTGATCCTGCTGCCGTACGAGCGGCGCCGCATCGACCGGCACGGCAACGTCGCCCGGTTCCTGGGCGACTATCCGCTCGCCGCCCGCCAGCTGGCCGAGGACGAGCACGTACCGGTCGTCGACCTGTACCGCCAGAGCCTGCAGTGGTGGGAGGAGCTCGGTCCGGAGGCGTCCAAGCGCGTCTTCACCTACCTGCGGCCGGGCGAGCCCCTCCAGCGGCACGTCCAGGACGGCGACAACGTCCACCTGCGGGCCGAGGGCGCCATCGAGTGCGCCCGCTTCATCGCCCGCAGCATGATCGAGCAGGGCATCATCCCGTCCCACTGGGGCCGGGACCTCGACCGCCGCCGGTTCTCGTACGAGGAACTGGGCTGGCTGGACGAGGAGACGTTCGCCCACAACACCAAGTCCCGTGTGTCCATGTCCCCCAGTAGTTGAGGAGTCCGGCGCGTGAATCTCCTGTGCCGGGGCCGGGCCCTCGGCGACGACCCGTCCCTGGGCGTCGTCTACGCCGCCCTCTACAGCTCGGCCGACCCGCGGCGCGGCGTCGTGCCCGGCGAGACCTTCCAGCTCGGCCTGTCCGTGGCGCCCGACCAGAACGCCTCGCGCGGCTGTGCGTACCTCCTGGAGGCGCCGCTGAAGGGGATCGCCGAGGTCGTGGCGCTGCAGGGGCTGGAGTACTTCCCGCGGCAGCGCTGGTTCCGGGTCCGGGCCGATGCCGGCGAGACCGCCACGGGCGTCCTGCACCTGCGACTGCGCGAGTCGGCCGACGCCCCCGTCCTGCGGCCCCAGATCACGGTGGGCGTCCCCGACGCCACCGGCCGCAGGCTGGTGCGCACCGGCAAGCTCTCGGACGAGGCGCTGCGCCTGCGGGCGCCCGGCGCCCGGGGCCTGCGCATCGAGGCCGAACCGGGCCGGCCGGGCTCGGTGAACGTCCTGTCGGCGGCCCCCGCGGGCAGTACGGCCATCTCCGTCACCCAGCCGGGCAACGGTGACGCCCAGCTGTCCTACGACGGCTGGGTCACCTACACGCCCGCCCCCGGCTTCACCGGCTACGACCGGTTCGAGTACGTGGTGGGCACGCCCGCGGCCGCGAAGCTGACCTCGCACGTGAACGTGTTCGTGGGGCCGACGGCGCACATCCCGGGTGTGTTCCCGCAGCACACGACGGACGTCGCCTTCCGCCCGTGGCAGTGGCCCGAGCTCGTCGGGGAGATGCCCTGGCCCCGGCCCGACCAGTCCGAGCGGAACCGATGAGGATCAACGGATCATGAACCAAGCGATCGTGCACGCCGCCGACATCCGAGACGTGACGGTCGCGCTGCGGGTCTGCAACCAGGCCGCCTCGCTCGAAGCGTGCCTGGCCTCCCTCGTCGCGCAGTCGATCGGACCGGAGCGGCTGGAGGTCATCGCCGTCGACGACGGCTCGACCGACGACAGCGGAGCCCTCCTGGCCCGCGCCGCCCACCAGTACCCCGCGCTGCTGCGCGTGGGTCAGGTGCCGCGCGGGCTGAGCACGGCCTCGGCCCGGAACTGGGCGCTGAGCCAGGCCTGCGGACGGTACGTCGTCTTCCTGGACGCCGTGGACCGCCTCGCGCCCGACGCGCTGGAGCGGATGGTGGCCGCGGCCGACGCGAACGAGGCCGACGTCGTGCTCGGGAAGCTGGAGAGCTCCGGCCGGCACACGGTGGCGACGTCGATGTTCCGCAAGAACCTGACGCACAGCGACGTGTGGACCTCGCGCGCCTACTGGTCGCTGACGCCGGACAAGCTGTTCCGCACCAGCCTGCTCCAGCGGCGCGGGCTGGCCTTCCCCACCGACATGCCCTTCGGTGAGGAGCAGGCCTTCACCGCCGCCGCGTACATCGGGGCGGACAACATCTCGGTGGTCGGCGACCGCACCTGCGTGATCAAGGGCCCGTCCCAGGCGTTTCCGGCGGCCCTGCCGGACCGGGTCGCCCTGGTGTCGCGGATGCTGGCGCTGGTCAGCTCGCAGCTTCCGGAGGGGCCGCGCCGCGACCGGCTGCACGCGCGGCACCTGGAGGTCGAGCTCGGCAAGGCGACCGCCGCCGCGCTGCTGACCGCCGAGGACCCGGCGGGCCGGGAGCAGACCCTGTGGGCCGCCGCCGAGGTGCTGCGCTCCCAGGTGTCGCCGGGGGCGCTGGCCCTGCTGCCGCGGATGCTGGCCGTACGGTACGCGCTGCTCGTACGGGGCCGGATCGCCGAGGCCGCGACGATGGCCGCCTTCGAGTCGGACAAGGACCGGCCGGGCGTCCGCAAGACGGTCGAGGGCGGCAAGGTGTTCACGACGCTGCCGTTCTTCCGCGACGCACAGGTGGGGCTGGAGGACGAGCTGTTCGACATCACCGGCGACATGACCGTCAGCCACCAGCTGCAGGGCGTGGGCTGGGACGGTCCGATGCTGCTCCTGGACGGTTTCGCCTTCTTCGAGCAGCTGTCGACGAAGGACCGTGCGACCCGCGTGGTGATGCGGGAGCGGTCGAGCGGCGCGGAGGAGGGCTTCTCCGTGACGGCCCGCCGCGACGACACCCTGACCAACGCCAAGGGCAACACCCGGGCGATGGGCCGCTTCTCGACCCGGATCAACCTGGCGCAGACCTCCAGCGGCTGGCCGGTCCCGCCCGGCGTCTGGGACTTCCACCTGGCCGTCTCCTTCGAGGGCGTGACCCAGGAGGTTCGGCTCGGCGTGCGCCGGGCCGACGACCTGGACACGACGGCCCGGCAGCCGGTGGTGGTCGCTCCGGCGCCCGGCACGCAGGGCCTGGAGCTGGTGGCCACGCCGTACTACACGGAGTCCGGCGGCCTCAGCGTGGAGATCTCCCAGCGCACCCCGCTGCCGGACCGCGGCTGACGGCCGGTCCGCGGGCGGCCGGTCCGCACGGCGCCACCGTGGGCCGGCCCGGCGGGCCGGCCCACGGTGGGTCAGCACCCGGTGGGTCAGGCCCGCTGCCAGGGGCCGAAGGCGAGGCCCTCCCGGTCGGTCTCCTGGCGCGTGACGACCAGGGCGCCGTCCCGGTCGAGCGCGGCCACCACGACGCGGTTCGCCGCGTCGACGGCGACCTGGGGGGCGTGCAGGCCGTGGCCGCCGAGGGAGGCCCACCAGGTGCCGTAGCCCTCGTTCTCGCTGACGTAGGCGGTGAGTTCGATGTCGCCCTCGGCGCCGTTCTGCGCGAGGACCGTGCAGTCGTAGCCGCCGATGGAGGCCTGCCCGACGCCGGGCGTACCGCGGCCGCCCGCCCCGCCGAGCCCCATCATGCCGCTCTGCACCCCCTGCGCGCCGGCCCGCCAGGCGACCAGCGAACCGTCGCCCGGGTACCGCCAGAAGTACGTCGCCCTGCGCGGGCCCGTCTCGCACCCGACGGGGGCTCCGGCCATCTGCGTGGCGACGCGGTCGCCGAGGCGGAACTGCCCCTGCCCGGCGCCCACCCAGCGGTCGACCCCGGCCCGCCCGGCCGCGAGGACCTCCAGCGGCCCGCCGGCGGGCATCAGGGCGGTCACGCCGCCCTGGTAGGACTCGGGGGCCAGCTGCTTCCACCCGCCCCACGTGCCCTGGGCATTGCGGCTGCGCCGCACGATGCCGCCGAGGCGCAGGGACACGATGACGTGCACGCTGCCGGAGCGCTGGTTGACGACGACGCACGGCGGCCGGACCGGCCCGTCGCCCTCCGGACCGCCGCGTACGCCGGGAACGCCGAGACCGCGCCAGGCGGTCAGGCCGCGACCGGACTGGAACTGGGTCGCGACGGCGACCTCCAGGCTGCCGGAGTCGTCCGACGGAGTCCGGAGGGTAACGAAATGGATGTAGCCCTCGTGGCTCTGCGCCATGACCGCCGACCCGGTCCAGCCGGGAACTTCGAGTTCCTCGGGGCCCGTCCAGCCGCTGCCGGGAGCGTGCGTCTCGGTCCAGCGGAGCAATCCCCCGGCGGCGCACGCATAGGCCGTCAGACGGCCGTCGTTGCCTCTGAACAGCCACTTTCCGGCGGGGGCGGAGGGGTGGGCGGGACCGGCCGCGCCCGGCGCGGCACCCTGCGCCCCGCGAGCCGGATGGGCGGCCCGGGTGCCGCCCCTGCCTCGGTTCACGACGCCGTCCGTCCTTCCGCCATGTGCCGTCTGTCGTGTGAGCGTCCGCTCCGGTTCACCCCCGGACCGACCCACTCGAAAGTCTGTCTATTATTCACATTCATCTATAGCAGAAGGGCTCTGCCTCCATGACCGACCAGCCCGCCGCACCCTCGCGCACCAGTCGGCGCAAGCCGCGCCGCGGCAAGCGCGTCCTGTGGATCGTCCTGCTGTCGGTCGCGCTCCTGATCCTCGCCGCGGGCGGGACGGGGTGGTGGATGTATAGCAGCCTCAACAGCAACATCTCCAGTGTCGACCTGGACCGGGCCATCGGGGACGACCGGCCGAAGAAGGTCGTCGCCGGGGCGCAGAACGTCCTGGTGCTCGGCTCCGACTCCCGGGCCGGGGCCAACGCCGATCTGGACCACGGCGACGTCAGCGGCGCCCGTTCCGACACCACGATGCTGGTGCACATACCCGAGGGCCGGGCCAAGGCGACCGCGGTCAGCATCCCGCGCGACACCCTGGTCAACCGGCCCGAGTGCAAGGGCGAGGACGGCAAGACGGCCCCGGCGCAGAAGCGGGCCATGTTCAACAGCATCTACAGCACCGGCGGCCCGGCGTGCGTCGTCAAGACCGTCGAGGCCATGTCCGGCGTCCGCGTCGACCACTTCGTCGAGGTGGACTTCGCCGGCTTCAAGGGCCTGGTGGACGCGCTCGGCGGGGTCACCGTCACCCTGGACAAGCCGATGACCGGGGCCAAGGGCGGCCTGAAGCTGGACGCGGGCAGCCACCGGCTGAACGGCACCGACTCGCTCAAGTTCGTCCGTACCCGGTACGGCTACGGCGACGGCAGCGACCTCGGCCGGATCGGCCTGCAGCAGCAGTTCATGATGGCGATGCTGTCCGAGATCAAGAAGCAGGACGCCCTCGGCAACCCGGCCCGGCTCTACAAGCTCGCGGACGCCGGCACCAAGTCGCTGACCACGGACTCCGACCTCGCCTCGCTCACCGCGCTGTCGGACTTCGCGCAGAGCATGAAGGGCGTGGACCCGGACACCATGGAGACGATCATGCTCCCGGTCGCCTACGACAAGGTCGACCCGAACCGCGTGATCACGGCGGAGCCGCAGGCCACCCAGCTGTGGGAGGCCCTGCGCAACGACCAGAAGATCCCCGCCTCCGCGAAGAAGTCCCCGGCCACGGGCTGACGGGGGCCCGCGGACGCGGAGCCGGCCGTACGGATGACCGTACGGTCGGCTCCGGGCTTCGCGCGGCTAGAACTTCGCGTCCGCGCCGGCCTTGCCCAGCCGGCTGTGGCCGCGGCCGTAGAGGAAGTAGACGACGACGCCGATCGCCATCCAGACGCCGAAGCGGATCCAGGTCTCGGCCGGCAGGTTGAGCATCAGCCAGAGCGAGGCCGCGATCGACACGATCGGGACGAACGGCACCCACGGGGTGCGGAACGACCGGTGCAGGTCGGGGCGGGTCTTGCGCAGGACGATCACGCCGAGGGCGACCACCACGAACGCGAACAGGGTGCCGATGTTCACCAGCTCCGCGAGCTTCTCCAGACTGGTGAAGCCCGCGACGACGGCGATGATCCCACCGAGCAGCATGGTCGCCCGGTAGGGCGTGCGGTACTTGGGGTGGGTGACCGAGAAGACGCGGGGCAGCAGTCCGTCACGGCTCATCGCGAAGAACACCCGGGTCTGCCCCAGCAGCAGGATCATGCACACCGTGATCAGACCGATGGACGCCCCGAGACTGATGGCGCCGGAGAAGAACGGCTGGTTCACGGATTTGAAGGCCTCCGCGAGCGGGGCGGTGGGCGACATCTCCGAGTATTTCTGCATGCCGGTGACCACCAGCGTCACGGCGACGTAGAGCACCGTGCAGACCAGCAGCGAGCCGAGGATGCCGCGCGGCATGTCCCTCTGGGGGTTCTTGGTCTCCTCGGCCGCGGTGGCCACCACGTCGAAGCCGATGAAGGCGAAGAAGATGAGGGAGGCCGCGGTGAAGATGCCCATGACGCCGAAGTTGGTGGGCGCGTAGCCGAAGAGCAGCTGCACCAGCGGCGCGTGCAGGCCGCTGCCCGCTTCCTGCGGCTGGGCCGGGGGGATGAACGGCGAGTAGTTGTCGGCCTTGATGAAGAACAGCCCCGCGATGATGACCAGCACCACCACGGTCACCTTGATGGCGACCACGATCGCGGTGATCCGGGCCGACAGCTTGGTCCCGATGACCAGGACCGCGGTCAGCGCCAGGATCAGCAGGAAGGCCAGCAGGTCGAAGGTGCCTCCGGCGTCGGGCCCGGCCAGCGAGGTGGGGATGTTCCAGCCGAGGTTGGTCTCCAGGAGATTGCGCACGTACCCGGACCAGCCGACCGCCACGACGGCGGTGCCGAGCGCGAACTCCAGCACCAGGTCCCAGCCGATGATCCAGGCGGGCAGCTCACCGATCGAGGCGTACGCGAAGGTGTAGGCCGATCCGGCCACCGGCACGGTGGACGCGAACTCGGCGTAGCAGAGCGCCGCGAGGCCGCAGACGATGCCCGCCGCCACGAAGGCGAGGGCGGTGGCGGGTCCGGCGTTGTTCCGGGCCGCGATGCCCGTGAGGACGAAGATGCCGGTGCCGATGATGACACCCACGCCGAAGACGGTCAGGTCCCAGGCGGAGAGCGACTTGCGGAGGGCGTGTTCCGGCTCCTCCGTGTCGCGGATGGACTGCTCCACCGTTTTGGTGCGGAAGGGGCTGCTCGTATCCCTACTCACCGACGCACCTCCGAACAGGTTTCTACGCACGCGAACGGGCCGGGAGGCCCTCTTCAAAGGGTGATCTCCCGGCCCGTGACGTGCAACCCCGCGACGGTCCGCCGACTAGTCGACGGTGGCCGCCGGCTCGGTGTCGTAGCGCCCGTCGAGCTTGGCCACCAGGCCCGTGACCTGCCGGGCGATGTCCGGGGCGGTCAGGCCGATCTCGGCCAGGATCTCCTTGCGCAGCGCGTGGTCGAGGAAGCGCTGCGGAATGCCGAAGTCGCGCAGCGGTACGTCGACGCCCGCGTCCCGCAGGGCCTGGGAGACGGCGGCGCCCACGCCGCCGGTGCGGCCGTTGTCCTCGACGGTGACGACCACCCGGTGGCCGTCCGCGAGCGGGGCCAGGGCCTCGTCCACCGGCTTGACCCAACGGGGGTCGACGACGGTCGAGGTGATGCCCTGCTTGTCCAGCAGGGCCGCGATCTCCAGGCACATCGGGGCGAGTGCGCCGACCGAGACGATGAGTACGTCCGGTCGGGTGACCTCGGGGGCCGGGGTGCGCAGCACGTCCATGCCGCCGATGCGCCCGACGGCCGGGACGGCCGGGCCGACGACGCCCTTCGAGTAGCGCACGACGGTCGGGGCGTCCTGCACCGCGACGGCCTCGCGGAGCTGGGCGCGCAGCTGCTCGGCGTCGCGCGGGGCCGCGAGGCGCAGGCCGGGGACGACCTGGAGGATGGACATGTCCCACATGCCGTTGTGGGAGGCTCCGTCGTCGCCGGTGACGCCCGCGCGGTCCAGGACGAAGGTCACCCCGCACTTGTGCAGGGCCACGTCCATGAGGACCTGGTCGAAGGCGCGGTTGAGGAAGGTCGCGTAGACCGCGAACACGGGGTGCACGCCGCCGCTGGCCAGGCCGGCGGCGGAGGTGGCGCCGTGCTGCTCGGCGATGCCGACGTCGAAGATGCGGTCCGGGTAGGCGTCCGCGAACTTCTTCAGGCCCACCGGCTGGAGCATGGCCGCGGTGATGGCGACGATGTCCCCCCGCTCCTTGCCGAGCTTGACCATCTCGTCGGCGAAGACGGAGGTCCAGCTGGCCGCGGCGGTCTTCACCGGCAGGCCGGTGTCCGGGTGGATCACGCCGACCGCGTGGAAGCGGTCCGCCTCGTCCTGGACGGCCGGCTCGTAGCCCCGGCCCTTCTGGGTGAGGCAGTGCACGATGACCGGTCCGCCGAAGCGCTTGGCGCGCTGCAGCGCCGATTCCAGCGCCTCGATGTCGTGGCCGTCGATGGGGCCGACGTACTTGAGCCCGAGGTCCTCGAACATGCCCTGCGGGGCGATGAAGTCCTTGAGGCCCTTCTTCGCGCCGTGCAGGGTCTCGTAGAGGGGCTTCCCGACGACGGGGGTGCGCTCCAGGAGGTCCTTGCCGCGGGCCAGGAAGCGCTCGTAGCCGTCGGTGGTGCGCAGGGTCGCCAGGTGGTTCGCGAGGCCGCCGATGGTGGGGCCGTACGAGCGTTCGTTGTCGTTGACCACGATGACCAGCGGGCGGTCCTTGGCGGCGGCGATGTTGTTCAGCGCCTCCCAGGCCATGCCGCCGGTGAGCGCGCCGTCGCCGATGACGGCGGCGACGTGGTGGTCCTCGCGGCCGAGCACCTCGTTGGCCTTGGCGAAGCCGTCGGCCCAGCCCAGCACGGTGGAGGCGTGCGAGTTCTCGATCACGTCGTGCTCGGACTCGGCGCGCGAGGGGTAGCCGGACAGGCCGCCCTTGGTGCGCAGTCCGCCGAAGTCCTGGCGGCCGGTGAGCAGCTTGTGGACGTAGGCCTGGTGGCCGGTGTCGAAGAGGACCTTGTCCTTGGGCGAGTCGAAGACCCGGTGCAGGGCGATCGTCAGTTCGACCACCCCGAGGTTGGGGCCGAGGTGCCCGCCGGTCTTGGAGACGGCGTCGACGAGGAAGGACCTGATCTCCGCGGCGAGCTGGTCGAGCTCCTCCTTGCTGAGCCGGTCCAGATCGCGCGGTCCCTTGATGCGGGTCAGCAGCACCCGTGCCTCCTTGCAGTCGCCAGCTGGTCTGACGAGTCTAATGTTCCGCTCGCGGGCGCGGTCATCGGGCCGTCCCGGCAGAGTCACACCTTTGTCATACATGTACACATGACTGTGCGGTCACACATCCCAAACGGGCGTATACCCGCACAGCTGTACGTGTAATTGCACGCACGGGTGCCCGGTGCCACACGAAGTGGCACCGGGCACTGTGACCGGTCTTACCGGCGGACGTGGCGTCCGGGCGGGCGGTCAGGCCCGTCCGGCGGTCTTCTGGGTCTTGCGCGTGACCGAGTCGATCACCACGGTGGCCAGCAGCACCGCACCGGTGATCATGTACTGGATCGGCGTCGCGATGCCCTCCAGGGCCAGACCGTACTGGATCGAGGTGATGACCATGACGCCGAGGAGGGCGTTCCAGGTCCGGCCCCGGCCGCCGAAGAGGCTGGTGCCGCCGATGACGGCCGCGGCGATGACGTTCATCAGCAGGTCGCCGGCGCCGGCGCTCTGGTTGGCCGCCGCGATCTTGGAGGCCCAGAAGAGGCCGCCGATGGCGGCGAAGGTGCCGGCGATCGCGAAGACCGTGATCCGCACCCGGTTGATGTTGATGCCGGCACGCCGGGAGGCCTCGACGCTGCCGCCGAGCGCGAAGACCTGACGGCCGAAGGTGGTGCGGCGCAGGAGGAAGTCCGTACCGACCAGGGCCAGGATGAAGAGCACCACCGCGAGCGGCAGGCCCTTGTACTGGTTGAACACGAGGGCGGGACCGAAGGTGAACACCGCGAGCAGGCCGGTGCGCAGCAGGATCTCGCCCAGCGGCCGGGAGGGCACCCCGGCGGCCTCGCGACGACGGGCGTCGAAGAAGGAGCCGAGGAAGTAGCCGACCACCGCGAGGGCCGCCAGGGCGTAGCCGACGGCCACGTCCGAGAAGAAGTACGTGGTCAGCTTGCCGACCACGCCGTCGGAGTCCAGGTTGATGGTGCCGTTGCTGCCGAGGATCTGCAGCATGGCGCCGGACCAGAACAGCAGGCCCGACAGGGTGACGGCGAAGGCCGGGGCGCCGATCCGGGCGAAGAAGAAGCCGTGGATGGAGCCGATCAGGGCGCCGCCCGCGACCGCCGCGAGGATCGCCAGCCACTCGTTCATGCCGTGGGTGACGGACAGGACGGCGACGATGGCGCCCGAGACGCCGCTGACCGAGCCGACCGAGAGGTCGATCTCGCCGAGCAGCAGCACGAAGATGATGCCGACGGCCATCATGCCGGTGGCGGTCATCGTGATCGCGATGTTGGTGAGGTTCTCCGGGGAGAGGAAGTTCGCGTTCAGCCCCTGGAAGATGCCCCAGATGATGATCAGGCCGATGACGACCGGGATGGATCCCAGGTCGCCGGCCTTCATCTTGCGGCCGAACTCGCGCCGGTACCCGGCGAGGCCCTGCTCGCGGACGAGCAGGCGCGGGTCCACGGCGGGGATGGCGTCCGCCGCGGCGGCCGGGTTGACCACGGCGTGGCCGTCGCCGCCGTCCGTCGTCTTGTGCAGCGGGGCAGGGTTCTCGGTGCTCACTTGCGGGCCTCCCCGGTGCGGGCCGCGCGGCGGGTCACGGCGTTGTCCGTGGCTCCCGTGATGGCGGAGATGATCTCTTCCTGCGAGGTGTCGGCGACGCTGAAGACGCCGTTGTTGCGGCCCAGCCGCAGGACCGCCACCTTGTCGGCGACGGCCTTCACATCGGCCATGTTGTGGCTGATGAGGATCACGGCGTGGCCGCGCTCGCGCAGCCGTTCCACGAGGTCGAGAACCTGTGCGGTCTGCTCGACGCCGAGGGCGGCGGTGGGCTCGTCGAGGATGACGAGCTGGGGCTCGCCCAGCATCGAGCGGGCGATCGCCACGGTCTGGCGCTGGCCGCCGGAGAGCGAGGCGATGGGGATCCGGACACTGGGGATCCGGATGGACAGGGTGGTGAGGAGCTCGCGGGCGCGACGCTCCATCTCCACCTCGTCGAGGACACCGCGGCGCTTGAGCTCGCGGCCGAGGAAGAGGTTGCCGACGACGTCGATGTTGTCGCACAGCGCGAGGTCCTGGTAGACCGTCGCGATGCCCAGGTTCTGGGCGTCGTGGGGCTTGCCGATGGAGACCGGGCGGCCCTGCCACTCGATGACGCCGTCATCGATGGGGTGCACGCCGGCGATCGTCTTGACCAGCGTGGACTTGCCGGCGCCGTTGTCGCCCACCAGGGCGACCACCTCACCGGAGTGGATCTCGAGTTCTACGTCGGTCAGGGCCTGAACGGCACCGAACCGCTTCGAGACCCCTCGCAACGCCAACACGGGCGCAGCGGACACATGAACCATCTCCTTCGCCGCCTGACCGGCGGGGATGTCGTGCAAAAGAGCAGGAGCGGGGCGAATGGGGGGGGTGGAGCGGGAGAACGTTTCTGCCCGGCGCCCCGCGGGTGGCGGGGTAAGAAGGAGCGGGGCGCCGGGCAGGCGCGGGGGTCGCCCTGCGAGCGGGCGACGGGGGCCTTACTTGATGCCGGCGGTGGCGCAGGCGGCCGCGTACTTGTCGGTGCAGATCTCTTCGACCTTGTAGACCCCGTCCTTGACGACGGTGTCGTTGATGTTCGCCTTGGTGAGCGAGACGACCGGGATCAGGACGGACGGGACGGCCTTGGTGGTCGGGCTGTCGACCTTCTGGTTGATGATCCCGTCGATCTTCTCGCCCTTGGCGAGGGCGACGGCCATCTCCGCCGCGGCCGAGGCCTCGGGGGCGTACGGCTTGTAGACGCTCATGAACTGCTCGCCCGACACGATCCGCTGCACACCGGCGAGTTCGGCGTCCTGGCCGGTGACCGGGGGCAGGGTGGACAGGCCGGCCGCCTTGAGGGCGGTGATGATGCCGCCGGCCATGCCGTCGTTGGCGGAGTAGACGCCGACGATCTTGTCCTTGCCGAGCGCCGAGAGGGCCGCCGCCATGTTGGTGTTGGCGTTCTCCGGCTTCCACTCGACCGTGTCGTACTCCTTGCCGACGTTCACCTTGCCGTCGAGGACGGAGTGGGCGCCGGACTTGAAGAGCTTGGCGTTCGGGTCGGTGACCGAACCGTTCATCATGACGATCTGGCCGTCCTTGGCCTTGTCGCCCAGGGCCTCCAGCAGCGCCTTGCCCTGGACCTTGCCGACCTCTTCGTTGTCGAAGGAGGTGTAGGCGTCGATCGGGCCCTCGGCCAGGCGGTCGTAGGCGACGACCGGGATGCCGGCGTCCTTGGCCCGCTTGACCGCGCCGGCGATGGCCTTGGAGTCCACCGCGTCCACGATGAGGACGTTCACCTTGTTGGTGATCATCGTGTCGACCTGGGAGTTCTGCGTGGTCGCGTCCTGCTTGGCGTTGGCGTAGACGACCTCGCCCTTGCCGCGGGTCAGCTCGGCGACCTTCTTCTCGATCAGCGGCTTGTCGAACTTCTCGTACCGCGCGGTCTGGTTCTCCGGAAGGAGCAGCCCGACCTTGATGGCGTCGCCGACCGCGGCGGAGTCCTTCGGCTTCTCGCCGGCCTCCTTCGCACTGCCACAAGCGGCAAGCGAGACGGCCATGGCGCCGGCGGCAACGGCTACGGCGGCTCTACGCATACGAGTGTTCATTAGTTGAACCTCCCTGACGAGGCCGCAACACTGCGGCCGAGGTGGATGTGAGTCAACCCCGGCCGCGTTTTGCCGTCAAGGAGTGAATCCTTAACGAGATGACAACGGTGCCATCCGTTATCTACCTGAAGACAAGACGGCTGGTGCTCGCAGTCCACTTCCATGGTCCGACAAAAGCGTTGAATCGCCCATTTCGCTGAGCACGAGGGCCAACGCCCCCAACACTTCGGCCCGCCCGCCGAGCGAGCCGGTGAGCACCGACAACTGGCGTGCCGCGCTCGGGATCGCGTACCTCCCCACTGATTCACGGATGGGAGCCAGGACCAGTTCACCGGCGTCCGCGAGCGACCCGCCCAGGACCACCCGGCTGGGGTTCAGGAGGTTGCAGAGACTGGCCACGCCGCTGCCGATGTGGCGGCCCACGTCCGTGATCACCCGGCGGCAGCCGGGGTCGCCGGCGCGGGCCAGCTCCACCACCCGCTCCATCGTCAACTCCGGCCCGTGCGTGCCCTGGAGGAGCGGCAGGACGTACCGGGCGGCCGCGAACGTCTCCAGGCAGCCGCGGTTGCCGCAGCGGCAGACCGGGCCCGATTCGTCCAGCGTGATGTGCCCGATCTCGCCGGCCGTGCCGCCCGGCCCCCGGTAGATCTGGCCGTTGATCACCAGCCCGGCGCCCACACCGCTGGCGACCTTGATGTACGCGAGGTCCTTGACCCCCCGGCCGCTCCCCCACACCAGCTCGCCGAGCGCGCCGAGGTTGGCGTCGTTGTCCACGTACACGGGCACCCCGAGGCGCTGCGAGAGCTCCTGGCGGGGGTTGATCCCGGCCCAGCCCGGCAGGATCGCGGTCGAGCCCAGGGTCCCGGATTCCACGTCGATGGGCCCCGGCACGCCCAGCCCGACGCCGATGACCTTGTCCAGGCCCACCCCGACGCCCGTGACCAGCCGTCCGACCAGGGTTTCGGCCCGGTCGAAGCCCTCCGCCCAGGAGGCGTCGACGTCCAGCGGCTCGGCCTCCTCGGCCAGCACCTGGTGGGCGAGGTTCCCGACCGCCACGCGCAGGTGGGTGTGGCCGAAGTCGACGCCGATGACGATGCCCGCGTCCCCGCTGAGCGAGACGCTCCGGGCCCGTCGGCCGCCGGCCGACGTGTCCGTGACCTCGACGGTCCCGGCTTCCTTCAGTTCCCGGACGATGTTGGAGACCGTGGCCGCCGACAGTCCGGTGGCACGGGCGATCTCCGCCTGGGTCAGCGATCCCGCGAGCCGCACCGCCCGCACGACCCGTTCCAGATTCGCTCGATGCAGCGAGGACTGCGATCCGGGAGTCTGCACGACTCATCCACTCCTGCCCATAAGCGACGGCAAGCCGTCGCCCCCCGAGCCGGGCCCTGACGGCTTGGCGCTCCGAGACCCCGGCGTCTCTCCAACTTGTGAACCTTAAGTCGAGCCTTTGCGCCTCCAGACGTCAAGAGGCTGACGCAGCACGAATCGGCCACTACCGGCCAGAAGGGGGAGAGAACGGTCGCTCCGATCGTGCTACGGTCGAAAAGGCGCCGATCCTCTGCGGCCTTTCCGGCCGGACCGGGCGCCCCGTGATGACAGCGCTCTACGCAAGGAGGTGTTCGGGATGAGTCCCGATCGAAGTCCTTGCAGCGCTCCCGTCGGCTGACCTTCGGCTCGGCCGCTCCTTTCCCCGAGTGCGCACGGCCGCGGCACCCCGTGGTTGCCTCCACGCGTTCCGCGTCACCCTGCCCCCGTTTCCCCTCCGCATGCCCTGACGGCTCCGTCGGGCCTGCGTCATCCATGCCCACCGGTGTGCCCGGCGGCCGTTCCGCGACGCCGCACGCCGACCCATGATCACTCCACGTGACCGTGCGGCTCCGCGCTGCCCGGACGCCGTGGAGGGAGGTATTCGTCATGACCATGCTCACCCCTCGCACCCCGGCGAAGCTCGCACCGCCGGGCCGGACCCGCCGCGAGCGCAAGGCCGCCGAGCTGGAGGCCCGCACCCGGCTCGTCGGCGAGCGGCTCGCCGGGACGAGCGCCCTCCCGGGCGTCCGGGTCCTCCAGTCCGTCGACGCCTCGCGCCACGGCCTCACCCACGCCGAGGCCGCGCTGCGCCTGGAGCGGCACGGCCCCAACGCCGTCGCCCAGGAGCGCGCGCCCCGCTGGTACCTCCAGCTGGCGAAGGCGTACCGGAACCCCTTCATCGCCGTCCTGGTCTTCCTGGCCGCGGTCATGTACTGGCAGGACCCCGGGGACCCGGGCGTCGTCATCCTTTCCGTGATGGTGGCGATCAGCGGACTGCTGCGCTTCTGGCAGGAGTTCCGCTCCGGCCGCGCCGCCGACGCGCTGGGCCGGCTCGTGACCACCACCTGCGCCGTGCAGCGCCGGGCCGGGAGCGGCTCCGGCCCCACCACGTTCGAGGTGCCCATGGACCGGGTGGTCCCGGGCGACATGGTCAAGCTGGCCGCCGGGGACCTCGTCCCGGCGGACCTGCGGCTGATCACGTCCAAGGACCTGATGGTCGGCCAGGCGGCCCTGTCCGGCGAGTCCCTGCCCGTCGCCAAGGCCGACATCCGGACCGAGGACCTCGGCCGGCCCGGGACCACCGACCCGGTCGAGGCCGACAACCTCGTGCTCATGGGGACCTCGGTCACCTCCGGCACCGCCACCGGCGTCGTCGTCGCCACCGGCTCCGACACCTACTTCGGCTCGATGGCGGGCTCCCTGGTGGGCGAGCGCCCGCAGACCAACTTCGACACCGGCGTCCGCCGGGTCAGCCTCCTGCTGATCCGCTTCATGCTCGTCATGGTCCCGGTCGTCTTCATGATCAACGGCTTCACCAAGGGCGACTGGAACGAGGCCTTCCTCTTCGGTATCGCCGTCGCGGTCGGCCTGACCCCGGAGATGCTGCCGATGGTCGTCTCGGCCAACCTGGCCCGCGGCGCCGTCGCCATGTCCCGGCGCAAGGTCGTCGTCAAGCGCCTCAACGCGATCCAGAACCTGGGCGCCATGGACGTGCTCTGCACGGACAAGACCGGCACCCTCACCGAGGACCGGATCGTCCTGGACCGCTACCTCGACGTGCACGGCGCGGAGGACGGCGAGGTCCTGGAGTACGGCTACCTCAACGCCCACTTCCAGACCGGCCTGCGCAACCTGATGGACCAGGCGGTCATCGACCGCGTCAACGAGGCCGAGGAGGTTGTCGTCGACGCACGGTTCTCGATGGTCGACGAGATCCCCTTCGACTTCGCCCGGCGCCGGATGTCCGTGGTCCTCAACCGCAACGCCCTCGTCGGCGATCCCGGCCGCACCGAGCACGTCGTGATCACCAAGGGCGCCGTCGAGGAGGTCCTGGACCTCTGCACCCACATGAAGGACCGCGGTGAGCGCGTCGAACTGACCGGGGACCTGCGCCGCCGCGCCACCCGCATCGCCGAGGAGAACAACCGGCAGGGCCTGCGCGTCCTGGCCGTCGCCACCCGCACGGTCGCCGCGCCGCGCGACACCTACACCGTCGCGGACGAGGACGGCCTCACCCTCGTCGGCTTCCTCGCCTTCCTCGACCCGCCGAAGGCCGACGCGGCCCGGGCGCTGCGGGGCCTGGCCGACAAGGGCATCGCGGTCAAGGTGGTCACCGGCGACAACGAGCTCGTCGCCGCCCGGGTCTGCGCGGACGTCGGCCTCGACGTCGGTCACGTCGTGCCCGGCGCCGCGACCGACGCCCTCGACGAGCCCGCACTGCGCGCGCTGGCCGCCCGTACGACGGTCTTCGCCAAGGTCAACCCCGTCCAGAAGGCCCGGATCGTACGGGCCCTGCAGGCCGAGGGGCACACCGTCGGGTTCCTCGGGGACGGGATCAACGACGCTGCCGCGCTGCGCGACGCCGACGTCGGCATCTCGGTGGACACGGCCGTGGACATCGCCAAGGAATCGGCGGACATCATCCTGCTGGAGAAGGACCTGACCGTCCTGGAGCAGGGCGTGATCCAGGGCCGGACCACCTTCGGCAACACCATCAAGTACATCAAGATGACGGCCTCGTCGAACTTCGGCAACGTCTTCTCCGTCCTGGTCGCGAGCGCCTTCATCCCCTTCCAGCCGATGCTCGCGATCATGCTGCTGGTCCAGAACCTGGTCTACGACATCTCCCAGCTGGCCACCCCGTGGGACCGGATGGACGAGGAGTACCTGCGCAAGCCCCGCAACTGGGACGCCAAGGGCATCGGCCGCTTCATGGTCACCATCGGCCCCGTCAGCTCGATCTTCGACATCTCGATGTTCCTCATCATGTGGCACGTCTTCGGGGCGAACAGCGAAGCGCACCAGGCGCTCTTCCAGTCCGGCTGGTTCATCGAGGGCCTGCTCTCGCAGACCCTGATCGTCCACATGATCCGCACCCGCAAGATCCCCTTCGTCCAGTCCCGCGCCTCCTGGCCCGTGATGGTGATGACGGTCCTCGCGGTGCTGACCGGGCTGTGGCTGCCGTTCTCGCCGCTCGCCGCCCCGCTGGGCTTCACGGCGCTGCCGGCCGCCTATTTCCCGTGGCTGATCGGCGTGCTCCTCGCGTACTGCACGCTCACCCAGCTCGTGAAGACCTGGTACATCCGCAGGTTCCACACCTGGCTGTGACGGCCGGCCGGTCCCACGGAGGAAGGAGACGCCCGTGCTGCTCACCGAATGGCAGATGGCCGGGCACCTGGCCGCCGCGCTCGGCTTCGGAGCGGTGATAGGCCTGGAACGGCAGTGGCGGGCCCGGATGGCGGGCCTGCGGACGAACGCCCTGGTCGCGGGCGGAGCGGCGCTGTTCGTGCTGCTCTCCCAGTACGGGTTCCTCAGCGCTGTCTCGGAGGTGAACTACGACGGCTCGCGGGTCGCGGCGCAGATCGTCTCCGGGATCGGGTTCCTCGGCGCCGGTGTGATCATGCGCGACGGGCTGAGCGTCCGGGGCCTGAACACGGCAGCCACCCTGTGGTGTTCGGCGGCCGTGGGCTGCCTCGCCGGGGTCGGCCTGTTCGTCCTGGCCGCCTGCGGCACGGTGGGCGTGGTGGGGGCCAACCTCCTGCTGCGTCCGCTGGGCCGGCGGCTGGACCGGGAACCGCGCGGCGGGGCCGAGGTGGCCGCCGACTTCCACTTCGAGGCGGTGTGCCTGGAGGCGGAGGAGGCCCACATCCGGCACCGGCTGGTCGACGCGCTGGGCCGGCCGGGGTACCAGCTGCGGTCCATCCGCAGCCAGGACGGCCCGACGGCCGGGCTGGTCACCGTGTCCGCGCTGCTGACCGCCGAGGGGCCGGAGGGCCGGGCACTGGAGGAGGCGGTCAGCAACCTCTCGCTCGACCCGTCCGTCTCGGCGGTCAGCTGGGCGGTGGTGCCGGACCCCGACCGGGCGTAGGCCCGGGGACGCGGCGCGGGCCCGGTCCCCCGTCAGGGGTCCGGGCCCGGCTGCTACTTGAGGGTGGCGGAGGTCAGGCCGGCCTGGATCTGGCGCTGGAAGGACAGGTAGACCGCCAGCATGGGGATGATCGCGATGGTCGCCCCGGCGAACAGCACGGGCAGGTCCGTCTCGTACCCCATCTGCTGCTGGAGCTGGATCAGGCCCTGGGTGAGCATGTAGCGCTCGGGGTCCGAGCTCGACTGGGGCTGCATCAGCACGGCGGGCAGGATGTACTGGTTCCACTGGCCCAGGACATTGAATATCCCGACGCTGATCAGGCCGGGCTTGGCCATCGGCACCATCACCTGGAAGAAGATCCGGGTGTCGGACGCCCCGTCGATCACGGCCGCCTCGTACACGGCGGTGGGCAGCGTCCGGAAGAACGAGTGCATGAAGAAGATGGTGAAGGGCATCGAGTACGCGACGTACACGAGGATCAGGCCCTGGTAGGTGTTCAGCATGTCGAAGCGCTTGACCATGAAGAACAGCGGGACGAGCGCGAGGAACACCGGGAACATCGCGCCGCTGACGAAGAAGTAGTAGACGACCCGGTTCCCCTTGAAGGGGTAGCGGGCCAGGACGTACGCGGCCATGGAGCCGAACAGCATGGTCAGCGGCACCGAGAACACCAGCACGACGAGGGTGTTGCCGAAGTAGCCGCCGATGCCCTTGTCCCAGGCCCGGCCGAACGCGTCCAGGTGCCAGTTCGAGGGCCAGCTGAGGGCGGAGCCGCCGATCTGCGCGTCCGTCTTGAAGGAGCCGAGGACGAGCCAGATCAGGGGCAGCACGATCATGATCGCCCAGAGGGCGAGGAACCCGTGCGAGAAGACGTTGAGGACCACGCCCTCGGAGCGCCGGTCCGGCTCCCCCGTCCGTCCGGCTCCGGAGGAGCTCTCCGCGGCGGCTTCGTCCGGAGTCTTGATCACTGTGGACTGTGTTGTCATCAGGGCACTCCGCTTCAGAACTCGATGCGCTCGCGGCGGGTGGCGCGCAGCGTGATGACGGAGAGGATCATGGTCAGGGCGAGCATGACCACGCCCATGGCACAGGCGTAGCCGCTCTTGCCGAAGTACAGGAAGTTGCGCATCAGCACCGTGGCCATGACCTCGCTGTGGTGGTCGGGTCCGCCGCCGAACTGGCCCGAGGTCATGGTCGACACCAGGACGAACATGTCCATCGCGGCGATGCCCAGGTAGACCGCGGAGGTCTGCACAGAGTCCCACAGCAGGGGCAGGGTGACCTTGAAGAAGGTCTGGGCGCGCCCGGCGCCGTCGAGGAGCGCGGCCTCGTAGATGTCCTTCGGCACGGACTGCATGGCCGCGGAGAAGAGGACGAGGTAGAAGCCGACGCCGTGCCAGACCACCACGAACAGCAGGCACCAGAGGACGAAGTTCGGCTCGTTGAGCCATTCGACCGGGTGCTGCGGGTCGACCAGGCCGGTCTTGATGAGGAAGCCGTTGAGCAGGCCCCCCTCGTCGCTGCGGTAGATCGCGCCGAACAGCACGGCGAGGATCGCGAGGGAGAGGACCTGGGGGAAGAAGTAGACGATCTTGTAGAAGCGCGAGCCGGAGACGCCCTGCACGCCGCCGGCCCCGCTGCGCCCTCCCGCGTTCACCATGAAGGCGAAGAAGAGGGCGAGCAGGATGGTGATCACCGGGACGAACACCAGGAGCAGCAGGTTGTGCCAGAGCGCGCCGCGGAAGACCTCGTCCTGCAGCAGCGCCGTGTAGTTGTCCAGGCCGACGAAGTCGAAGACCGGCGACTGGCCCGACCAGTTGGTGAAGGAATAGCCGAATGTCTGAACATACGGCCAGATGACGAAGGTCAGGTACAGCGCGATCGGTGCGATGAGGAAGCCGGTGATGAAGCCGGCCTTCCCCCTCCCCTGGGCTGCGTGGCTCATGGTGTCCGTCCCTGGTGTTGCCGGGTGTCCGGTGGACGCGTCGTCAGCTGCGCTTGTTGTTCTTCGCGTTCGGGTCCTTGGCAGCCTTGTCTACCGCAGCCTGGGCCCGCTTGATCCATTCCTTCGGCTGGATGCGCTGGGCCATCAGCTCATTGGACGCGTTCTGGATCTCGGTGTCCATCTCGCTGTACCAGTCCGGGTACTGGTAGCTGAAGGTGTTGCTGCCGGCGGCCTTGAGGGCCTCGACGGCCGACTGGGTGCCCGGGCGGAGCTTGACGGCGGGGTCCACGCCGTCCTTGACGACGGTGAGGGAGTTGGCCTGCTGGGCGAAGATCGTGGACCACTCGCGGGAGAGCATCGAGCGGAGGAACTCCATGCCCGCGGCCTTGTTGGCGGCCTTCTCGGGAACGATGAAGGGCTCGTCCACACCGGCGCGGATGGCCTCGAGGGGCAGCTTGCTGTCCGCCAGCAGCGGGATCGGCAGGAACTTCATGTCGAAGTCCTCCGGGGTCTGCTTGAGCTGCTCGTTCTCCAGCCAGGAGCCGCTGGGGATGAAGGCGGCCTTGTACTGGTTCCAGGCGGTCTGGGACTCCGTGTGGGTGAGGCCGTTGGTGCCGGGCAGCAGGAGGCCCTTCTCCACGACCTCGTAGACGGCCTCGACGGCGGCGAGGGCGGCCGGGTTGTTCTCGAAGGCGTTCGGCTCCAGGTTGTCGATCGCCTTCATGGCGTCCAGACCGCCCTTCTTGGCGATCAGGTCCATGATGACGACGTTGATGTAGTACGGGAACTTGCCCTGGTGGGCGAGGCCGCCGATGCCCGCCTCCTTGGCCTTGGTGCAGACGGCCAGGAACTCGTCCCACGTCTTCGGCGGGGCCCAGCCCTTCTCCTTGAAGAGCTTGCCCGAGTACCAGAGGCCGAAGACGGCGTAGACGTACTTGAGGACCACGAACTTGCCGCCCTGGAGGCCCTGTTCGTAGGCCCCCTCGACGAGGGTGTCGCGCACCTTCTTCGTCGGGTCGTCCAGGGAGGGCGCGTCGAGCACGGCGGTGAGGTCGGCGAGCTGGCCGCCCTTGGCCAGGACGTCCAGCTTGATCTGCTGGGCACCCGAGTCGTCGACGACGTCCGGCGGGTTGCCGGCGTTGAAGCGCGGCTGGAGCTTGGCGGTGATCTCCTGGGTGCCCAGGTGGGAGCTGGTGGTGCCCCACTTCTTGTCGAAGGCGGCCTCCCAGGCCTTCGCGTAGTCGTCGCCGAAGCCGCCCTTGAAGACGACGACGTCGAGCTTGCCGCCCTTGGCGACGCCGAAGGGGTTCTCCTTGGTGACCGCCCCCTTGGGGGCACCGCCCTTGGGGGCTTCCTCGGCGCCGGAGGCGCACGCGGACAGGAAGCTCATCGTCGGCACAGTGATCAGGCCGAGTGCCGCGGAGCGCTTGATCAGGTCCCGGCGGCCGAGGCCGTCGGTGCTGTTCTCGCCGTGGGCGGAGGTGGATCCCATGCTCAAGTCCTCGCCTTCGTCAGAAGTGTGAAGGAAGCGGGCCGGCCCGGCAGTTGCCGCGCATGCGGCATCACCGCAGGTCCCCGCCGTCCCCCGGTCCGGGACCGCTCGATTCGCGGTGGTCCGGACGGGCACAGGTATAGTCCACTTCCGCTTGAGTGAGCAAGATCATGCACAAGGATCAGCTCCGGCTTTTCCGAGTTGAGACCTCACCGTCACCTGACCCGGCGCCGCCGACGGCACCGGAACAGACGGAAGGGCCGCACCCCCGGGTACGGGGATACGGCCCTATGGTGCCGACTGGCGGAGCCGACCCGACTGATTCGGCTCCGCCTGGCGCGCCTCTCAGCCTCGGATGAGGTTGCGGAGCACGTACTGCATGATGCCGCCGTTGCGGTAGTAGTCCGCCTCGCCCGGCGTGTCGATGCGGACGACCGCGTCGAACTCCACACCGGTGTCGGTGGTCACCTTGACGGTGCGCGGGGTGGTGCCGTTGTTCAGCTCCTCCACACCGGTGAAGGCGAAGGTCTCCTCGCCGGTGAGGCCCAGGGAGGCCGCGGTGGCGCCCTCGGGGAACTGCAGGGGCAGGACGCCCATGCCGATCAGGTTGGAGCGGTGGATGCGCTCGTAGGACTCGGCGATGACGGCCTTGACGCCGAGCAGCGCGGTGCCCTTGGCGGCCCAGTCGCGGGACGAGCCCGAGCCGTACTCCTTGCCCGCCAGGATGACCAGCGGGATGCCGGCGGCCTGGTAGTTCTGCGAGGCGTCGTAGATGAAGGAGACCGGCGCGCCCTCGACGGTGAAGTCGCGGGTGAAGCCGCCCTCGGTGCCCGCCGCGATCTGGTTGCGGAGGCGGATGTTGGCGAAGGTACCGCGGATCATGACCTCGTGGTTGCCGCGGCGGGAACCGTACGAGTTGAAGTCGCGGCGCTCGACGCCGTGCTCCGTGAGGTACTTGCCGGCCGGGGTGTCGGCCTTGATCGCACCGGCCGGGGAGATGTGGTCGGTGGTGACCGAGTCGCCCAGCTTCGCCAGCACGCGCGCGCCGGCGATGTCGGAGACCGGGGTGGTCTCCATCGTCATGCCCTCGAAGTAGGGGGGCTTGCGCACGTAGGTGGACTGCGGGTCCCACTCGAAGGTGTTGCCGGTCGGGATCTCCAGCGCCTGCCACTGGGCGTCGCCAGCGAAGACGTCCTGGTAGGACTTGTTGAACATGTCCTCGCCGATGGCGTTCGCGACGACGTCGTTGACCTCGGCCTCGGTGGGCCAGATGTCCGCGAGGAAGACCGGCTTGCCCTCGGAGTCGGTGGCGATGGCGTCCCGGGTGATGTCCACCTTCATGGAGCCCGCGATGGCGTACGCGACGACCAGCGGCGGGGAGGCCAGGTAGTTCATCTTGACGTCGGGGTTGATGCGCCCCTCGAAGTTGCGGTTGCCCGAGAGGACCGAGGTGACCGCGAGGTCGGCGTCGTTGATCGCCTTGGAGATCTCCTCCTCCAGCGGACCCGAGTTGCCGATGCAGGTGGTGCAGCCGTACCCGACGAGGTTGAAGCCCATCTTGTCGAGGTACGGGGTCAGACCGGCCTTGTCGAAGTAGTCGGTGACGACCTTCGAGCCCGGCGCCAGGGTGGTCTTGACCCACGGCTTGCGGGCGAGGCCCTTCTCGACGGCCTTCTTCGCCACGAGGGCGGCCGCCACCATGACGTAGGGGTTCGAGGTGTTGGTGCACGAGGTGATCGCGGCGACGGTGACGGCGCCGTGGTCGATCTCGAAGGAGGTGCCGTCGGCCAGGGTCACCGGGGTGGGCTTGGTCGGCACGCCGTTGGAGGACGCCGGGGCGTCGGACGCCGGGAAGGACTCCTTGCCGGCCTCCTCGTCGTCGTTGACGTAGTTGCGCACGTCGAGCGCGAACTGCTGCGAGGCGTTGGCGAGGACGATGCGGTCCTGCGGGCGCTTCGGGCCGGCGATGGAGGGGACGACCGTGGAGAGGTCGAGCTCCAGCCGCTCGGAGAAGTCCGGCTCGGCGGCCGGGTCGAGCCAGAGGCCCTGCTCCTTGGCGTACGCCTCGACGAGCGCGACCTGCTGGGCGTCGCGGCCGGTCAGGCGCAGGTACTTCAGGGTCTCCCCGTCGATCGGGAAGACGGCGGCGGTGGAACCGAACTCCGGCGACATGTTGCCGATGGTGGCGCGGTTCGCCAGCGAGGTGGCGGCGACGCCCTCACCGTAGAACTCGACGAACTTGCCGACGACACCGTGCTTGCGGAGCATCTCGGTGATGGTCAGCACGAGGTCGGTGGCGGTGGTGCCGGCCGGCAGCTCGCCGGTCAGCTTGAAGCCGACGACGCGCGGGATCAGCATGGAGACCGGCTGGCCGAGCATCGCGGCCTCGGCCTCGATGCCGCCGACGCCCCAGCCCAGTACGCCCAGACCGTTGACCATCGTGGTGTGCGAGTCGGTGCCGACGAGGGTGTCGGGGTACGCCTGGCCGTTGCGGACCATGATCGTACGGGCCAGGTGCTCGATGTTGACCTGGTGGACGATGCCGGTGCCCGGGGGGACGACCTTGAAGTCGTCGAAGGCGGTCTGGCCCCAGCGCAGGAACTGGTAGCGCTCCTTGTTGCGGCCGTACTCCAGCTCGACGTTCTGGGCGAACGCGTCGGCCGTGCCGAACTTGTCGGCGATGACCGAGTGGTCGATGACCATCTCGGCGGGCGAGAGCGGGTTGATCTTCGCCGGGTCGCCGCCGAGGGCCTTCACGGCCTCGCGCATGGTGGCGAGGTCCACGACACAGGGAACGCCGGTGAAGTCCTGCATGATCACGCGAGCCGGCGTGAACTGGATCTCCTCGCTGGGCTGGGCCTGCGAGTCCCAGTTGCCGAGCGACCGGATGTGGTCGGCGGTGATGTTCGCGCCGTCCTCGGTACGGAGCAGGTTCTCCAGCAGGACCTTCAGGCTGTAGGGAAGGCGGGCGGAGCCCTCGACCTTGTCCAGCTTGAAGATCTCGTACGACTCGTCGCCCACCTGCAGCGTGCTGCGGGCGTCGAAGCTGTTCGCCGACACGACAGTCTCCTTCATGCATGAATTCGCGCGTTTTACCGCAATCCTGCCGCGTGGCACTCTGGCCAATCCGCTAAGGTGAGGCTAAGTTAGGTAACCCTTACCAGCGGGACGGCTGCGGTACGCCTCTCGGCAGATATCTCGATGTCGAGATAACTCTAGTACATGTCCGGGGGAAGGGACGAGGCGCGCACCCGTAGACCTGTCGGCACGGTGTACTGCCCCGGGGATTCCGCTTGCCCGGATTCGATCAGTGTGACCAGCGCGGACACCGCCGTCACGGCGATCCGCTCGGGATGCAGCGTGACGGTGGTCACGGCGGGCTCGTGGCTCCCGTACGCCGGATCCTCGCTCGCGCAGACCAGGAGCAGGTCCCGGGGCGTACGGATCCCGTGGCGCGCGGCGGCCGCGAGCACCTGCCGGCCGCCGGGGTCGTACGCGCAGTAGACGGCGTCGGGGCGGCCGGGCGCGGCGAAGACCGCGTCGAAGGCGTGTCCGGCCGCGTCCTCGGGGTCGAAGGGGACCACCACGGCGGGGCGGCCCCGCTCCGCGCACCAGCGGGCGTGGGCCGCGGTGACGGCTCCCGTGTAGTGCTCGCGGCCGTAGCCGGCGTGCAGGGCGATGCGGCGGGCCCCGGACGCGGCGAGGTGGTCGAGGACGGCGGCGGTGGCGGCGGCGTGGTCGTTGTCCACCCACACGTCGCCGGGCAGGGGGTCGGCGGGGCGGCCGTCGAACACCACCGGCAGCCCGCGCGCCCGCAGGGCCCGGAGCACGGCGTCGCCGTCCGGGCTGTCGAGGAGCAGCATCCCGTCGACGGCGAGGGTGTGCCACAGGGGCTCGGCTCCGCGGTCGGCGGGCAGGGTGGTCAGGGCGTAGCCGCGGGCGTGCGCGGCGGAGGTCGCGGCGGTCAGGAGCCGGGAGAAGTAGGCGACGCCCGCGTAGTCCCAGGCCGAGCCGGCGTAGGTGGTGACGGCGATGCCGAGGGTGCGCGTGCGCGGGCCCCGGCGGACGCCGTAGCCGAGGGAGGCCGCCGTCTCGCGGACCCGGCGGCGGGTGCCCTCGCCGAGGCGGCCGGTGCCGTTGAGGGCGTGCGAGACGGTCGCGGTGGAGACCTCCGCGGCGCGCGCGATGTCGGCGATGGTCGGTCCGGGTCCGGGCACGCGGTCATCGTACGGACGCGACCTGCGGATTCCGTCGCCCGGGACGGGTTCCGGTTACGGCCTTAACCAAAGAGTGTCCTGGCCACACCCAACGTTCGGAGTGGCCATGACGTCTTCCCCGTCCCCTTCCCCGTCGACTCCCCCGTCCCCTTCCCCCGCGGCTCCCCGCGCGCTGTCCCGGCGGGGGCTCCTCGCGGCGGCCGGCGTCGCGGGCGCGGCCGGTCTGCTGGGTACCGCGGCCGGTCCGGCGGCCGCGCAGGCGGCGCCCTCCTCGCGCGGTTCGGCGGCGCTGGTCATCCACAACGCGCGGGTGTTCAGCGGGGTCGACGGGGGCCGCCCGGCACAGGCCGTGGCCGTCGGCCGGGACGGGCGCATCCTGGCCACCGGCTCCGACGCGGCGCTGCGCCGGTACGTCGGGCGGGACACCGACACCGTCGACGCGTGCGGCAACACGGTGATGAGCGGCATCCACGACGGGCACGTGCACCCGCTGGGCGCCGGGGACCGGTCGCTGCGGCCCTCCCTGGAGGGGGCGGAGACGACCCGGGACGAGCTGCTGGCGATCCTGACCGGCTTCCTCGCCGACACCGGGGGCGCGGCGGCGGAGCCGGACCGCTGGCTGGTGGTCGAGGACTGGAACCCGGTCGGTCTCCTGCCGACGGGGAGCGTGCCGCACCACGCGGTGCTGGACGCGCTGGCGACCCGCCGGCCGGTGATCCTGGTCGGCGGCGACGGTCACAACCTCTGGGCGAACCGCCGGGCCCTGGACGTCGCCGGGATCACCGCGGCGACGCCCGACCCGGTGGGCGGCAGGATCGTGAAGGGGGCGGACGGGCAGCCGACGGGCGTGCTCAAGGACGACGCCCAGGACCTGGTGAAGCGGCACGTGCCGGAGCCGTCCCGGGCGGAGCTGGTCGCGGCGTGCGCCGAGGTGCTGGGGCTGGCGGCCGCCTCCGGGGTCACCACCATGATGGACGCCCTCGCGGGACGGCACGAGTTGGGGCTCTACCGGGAGCTCGCCGGGTCGGGCCGGCTGCCGCAGCGGATCGTCCCGGCGATCCGGCTCGACGCCGCGCAGGCGAAGGACCCGGCGGCGGCGCTGGCGTACGCGCGGGGACTGCGGCGGGAGTTCGAGGGGGTGCCGGACCTGCGGTTCGGCATGGTGAAGGTGTTCCTGGACGGGGTGATCGAGTACCCGGCGCAGACGGCCGCGCTGCTGGCTCCGTACCTGGACGGGGCGGGGAAGCCGACGGCCAACCGCGGCGAGCTCTACACCTCGGCGGCGGACTACGGCCGGCTGACCGCGGCCTTCAACTCCGCCGGGTGGCAGATGCACGCGCACGGGCTGGGCGACCGGGCCGTGCGGACGGCGCTGGACGGGTACGCGTACGCGCGCCGGGTGACCGGGCTGCGCGACCCGCGCAACGCGGTGGCGCACCTCCAGCTCGTGGACCCGGCCGACCTGCGGCGCTTCGCGCAACTGGGCGTGGCGGCCTGCATGCAGCTCCAGTGGGCGGCCGAGGACACCTGGACGATGGAGGCGCTGCTGCCGTACATCGGGCCGCGGCGCCACCGGTGGATGTACCCGGCGCGCAGCCTGGAGAAGGCGGGGGCGCGGCTGTCCGGCGGCTCCGACTGGCCCGTGGACGCGCTCCAGGTGTGGAACCAGCTCCGGACGGCGGTCGACCGGCAGGGCGCCCACGGCTCGGGCCCGCTGTACCGGGAGCTGGAGGGGCTGGGCCGGAGCTCGGTCCTGCGGATGCACACGTCCGGGACGGCGTGGCAGCTGCGTCAGGAGGGTCTGACGGGAACGGTGGAGCAGGGCAGGGCGGCGGACCTGGTGGTGCTGGACCGGGACGTGACCCGCTGCCCGGTGGCCGACATCAGCGGGACGCGGGTACGGATGACCCTGGTCGGGGGCCGGGTGGTGCACGACGCCGACTCGGCGGCGGGGCGGGCGGCTTCGGCCCGGGCGGCGCGCGGGGCGGCGTCCGCGCCGCGGCCCGCGTCGTACGCGGCGGTGCACGGCGGCCGCCACCGCGCGTGCGGCTGCGGGGCGGGCTGAGGCGGGGGCGCCGGCCGGGGGCGCCGGGTCCCGGTCCGGGGGCGGGGGCCGGGGGCGGGGGCCGGGGGTTCCGTACGGCATCCCGGAAGGCCGGCGCCGCCTACCGCGCCGGGCGCTCCGCCAGGCCGTGGCGGGCCGCCCAGGCGTTGAGCGCGGCGGCGATCTCCTCGGGCCGGTCCTCCGGGCAGAGGTGGGCGGCGGCGCCGCAGTACGCCGTCTCCAGCGCGGAGACGTGCTCCCGGCACCAGGTGGCGAGCGCGTCGCCCACCATCAGGGTGGGCGAACCGCCGAAGGTCAGCAGGAGCTTGGGCACCTCCGGGCTCGCGCCCAGCCAGGCGGCGTACGCGCCGACGCGGGCGACGACGTCCGCCGGCTCGCCGTCGAGCGGCATCGAGCGGGCCCACTGGAGCAGCGGCCGCCGGCTCTCGGGGGTCGGGTAGGGGGCCGCGTACACGGCACGGTCCTCCTCGGACAGCGGCTGCGACACCGTCCGCCCGAGGCTTTCCTCGATGAAGAGGTTCCGGTCCAGGACCATCTCCTCCCCCACCCCGGGGGTGCGCATCGCCTCGAACCGGGCGCGGGAAGCGGGCGGGTGCTCCTCCCAGGTCATCGGCCGCAGGATCGTCTCCATGAGGGCGACGCCGCGGACCCGTCCGGGGTGCCGGGCGGCCCGGTCGAGGGCGAGCGCCCCGCCCCAGTCCTGGCCGACGAGGACGGCCTCGTCGAGCCCGAGGGCGTCGAACCAGGCGTCGAGGTACCGGGCGTGGTCGGCGAATCGGTACGCGCCGCCCGGTTTGCCGGAGCGGCCCATGCCGATGAGGTCGGGGGCCAGGACGCGGACCCGCCCGTCGATCCGGGGCAGCACGTGGCGCCACAGGTGGGAGGAGGTCGGGTTGCCGTGCAGGAACACGAAGGGGACGCCGGGGGCGTCCGCGCCGCGCTCCTCGTGGTGCATCGTCGAGCCGAGTACGGCGGTCGTGGCCATCGGAGGCCCCCTTCGCGATGGGCTGGTCATTCGTTGGCGTAACAAACGTTAGCCACACCAACGAAGCTATACCGTTGGTGCGACCAACGCAACGGGTACCCTCCCCCCATGACCACGGACGAGGGCGGAGCCGTCCCCGAGCGGCTGCGGAACCTGCCCAGCCGGCTGCTCGGGCAGGCCTCGACACACGCGCAGCGGCTGGTGGCGGAAGGGCTGAGCGGGGCAGATGCCCGCAAATGGCACTATGCCGCCCTGGTCGCCCTGGAGGAGTCCGGACCAGCGAGCCAGGCCGCGTTGAGCGGGCGCACCGGCATCCACCGGAGCGACCTGGTGGCCGTCATCAACGAGCTCGTCGAGCGCGAACTCGTCGAGCGGGCCCCCGATCCCGGGGACCGCAGGCGCAATGTCGTCACTCTCACACCGCTCGGCCGGCGGCGGCTGCGCAAGCTGGAACAGCTCCTCGACGCGGCCCAGGAGGAACTGCTGTCCCCCCTGTCCCACCAGGAGCGGGAGCAACTGGTTCACCTGCTCGGCCGTCTCGTCGCGCACCACGCGCCCGCGGACGGCACGATGGGAGCTGACGGTCGGTAACACCCGTATGGCGCACCCCGCGCGGTCGGCATCTCATATCTGAGATACCGTGCAGCCATGGCAGACGACTACCTCGTACGCATCGGCAAGCTCATCCGTGACGCCCGGCAGCACCGGGGCTGGACACAGAGTCAGCTCGCCGACGCACTCGGCACCAGCCAGAGTGCCGTGAACCGGATCGAGCGCGGCAACCAGAACATCAGCCTTGAGATGATCGCCCGCATCGGCGAGGCCCTCGACAGCGAGATCGTCTCTCTGGGCTACGCCGGACCGATGCACCTGCGGGTGGTCGGCGGCCGCCGGCTCTCCGGCGCCATCGACGTGAAGACGAGCAAGAACGCGTGTGTCGCCCTGCTGTGCGCCTCGCTGCTCAACAAGGGCCGTACGGTGCTGCGGCGGGTGGCCCGCATCGAGGAGGTCTACCGCCTGCTGGAGGTCCTGAACTCCATCGGCGTGCGCAGCCGCTGGATCAACGACGGCGTGGACCTCGAACTCGTCCCGCCGGCCCGCCTCGACATGGAGTCCATGGACGCGGACGCCGCCCGCCGGACCCGGAGCATCATCATGTTCCTGGGACCCCTGCTCCACCGGATGGACCACTTCCGCCTCCCGTACGCGGGCGGCTGCGACCTCGGCACCCGCACCATCGAGCCGCACATGATCGCCCTGCGCCGGTTCGGCCTGGACATCACCGCGACCGAGGGCATCTACCACGCGCAGGTCGAGGCCGGGGTCTCCCCGGACCGCCCGATCGTGCTGACCGAGCGCGGGGACACGGTCACCGAGAACGCGCTGCTGGCCGCGGCCCGGCACGACGGCGTCACCGTCATCCGCAACGCCTCCTCCAACTACATGGTCCAGGACCTCTGCTTCTTCCTGGAGGCGCTCGGCGTCGAGGTCGAGGGCATCGGCACGACCACCCTCACCGTGCACGGCATCCCGAACATCGACGTCGACGTGGACTACTCCCCCTCCGAGGACCCGGTCGAGGCGATGAGCCTGCTCGCCGCCGCGGTGGTCACGGAGTCGGAGCTGACGATCCGCCGCGTCCCGATCGAGTTCATGGAGATCGAGCTCGCGGTGCTGGAGGAGATGGGCCTGGACCACGACCGCTCGGCGGAGTACGTGGCCGACAACGGCCGCACCCGCCTCGTCGACCTCACGGTCCGCCCGTCCAAGCTCGAAGCCCCGATCGACAAGATCCACCCGATGCCGTTCCCCGGGCTGAACATCGACAACGTCCCGTTCTTCGCGGCCATCGCGGCCGTCGCCCAGGGCCAGACCCTGATCCACGACTGGGTGTACGACAACCGGGCCATCTACCTGACGGACCTCAACCGCCTCGGCGGCCGCCTCCAGCTCCTGGACCCCCACCGCGTCCTGGTCGAGGGCCCGACGCGCTGGCGCGCGGCGGAGATGATGTGCCCGCCGGCGCTCCGCCCGGCGGTCGTGGTCCTGCTGGGGATGATGGCGGCGGAGGGCACCTCGGTGCTCCGCAACGTCTACGTCATCAACCGCGGCTACGAGGAACTGGCCGAGCGCCTCAACTCGGTGGGCGCCCAGATCGAGATCTTCCGCGACATCTAGGCCCCGCTGACCGAGCAGTGCGCGGTGAGGGGTCCGGTCCCGCTCGGACCGGACCCCTCGCCGCGTACTAGCACTCCCCGCGCCATGTCACCTTGGTGATGACGGCGTCGTGGTTGAAGTTGATGCCGTAGTCGCCGGGGCCGGGGTAGTAGTGGACGCATTCCGTGCCAGGGCCGATGCCCTTCCAGTCGACCTGGATGTGGTCGAGGCCGGGGAAGGGTGCGCCGTTGTTGAAGATGGAGCGGCCGGTCACCGTGCCCGACCAGTTGCCGTCCGACTTCAGGACGAGCCGGCCCGTCCCGTAGTCACCCGAGTAGACGCAGAAGTAGCCCTTGTCGCAGCCTGCCGGTACCCCGGCGGCCGAGGCCGTCGGCGCCGCCCCCAGCAGGCCGGTGATGGCCGCTGCCGCGGCCAGGGCTCCGAGTGCACGCTTGTTCATCACGGTTCTCCTTGTTCAGAGTTCGTTCGTCTCACAACGGGACGGCGAGTCGGCACTCGCCGCGGGAGCCGCGGGCCGTTCCCGCGGCGCGGTCAGCAGACGGGCACTCCGGGCACCTGGTTCTCCGGCACGCTGAGATAGATGTTGGTCATGTAGCCGCCGTACTGCGGAAGGTGGGCCCACCAGTCGTTGACGTAGGGCGGCTGGCTGACCTGCTGGCCGCGCTTCTGGCAGCCGACCAGGACCTCGACCCCGGCGGGCAGCGTGGTGATCGCCCCGGAGGTGGTCGTCGCCTGGGTGCGGACCCGAACCCCGGTGCCCCAGGTGCCGACCCACGTACCGGCGGGGCGGGAGGCGCCGGGGACGTTCAGCGAACGGGTCAGCCGTCCGATGTCCGTGTAGGCCTTGCCGTAGGACGTTCCGCCGGGGTGCAGGGTGAAGACCGCCACGATGGAACGGTCGCCCGCGCCCACCACACCCGTCGTGTGCAGTGCGGGACGGGAGAGGTCCACGGCCTCGGCGCCCGCCGGCGTCCGGGCATCCGTTGCCGCCGGTTCCCCGGTGGCCCCGGCGCCCTCGGCTGCGTTGGCGGCCTTCGCGGTCGGCGCCGTGCAGCCGCCCGAACTGAACCCCGACCAGCCCTGCTTGACGGCCCAGGGGCGGTTGAAGGAGCCGGCGATGCCGAAGTGCTGGTCGTAGCCGTCGGTGGCGCAGCGGGTGGACTGCCGCAGGTCACCGAGGAGGTAGTCGCGCGTCGCCGCCGGGGCGGAGTCCAGCAGATGGCGGTAGATCTTCACGGTGTCACGGGCCGAGAGGGCCGTGTAGCCCCAGTAGCCGGGGTGGGTGGACGGCGGCCGGGCGGTGTCCGTCAGGCCGAGCCGGGTGACCATCCGGTCGACGATCGCCCCCGAGCCGTTGTTGGACCAGAACGTGCTCGCGGCCGTGTCGTCGCTGCCGCGCAGCATGGTGTCGATCCGGGCCCGGTCGGCGGCCGGCAGGGCGTCGGGGCTTCGGTTCCAGAGCACGTCCAGGGCGATCAGCAGCTTCACCACCGACGCGGACCTGAACTGTGCGGCGGTGTTGAGCTGTTCGGTGAAGGTGCCGGTCTGGCGGTCGAAGACGGCGACGCCCGCCGTCACCCCGGCGGGCACGTCGGCCTGAACCGCCGCCGGGCGCGCCGAGGGTGGCTCAGCGGAGGCGACGGAGGCGGTCGTCGCGGTGGTGCACAGGAACGCGGCGAGGGCGGCGGTCAGCGCGCCCGCCCGCACCGCGCTCCGTGTGCTGCTCAAGGTCATCATGGTCGTCCTCGGGGTCGGTGGAGGGGGAGGTGGAGGTGGAAGCGGATGCCCCCGGGACCTGCCGTGGTCCCGGGGGCATCCGGTCGGTGCGGGCCGTCGTTCAGCAGGTCGGCAGACCCGTGTCCGGCTCGTCGTTGCCGCCTCCGACGAGGAAGATCTCGCTCATGTAGGAGGACGGGGCCATGCCCACCGCCGGGGTCTTGACCCACCACGTGTGCCAGTAGTCGCCGTAGGTCGCGCGGCCGCCCTTGACCTGGCACTGCACTCTGAGGACGCCGCCGGGGGGCGAGGTGGCGGTGACCTGGGCCTGGGGGTCGGGGGCGGAACGCAGATTGATGTTCGAGCCCCAGATCGGGCACAGGAACGTACCGGGGTAGTTCCGGTCGGGGGTGCACGGCGCCGAGTCGGCGGCCCGGGCGGACGAGGTGAGGCCGGGGGCGAGGAGCAGTGCCGCGGCGAGGGCCGCCGCCGCGGCACCCTTCCTGCCGGCGAGGGCGACGGTCAGCACGTGCCCACCCCGGGCAGCCAGGCGGCCGGGTGGTCGATGTAGATGTTGGAGATGTAGCCGCCGAGCGCCGGGATGTAGGACCAGGCGTCATTGGTGTAGCCCTCGGCGGTGACCGAGTCGCCGCGCTTCTGGCACTGCACGTGGACCGGCGTCGGCCCGGTCAGCGTGCGCACGACCGCCGCGGCGAGCCGGGCGTCGGCGCGCACCCGGACCGATGTGCCCCAGGTGGTGAAGTTCGTGCCGGGCGTTCCGCTGCCCGGGGTGCAGGGCAGGCCCACACCGCGCTCGGCCAGATAGGCGACGGGGTCCATGCCCCGGGTGCTGGCCGTGGAGGAGTGGGCCTCGAAGTGCAGGTGCGGGCCGGTGGACTGGCCCTCGGAGCCCATGCGCGCGATCAGCTGGCCGCTGCTGACGCGCTGGTTCACGGAGACGAGGCGCTCGTACATGTGGCCGTACTCGGTGACGGTGCCGTCGTCGTGCTTGATGCGGATCCACTGACCGTAGCCGCTGGCGGTGCCGGAGACGATGACGGTGCCGGGCCCGGCGGAGTGGATCGGCGTACCGCGGCCGTTGGCGATGTCCACGCCGTCGTGGCCGGAGTGCCAGCCCTGGGTCACCGTGCCGGCCGCGGGGCAGGAACCGGCGTACCCGGCGGCCTTGGCGGGCGGGGCGGCGGCGGCCTGGCCGGCCGCGAGCGGGACCAGCCCGGCCGCGGTGACCGCGGCGACGAGCAGGCCGATGGACCGGGTGCGCTTGAGCGTGCGCATGACGGGGTCTCCTCTGTGAGCGATGTGAGAGAGATGAGAGGTGCGAGAGAGATGAGAGAGGTGCGAGAGTCGTGAGCAGCGTGCGGGAAGCGGTGGGTCAGCAGGTGGGAACCCCGGGCAGCCAGGCCGCCGGGTCGTTGATGTAGATGTTCGAGATCCACGCCTTGTACGCGGGCAGGTACGACCAGGCGTCGTTGGTGTAGCCCTCGGCGGTGACCGTCTCCCCCCGTGCCTGGCAGAGCACGTCCACGGCCGTGGGGCCGGGCAGCCGGGTCACGGCAGGCTTCCGGGTGCCGGGCTCGGGACGGAGGCCCACCTGGGTGCCCCAGGTCATGAACCGCTTGGTGTCGGCGGGCGGCTGCTGGGCGCCGGCGATGCGCAGGGCGCCCGCGTACTGGGAGTCCAGCCGTACGTCGCTGACCCGCACGAGCGTGCCGGACTCCCGGGCCTCGACCATCTTGCCGTTGCCGAGGTAGACGGCGATGTGGTGGACGCTGCCGAGGTTGGCCGGGTCCGACCCCCACAGCAGCAGATCGCCCGGCTGCAGCGGAGCGGTCCCCTGGGCGCGGGTGAACCGGGCGGTGGCGCCGCTCCACCGGGCCTGGTTCCACGTCCCCTCGGGCAGGGCGATGCCCGCTCCCTGCCAGGCCGCGTACTGCACGAGGTGCGAGCAGTCGAAGCCCTTCACCCGGCTGTCGTGGGCGCCGGGGCCGCCGCCGGGATAGTCCTGACCGTACGTCGGCCCGTGGAGGGAACCGCCGCCCCACGAGTACGGCACCCCGATCTGTGAGCAGGCGGCGTTGACGATCGCCAGCGCCTGGGCCGACGCGTCCGTCAGGGGACGGCAGTCGGTGGTGGCCGCGGCCGCCGTCGGGACCGGCGAAGACACCGGCGATGAGGCGGCCGTCGCCGTACCGGTACAGGCCAACACGGCGGAGAGCAGAAGCCCTCCCGCCGTGGCGAGGGTGCGGTGGGTGCGGTTCATGGGTTCCCCCGGGGTGGTCGGTGCGAGGTGCGCAGGTGCTGTACGGGGCGTCGGAGGCCGTGCGGCCGCCGTGCGGAGGCCGGTTCCTGTGCGGCGAGCGCGGCGCGGATCTTGGCGAGGCCGCGCATGCGGTTGCGCTGGACCGTGCCGCGGTGTGCGCCGAGGCGTTCCCCCGCCATGTCGTGGGTCAGGCCCTCGATGTCGACCAGGATCACGGCGGCCGCCTCCTTGGGGGACAGCCCGCGCAGCAGAGCGGCCGTCACCGCCTCGGCCTCCCTGCCGGCGAAGCCGCCGTCCCAGCCGCGTTCCGGCAGCCGGTCGGTGCAGCGCTCCTGGCGCGAGGGGTGCCGCCACAGATCGCGCAGGAGGTTCAGCGCCGCCGCGCAGGTGTAGGCGTACGGCTGCTGCTGCCGCGTCAGGGTGTGGGCACGCGCCCGGCGGGAGAGTCTCAGGTACGTCTCCTGCAGCAGGTCGTCGGCGTCGTGTGGATTGCCGGTCAGCGCCAGCAGCCGGCGCCGCAGCCTCGGCATCACGGCGGTGAACGCCTCGTCGAACTCGGCGGCGGTCATGTGGTCGGTGAAGGTCGCCGCGCTCGCGCTCGCGCTCGCGCTCGCGCTCGCGCTCGCGCTCGTGCTGGTGCTGGTGCTGGTGCTCGCGCTCGTGCTCGTGCTCGGCGGCTCGGTTGGGGAGGTCTCGGCCGACGTGGTCGTCGTCGTGATGCAGGTGCTCTCCACGGTGTTCCCCCGGGGTCGGGCTGTCTCAGGCTGGGGTCGGGCTCAGGGAGGCGGGACCGTACTTGGCCGCCGGCGCTTCGGTCAGGAGCGCCCAGTACCGGTCCCCGTAGGACCAGTGCCACCACTCGGTCGGGTAGTTGACGAACCCCGCCGCCGTCATGGCCCGGCCCATCGCCGCCCGGTTGGCCCGGGCGTGGGAGCCGACGTTGAGCGCGGCGGTGCGGCAGCCGCCCCCGCTCTCCTCGGGGGTGGCGTTGACCTCCGTACCGAGGGACAGCTCGGCCCCGTCGTCGGTGCACAGCGTCAGGTCCACCGCACCGCCGCTGACGTGCGGGGCGACCTCCGGGGGCGAGATGTACGCGCTGGCCAGCTCGCGGATCCGGTCCGGCCCGGCGTCCGGGTGCGCCGTGCGCAGGGCCGCCGCGTACTCGTCGAAGTAGCGGCGCTGCAGGGCGGGCGGCCGGAAGCCCTCCACCATCAGCAGGCGGATGCCCGGGGGCAGTGCCTGCTGCGCGAGCAGGAGCCGGCGCAGCACGTCGGCCCGCAGATGTGCGTACGAGCCGTCGCGGTCGGTCTTCCGCGTGTCGACCCGCAGTGCGGCGATCTCCCGGGCGTCGACCAGGGGTTCACCGTTCTCGGTGACACGCGTGGCGGCGACCCGGGGGTCCGAGAGGAGGATGATGTCCGTCACGCTCACAGCGTCGGGGCGGGCGCTGCAGGATCGATGCAGATCTTCTGCAGGAGCCATGCATCGCCGGGAACGGGCCACCAGGACTGCAGACCCGACGGGTTTCGGTCACCTGTTCGCCACATCGGTCGTCCGTGAAACCGGGGGCCGGTGTGGGGCGTACACCTCAGTGGGGGCCGACACGTTGTCCCCGGATGCGGAACGTGAAATCGGGGGACACGGTGGACCTTCGCCTTCTGGGTCCGGTCGAGGTGGTGAGCGGGGGGCGCCGGATCGCGCTGAACGGCGCCAAACCGACCGCGATCCTCGCGGCTCTCGTCGTGCATCTCGGCGAGGTGCTGTCCGTCGAACGGCTCGTCGATCTGGTCTGGGAGGAGGAGCCGCCCGCCACCGCGCGGGCGCTCGTCGCGTCGCACGTCTCCGGACTGCGCCGGGCCCTGGCCGCTGCGGAGGGCGCGGAGTCCATCCGTACCCGCACCCCGGGCTACGTCGCCGAGTTCCCGCCCGACGCCGTGGACGCCCGCCGCTTCGAGAAGTCGTTCGCGGCCGGCCGGGAGGCGGCCCTCGACGGGCGGGCGGAGGAGGCCGTGGAGACCCTCCAGGCGGCGTCGCGCCTGTGGCGCGGCCGGGACGCCCTGGAGGGACTCGGCCAGTCCTTCGCCCGCGTCGAGGCCATGCGCCTGATGGAACTCCGGCTGGAGGCACAGGAGTTCCGCTTCTCCGCCGAACTGGCCTTGGACCGCCGCACGGACCTCGTCTCCGAACTCGTCGCCCATGTCGCCGCCCACCCCCTCAGGGAGCGCCCGCGCGGCCAGCTGATGACCGCCCTGTTCCGTACCGGCCGGATGCCCGACGCGTTGCGCGTCTACGACGAGGGCCGCCGGCTGCTCCGTACGGAACTGGGCGCGGACCCCGGCCCGGAACTGCGCGCGCTGCACCAGTCCCTGCTCCGGGCGGACACCACGGTGCTGGGGGCGCCGGCTGCCCGAAGGGCCGCGCTCGCCGGGAAGGGAGCGGTGCCCGCGCCGACGGCGGCTCCCCCGCGCTCGGGCGAGGACGTACCGGCAACCCGCCGCGCCGACCGGCCCCACGACGCCGGCGGCCGTCCCGTGCCCACACAACTGCCTCCCGACGCGGCCGACTTCGTGGGCCGCACCGAGCAGACGGCCTGGGTGACCTCCCTGCTGGAGGAGGTGCGCAACCCGCTGCGCACGGCGCCGCGCATCGGGGTGATCTCCGGCCGGTCGGGCACCGGCAAGACCGCCCTGGCCGTCCACGTGGGCCATCGCACCGCCGCGCTCTTCCCCGACGGACAGCTCTTCGTGGACCTGCGCGCCTCGGACTCCGAGCCGGTGCGGACCGCCGATGCCCTGGCCCGGCTGCTGCGCGCCCTCGGGGTGGACCCGGAGACACCGGCGCGCGACGAGGAGGACCTCCTCGGGCTGTACCGCACGCACATCGCGCACCGCAGGGTCCTGCTCGTCCTCGACAACGCTGTCAGCGAGGCCCTGCTGCGTCCGCTGCTCCCGCCGGGCGGCGGCTCGGCCGTGCTGATCACCGCCCGCCGCCGGCTCGTCGCGCTGGAGGGCGCCGCCCACCTCGACCTGGGGGTGCCGTCCGAAACGGAGGCGCTGGACCTGCTGGCCCGTGTGGCCGGTCCGGCCCGGCCCGCGCTGGATCCCGAACGGGCCGCCGAGATCGTCGCGCTGTGCGGTCGGCTTCCGCTCGCCGTCCGCATCGCCGGCGCCCGTCTCGCCGCCCGCCCCCACTGGACGCCGGCACGGCTCGTGTCGCGCCTGAGGGACGAGCGCCGCCGGCTGGACGAACTGCAGGCGGGCGACCTGGAGGTGCGCGCGAGCCTCGGAATGGGTTACGCGGACCTGGCCGAGCAGGAGCAGCGCGCCCTGCGCCGGCTGGCCCTGATGGATCTGCCCGACTTCGCCGCGTGGATCGCCGGGCCGCTCCTGGACGTGGACGAGGACGATGCGGAGGACGCGGTCGAACGACTCGTGGACTGCCACTTCGTGGAGGTCGTGGGGACCGACGAGACGGGCACGACGCGCTACCGGATCCACGACCTGGCGCGCGAGTACGCCCGGGAGCGCTGCCTGGCCGACGAGGCTCCGGAGGAACGGGAGACGGCGGTGCGCAGACTGGTCGACCGCTGGCTGGCCATGGCCCGCGTCGCGGCGGCCCACGGCCCGGGTGGCGCGTCACGGCTCCTCCCCGTCACCGCTGCGGACGGGCCGGCGCGGGCCGCGGACCGATCCGCCGGGATCCCGGCGGACGGGCCGGCGCGGGCGTCGGACGGGCCGGTCCCGCCGGCGGAAGCGTCGGCCCGCCTGACGGACGAGCCGGTCGCGTGGTTCGCCGCCGAACAGCCGTGTCTGCTGTCCGCCGTCATCCACTGCGCGGACCACGGAATGTTCGACGCCGCCCGCGAGCTCGCCGCCACCCTCATGGCCGCCTCCGTGGCCCTGTACAACCAGTTCGACGCGTGGTCCCGTTCCCACGACGTGGCCCTGGCGGCGGTGCGCCGGGGCGGGGACGTCGAGGGCGAGGCCTGGCTGCTGATCGGCCTGGGCCAGCTCCGCCTGGAGCAGGACCGCTTCGACGAGGCGTACGCGTTCTTCGCCCTGGCGCTCGGCCTGTTCGAGGAGCGGTCCGTACGCACCGGCTGCGCGGGCGCACGGGCCGGCATGGGCGCGGCCCGCCGCGAACAGGCCCGCTTCGACGAGGCGCTGCCCCTGCTGACCTCGGCGCTCGACCAGTACCGGGAGCCGGAGGACATCGCCTCCATGGCCCATGTGCTGTACGGCATCGGGTCCGTCCACCGCGAGCAGGGCCGCGACGACGAGGCGTGGGAGGCGATCTCCCGAGCCCGCACGCTGTACGTCACCGCCCGGGACCGGCACGGCGAGGCGCTCGCGCTGCGCTCACTGGGCCTGTGCCACCGGGCGCGGGGGGACCTGGCGCGAGCGGAAGACCTGCTGCGGCAGTCCCTCGCCGTCTTCGAGGAGACGGACGACGCCTTCGGCGTCATGTACGCGAGCATGTCGCTGGCCAAGGTGGAGTTCCGGCAGGGCCGGAGGGCCGGGCCCCGGCAGCGGCTCGACCGGTGTCTGGAGATCACCCGCGAGCGGCAGGACATGTTCGGTGAGGCCCTCGTCCTGCGCACCATGGGCGAGTGGCACCTCGCCGCGTGCGACTGGGAGACGGCTACCGAGACCCTGCGACAGGCACTCGGGCTGTGGGACAAACTGCAACTGCCGCTGTGGCGCGCGCGCACCCTGCGGGACCTGGCCCGCGCCGCACTGGCCCAGGGCCGGCCCGCGACGGCACGCGAGTGCGAACAGGAGGCGTACGAGGTCTTCCGCAGGCTCGGCACCCGCGAGGCCCGGGAACGCCCGGAAGCGGGGGAACGCCCGGAAGCGGGGGACGCCCCGGGGCACTGAGGCAGCCGTTGTACGGCGTGGAATCCGGCCCGGTACGCACCGGCACCCCCGGCGCTCATACGGGAGGCGACCGCTCCCCGTCACCGGTGCGAACGGCGCGGCACCCGCCGCCCGCGACCACTGCCGGAAGAGGCCTCCACCATGCCGAACACGTCACCGCGCACGCTCCGGGCGCTGACCACGTCGCTCCTCGTCGCCGCCGCGGCGCTGGCCGGTCCCGCGACCGCGTCGGCGACCGGGCAGCCGACGCCGACCGTGCGGCCCGCCGGGGCTGGGGCCGCGGCCATGGACTTCACGGAGGTCCACGTGTGGGCGACCGGAGTGAACGTCCGCAACGCCGCCTCGGGAATCCCCTTCGAAACGTGCAAGACCTTCCCCTCCCGGCAGAACTGCCAGGTCGTGGCAACGGTGTCCCGGACCACCGTGACCGCCTACTGCCAGAAGCAGGGGGAGCTCGTCAGCGACTCCGGTTACAGCAGCCGGTGGTGGACCTACGTGGAGTCGCCGAGCGGACCGTGGGGCTGGGTGAACAACGTCTACATCACGGGGGACGAGCACCTGGCCCACGTCGACGACTGCTCCTTCTGACAGCTGGAAATCCGTGAAAGCGGCCCGCGGCACGGTCATACGGATGCACCGCCCCGTCCGTCGTAGAGCCGAACAGAACGCGTTCGTGACAGAGGAGAAGACCATGGCGAAGCGATCCACCAGGCTGGCGGCGACGGGACTGGCGCTCGGCGCGACCGTCTCCCTCCTCGGGGCGGCGGGTAGTGCGGAGGCCTCCGCACAGGCCGTGAACACCACCGTCCAGGCCCGCAGCAACATCAGGGAGGCAGCCACCACGAACAGCCGGCTCGTGGGCACCACCCAGTTCCAGAGCACGGCGTACGTCAGGTGCTACAAGCGCGGCCAGTACGTGAAGGTCGGCAACTACGGCACCGACGTCTGGTACTTCGGCAACGTCTTCGACGACGACGCGACCCCGGCGCACGCCTATCTCAACGTCTGGATGTGGGGCGGCAACGTCAACGTCGGCGCCGACCCGTCCCCCGACGTCTCGCCCTGCTGATCCCGAACCGCACTGAGGAGCACCCCATGACCAAGCGAAGCAGGCCCGCTGCGGCCGCCGGGCTCGCGCTCGGCGCGGCCCTGTCCCTGCTCGGCGCCGCCGGGCCCGCCGGGGCCGCACCCGCCGGCACCGACGGCTACGCGACGACCGTGCAGGCCCACAGCAATCTGCGCGACGCCCCCAGGACCAACAGCCGGATCTGGGGCACCACGACGAAGGTGACCGAGGCCGGCATCGAGTGCTACACCCGGGGCCAGCGCGTCACCGCGGGCGGATACACCACGGACGTCTGGTACCTCGGCACCGTCATCGACTACGACATCGGCCACATCTACGGCAACGTGTGGATGTGGGGCGGCAACGTCAACGTGGGGGCCGACCCGGCCCCCGGCATCCCCGGATGCTGACCGGTCCGGGGAGCGGGTGAACCGACTCCGACGACACCCCTTAGGCCGCCCGGACCGGCGGGTGGAAGTTGAGGCGCTCGCTGGTCACGGGGTAGCCGGCCTTGGCGAAGTTCGCGGCCATGGGGAAGTTGCCCTGGTCGGTCGCCCCGCTGACGGACTCCGCGCCCTGCTCCACGAGGACGTGGGTGCACTCCGCGAGGAGGTCGTAGGCGTAGCCGTGGCCGCGCTGTTCCGGAACGACCCCGATGAAGCCGACGGTCGGGCCGGAGGGGTTGTGGGCGGGGATGTGGATGCCGGCCAGGTCGCCCTCCGGCGTGTACGCGGTCTGCCACCACTCCCGCGGGGAGGGGCACCAGTGGAAGAAGTCGAGTTCCTCCTGGGCGGCCCGGTCGAGGCCGCCCTCCGCGATCGCCTTGAGCGCGTGGGCGTCCAGGGTGACGGAGTGGATGCGGCGCAGCGCGTCGAAGAACACGGCGTCGTCGGGTTCTGCGCCGAAGCGCAGGCGTCCGGGCCGCTCGGGCAGACCCCGCTCCGGGGTCCATCGGTACAGGAAGCGTTCCACCAGGAGGTCGTACCCGGCGGCCCGGGCGGCGGCGAAGCGGGCTTCGGCGGCGGCGCGCAGGTCGGTCTTCTCCCGCCAGCCGCCGGGCAGGTTGATCTCGAGTTCGACCTGCCAGGGCGCGGAGCGCAGGAGTTCGGCTCCGGCCTCCTCCTCGCCCTCGGCCACGTCGAACCAGTTGATGTTGACGGGCTCCGGGTCGTCGGGGCCGCCCCACCACGCGCCCCGTGCGACGACCTCGCCGTCGCGCAGGGCGACGCGCTTCCAGTCGGGACGGAACCGGGTGCGCCGGTGGCCCTCACGGGCGCCGAGGGGGTCGGGGTGTGCGTCGAAAAGACGGGCGTCGCTCGTGGAGAGCGCGCGGATGACCACGTCGGTCATGGATTCCTCCGGGACAAGGCTGCTGAGTGGAGCGCTCCCGGTCAGACCGCGCGAACCACGCCGGGACCACGGGAAGACGGGAGGGAGCGCTGAAAAGCTGTGATCTGCACGGCACTCGCCTCCTTCCCTCCGTCTCAGGGCGTGGAGCCACACGGTAGGTGATCCACCGCGGGCCCGTCCACGGATTTCCCCGTGCCCGCTGCGCGCCGTCCTGCCGTCGGCCGGGCTGCGGGACAATCGGTCCGACCGCCGTACGCCGGTTCCGGGTTCCTCCACGGGCCCGGGCTCTCGACAGGAGGCCGTTCGTGACCGCTGCCTGGCTCCCGCCCGCGGAGTACATCGCCACCATCGCCCGGGCGACCAGCTACGCCTGCCTCTACTTCACCGACTCCGCCGGACGGCCCGTGCAACTGCGGGCCACCTACTCCCGGTCGGAGCCCTGGCAGTGGCCCGGCGGGAACATGGATCCGGGCGAGACCCCCTGGCAGTGCGCCGTGCGCGAGTGCCTGGAGGAGACGGGCATGGCCTTCGCGGGCGAACCGCGGCTGCTCGGCACCCATTTCATCGGGCATCAGGGCGACGCCTGGCCGGTGAACCACATCGGCTTCGTCTTCGACGGGGGCGTCCTCACCGACGAGCAGATCGCCTCCTTCGTCCTCGACCCCGTCGAACACACGGAGGTCGCCGTCCACACCGTGGCCGAGTGGGAAGCCGTCATGACGCCGCGCAACTTCGCCCGTCTCGCGGTGATCGACGCGGCCCGGCGCGCCGGGACCGTGGCGTACATGGAGACCCCTTAGACCGTCTCTTTCGGATCTTGCCGGGCCCGTGGACGGCGTAATCCGGCCGGATGGGAGCCGGATCCTCGCCCCGCACCGTACCGTTCGGCAGAATCGGGCCGTCGGTACGGGGACGAGGGGGCGGCCATGGCACGGGGGACGGATGCGGGTACGGGTACGCGGACGGGCGCCGGTACGGGCACGGCGGGTACGGCAGGTACGGGTACGGCGGTGCCGGGGCTGGCGGGCATCCCGCTCCTCGGCTCGCTGCTCGACCTGAAGGCGGACTCGCTCGGCACCTACCTGCGGGCCCGGCAGCGCCACGGCGACGTCGTACGGATCACGGCGGGGCCGCCCGGGCTGCGCGCGGAGCTGTACTGCGTCTTCTCCCCCGAGGGCGCCCAGCAGGTCCTCGCCTCGGAATCGGCCAACTTCCGCAAGGACAACCCCTTCTACCAGGAGGTGCGGGACTCCTTCGGCAACGGTCTGCTGACCAGCCAGGACGAGGACTACCTGCGCCAGCGGCGGCTGGTCCAGCCGCTGTTCACGCGCCGCCGGGTAGACGGGTACGCCGACGCGGTCGCCGCCGAGACCCGCGCGACCCTCGACTCCTGGCAGGAGGCACGGGGCGGAGTCGTCGACGTCTGCGAGGAGATGACGGGACTCGCCCTGCGCGCCGTCTCCCGCATCCTGTTCGGTACCGACACGGACGCCACCGTCGGGGTCGTGCACCGGTGCTTCCCGGTCATCACCGACTACGTGCTGCGCCGCGGCTACTCCCCCGCCACCATCCCGCGCACCTGGCCCACCCCCTCCAACCGGCGGGCGGCGGCCGCGATGGACGAGCTGTACGCGGTCTGCGACCGGATCATCGCCGAGCGGCGCAGCGCGCCCGCGGACGGCCCCGGCGCGGACGGTCCCGGCGAGGACCTGCTGACGCTGCTCGCGGCCGCCGAGAACCCCGGGGCCGAAGGGGACGCGTCCGGCGGCGGGTTCGACGCCGCCGAGCTGCGCGACCAGGTGCTGATCTTCCTGCTCGCCGGGCACGAGACGACCGCCACCTCCCTCGCCTTCGCCCTGCACCTGCTGGCCCTGCACCCCGAGGCACAGGACCGGGCCCGCGAGGAGATCTCCCGGGTGCTGGGCGACCGTACGCCCGGGGCCGCCGACCTGGACCGCCTGCCGTACGTCACGCAGGTGCTCAAGGAGGCCATGCGGCTCTACCCGGCCGCCCCGGTCATCGGCCGCAAGGCGGTCGCGGCCACCGAGGTCGGCGGCCACACCGTGCCGGCGGGCGCCGACGTGATCCTGGCGCCGTGGGTGACGCACCGCCACCCGGACCACTGGCCGGATCCGGACCGCTTCGACCCCGACCGCTTCACCCCGGAGGCCGAGGCCGGGCGGCACCGCTACGCGTGGTTCCCCTTCGGCGGCGGCCCGCGCGCCTGCATCGGGCAGCACTTCTCGATGCTGGAGTCGGTGATCGCGCTGGCGATGATCCTGCGGGACCACGCCTTCGAGGCCGTGGACACCGAGATCCCGGTCAGCGCCGGCATCACCCTGCGCACCGGGGGCCCCGCACGCTGCCGGATCCGCCGTCCGGCGGGCCGGTAGCCTTCCTGCCGTGGCGGAGCACCAGAACGAGACCCGGGCGGCCTACGACGGCGTCGTCGAGCTGTACGCGTCGCTGTTCGCCGACCGGCTGGAGACGCGGCCGTTCACCCGGGCCATGATCGGCACCTTCGCCGAGCTGGTGCGCGCGACGGGGAACCCGCGGGCGGCCGACGTCGGGTGCGGGCCCGGACACCTGACGGCCGTACTGCACGACCTGGGGCTGGACGCCTTCGGGCTCGACCTCTCCCCCGCCATGGTCGGCCACGCCCGGCGGGCCCATCCGGCGCTGCGGTTCGACGAGGCGCGGATGGAGGCCCTGCCGGTCGGGGACCGCGCGCTCGGCGGGGTGCTGGCCCACTACTCCATGATCCACACCCCGCCTGAGGAGTTGCCCGCGCTGCTCGCCGAGCAGGTGCGGGTCCTGGTACCGGGGGGTCTGCTGCTGGCCTCGTTCTTCGCGACCGACGGGCCGGAGCCGGTCCGTTTCGACCACAAGGTGACGGACGCCTACAGCTGGCCGGTGGACCGCTTCGCCGGCCTGCTGGCCGGCGCCGGCCTCGTCCCGTTCGCCCGGCTGCTCCACGACCCCGCCTCCGACCGCGGCTTCCTGGACGCCCACGTACTGGCCAGGCGGGCCTGACGGATTCCCCCCTAAACCGCCGTCGGCGTGTGACTGCCCTTGAGGCGTTCGAGGTCCGAGGACCTGACCTGGATGACGAAGAGGGCGATCAGGGCCGTGGCCAGGGTGAAGACCGCCGCCGCGACGAAGGCCGCGCTCACGCCCGAGGTGAGGACCTGGTCGCTCCACGGCTTCGGCAGCTGCTGCGTCTGGAGGAACGTCGCCTTCTGCTGCGGGGTCGCCGTGCTCAGGAAGGAGCCCGCCTGCTCCTTGGCCTCGTGGCGGCTGGCGGTTCCGAACACCGTGACGAGGATGGACAGGCCCAGCGAACCGCCCACCTGCTGCATGGTGTTCAGCAGTCCGGAGGCCGCGCCGGACTCGCGGTCGGGCACGTTGGACAGGGCCATCAGCGTCAGGGAGACGAACTGCATGCCCATGCCGGCGCTGAAGAGCAGCATCGGGCCCAGGATGCTGCCCAGGTAGGTCGAGTGCACGTCGGTCTGCGTGAGCCACGCCAGGCCCGAGGCCGCGAGCACCGAGCCGGTGACCATGAACGGCTTCGGCCCGTACTTCGGCAGGAGCTGGGAGGTGAGTCCGGCCGTCAGCGCGATCATCGCGCTGACCGGGAGGAAGGCGAGCCCGGCCTGGATGGGGGTGAAGCCCAGGACGTTCTGCACGAACAGGGTCAGGAAGAAGAACATGCCGAAGATCGCGCAGGCGAAGAAGAGCATGATCGCGTACGTGCCGGCCCGGTTGCGGTCGGCGAACATGTGCAGCGGGGTGATCGGCTGGGGCGAGCGCCGCTCGTTGAACACGAAGAGGGTCAGCAGGACCACGGCGGCCCCGAAGGAGGCCAGGGTGAGCCCGTCCGACCAGCCCTCCTGGGACGCGCGGATGAACCCGTAGACCAGGGCCACCATGCCGAGCGTGGACAACAGGGCCCCCGCGGCGTCGAAGTGGCCGGGATGCCGCTTGGACTCGCGGATGACCCGGGGGGTCGCGAGGGCGATCAGCACGGCGATGGGGACGTTGACGAACAGCACCCAGCGCCAGTTGAGCCACTCCACGAGGATCCCGCCCGCGAGGAGCCCGATCGCGCCGCCGGCCGCCGATACGCCGGCGAACACGCCGAACGCCCGGGTTCGCGCCGGGCCTTCGCGGAACGTGGTGGTGATCAGCGCGAGCGCGGTCGGCGAGGCGATGGCTCCGCCGACGCCCTGGAGGGCCCGGGCCGCCATCAACTGGCCGGAGTTCTGGGCGAAGCCGCCCAGCAGCGAGGCGAGGCCGAAGAGGAGGACGCCGAAGATGAACACGCGTCGCCGGCCCAGGATGTCGCCCGCCCGGCCGCCGAGCAGGAGCAGTCCGCCGAAGGTGAGGGTGTAGGCGTTGACGACCCAGGAGAGGCTCTCGGTGGAGAACCCGAGGTCCGTCTGGATGTGCGGCAGCGCGATGTTCACGATGGTGATGTCGAGAACGACCATGAGCTGGCAGGAGGCGATCACGATCAGCGCAAGACCGTTCTTGCCCCCTCGGACCGTGCCGTCGGTCCCCTTGCTGGTCGGCAGTGCGTTCGGGTCCACCTAGTCGACGCTAAGCCCGCGCCCCTGGGGTCACCACTCGAACAGCCTAGTGGGAGTGATATTTCACATGTCACACTACGAAGATGGACGACTTCCTCAGGCTCTCCGCCGACACCGCCCGGTTCACCCACGGAGCCCCGCGCGCGTTCGCGTTCGGGGACGACGGCCGGCTGCTCTGGTTCCTCCGCTCCACCGGCCCCACCGACGCCTTCGACGGCCTCTGGGTGCTGGACACCGCCACCGGCGCCGAGACCCGGCTCGCCGACCCGCGGCAGCCGGGCCCCGTACCCGGCGCCCTCCCGGTCGCCGAGCGCAGGCTGCGCGAGCGGATCCGGCTCGTCGCCGCCGGCATCGGTTCGTACGCGCTCTCCGGCGACGGCCGCCACGCCGTCTTCGCCCTCCACGGAGGGCTCCACCGGGTCACCGCCCCTGCGGCCGGCCCGGCCGGCACCGTCGGCCCGGCCGGAGCGCCCGAGGAGCTCCCGGCCGCGGGGCCCGCCTTCGACCCCCGCCCCAACGCGGACGGATCCCGCACCGCGTACGTCACCGGCGACGCCCTCCACGTCACCCCGGGCGGGCGGATCAGCCCCGACGACGGGGCCCGGTGGGGCGTCGCCGAGTTCGCCGCCGCCGAGGAACTGGGGCGCTCCCGCGGGCACTGGTGGTCCCCCGATGGGCAGACGCTGCTCGCCGCCCGCGTCGACGAATCCGCCCTCCAGCGGCGCTGGTTCACCGACCCCGCCCATCCCGAACTCCCGGCCGAGGACTTCGCCTACCCGGAGGCCGGCGGACCCAACGCGGACGTCCAGCTGTGGGTGCTCGGCCCCTCGGGCACCCGGGTGCGCGTCGACTGGGACGCCGAGGCGTACCCGTACGTCTCCGACGCGGGCTGGCACGCCGGCGACACGGCCGCCGAGGAGACGGCCGCCGGCACGGCCGCCGGCGAGATCCTGCTGACCGTCCAGGACCGGCTCCAGCGCACCGTCCTGCTGCTCCGCGCCGACCCGGCCACCGGCCGCACCCGGGAGCTGTCGCGCACCGAACACCCGCAGTGGGTGGACCCGATGGTGCCGGGCACCCCGGCCCGGCTGCCCGGCGGGCGCATGCTGACCGCCGTCGACACCCCGGGCGGGACCGCGCGCGGACTCGCCGTCGACGGCGTCCCGCTCACCGGGGACGGCATCCAGGTCCGCCGCGCGGCCGGCGTCCACGGCGGACGGCTGCTGGTCGAGGCCGGCCTGCGCGACCCCTCCGAACAGCAGGTCCTGCTGCTCGACCCGGAGACCGGCGCGGCGACCCCGCTCGCCGACGGCCCCGGGGTCAACAGCGTGCTCGCCGACGCCGGGACGCTGCTGCTGACCCGCGCCGACGCCGACGGGATCCGGCGGACCGTACGCACCCCCGACGGGCGGGAGTTCACCCCCGCCGACCTGTCGCAGCCGCTGCCGTACCGGGTGGTGCCGGTGCTGGAGCGGGTCACCGAGCACGGGGTCCCCACCGCGCTGGTGCTGCCCCGCGGCCACGTGCCCGGGCGGCGGCTGCCGGTGCTGGTCGACGCGTACGGCGGTCCCGGCTACCAGGACGTCAGCGCCGAGCCGCGCCGCTGGCAGGCCAAGCAGTGGTGGGCCGATCAGGGCTTCGCGGTGGTGACCGTCGACAACCGCGGCACCCCGTACGTCTCGCCCGCCTTCACCCATGCGGTGCACCGCGGTTTCTCCGAGGTCACCCTGGAGGACCAGGTCGCGGCCCTCCACGCGCTCGGGGCCCGGCACCCGGACCTCGACCTCGGCCGGGTCGGGGTGCGCGGCTGGTCCTACGGCGGCTACCTGTCCGCGCTGGCGGTGCTGCGCCGCCCGGACGTCTACCACGCGGCGTCGGCCGGGGCCGCGCCGACGGACTTCCGGCACTACGACACCGCGTACACCGAGCGGTACCTCGGCCTGCCGCAGGAGGAACCGGGGGCCTACGAACGGGACTCCCTGATCGCCGACGCCCCGAAGCTGACCCGGCCGCTGCTGCTGACCACGGGCCTGGCCGACGACAACGTGCACCCGTCCCACACGCTGCGCCTGTCCCGGGCGCTGACGGACGCGGGCCGCCCGCACCGCCTGCTGGCGCTGCCGGGGGTCACGCACATGACGCCGGGCGGCACGCGGGAGAAGGTGATGGCGCTGGAGCTGGAGTTCTTCCGCGAGGTGCTGGGCTGAGGCCCGCCGTCCACCGGGCGACGTGCGGCGGGGCCCCGGAGACGCCATCGGCTCCGGGGCCCCGCCTCTTCCCGTGATCCCCGTCAGTCACCCGGGAAGTGACAGGCCACCTCGCGGGAGGCGGCGAGCTGCAACAGCGGCCGTTCGGTGCGGCAGACGTCCCGCGCCTTGGGGCAGCGCGGGTGGAAGGTGCAGCCCGGGGGTGGGGCGGCCGGGCTCGGCGGGTCGCCGAGCAGCACGATCCGCTCCCGCCGCCGTTCAGCCGCCGGGTCGGGCAGCGGGACGGCGGACAGCAGTGCCCGCGTGTACGGGTGCTGCGGGGTCTCGTAGAGGGACGCGCGGTCCCCGATCTCGACGATCCGGCCGAGGTACATGACGGCGACGCGGTCGCTGACCCGCTTGACCACCGACAGGTCGTGCGCGATGAACACGTACGCGAGCCCGAGCTCGGCGCGCAGCCGCTCCATCAGGTTCACGATCTGGGCCTGTACGGACACGTCGAGGGCGGAGACCGGCTCGTCGGCGACGATCAGCCGCGGGCTGGTGGACAGCGAGCGGGCGATGCCGATGCGCTGGGCCTGGCCGCCGGAGAACTCGTGCGGGTAGCGGTCGATGTGCTCGGGGATCAGCCCGACGAGCTCCATCAGTTCGGCGGCCCGGCGGCGGGCGTCGCCCGCGCTCCAGCCCTGGACCAGCAGCGGGTCGGAGATGATCCGGGCCACCGTCTGGCGGGGGTTGAGGGAGGAGTGGGGGTCCTGGAAGACCATCTGGATGTTCCGGCGCAGCGGCCGCATGGCCCCCTGGGAGAGCCGGCTGATGTCGCGGCCCTCGAAGGCGACGGTGCCCGAGGTGGGCTGCAGCAGCCGTACGAGCATCCGGCCCGTGGTGGACTTCCCGCAGCCCGACTCCCCGACCAGGCCGAGGGTGCGGCCGGGCATCAGGTCGAAGGAGACCCCGTCCACGGCGCGCACGGGCGCCCCCCGGCGCCCGGTCACCGACCGCTTTCCGGGGAAGGTCATGGTGAGGTCCCGTACGGACAGCAGCGGTTCGGCGCCGACGTCCCCGGGCGGTCCGGGTGTCCCCGCGGCGGTGGCGGTGGTGGTGCCGGCGGTGTTGGTCACAGGGCTGCCTCCTCGGCGGTCCGGGCCCCGGCGAAGTGGCAGGCCGCGGTCCGCGGCGGCCCGTCCCCGTACGGAGCGAGCCGCGGCCGTACGTCGGTGCAGCGCGCGGCGGCGCGGCCGCAGCGCGGGGCGAAGGCGCAGCCGGGGGCCGGGGCGAGCAGGGACGGCGGGGAGCCGGGGATGAAGGGCAGGGGTGCGTCGTCGGCGTCGTCGAGCCGGGGCAGCGAGTCGAGCAGGCCCCGGGTGTAGGGGTGCGCCGGGTCGGCGAACAGATCGTCCACCGGGGCCTGTTCGGCGGCGCGGCCGCCGTACATGACGAGCACCTCGTGGGCCACGCGGGCGACGACGCCCAGGTCGTGCGTGATCATCACGACGCCCAGGCCCCGCTCCTGCTGGAGCCGGGCGATCAGTTCCAGGATCTGGGCCTGCACGGTGACGTCGAGGGCGGTGGTCGGCTCGTCGGCGATCAGCAGGTCGGGTTCGCAGGCCAGGGCCATGGCGATCATCGCGCGCTGGCGCATGCCTCCGGAGAACTGGTGCGGGTACTCCCCCGCCCGGCGGGCGGGTTCCGGGATGCCGACCTCGCCGAGCATGTCGACGGCGCGGGCGCGGGCGGCGGCCCGCCGGGCCTTGAAGTGCACCCGGTAGTGTTCCGCGATCTGCTCGCCGACCGTGTAGTAGGGGTGCAGGCTGGACAGCGGGTCCTGGAAGATCATCGCGATGCGGCGGCCCCGCACGGCGGAGAGCTGCCGCTCGGAGAGGCCGGTCAGCTCCCGTCCGGCGAGGGCGACGGAACCGCTGACCTCGGCGCCGCCCCGGTGCAGGCCCATGAGGGCGAGGGAGGTGACGGACTTGCCCGAGCCGGACTCGCCGACGATCCCGAGGGTGCGTCCGGCCTCGACGGTGAACCCGAGGGAGTCGACGGCCCGGACCGGGCCGTGCGGGGTGGTGAACGTGACGCGCAGGTCGCGCACGTGGAGCAGGGGCGTGGTCGCGGCGGCGGCCATCAGTACCTCACCCTCGGGTCGATGACGGCGTACAGGAGGTCGACCGCGAGGTTCGCGACGACGATGAAGAACGCGGCGAGCAGGGTCACCCCGAGGACGACCGGCTGGTCGGAGCTGACCAGCGCGCCGTAGAACAGCCGCCCGATGCCGGGGAGTCCGAAGATGGACTCGGTGATGACGGCTCCGGCGACGAGCCCGCCGAGGTCCATGCCGAAGATGGTGAGGATGGGGGTCATCCCGGAGCGCAGTCCGTGTTTGACGACGACGGTGCGCTCGGGCATGCCCTTGGCGCGGGCGGTGCGGATGTACGGCTCGGCCATGGCCTCGATCATCGAACCGCGGCTCTGGCGGGCGTACATGGCGGCGTACAGCAGGGCGAGTGCCGTCCAGGGCAGCAGCAGGTTGGCGGCCCAGGACAGGGGGTCGTCGGTGAACGACCGGTAGGCGGGGTAGGGCAGCAGCCCGGCGACGCGGATGACGCCGTGGATGAGCAGGACGGAGGTGAAGTAGACGGGCAGCGAGGCGGCGGCGACCGCGCCGACCATCAGGACCTTGTCGGTGGCGGTGTCCTTGCGCAGGGCGGCGGTGACCCCGGCGCCGAGGCCGAGGACGAGCCACAGGACGGCCGCGCCGAGGGCGAGGGACGCGGAGACCGGGAGCCGGTCCATCAGCAGGTCCCAGACGGGCAGGGAGTTCTCGTACGAGTAGCCCAGGCAGGGGAAGCCGCAGTGCACCGCGTACGGGCCGGTGCCGAGGGTGCGTCCGGTGAAGATGCCGGTCAGGAAGTCGGCGAACTGGCGCCACAGCGGCTGGTCGAGGCCGAGGTACGCCCGTACGTCGGCCAGTCGCTCGGCGCTGCAGGTCTTGCCGCAGGCGGCGGCGGCCGGGTCGGCGGGCAGGACGTAGAAGATCAGGAAGGTGACGGCGGCGATGGCGAGGAGCACGCCGGCGAGGGCGAGGAGCCGGCGGGCGAGGTAGAGGATCACGTGCGGCCGCCCCTCGGGTCGAGGATGTCGCGCAGGGCGTCGCCGAGCAGGGTGAAGGCGAGCACCGCGAGGAAGAGGAAGACGCTGGGGATGACGAAGTACATGGGGTCGGTCTCGTAGAAGGCCACGGACTCGGCGATCATCTGGCCCCAGGAGGGGGTGGGCGGGCGGACGCCCACGCCGAGGTAGCTGAGGGCCGCCTCGGTGCTGATCATGCCGGGGATGAGCAGGGTGGTGTAGGCGATGACCGGGCCCGAGACGCCGGGCAGGATGTCGCGGGTCAGGATGCGCCAGGATCCGGCGCCGCCGACGCGGGCGGCGTCGACGTACTCGCGGTGTTTGAGAGAGAGGGTCTGGCCGCGGACGACGCGGGCGACGCCGGGCCAGCCGAAGACGCCGATGACGGCGGTCATGAGCACGATCCGGTTGACGTCCTTGGCCACGGACAGCATCGCGATCATGAAGATCAGCGAGGGGAACGACATGGTCAGGTCCATGAGCCGGGACAGGACGGCGTCGGTGCGGCCGCCGAAGTAGCCGGCGGCGATCCCGGCGGCGGTGCCGGTGACCACCACGATGGCGGTGGCGGCGAAGGCGATGAGGAGGGAGACCTGGGCGCCGTGGACCACGCGGGCGAACAGGTCGCGGCCGGTGACGGGTTCGACGCCGAGCCAGTGCTCGGCGCTGATCCCGCCGAAGGAGCCCAGCGGCTGGCCTCCGAGGTAGGGGTCGATGGCGGTCTTGTCGAACTCCTCGGGGGACCAGCCGCCGAGCGCGCCCAGCCAGGGGGCGGTGGCGGCCATGAGGACGAAGAGGAGGACGACGCAGAGGCTGACGCGGACGGCGGGGCGGCGGCGGAGCTCCCGCCGGGCGAGCTGCCAGGGGCTGCTGCCCGGCGGGACCTCCTTCGCCTCCGGTGCGCCGGCGGCGGGTGCGGTGGTGGTCATCGCGGGACGGGGGGCTGCTCGTCCGGCCTCAGCCCTGGCTCTTCGACGGGTCCTTGAGGCCGACGACGGCGTAGTCGATGGTGCCGGTCCACACGGGGTGGCCGAAGGCGCCCGCGACGTTGGGGCCGACGAGCAGCGGCTTGCGCTCCAGGATGAGCGGAACGGACGGGGACTTCTTCATGAGCTCCGCGTCGAGGTCGATCCAGGCCTGGTTGGCCTGCTTGGCGTCGGCCATGGCGTTGATCTCGTCGATCCGCTTCATCGTCGCGTCGTCGCGGAACTGGCTGTAGTTGCCTTGGTTTCCCTTGTCCTTGATGGTGCGTCCGTCGAAGACGAAGGGGATCCAGGTGGAGCCGGAGGGGTAGTCGGGGCACCAGCCGCTGAGCGTCATGTCGGGCGTGGTGGAGAGGTCGCCGATGACGTCGTAGTAGGCGCCCGGGTCGACGGTGTCGACGACGACCTCGATGCCGGCGCGGGACAGGCCCTGCTGGAGGGCCTCCGCCTTGCCCTTGTCGCCGGTGGAGACGGACAGGGAGACCTTCAGCTTCTCCTTGCCGGCGGCCTTGAGGAGTTCCTTGGCCCTGTCCGGATCGCCGGCCGGGGCGATCTTCAGGGTGTCGGCCTGCCGGCCGCCGGACAGCGCCGGGGGCAGGTAGGCGGTGGCGACCTCGTTGAGGGCCGGTCCGCCGCCCGCGGTGACCACGGCCTCCTTGTCGACGGCGTACTGCACGGCCTCGCGGACCTTGGGGTCGTCGAACGGGGCCCGGGAGTTGTTCAGGTGGAGCATCTCGGTACAGCCCTGCGACTCGGCGAGCAGCCGCGCCTTGACGTCCGCCTTGGGGAGGACCTTGGGGGCGCTCTCGGGGCGCATGTCGGCGTACTGGACGGTGGAGGCGTCGGCGCCCTCGCCGGCGATGATCCGGTCGTCTATCTGGCCTCCCTTGAGGCCCATGACGACCACGAACCGGTCCGGGTAGGCCTTGCGCACGGTGTCGGTGGCGGCGTCCCAGTGCTCGTTGCGGACCAGGACCAGCTTCTTGTCGCGGTCGTAGGACTCGATCTTGTAGGGGCCGGAGGAGAACGGGCGGGCGTCGTACTGGGTGCCCTTCTCCTGGGACTGGGGGACGGGGGCGAAGGTCGGGAGGGTAGCGGTCGCGGAGAACTCGGCCACGGGGCGCTTGAGCTCGAAGATGATCGTCCGGTCGTCGGGGGTCTTCACCGAGTCGAGGTGCCGGCCCTGGAGGGGGCCCTTGTAGCCCTCGGTGCCGGCCAGGTACTGGGCGGCGTAGTCGGGGCCGCCGGTGAGGTCGGGGGCGAAGGAGCGCTCGACGTTGTACTTGACGTCCTGGGCCCTGACGGGTGAGCCGTCCTCGTACTTCACGCCCTCCTTGAGGGTGAAGGTCCAGGTGCGGCCGCCGTTGGAGGGGGTGCCGAGGTCGGTGGCGAGGTCGGGGACCAGCTCGCTCCCGGCCTTGCCGGGCTCGGCCTTGAAGGTGACGAGCGTGCGGTAGAGCAGGCGGGTGCCGAAGTCCATCGTCGGCATGACCCAGTTGCGGGCGGGGTCGAGGTGGGCGAAGTCCTGGTTGGACAGGACGGTGAGCGTGCCGCCCTTGACGGGGGTGCCGCCGAGCACCTTCCCGTCGTTCGCGGCGGCCGGGTTGGCGGCGCCCGCGCCGGCGGACCCCTTCTTGGCGGTGTCGGAGCAACCCGAGGCGCCGAGTGCGAGTGCGGCCACCAGGGCGGTGGCGAGGGCGAGTTGGGTGCGCTTGGTCATGGGTCACTCCAGTGAAGGGCCGCGCTCTACGATGTGACCGGTAACATAGTAATGTGAAATTGCACTGACAAGGGGTGGGCGCCGACGTTATCCAGCCGTGTCCGAACGCGGCCCGGTGGAACGATGACTGACGGACCGTCGAGCAACCGGGAGCCGGGGCGCGGCCGGGGCAGCTCGGGCGGCGACCGGCGGCGGGCCGGGCGGCGGCGGGCCGTTCAGGGGCATCGGTGCGCGCGGCGCGCGACGGCTCGCCCGCCGGGCGGGGTCCGTCCCGCACGCTGTATCCCGCACCGGCCCCCGACCACCGCCTCCCCTGGAGTTCCCCGATGCCGAAGGCCATCCGTTTCAGCGAGTACGGCGACGCCGGCGTCCTGCGCCTGGAGGAGGTGCCGCTGCCCGAGCCCGGGGCGGGCCAGGTCCGCGTCAAGGTGGCGGCGGCCGGGGTCAACGGCCTCGACTGGAAGGTCCGCCGGGGCGACCTCAGCGGGGGCGAGCCCCTGGCCGCGCCGACGGGCACCGGCATGGAGCTCTCCGGCACCGTCGACGCGGTCGGTCCCGGCGTGCACCAGTGGCACCCCGGTCAGGCGGTGTTCGGCGGCTCCGCCGACCGGGGCGCCGCCGCGGAGTACGACCTCGCCGCCGCCTCCGACCTCGTCGCCAAGCCCGACTGGCTCGGCTTCGAGGAGGCCGCGGCGCTGCCCGTGGCGACCGAGACGGCCTGCCGCACCCTGCGCCTGCTCGGCGTCCGGGAGGGGCAGACCCTGCTGATCCACGCGGCGGCGGGCGGTGTCGGCCTGCTCGCCGGCCAGATCGCCCGGGCCCGGGGCGCCACGGTGATCGGTACGGCCGCCGTCCGGAACCACGCCTTCCTCCGCGAGGTCGGCATCAGCCCGGTCCTGTACGGAGACGGCCTCTTCGACCGGGTGCGCGCCATGGCCCCGCAGGGCGTCGACGCCGTCCTCGACTGCTCCGGCCGCGGCGAACTGCCCGGCTCCGTCGCGCTCACGGGCAGCCCGGACCGGGTCGTCACCATCGCCGACCCGGTCGGCGCGGCCGGGCACGGCGTCCGGTTCACCGGCGAGGCCGGCCCGCTCGCGGAAGCCATCGCCGAGGTGCTGCCGCTCGTCGAGGCGGGCCGGGTCCGGATCCCGATCGACGCGGTCTTCCCCCTGGAGGAGACCGCCGACGCGCAGCGCCGCAGCGAGAACGGCCACCTCCGGGGAAAGGTCCTGATCCGGCCCGGCGCCTGAGCCTGCGTCCGCGAACCGGGCCCTCCGGCCCGCGGACGCCCGGCGCCGGGGGGGGCGCTGGATGCGGGCGCCGGAGGTCGCTAGACCCCGGAGCCGAGGCGGCCCGGGACGCGGCCGACGGGTTCGTCGCGGCCCTGCGCCCAGAGCGAGCGGACGTGGCCGAGGTGGCGGACCATGCAGGCCTCGGCCGCTTCGGCGTCGCCGGTGAGCATCAGGTCGAGCAGCTCGATGTGCTCCTCCGCGGAGGACACCAGCTTGCCGGCCTCGTCGAGGCCCGTGAGCCCGTACAGGCGCGAGCGCTTGCGCAGGTCGCCCACGGTCTCGACCAGCCGGTCGTTGCCCGCGAGGCCGAGCAGGGTGAGGTGGAAGCGGCGGTCCGCCTCCAGGTACCCGATGAGGTTGTGCTCGCGGGCGCTGGTGACGATCTCCTCGGCGATGGGCCGCAGCGCCTCCAGCTGCTCGGCGGTGGCGATCTTCGTGATCCGGCCGATGGTCGGCACTTCGATCATCGTGCGCAGTTCGGTGTACTGGTCGAGGTCGCGCTCGCTGACCTCGGTGATGCGGAAGCCCTTGTTGCGGACCGGCTCGACCAGTCCCTCGCGGGCCAGGTCGAGCATGGCCTCGCGCACCGGGGTGGCCGAGACGCCGAGTTCCGCTGCGAGGCCCGGGGCGGAGTAGACGCTCCCGGGGCGCAGTTCACCCGCTATCAGGGCTGCTCGGAGGGCATGGCCGACCTGGTCGCGGAGCCGTTCCTGGGCCTTGATGAGACTGTGCTGCTTCAGGTCACCCATTGCATTTCCTCCGGAACATCGCAGAGGAACAGCGTACAATGTCACGTTGCGCTGTTCGCCCCGGCGGCCTGGAACAAGGCGACCGCCACGGCAAGATCCTCCCAGGCCAAGCCCACGCTCTTGAAGAGCTGTGGACAACCCGGTGCCCGCCCTCCCGGCGCCCGGCCTCCCGGCAGCCGCCCGGCGACCAGGTCGGCGAGGGTGCCGGTGATGTGGCCCGGTCCGATGGCGCCCTCTGCCTCCGGGATCAGCAGGTCCCCCGCCTCCCGCAGCGCCGCCGCCCGGGACTCGACGTACACGGCCGACCTCCGCACGAGGCCGGTGTCCGTCTCCCGGGCCGTCGGCTCGTGCGAGCCGACGGCGACGACGGTGGCGCCCGGACCGACCAGGCTCCCGTCGAAGAGCGGTGTGCGGGACGTGGTGCAGCAGACGACCAGATCGGCGCCGGCCACGTCACCGGGCCCGCCGGCCCGGGCGGGCGTGCCCAGGGAGCGGGCGTACGCGGCGAGCTTGCGCGCCCCCGACGGATCGCGGGCCACCACCACCGCGCCGGCCAGCTCCCGTACGGCGAGCAGCGCGTCCAGGTGCCCGTACGCCTGCGGCCCCGAGCCGAAGAGCACCAGCCGCAGCGGCCGCCCGGCCGGCGCGAGGTGGCGCACGGCGAGGGCCGAGACCGCCGGGGTGCGCAGCGCGGTGAGGGCCGCGCCGTCGAACAGGGCCAGCGGCCGCAGGGTGGCGCCGTCCAGCAGCAGGTAGGAGCCGGTGATCCGGGGCAGCCCGCGCGCCGGGTTGCCGGGCGCGACCCCGGCGATCTTCACCCCCGCGTACGCCGCGGACGCCGCCGGCATCAGCAGCAGTTCCCCGCCGGGCACGGCCACCGCGGTGCGCTGCGGGCAGCCCTCCGGGTCCGGCCCGTCCCGCAGGGCGGCGGCCAGCGCCTCGACGGCGGCGGCCGGGGTGATCAGCCGGGCCGTCTCCTCCGCGCCGAACTGCGGGAGCCCCGCCCCATCCGGCCCGTTCACAGCGAGAAGCCGGTGCCGAGGGGGTCGTACGGGTCGCTCAGGAAGGTGTGCTCCCCGGTCCGGTAGGCGGTCCCGGTGACCTCGGTGACGGAGCCCGGCAGCATCCGGCCGGTGAACACGGTGCCGGTGACCGACTCGTGGAGCAGGTCCTCCCCCGGGCCGAGCCGCCCGTCCTGCGCGAGCAGCGCGAGCCGCGCCGAGGTGCCGGAGCCGCAGGGCGAGCGGTCGACCTGCCCGTCGGCGAAGACGGTGGCGTTGCGCTGGTGCGGCCCGAAGGGGGTGTCGGGCAGCTCCTCGTGGAAGATCACCCCGTACACGCCGGAGAGCAGCGCTCCGCCGGGGTGCCAGGTGGCGGGGTGGCCGGCCAGCGCGGCCCGGATCTCCCGGCCGGCCCGGACCAGGGCGGGCAGCGCCTCGCGGGAGACCTCCAGGCCGAGGTCCCGGGCGGCGACGGAGGCGTAACAGGCCCCGGCGAACGCGAGGTCCACCTCGGCGACGCCGACCGAGGTGGCGACGGGGACCTTGCGGGCGCCCACCCGCGCCGGGACGTTGCGGAAGGTGATGCCGGTGGTGCGGCCGCCGCCCCGGTGCACGGTGGCGGTGACCCGGCCGGACGGCACGTCGATGCGCACCTGGGCGTCGCCGTCGTCGGGGGCGGCGACCCGGCCGGTGTCCACGGCCCAGGCACCGAGCGCCATGGTGCCGTGGCCGCAGGCGGTGGAGTAGCCGTCCTTGTGCCAGAACAGGACGCCGAAGTGGGCGCCGTCGTCGTCGGGCGGCACGACGAACCCGCCGTACATCCCCGCGTGCCCGCGCGGCTCCCGCACGAGCAGGCGGCGTACGTCGTCCAGCGGCCCCCGGCGCGGCGCGGTCGCGGACCCCCCGGGGCCGATGGCGGTGGCGCAGCGCTCGGCGACGGTGTCCCCGGGCACCGCCACGACCGGCTCGCGGGTGAGGTCGACGATCCGGAAGGGCTCGCCGGCGGCGTGGTAGTCGGTGGTCCGCACCGGGGGGACGGTCACAGGAGGAATCCTCCGGGGAAGGGGTCGGACGGGTCGAGGAAGTACTGGGCGGTGCCGGTGATCCAGGCCCGTCCGGTGACGGTGGGGACGACGGCCGGTACGCCGCCGACGGTGGTCTCCCCGATCAGCCGGCCGGTGAACTCGGTGCCGATGAAGGACTCGTTGGTGAAGTCCGTGTCCAGCGCGAGGAGTCCGCGGGCGTGCAGCTGGGCCATGCGGGCGCTGGTCCCCGTACCGCAGGGCGAGCGGTCGAACCAGCCGGGGTGGATGGCCATGGCGTGGCGGGAGCGGCGGGCGTCGGACCCGGGGGCGGCGAGGTAGACGTGCTTGAGGCCGGCGATGGCGGGGTCCTCGGGGTGGACGGGCCGGTCGTCGGAGGCGTTGACGGCGTCCATGACGGCGAGGCCGGCGGCGAGGAGGTCGTCCTTGCGGGCGCGGTCGAAGGGCAGTCCCAGGTCGTCCAGTTCCACGAAGGCGTAGAAGTTGCCGCCGTAGGCGAGGTCGTAGGTGACGGTGCCGTATCCGGGGACGTCGGCCTTCAGGCCGAGGCCGACGCTGAAGGAGGGGACGTTGGTGAGGGTGACGGCGGTGGCCGCGCCGTCCTCGACGCGGACGTCGACGCTGACCAGCCCGGCCGGGGTGTCGAGCCGGACGGTGGTGACCGGCTCGACGACGGGCACCATGCCGGTCTCGACCAGGACGGTGGCGACCCCGATGGTGCCGTGCCCGCACATGGGGAGCAGGCCCGACACCTCGATGTAGAGGACCCCGAAGTCGGCGTCCGGCCGGGTGGGGGGCTGCAGGACGGCGCCGCTCATCGCGGAGTGGCCGCGCGGCTCGTACATCAGCAGGGTGCGGACGTGGTCGGAGTGCTCGATGAAGTGGAGCCGCTTCTCGGCCATGGTGGCGCCGGGGATCACCCCGACTCCCCCGGTGACGACCCGGGTCGGCATGCCTTCGGTGTGCGAGTCGACCGCGTGGTAGATGTGGCGCGTGCGCATGGGATCCCCCCGGACGGCTAGTTGAGACCCTCGGCGAGGGCCTTCTCGGTGGCGGCGCGGACGGCGGCCTCGGTCTCGCCCGTGAGCGGGAAGCGGGGCGGGCGGGTGGCGCCGCCGGGGCGGCCGGCCAGGTCCATGGAGAGCTTGATGGCCTGGACGAACTCGGTCTTGGAGTCCCAGCGGAGCAGGGAGTGCAGGGACTTGTAGAGCGGCAGGGCGGTGGTGAGGTCGCCGGCGACGGCCGCCCGGTAGAGGGTGGCGCAGGACTGCGGCAGGGCGTTGGGGTAGCCGGCGATCCAGCCGACCGCGCCGGCGAGGGCGAGTTCGAGGAGGACGTCGTCGGCGCCGATCAGCAGGTCCAGGCCGGGGGCGAGCTCGGCGATCTCGTAGGCGCGGCGCACGTCCCCGCTGAACTCCTTGACGGCGACGATCGATCCGTCGGCGTGGAGGCGGGCGAGGAGGGCCGGGGTCAGGTCCACCTTGGTGTCGACGGGGTTGTTGTACGCGACGACGGGCAGCCCGGCCGCGGCCACGTCGGCGTAGTGGGCGCGGACGGCGTCCTCGTCGGCCCGGAAGGCGTTCGGGGGCAGGAGGAGGACGGAGCCGGCGCCGGCCTCGGCGGCCTGGTCGGCCCAGCGGCGGGCCTCGGCGCTGCCGTAGGCGGCGACGCCGGGCATGACCCGGCGTCCGTCGCCGGCGGCCTCGACGGCGGTGCGCACGACGCGGGCCCGCTCCTCGTCGGTCAGGGTCTGGTACTCGCCGAGGGAGCCGTTGGGGACCACGCCGTCGCAGCCGTTGGCGATGAGCCAGGCGACGTGTTCGGCGTACGCGTCGTGGTCGACGCTGAGGTCCGCGCGCAGGGGGAGGGTGGTGGCGACCATGATTCCGTGCCAGGGGCGGGTGCGGGTGTCGCTGCGGGGCGCGGGGGTGGGCGCGTGGTTCATGTGATGACTCCCTAGTGTGGTGTGTGACATTTTACTAGTGGGTGTGAGGCGGCCACAAGGGCCACGACGGTCCGGATCAGCGCCCGGCGGGCGGCGGCGGTTCGCCGGGCTCGGCGGCGCAGGGCAGCGCACCGGACGCCGGTCCGGCCGGGCGGAGTTCGGCGAGCCGGCCCAGCGTGACCGGGCAGGACAGCGGGCGCCGGTCGGCGGTCGGCTCCTCCCCGGCGAGGGCGGCGACGGCCGGGCCGCACATCCGGCCCTGGCACCAGCCCATGCCCGCCCGGGTGAGGAGCTTGGCCGTACGGGCGTCCCGCGCGCCGAGGTCGCGGACGGCCTCGCGCACCAGCCCGGCCGGCACCTCCTCGCAGCGGCAGACGGGGGTGTCGTCGCGCAGCCAGCCGGTCCAGCCGGCGCCCGGCCGGTGGGCGGCGCCCATGGCGTCGGCGAAGGCCCGCAGCCGCGCGCGGCGGCGGACCAGGGCGGCGGGGACCGGGCGTCCGGCGATCGCGTGGGCGGCGATCTCCCCCTCGGCCAGGGCGAGGTCGGCGCCGCCGATGCCGCCGGTCTCCCCCGCGGACCAGATGCCGGGCACGGACGTGCGCTGGGCGGCGTCCAGGTGCAGGGCGACGGCGCCGTCGGAGGTGCGGCGGGTGGCGCACCCCAGGCCGGTGGCGAGTTCCAGCTGGGGCACCAGCCCGTGGCCCACCGCGAGCGCGTCGCAGGCGATCCGGCGGCCGGTGCCCGGCAGCGGCCGCCAGTCCCGGTCCAGGCGGGCCACCGTGACCGCCTCGACCCGGTCGGTGCCGTGGGCCTCGGTGACGGCGTACCGGCCGAGGAGGCGCACGCGGTGGCGCAGCAGGGCTCCGCCGTACTCGGCTCCCTCGGCGAGTTTGCGGGGGTTGCGCAGCAGGGCGCCGGCCCGCCGGGCGTACCCGGTGTACGCGGCGGCCTCCACCACGGCCGGGACCTCGGCCCCGGCGGCGGCGAGGGACCCGGCCACGGCGAGCAGCAGCGGCCCGCTGCCGGCGACGACGACGCGGCGGCCCGGCAGGACGAGCCCGGCCTTGAGCATGGCCTGCGCCCCGCCGGCCCCGACCACCCCCGGGAGGGTCCAGCCGGGGAAGGGCAGCTGGCGCTCGTATGCGCCGGTGGCGATCAGGACGGCCCGCGCCGGGACGGCCGCGGCGCGCTCCCCGGGGCCGTGGCCGACGACGGCGTGCAGGAGCCAGCCGTCGCCGTCCGGGACCACCGTCCAGACGTGGTGTTCCGCCAGGTGGGCGATGCGGCCCGCCGACGCGTGGGTGCGCAGGGCGGCCTCGCGGGCGGCGAACGCGGCCCAGCCGTGGTGCAGGGCCTCGGGACGGGCGGCGCCGAGGCCGGGGGCGGGATGGCGGTAGAACTGGCCGCCCGGCCGCTCCCCCGCGTCGAGGAGGGCGACGCGCAGGCCGAGCCCGGCGGCGGTGACGGCGGCCGCCAGCCCGGCGGGACCGGCGCCGACGACGGCGAGGTCGACGGGGGCGACGGGGGCGACGGAGGCGGAAGGGGCGTCGGGGGCGGGGGCTGCGCCGGCGGCCCCCGGCACGCCGACAGGTCCGGCCGGGGCGGCGGGCTCAGACGGCGAGGTCGGCATGTCCGGTGCCCTCCTGGGTGGTGACGTCGTCCCCGGGGCGGGCCGGGACGAGGCAGGCGCGCTGGTTGGGGCGGCCGTTGACGGTGACGAGGCAGTCGTAGCAGGACCCGATGCCGCAGAACGCGCCGCGCGGCGCCCCGCCCTCGCGGGTGGTCCGCCAGGCGAGGATGCCGGCGGCCCACAGCACGGCGGCGATGGACTGGCCGGACTGGGCCGGGAGTTCGCGGCCGTCGAAGCGGACGGTGTGCTCCGCGGCCGGGGCGCCGCCGACCAGTGAGCGGGGGCTGCGCATCAGGGGGTCCTCCTCGGGGGGCGGGGCGGCGGCGGGGCCTGGTCGAAGCGGTCGGGGCGGAACGGCCCCCAGGGCAGCGGGGGTTCGGCGCCCGACAGGGCCGCGGCGACCAGCGCGCCGGTGCCGGGGGCCAGGCCGATGCCGGCGCCCTCGTGGCCGCAGGCGTGCAGCAGACCGGGGACGCGGGGGTCCGGCCCGATCGCCGGGAGGTGGTCGGGGAGGTAGGGGCGGAAGCCGTGGTAGGCGCGGAGCACCCGGACGTCCGCCAGTACGGGGAACAGGGCGGCCGCCTGGGCGGCCAGGCGGCGCAGGGCCTCGGTGGACAGGGTGCGGTCGAAACCGACCCGTTCGCGGGTGGCGCCGATCAGCACGGGGCCCGACGGGGTGCCCTCGACCACCGCCGAGGACTGCAGGGCCGCCGAGCCGCTGGCGACGTCCGCGATGTAGTCGGCGGCGTACACCTTGTGCCGCACCACCCGCGGCAGCGGTTCCGTCACCAGGACGAAGCCGCGGCGCGGGAGCACGGGCAGGCTCGTCCCGGCGAGGGCGGCGACCTGCCCGCCCCAGGTGCCCGCGGCGTTGACCACGGCGGGGGCGGCGAGCTCGCGCCGGGACGTGCGGACGCCCCGGACCGCGCCCGAGGCGTCCCGCAGGACCGCGGTGACCTCCTCGCCGAGGTGGAGCTCCGCGCCCGAGGCGGCCAGCAGGCGGGCGGCCGCCTGGGCGGGCTGGACCTGGGCGTCCTGCGGGTAGTGGAACCCGCCCGCGAGACCGGGGGCCAGGTGCGGTTCCAGCTCGCGCAGGGCGCCGGCGTCCACGTCGAGGGCGGTGACCCCGGCGGCCCGCTGCCCCTCGGCGAAGGCACCGAGCGCCTTCAGGGTCCGCTCGTCGGGGGCGACGACCAGGCCGCCCTTGGCCTCGTACTCGACGGATCCGGGGAGCACGGCGGCGAGTTCGCGCCAGAGCCCGGCGGACAGCAGGGCGAGGTCGAGCTCGGGTCCGGCCTCCTTGTCGGAGACGAGCAGGTTGCCCTCGCCCGCGCCGGTGGTGCCGCCCGCGACTGGGCCCCGGTCGACCACGGCCACGCAGAGGCCGGCGCGGGCCGCGTAGTAGGCGCAGGCCGCTCCGACGACGCCGGCGCCGATGACGACGGCGTCCAGGGAGTGTCTCTTGAGCACGGCAGTAATATGTCACATTCTTCTAGGGCTGCCCAGACCGGCCGCACGGTCCCGCGCCCGAGGGGGCGCGGGACCGGTCCGGTGCGCGGCGGCCGCGGGAGGATCAGCTGCGGAGGGGGCCCTCACAGCTGTACGCGGACGAGCCGGCGACCTTGTTGGTCCAGATCTCGACGGGCCCGAAGGAGCAGTTCATGTCGGCGAGGTTGTTGGAGGCCGCGCCCGCCCGGTCCAGGATGAAGTAGTCGACCGTCTCGGACATGTCCTTGAAGTTCTGGTCGTCGCTGCGCCAGTTCTTCAGGTTCGCGGTGATCCGGCCGGTACAGGTGAACCGGCGCTTGCCGGCGTCGCCGTTCTCCACGCAGTCCGGGGTGTTGTAGGTCGCCGTGGCGAACGAGGACTTCACGGAGGCGAGCGCGGCGTCGCGCAGCTGCCCGTTCGGCGTGAAGCTGGTGTTCGGCACGAAGAGCTGGTCGACCTTGGCGATCTGCGCGTCGAGGAAGCGGTCGTAGTCGCGCTGGAGGTAGGTGTCGGCGCCCGTCCGGTGGCGCCAGGCGTCGTACGCGGCGACGTCGTTGTTGCGCAGGTGGGTGTACATCTCGCGCAGCAGCGAGGGCTTCTGGGCCCAGAGGAACTCGAAGAAGGTGCCCGCGTAGCTGTAGAAGCGGAACCCGTCGCCGTCGTAGGTGGCGTTCAGCAGCTGCTCCACCGTCATCCGCGGGCCGCCGCCGGCCGTGTCGCTCATGATGCTCTTGACCAGGGACTTGCGGACGGCGATGCCGTCGTCGCGGGTCGCCCCGTCGAAGAACTCGGCCGTGCCCTCGTCCATGGCGGTCGTGCGGTCGCCCTCGTACCAGGGGCCCTCGCCGAAGAACCCGGGCACCGCGTAGCGGCCGTTGAGGTAGTGCGTGTACTCGTGGCGGAAGAGCTCCTCCAGGGTGAGGGAGGAGTCCTGCGGGACGCGGCGCTGGTAGGTGTAGAACGTGGCGCCGTTCTCGATGTAGATGCCGCCGTTGTTCGTGTCGTAGCCCGTCAGGATCGGGTGGTAGTTCTCGTAGTCGGCGCGCGAGCCGTACAGCACGATGTTCAGCGTGGTGTTGGGGTCGCCGGCCAGCGGCTGGTCGGTGCCGAGGACGCGGTGGTACTGGGCCTTGACCTGCTTGCTCGCGTAGTAGAGCTGGTCCACGGTGGCCCGGTCCAGGCCGGTGCGGACCTTGATGGCGCCGTTGTCGTAGGTGTAGGTGTACGGGAAGATCTGCCGCTCGATGTCCTCCTTGCACACGCCGTACTGCTTGCAGGCCTGGAAGTAGTTGAGCCAGGAGACGACCTTGGCCCAGGGCTGGCTGCCGTTGCCGAAGGCCGTGCGGACGGGCTCCAGCATGGCGCCCAGGTCGGCGGTGACCTGGGCCCGCAGGGCCGGGATCTCGCCGAAGCGCCCGTACTCGCTGATCGCGTCGCGCACCACCCAGGCGTTGGCGGTGCCCTTGAGGTGGACGTAGCCGGCGAAGGCCTTGAAGGCGGCCCGGTAGGCCGGGTCGGCGGCGGCCGCCGCCTGGAACGCCGCGTCCTGGTTGCCCGGGTAGACGCCCAGGTAGTTGACGGAGAGGGCGGCCAGTGCGGCGCCCGCCCAGCCGGCGTCGAGGTGGGTGGCCGGGTGGGCCGGGTCCATGGTGGCCAGGACCTTCTTGATCAGGCCCAGCTGGTGCTGGCGCAGGCCCGGGGCGCTGGCGGCGTAGAGGGCCTCGCGCAGGGTGTTGGCGTTGCTGCGGGTGACGTCGAAGGTGCGGGCGGCGTTGCCGAAGTCGGCGATGGCCCGGCGCATCGCGTCGACGGTCGGTGCGTCGGTGACGTCGATCTCGCCGCGCGAGTAGTCGTGGTAGGCGACGGCGTGCAGGTAGGTGAACATCTCCTCCAGGTGCGAGAAGTTGGAGCCGTCGTGGGCGGCGGACAGGCTGGATATCCGCCGGGAGACGGCTTGGACGTGCGCGTCGGACATGACGGGCGCGAGGCGGGCGTCCCAGGTCCAGATGAGGCCGCGCAGACAGCCGCCGGCGAGGACGGCCTGGTCGCCGAGGAAGTCGGCGAACTGCTCGGGGCCGAGGTTCGTGATCCCGTCGAGGGTGCAGGGGACGGCGACGGCGAGGCCGCGCGTCGTGGGCGCCGCCTGCGCGGCCGCCTTGCGGCTCTTCTCGGTCCGCTCGGCCGCGGCGGGCGCGGGGGTGGCGGCGCCGGGGACCTGGCCGGTGAGCGCCGTACCGCCCGGGGCCGGTGCGGGGGCCGGGGTGTCCTCGCGGGCGTCGGCGAAGCGTTCCACCTCGTCGAAGGGGTTCGGCGCCGCGGTCGCGGGAGCCCCGGAGGAGAACGTGCCGGACACCGGGGAGCCCGCGGCGGCGGGGACCGCCCGGTCGGCGGCCTGGGTCACGGCCTGGCCGGCGGTGGCGAGGAGGGTGACCGCCACGGCGGCGGAGAGGAGGGACGTGCGCACAGCTCTGTGCTGGAACACCAAGGACTCCTGAGGGGAGGGGAGGTGGGGGACGAGGTGCGGTGGTGCGGCGCGGATGGCGCGGAGGAACTGCCCTGCGTCACGCGGCGTTTGACGGGGATTAATCTGCCGCGGTGTGAGCTGTAACATAGTAATGTGAAATTGCACTGACAAGCCCTGTGCGCCCACCAGTTCGCTTCTTCTCGAGGGAGCCCCCGTGACCGACACCCCCTCCGGCACCGCGCACCGCACCCCCTCCGGGGCTCCTCCCGGCCCCGGGCCCCGGCTCAACACCGGCAGCCACGACCTGCCGGTGTCAGCCGAGTTGTCCCGGTTCATGGCGGGGAACTGGGCGGCCTCGCCGCTGCCCGGCTCCGCCCGTGTCCAGGCGTACGACGTCACCCCGGCCCGCCGCGCCCGGCTCTCGGCGCGCTTCCCCGGCGAGCGCCTGATCGTCCCGGCCGGTGAGCTCACGGTCCGCTCCAACGACTGCGACCACCGCTTCCGCCCGCACAGCGCGTACGCCTGGCTGACCGGTCTCACCGGCGAGGACCAGGTGGGGCACGTCCTGGTCATGGAGCCGTCGGGCCCGCACGCGCACGAGGCCGTGCTGTACCTGCGGCCGCGCTCGCCGCGGGCCGGCGGGAACGAGGAGTTCTACCGCGACCGCCGGTACGGGGAGTTCTGGGTGGGCCGCCGGGCGGACCTCGCGGAGGCGGAGCGCCTCACCGGCATCCGCTGCGCCCACCTGGACACCCTGGGCTCCCCGACGGGCCGCGCCCCGGCCACCGACACCGAACTCGCCACCGCGCTCTCGGAGTTGCGCCTGGTGAAGGACGCCTGGGAGGTCGCACAGCTGCAGCTGGCGGTCGACCACACGGCGGCGGGCTTCGAGGACGTCGTACGGGAACTGCCCCGCGCCCTCGCGCACCCGCGCGGGGAGCGGTGGATCGAGGGGGTCTTCGGCCTGCGCGCCCGGGCGGAGGGCAACGGCACGGGTTACGACACCATCGCGGCCTCCGGCGCCCACGCCTGCGTGCTGCACTGGATCCGCAACGACGGCCGGCTCGACCGCGACGAACTGCTGCTCCTGGACGCGGGCGTGGAGACGGACACCCTGTACACCGCCGACATCACCCGCACCCTCCCGCTGTCGGGCCGCTTCTCCTCCGTCCAGCGGCAGGTGTACGAGGTGGTCCTGGCCGCCCAGGAGGCGGGCATGGCGGCGCTGCGGCCGGGCGCGAGCTTCCGCGACTTCCACCGGGCCGGCATGCGGGTGATCGCGGAGGGCCTGGCCCAGTGGGGCGTCCTCAAGCACGCCGAGGGCGACCTGCACCGGCGCTACACCCTGTGCAGCAGCGGCCACATGCTCGGCCTGGACGTGCACGACTGCGCGCAGGCGCGGGCGGACACCTACCTCGACGGCGTGCTGGAGGAGGGCCAGGTCCTGACGGTGGAACCGGGGCTGTACCTCCAGCCGGACGACGAGACGCTCCCGCCGGAGCTGCGCGGCATCGGCGTCCGCATCGAGGACGACCTGGTCGTCACGGCGAACGGGGCCCGCCTGATGTCGGGCGCGCTGCCGCGCACGGTGGCGGGCATCGAGGAGTGGATGGGCCGCCTCCTGGACGCCGCCCGCTGATCCGGGCCGCCCGCCGGGCGGGGCGGGGCCGAGCGCCGGGCCGAACGGGCGGGCCGGGCAGGGCCGATCGGCCGGGCCGAGCCGAACGGGCGGGCCGCCGGGTCCGCCCGGCGGTCCGCGCCGTCCGTCAGGGCAGGACCGCGACCCCGTCGAGTTCGACCAGCGCCTCTTCGTCCCAGAGGCGGACCACGCCGACGAGGGCCATCGCCGGGTAGTCGCGGCCCGCCAGCCGGCGCCACACCCGGCCCAGTTCGGCCGCGTGGGTCCGGTACGCCGCCACGTCCGTGGCGTACACCGTCACCCGGGCCAGGTCCGCCGGGGCCCCGCCCGCCGCGGCGAGGGCGGCGAGGAGGTTGGCCAGCGCGCACTCGAACTGCTCCGGCAGGGTCGCGCCCACGACCGTGCCGGCGGCGTCGAGCGCGGTCTGGCCGGCCAGGAACACCAGCCGGGAGCCGGTCGCCGTCACGGCGTGCGAGAAGCCCGTCGGCGGCGACAGCTCGGCCGGGTTGATCCGCTCCAGGCTCATCGCGCGACCGCCTCCCCGGCCGGCGGCACCGGACCCGACGGCGCCCGCACCGGGTCGGCGGGCGGACCGGCGGGCCCGGCGCCCCGCTGCGCCGCCGCGTGGTCGCGGTACAGCTCCTTCGCGATGATCGTGCGCTGCACCTCGCTGGCCCCCTCGTAGATCCGCGGCGCCCGCACCTCCCGGTAGAGGTGTTCCAGCAGGTGGCCCCGGCGCAGGGCGACCGCCCCGTGCAGCTGCACCGCGTGGTCGACCACGTACTGGGCCGTCTCGGTGGCCAGCAGCTTCGCCATCGCCGCCCGGCGCGGCACGTCCGGGGAGCCCCGGTCGTGGGCGCCGGCCGCCGCGTACACCAGCAGCCGGGCCGCTTCCGTGCGGGTGGCCATCTCCGCCACGCGGTGCGCCACCGCCTGGAGGTCGCCCAGCACCCCGCCGAAGGCGGTCCGGCCCGCCGTGTGCGCGAGCGTCGCGTCGAGGGCGGCCCGGGCCATGCCCACCGCGAACGCGCCGACGCTCGGCCGGAACAGGTTCAGGGTGTCCATCGCGACCCGGAACCCCTGTCCCGGCGGGCCGAGCAGGTCCTCGGGGCCGACCGGGACCCCGTCGAAGGACAGCGAGCCGATGGGGTGCGGGGACAGCATGTCCAGGGCCTCGCCACCGAGGCCGGGGCGGTCCGCGGGGACCAGGAAGGCCGACACCCCCTTCGCGCCCGGCGCCTCACCCGTACGGGCGAACACGGTGTAGAAATCCGCCTCCGGGGCGTTCGAGATCCAGCACTTCTCGCCGCGCAGCCGCCAGCCCGCCCCGTCGGGCACCGCCGCCAGCGCCAGCGCCGCCGCGTCCGAGCCCGCCCCCGGCTCGCTCAGCGCGAAGGCGGCCACCGCCCGGCCGGCCCGCACCCGCGGCAGCCAGCGCTCCCGCTGCGCCGCACTGCCGGACCGGAGCACCGGGTGGGCGCCGAGCCCCTGCAGGGCCAGCGCCGTCTCGGCCTCCGTGCAGCCGTACGCGAGGGACTCGCGCAGCAGGCACAGGTCGAGCGCGCCCGAGGTGAACACCCGCTCCAGCAGGCCCAGCTCCCCCAGTTCCGCCAGGAGCGGGCGGTTGACCCGGCCAGGCTCCCCCTTCGCGGCGAGCGGCCCGAGCCGCTCGGCCGCCAGGGTGCGCACGTGCGCGCACCACTCCTCCTGGTCCACCCCGAGCGCGAATCCGGTCATTCGAACATCCCCGCATCTATCGCGTCCTGTTGACTGTCGTCACCATCACGATACGCTCCAGAAGCACCTTCCAGCAGTGGCCGGGAGGGCGCCGCACGGCCGGCTCCACCCACCCCGGACCGTCGCAAGGGGGCGAACCCGCTGTGGACCTCAACCCATCCGCGCACGCCGACACCTTCGCCCGCGACCACCTGCCCCCCGCGGGCAGCTGGCCGCACCTCGTCTTCGAGCTGCCCGAGCTGGTCTATCCGGACCGCCTGAACTGCGCGGCCGAGCTGCTCGACACCACCATCACCCGGTTCGGCCCCGACCGCCCGGCCTTCCGCAGCGGCTCCGGGGAGGTGTGGACGTACGGCGGACTGCGCGAGCGGGTGGACCGGCTCGCCCACGTGCTCACGGCCGACCTCGGGGTCGTCCCCGGCAACCGGGTGCTCCTGCGCGGCCCCACCGGCCCCTGGCTCGCCGCCTGCTGGCTCGCGGTGGTCAAGGCGGGGGCGGTCGCGGTCACTGTGCTGCCCCAGCAGCGGGCGCAGGAGCTGGCCACGGTCTGCGCGCTGGCCCGGGTGGGGCACGCCCTGTGCCACGCCGACGTCATGGAGGACCTGACCCGGGCCGACGTGCCGGGGCTGCGGATCACCCCGTACGGGGGCGACGGCCCTGACGACCTGCTGCGCCGCGCCGAGCGGTACGAGGGGGCGCCCTTCGCGGCCGTGGAGACCTCCGCCGACGACGTCGCCCTGATCGCGTTCACCTCCGGCACCACCGGGCGCCCCAAGGGCTGCATGCACTTCCACCGCGACGTGCTCTCGGTGGCCGACACCTTCTCCCGCAGCGTGCTGCGGCCCCGGCCGGACGACGTGTTCGCGGGCAGTCCGCCGCTCGGGTTCACCTTCGGCCTCGGCGGGCTGGTCGTCTTCCCGCTGCGCGCGGGCGCCTGCGCGCTGCTGCTGGAGGAGGCGGGGCCGCGGCACCTGCTGCCCGCGCTCGCCGAGCACCGGGTGACGGTGCTGTTCACCGCCCCCACCGCGTACCGGGCGATGCTGGACGCGCTGGGACCGTACGACGTGGGCGCGCACGACCTGTCCGCGCTGCGCCGCTGCGTGTCGGCCGGGGAGAACCTGCCCGCCGCCACCTGGCAGGCCTGGCTGGAGCGGACCGGGCTGCGGATCATCAACGGCATCGGGGCGACCGAGCTGCTGCACATCTTCATCTCGGCCGCCGACGAGGACATCCGCCCCGGTACCACCGGCCGGGTGGTACCGGGCTGGCAGGCCCGGGTGGTGGACCGCTCGGGGCGGCCGGTCGCCGACGACGAGCCCGGGCTGCTGGCCGTACGGGGCCCGGTGGGCTGCCGCTACCTCGCCGATCCGCGGCAGGCGGACTACGTCCAGGGCGGGTGGAACCTGACCGGCGACACCTACGTGCGCGACGCGGAGGGCTACTTCCGGTACGTCGCCCGCGCCGACGACATGATCATCTCGTCCGGTTACAACATCGCCGGACCGGAGGTCGAGGAGGCCCTGCTGCGCCACCCGGACGTGGCGGAGGCGGCGGTGGTCGGCCGTCCCGACGAGCGGCGCGGCCAGATCGTGGTGGCGTACGCGGTCGCCCGCCCGGGCGCGGTGCTGTCCGAGGAGGCGCTGCGGACCTTCATGCGGGCCGAGCTGGCCCCGCACAAGTGCCCGCGCGTCTTCGTCTTCCTGCCCGCGCTACCGCGGACGGCGACGGGGAAGCTGCAACGCTTCCGGCTGCGCGATCTAGAGTGAACCCGTGGTCGAGCAGCACACCCCGCGATCCTTGATCGTCACGTTCTACGGTGCCTACGGGCGGGCCTTCGAGGGCCCGGTCCCGGTGTCCGCGCTGATCCGCCTGCTGGGCGCGGCCGGCGTGGACGCCCCGTCGGTCCGCTCGTCGGTGTCCCGGCTGAAGCGGCGCGGCCTCCTGCTGCCCGCGCGCGCGGCGGACGGCTCGGCGGCGTACGAGCTGTCCGCCGAGGCGCGGCAGCTGCTGGACGACGGCGACCGGCGGATCTACGGCAGCCCGCGGCCCTCCGACGAGTGGCTGGTGGCGGTCTTCTCCGTGCCGGAGCAGGAGCGGCACAAGCGGCACCTGTTGCGCTCGCGGCTGGCCCGGCTCGGGTTCGGGACGGTGGCGCCGGGGGTGTGGATCGCCCCGGCGGGACTCGCGGAGGAGACCGGCCACATGCTGGACCGGCTGGGCCTGACCCCGTACGTGGAACTGTTCCGCGGCGCGCACCTCGGCTTCGCGCCGACCGCCGAGGCGGTGGCCCGCTGGTGGGACCTGGCGGCCCTGGCCAAGCAGCACGAGGAGTTCCTCGACCTGCACGAGCCCGCGCTGCGCGCCCTGCAGTCGGGTCCGGAGCCGACCCCGGAGGAGGCCTACCGGGGCTACCTCCTCGCCCTGGACACCTGGCGCCACCTCCCGTACGCCGATCCCGGGCTGCCCCGCGAGCTGCTCCCGGCGGACTGGCCGGGCGACCGGGCGGCGGCCGTCTTCGCGGAACTGCACGCGCGGCTGCGGGACTCCGGCGGGCGGTTCGCCGGGCCGTGAGGGCGGGGCCGGGCGGGTCCGGGCCGGTCCGGCCGGGTGCGGAGGCGCAAAATCACGGTGCGGCGGACCGCGCCGGCGGGTGACGATGGCCCATGACCTGGACCTTCACCTCCGACCTGACGGCCTACCTGGCCGCGGCGGGCCCCGCCCTGGCCGCGCGTCCCGTGCCGAACTCCCTGCTGCTGACCACCGCCGACGCGCTGGAGCGGCGCGGTCCGCACGCCTACGGCCGCGCCGATCCGCTCTTCGGCTGGTGGACCGGCCCCGACGGAACCGTCGCCGCGGGCCTGCTGTGCACCCCGCCGCACCCGCTGCTGCTCGGGGCGCTGCCCGCCGAGGCGGTCCGGGCACTGGCCGGCGCCCTGGCCACCGAGCCGCTGCTCGCGGGGATCAGCGGGTTCAACGCCCGGCGGCCCGACGCGGACGCGCTCGCCGGGGCCTGGGGGCGCGCGGCCCGCGTGGCCGGGGAGAACCGCCTGTACCGGCTGGCCGGGCTGATCGCCCCGGATCCCGCCCCGACCGGGCGGGCCCGGACCGCCGAGGAGGCCGATCTGCCGCTGCTGCTGGAGTGGACCGCGGCGTTCGACCGGGAGGTGGGGGCGCCGGGCAGCGCCTCCGAGGCCGCGCTGCGCGACCGGATCGCGTACGGCGGCATCCGGCTCTGGGAGCGCGCGGGCGCCCCGGTCGCGCTGGCCTCGTTCTCCCAGCCCATCGGCGGGACCTCGCGGGTCGGGCCGGTCTACACGCTGCCGGAGGCCCGGGGCCGGGGGTACGCCGCCGGGGTCACCCACGCCGTGAGCGAGGCGGCGTACGCGGCCGGCGCCGCCGAGGTCCTGCTCTTCACCGACCTGGCCAACCCCACGAGCAACGGCGTCTACCTGCGCCTGGGTTACGCCCCGGTCGAGGACCGCGCGGTGGTCGTGGCGGCCTGACGACCTCCGCCGGCAGCTCCCGGAGCCGTCCCGCGCCGGGTCAGCCGCGCCCCGTGGGCGGGGGCCGGCTGCCCGCGCGGTAGGGGGCGGGCCAGGGGGCGGCCGGGCCCTCGTAGCCCTGTTCGGCGGCGGCGTGCAGGGTCCAGTGCGGGTCGTACAGGTGGGGGCGGCCCAGCGCGCAGAGGTCGGCGCGTCCGGCCAGGAGCAGGGAGTTCACGTCGTCCCAGGAGGAGATGGCGCCGACCGCGATGACGGGGACGCCCAGCGCGTTGCGGATCCGGTCGGCGTAGGGGGTCTGGTACGAGCGTCCGTACTCGGGGCTCTCGTCCGCGACCACCTGACCGGTCGACACGTCGACGGCGTCCGCGCCGTGCTCGGCGAACGCGGCCGCGATCCGGACCGCGTCCTCGGCGGTGGTGCCGCCCGGGGCCCAGTCGGTGGCCGAGAGCCGGACCGTCATCGGGCGGTCCGCGGGCCAGACGGCGCGGACCGCGTCGAAGACCTCCAGGGGGAAGCGCAGCCGGTTCTCCAGGGAGCCGCCGTAGGCGTCCGTGCGGTGGTTGGTCAGCGGCGAGAGGAACCCGGAGAGCAGGTATCCGTGGGCGCAGTGCAGCTCCAGCAGGTCGAAGCCGCAGTCCGCGGCCCGGACGGCGGCCGCCGCGAACTCGGAGCGGACGGAGGCGAGTCCGGCGGCGTCCAGGGCCCGCGGGACGGCTGATACGCCGGGCCGGTAGGGCAGGGCGGAGGCGGCGACGAGGGGCCAGTTGCCCTCCGGGAGCGGGTCGTCCATGCCCTCCCACATCACCCGGGTCGAGCCCTTGCGGCCACAGTGGCCGAGCTGGACGCCCAGCGCGGTGCCGGGCGCGGAGGTGTGGACGAAGGCGGTGATCCGCTTCCAGGCGTCGGCCTGTTCCCGCGTGTACAGCCCGGCGCAGCCGGGGGTGATCCGGCCTTCGGCGCTGACGCAGACCATCTCCGTCATCACCAGGCCGGCGCCGCCGAGCGCCCGCGCGCCCAGGTGGACGAGGTGGAAGTCCCCGGGCACGCCGTCCCGGGACGCGTACACGTCCATCGGTGAGACGACGACCCGGTTGCGCAGGGTCAGGCCGCGCAGGGTGAACGGGGTGAACATCGGGGGCGTCCGCCCGTGCCCGGCCTCCTCGTCGGGGCAGCCGAAGTCGCGTTCCACGCCGCGGGTGAAGCGTTCGTCGCGCAGCCGCAGGTTGTCGTGGGTGACGCGGCGGCTGCGGGTGAGCAGGTTGAAGGCGAACTGGCGGGCGGGCTGGCCGGTGCAGCCGGTGATCTCCTCGAACCAGCGCATGCTGGCCGCCGCCGCGCGCTGGGTGCTGGCCACCGCCGGGCGGCGCGCCGCCTCGTACGCCGCGAGCGCGGCGGGCACGTCCACCGCGTCGTCGTCCCCGGTGGCGGCGACCGCTTCGGCGACGGCTCCGGCGAGGGCGACGGCGTCCTCCACGGCGAGCTTGGTGCCGGAGCCGATGGAGAAGTGCGCGGTGTGCGCCGCGTCGCCGAGCAGGGCCGTGGTGCCGTGCGACCAGCGGGTGTTGGTGACCGTACGGAACCGGGTCCACGCCGACCGGTTGCCGTACAGCGGCCTTCCCCGCAGGGCCTCGCTGAAGATCTTGGCGCAGCGGGCGGCCGACTCGGCCTCGTCGCAGAGGTCGAAGCCGGCCGCGCGCCACACCTCCTCCCGCATCTCCACGATCACGGTGGAGGCGCCGAGCGGGCCCTGCGGGCCGGCCGGCAGGACCGGGGCGCCGCCGGGCGCCGCCGGGCGGGCGTACGGGTAGGCGTGCAGCTGCATGACGCCGTGTTCGGTCTCCGCGATCTCGAAGCGGAAGGCGTCGAGGGCGAAGTCGGCGGCGAGCCAGATGTACCGGCAGCGCCCCTCGGTCACGGTCGGCCCGAAGTGCGCGGCCCCGTGCTCGCGGATCGCGCTGCGCACCCCGTCCGCCGCGACCACCAGGTCGTACGCGGCGGTGAGCGCCGCCGGCGCCGGGGCCGGCGTACGGAAGCGGAGCCGGACGCCGAGACCGGCGCAGCGCTCGTGCAGGATCTCCAGGAGCCGGCGGCGTCCGAGGGCGGCGAAACCGTGGCCGCCGGAGGTGAGGATCCGTCCCCGGTGCACGACGTCCACGTCGTCCCAGCGCACGAACTCGGCGCTCAGGGCCGCGTAGACCACCGTGTCGGCCTGCTCGATGCCGCCCAGGGTCTCGTCGGAGAGCACCACGCCGAAGCCGAAGGCGTCCTCGGGCGCGCCCCGTTCCCAGACCTCCACGGCGTGGCCCTGCCGGGCCAGCAGCGCGGCGGCGTAGAGCCCTCCCGGTCCCCCGCCGACGACGGCCACCCGCAGGGCGTGCGCGGACATCCGGCTACCTGCCCTTCCACTGCGGCGGCCGCTTCCCGGTGAAGGCCGCGTGGAACTCCGCGTAGTCCTGCCCGTGCATCAGCAGGGCCTGGGTGTTGGCGTCCAGCTCCACGGACGCGGCGAGCGGCATGTCGAGCTCGGCGGTGAGCAGCGCCTTGGTCTGCGCGTGGGCGAGGGCGGGCCCGGCGGCCAGGTGGGCGGCCAGTTCCGCGGCCCGTACGTGGGCCTTGCCCTCCTCGGTGAGCTCGCTCAGCAGGCCGATCCGCTCGGCCTCGGCGGCGCGTACGGGTTCTCCGAGCATCAGCAGCCGGGTGGCGTGGCCGAGGCCGACGACGCGGGGCAGCAGGTAGGCGGCGCCCATGTCGCCGCCGGACAGGCCGACGCGGGTGAAGAGGAACGCGAAGCGGGCGGTGGGGTCGGCGATGCGGAAGTCGGCGGCGAGGGCGAGGACGGCTCCGGCTCCGGCGGCGACCCCGTGGACGGCGGCGATCACCGGGAAGGGGCATTCCCGGATGGCGCGGACCACCTGGCCGGTCATCCTGTTGAAGTCGAGGAGCTGGGCGGTGTCCATGGCGAGGGTGGCGCCGATGATCTCGTCCACGTCGCCGCCGGAGCAGAAGCCGCGGCCCTCTCCGCCGAGCACCAGGGCGCGGACGGAGCGCTCGCGGGACAGTTCGGCCAGCAGGTCCCGGAGGTCGGCGTAGGCGCCGAAGGTGAGGGCGTTGAGCTTCTCGGGGCGGTCGAAGGTGACGGTGGCCACGCCGTCCTGCCGGGTCACCCGGAGGTGGCGCCACCGTTCGGTCGCTGTCGTGGAACCGGTGAAGGGGCTCACACGGACGACGGTATCACCGGATCGTGACTGCCGTCACGAAAGCGCGACAGGAGGAAGGATCGCCGCGCGGTGCCGGAGGTCCCGCCCGGCCGTGACGCTGGTCCCCCGGCGCTTGCGCCGGGGTGCCCTACGCTTCACCGTTTCGACTTCGTATGGTTGAAAGCGGGCCCATCTCTTCGTGGGGAGCGGGCCCCTCCCCCACGTGCCCCGACCCCACGGAACGGACGGACCTGCCGTGCCCGACCCCTCCGCCTGGCGGATCGCCCTGCCCCACACGCCGGCGGCCGTACCCCTCGCCCGCGCCCTCGTGCGCACCGCGCTGGCGGACGTCGAGGCGCCCTCGGCCGACAGCGGCACGGCGGAGCTGCTGACCGCGGAAATGGTCGCCAACGCCGTGGAGCACACTGCGGCCGGGGCCGCGATCGAGCTGGTCGTGGAGCTGCTGGCGGGCGGCTGCCGGGTCGAGGTGCACGACGGGGACCCGCGGCCGCCCGGCGACCTGACGGCCCGGCCGGACGACGACCACCCCGACCCGTGGCAGGAGCACGGCCGTGGACTGCTGCTGATCCGCACCCTGAGCTCGGCCTGCGGCCACCGGCGCACCGAGCACGGGAAGGCGGTGTGGTTCATCCTCGCGGCGCGGCCGGCCGGGCCCCGGCCCGGAACGGCGTGACGGATTCGGCGCGGACCGCGCGGACGGACCCCGCGCGGACCGGTCCCGGCGCCGGAATCCCGGCCCCGCGGGGCCGGGCATGACTATGCGGGTACCGCCGGGGGCCCGGCGAGCGTGGCGACGAGCACGGCCTTGATGGTGTGCAGCCGGTTCTCCGCCTCGTCGAAGACGACGGAGTGCGCCGACTCGAACACCTCGTCCGTGACCTCCAGGGAGTCGAGCCCGTGGCGCTCCAGGACCCCCCGGCCGACCTCGGTGTCGAGGTCGTGGAAGGCCGGCAGGCAGTGCAGGAACCTCACGTCCGGGTTCCCGGTGGCGCGCAGCACGTCCATGGTGACGGCGTACGGGGACAGGTCGGCGATCCGCTCGTCCCAGACCTCCTTGGGCTCGCCCATGGAGACCCACACGTCGGTCGCGACGAAGTCGGCCTGCACCACGCCCTCGGCGACGTCCTCGGTCAGGGTGATCCGCGCGCCGCTGGCGGCGGCGAGCTCCCGGGCCCGGGCGACGACGGACGCGGCGGGCCAGTAGGCCTCGGGGGCGACGATGCGGACGTCCATGCCCAGCAGCGCGCCGGTGACGAGGTAGGAGTTGCCCATGTTGAAGCGGGCGTCGCCGAGGTAGGCGAAGGCGATCCGCTCCAGCGGCTTGTCGCTGTGCTCGGTCATGGTCAGGACGTCGGCCAGCATCTGGGTGGGGTGCCAGTCGTCGGTGAGGCCGTTGAAGACGGGCACGCCGGAGTGCTCGGCCAGCTCCTCGACGGCCCGCTGGCTGTCGCCGCGGTACTCGATCCCGTCGAACATCCGGCCCAGGACGCGGGCCGTGTCCTTGACCGACTCCTTGTGGCCCATCTGGGATCCGGACGGGTCCAGGTAGGTGGTGTGGGCACCCTGGTCGGCCGCGGCGACCTCGAAGGCGCAGCGGGTGCGCGTGGAGGTCTTCTCGAAGATCAGGGCGATGTTCCTGCCCCGGAGCAGGCGCTCCTCGCGGCCGGCCCTCTTGGCCGCCTTGAGCGCGGCGGCCAGCTCGACCAGGCCGCGGAACTCGGCGGCGGTGAAGTCGAGCTCCTTGAGGAAACTGCGGCCGACGAGGTCGGTGGCCATGGCGTCGCTCCAGCGTCACGGTGACAGGTAATGCTGGAAGTCTATACGATGCTCCGTATTGATATACATACCGGGGCGGCCCTCGGACGGCGGCCCTCAGACGGCGTCCCTCTCCACCGGACAGCTCATGCAGCGCGGCCCGCCGCGGCCCCTGCCCAGCTCGCTCCCGGGGATCTCGATCACCTCGATGCCCTGCTTGCGCAGGTGCGTGTTGGTCGTCACGTTCCGCTCGTACGCGACCACCACCCCGGGCTCCACGGCCAGCACGTTGCACCCGTCGTCCCACTGCTCCCGCTGCGCGGAGTGCACGTCCTGCGTCGCGGTCAGCACCCGGATCGCGTCCAGGCCGAGCGCCGCCGCGATGGCCCGGTGCATGTGCTCCGGCGGATGGTCGGTCACCTTCAGCTCGTGCGCCTCCGCGCCCGGCTCGATCGTGTAGGAGCGCAGCATGCCCAGCCCCCCGTACTGAGTGAACGTATCTCCGTCGACCATCGTCATGACCGTGTCCAGGTGCATGAAGGCCCGCCGCTTCGGCATGTCGAGGGCCACGATCGTCGTCGCCGAGCCGGCGGCGAACAGGCCGCGCGCCAGCATCTCCACGGCCTGCGGGGTGGTCCGCTCGCTCATGCCGATGAGCACCGCGCCGTTGCCGATGACGAGCACGTCCCCGCCCTCGATCGTCGAGGGGTAGTCCGCCTGGCCCTGCGACCAGTAGTGGAAGGCGCCGGAGGAGGTGAAGAGCGGGTGGTGCCGGTAGATCGCCTCGAAGTGCACCGTCTCGCGCTGCCGGGCCGGCCAGCGCATCGCGTTGATCGACACCCCGTCGTAGATCCAGGCCGAGGTGTCCCGGGTGAACAGGTGATTGGGCAGCGGCCCCAGCAGGAAGTCGTCCGGCTCCATGGCGTGGAAGCGCACCGACACCGGCTCGGGGTGCCGCTCCAGGAACTCCCGCTTCGTCATCCCGCCGACCAGGGCCTCCGTCAGTTCGGCCGAGCCGAGCCCGTCGTAGGCCGCGCGCAGGTGGTCGGTGGCGAGCGGGCCGTACTCCTTCTCGTCGAAGACCCGGTCGAGGACGAGGTGCCTCGCCTCGGGGATCTCCAGCGCCTCGGTCAGCAGGTCGCCGAAGAGGTGGACCTCGACGCCCCGGTCGCGCAGGACGTCGGCGAACCCGTCGTGCTCCTGGCGGGCCCGGCGCACCCACAGCACGTCGTCGAAGAGGAGCGCGTCCTTGTTGCCCGGTGTGAGCCGCTTCAGCTCCAGGTCCGGCCGGTGGAGGATGACGCGGCGCAGCCGCCCGGTCTCGGAGTCGACATGGAATCCCATGCGGTACACGTTCCCAGACCGGGCGGCGTTCTCACGTGGCGTCCGCCACGCCGTCTCAGCGCAGGCCGAGAAGGGCGGCCGGAGCGCCGGTCAACTCCGGCGCGATGAGGCCCAGTTTGGGCGTCGTCAGGTTCGGCAGCCCGAAGTTGGATCCGTCCGGCATCGTCAGCGGGGAGCCGACGACCGCACCCGGGGTGCGGGTGCGCAGGGTGGTGGCCGGCGAGCCCAGGGAGCCCTCGCCGTCCGTCTCCGGCGTGCCCAGCAGGTTGGGCACCGGCGAGGCGACGAGCGTGTCGCCCAGCTCGGCTCCGATCGGGACGGTCGGGAGCAGTGGGGTCGGGAGCATGTCGCCCGTGTGGTGGCGGGGGACGTCGGGCGCTCCGACGACCGGGACCGGAACCCCGGTCGCCACGCGCGGGGCGTCCACTCCGAGGGACGTCTCGACGGCTTCCAACGGGACACCGACCGGGACCGAGTCGGCCACGGCCGGGGTGGCCGCGCCGGCCGCGGCCAGACAGGTCATGAGCGCCGCAATGCTTCCGCGCGCGGTCATCTTCATAAGTGACGTTCCGTCCTTCCAGGTTCGCGGACATTCCGCTGCCCTGGATGAACGATCCCGCCGGTGGTATTCCCGGAGTTCTCCGCGAAAGTTCCCCCATACGACCTAATTCGCGGCCGTACGGGGGGCCTTGCTTTACGGCACGTGCCTCACGGAGCGGCGACCCGTCGGCGGTGGTCCCGGGCGGCGCGGTCAGAGCCGGGGGTCGACCGGCTCCGACTCCAGCGCGAGCACCGCGAAGACCGCCTCGTGAACCCGCCACAGCGGCTCCTGCGCGGCCAGCCGGTCCAGTGCCTCCAGCCCCAGCGCGTACTCGCGCAGGGCGAGCGACCGCTTGTGGCCGAGGGACCGGTCGCGCAGCCGCTCCAGGTGGTCGGGGCGGGTGTACTCCGGACCGTAGATGATCCGCAGGTACTCCCGCCCGCGCACCTTGACGCCGGGCTGCACCAGCCGGCCCTTGCCGTCCCGGGCGTAGGCCTGGAGCGGCTTGACGACCATGCCCTCGCCGCCGGCGGCCGTCAGCTCCAGCCACCAGTCGGTGCCGGCCCGTACGGACTCCTCGTCGCCGGTGTCCACCAGGATCCGGCCGGTGCGGCGCAGCAGCCCGGTGCCGGACGCCTCGTCGGCGGCGACGAGCCGGTCGAGCCAGAACAGCTGCTCGTCGTGGGGCACGGCCGCCAGCGAGCGCCCGGCCGCGGCCAGCAGCTGGAACGGCGCGAACCGTACGCCGTCCAGTCCGTCCGTGGGCCAGCAGTAGCGGCGGTAGGCCTCGGTGAAGGCCGCCGCGTCCGTGGACCGGTCGCGCTGGCGGGCCAGCAGCGCTCCGGTGTCGACGCCGCGGGCGGCCGCCGCCTCCAGTGCGCCGAGGGCGCCGGGGAAGACGTGGCGGGCGGCCGCGCCCACGGCGGCGTACTGGTGGCGGAGCAGGCCGGCGGACTTCAGGGACCAGGGCAGGAGCTCCCCGTCGAGGAGCAGCCAGTCAGTGTCCAGCTCCTCCCAGAGACCCGCGTCGGTGACCGCCGAGCGGATCCGGTCCAGGACCTCCTCGGTGACCTCGGGGTCGTGGAAGAAGGCCCGCCCGGTCCGGGTGTAGACGGATCCGGTCGGCCCGTCCACGCCGAAGCGCTCGCGGGCGGCGGCCGCGTCCCGGCACACCAGGACGGTGGCCCGCGAGCCCATGTGCTTCTCCTCGCACACCACCTGGACGATGCCGTCCTTGCGGTACTGCGCGAAGGCCTCCGCCGGGTGCTCCAGGTGGCCGTCCTCGCGGGAGGCTGCCGTCGGCGCCATGGTCGGCGGCAGGTAGGGCACCAGCCGGGGGTCCACCGCGAAGCGGCTCATGACCTCCAGGGCGGCGGCCGCGTTCTCCTCGCGGACGGTGACGTTGCCCAGGTGCCGGGTCTCCACGATCCGGCGGCCGTGGACGTCGGCGAGGTCCAGCGGCCGTCCGTCGTGTCCGCCCGGCGCCTCGGCGGCGAGCGGCCTGACCGGCTCGTACCAGACCTTCTCGGCCGGTACGTCGACCAGTTCGCGCTCGGGCCAGCGCAGGGCTGTCATCCGTCCGCCGAACACGGCGCCGGTGTCGAGGCAGATGGTGTTGTTGATCCACGTGGTGTCCGGGACCGGGGTGTGGCCGTAGACGACGGCGGCCTTGCCGCGGTAGTCCTCGGCCCACGGGTAGCGCACGGGCAGGCCGAACTCGTCGGTCTCGCCGGTGGTCTCCCCGTACAGCGCGTGCGAGCGGACCCGGCCGGAGGTGCGGCCGTGGTACTTCTCGGGCAGACCGGCGTGGCAGACGACCAGCCTGCCGCCGTCGAGCACGTAGTGGCTGACGAGGCCGCGGATGAAATCGCGCACCTCGCCGACGAACTCCTCGGACTCGCCTTCCAGCTGCTCGATCGTCTCGGCCAGGCCGTGGGTCCGCTGGACCTTGGAGCCCTTCAGGTGGCGGCCGAGCTTGTTCTCGTGGTTGCCCGGTACGCACAGGGCGTTGCCGGACCGGACCATGCCCATGACCCGGCGCAGGACGCCCGGGCTGTCCGGTCCGCGGTCGACGAGGTCGCCGACGAACACGGCGGTGCGGCCCGCGGGGTGGACGCCGTCCTCGTAGCCCAGCTTCGCGAGGAGGGTCTCCAGCTCGGAGGAGCAGCCGTGGATGTCGCCGACGATGTCGAAGGGACCGCTGAGGTGCGTGAGGTCGTTGAACCGCTTCTCCAGGACGACCTCGGCGCGCTCGGCCTCCTCGACGGTGCGCAGGACGTGCACCTTGCGGAAGCCCTCGCGCTCCAGGCCGCGCAGCGAGCGGCGCAGGTCCCGGCGGTGTCGCTGGATGACGGCGCGCGGCAGGCCGGCCCGGTCGGGGCGGGCCGCGTTGCGCTCGGCGCAGACCTGCTCGGGCAGGTCGAGGACGATGGCGATGGGCAGCACGTCGTGCTCGCGGGCGAGCTGGACCAGCTGCCGGCGGGCGTCGGCCTGGACGCTGGTGGCGTCCACGACGGTGAGGCGGCCGGCGGCGAGGCGCTTGCCGGCGATGTAGTGCAGGACCTCGAAGGCGTCCTTGCTGGCGCTCTGGTCGTTCTCGTCGTCCGCGACCAGGCCCCGGCAATAGTCGGAGGAGATGACCTCGGTGGGCTTGAAGTGCTTGCGGGCGAACGTGGACTTGCCCGATCCGGTGGCCCCGATCAGGACGACGAGGGACAGGTCGGTGACCGGAAGGACGCGGTGCTGCCGGTCGGTCTCCGTGGCGGTGGTGGTCGTGGTGGTGGTCATGCGGCCTCGCCCTCCTTCGGGGTGCCGGTGGTCGCGGTGGTGCCGGTGGCGTCGGCACCCGGGGTGGTGCCGGCGGCGGTCGTGGCGTCGGTGGCGGCGTCGGTGTCGGTGGTGGCGTCGGTGTCGGCCCGGGTGAAGACGCCCATCTGGGTCGGCGGCCCCACCTCGGGGTCGTCGTCGCCGACGGGGACGAACTCGACCCCGTACCCGTGCCGGCGCGCCACCTCGTGCGCCCAGGCCCGGAACTCCTCCCGGGTCCACTCGAAGCGGTGGTCGCCGTGCCGGACGTGCCCGGCGGGCAGGGTCTCCCAGCGGACGTTGTACTCGACGTTCGGAGTGGTCACGAGGACCGTGCGCGGCCGGGCCGAGCCGAAGACCGCGTACTCCAGGGCGGGCAGCCGGGGCAGGTCCAGGTGCTCGATCACCTCGCTGAGCACGGCCGCGTCGTAGCCGGCCAGCCGCTTGTCGGTGTACGCGAGCGACCCCTGGAGCAGCCGGACGCGGGAGCTCTGCCGCTCCCCCATCCGCTCCAGCCGCAGCCGCTTCGCGGCGAGGTGCAGCGCCCGCATGGACACGTCCACCCCGACGATCTCGGTGTACGCCGGGTCCTTGAGCAGGGCCTGGACCAGCTGTCCCTGTCCGCAGCCGAGGTCCAGCACCCGCTGGGCGCCGGCGCCGCGCAGTGCGGCGAGGAGGGCCTCGCGGCGCAGCACGGCGAGCGGGACGGGCCGCTCCTCGGTGTCCCGGTCCTCGTCGACGGCGTTGTCGAGCTCCTCGACCTCGCTGCCGTCGGACTCGGCGAGCCGGACCAGTTCCAGGCGCTGCAGGGCGTCCCGGGTCAGGCCCTTGTGCCGCGCCAGGTAGCGCGAGCTGATCAGGCCGTTCTCGGGGTGGGCGGCGAGCCAGCCCTCCCCGGCGCGCAGCAGTTTGTCGACCTCGTCCTGGGAGATCCAGTAGTGCTTGGCGTCGTCCAGGACCGGCAGCAGGACGTACAGCTGCCGCAGGGCGTCCGCGAGCCTGAGCTCCCCCTCCAGTACGAGCCGTACGTACCGGGAGTCCCCCCACTCGGGGAACCGCTCGTCGAGCGGCAGGGGCTCCGCCCGTACGAGGTCCCAGCCGAGCGGCTCGAACAGCCGGTGCACGAGCCCGGCGCCGCCGCGCGCCGGCAGCACCGGGATCTCGACCCGCAGCGGGCGCGTCTGCTCCGGCAGCTCGGGGCGGGCGGTGCACTGGCCCGCCAGCGCGCTGCGGAACACGCCGCTGAGCGCGACGGCGAGCAGCGAGGACGCGGCGTACGGGCGGTCGTTGACGTACTGCGCGAGCGCGGCGTCGGGCGCCCCGCCCCGGCCCTTGCCCTGGCCGCGCCGCACGAGTGCGACGGGGTCCACCTCCAGCAGCAGGGCCGCCGTGCACCGTTCGGCCGTGGCCTCGGGGTAGAACACGTGGGCGGTGCCGTGGGAGGTGGAGAACTCCTGCGCCTTGCCGGGATGCTTGTGCAGCAGGTAGCCCAGGTCGGTGGCGGGACGTTCGGGGGAGCCGGTGGTGGAGATCGTCAGGAACACACGACCGAGTATTGACCGCGCGCCCGCCCGCCGACCAGGGATTTATCCGGCGTGCGGGCTGCGGGTCAGGGCGGTGACGCGGGCGGGGCCGATGCGGCAGCAGCCGCCGATGAGGCGGGCGCCGGCGCACTGCCAGGCGGCGGTGGGCCAGGGGACGGGGGCGGGCGGCGGGTCCCAGGTGCCGGCGGCCGCGTCCCAGACGGAGCCGTCGTTGGGGTAGGCCAGCAGCGGCTTGGCGGTGGCGGTCGCCGCCGCTTCGAGGGCGGGCAGGACGTCCGACGGGTCGCAGCAGTTGACGCCGACGGCGATGACCTGCGGCGCCCGCGCGGCGAGCGCGAAGGCCTCCGGCAGGGGTGCGCCGGAGCGGGTGCGGCCGCCGGAGACCGTGTAGCTCAGCCAGGCCGGCGCACCGGTCTCGGCGAGGACCGTGAGCAGGGCCTCGGCCTCGTCGGGGTCGGGCACGGTCTCCAGGGCCAGCACGTCGGGATCCGCGGCGAGCAGGGCCTCAATGCGGGGACGGTGGAAGGCGGCGAGCTCCCGCACGGTCAGGCCGTACCGGCCGCGGTACTCGGAGCCGTCCGCGAGCACCGCCCCGTACGGCCCGACCGAGGCAGCCACCCACACCTCGTGGTCGGCGGCCTCGGCCGCGCGGGCGGCGAGGACGACGCTGCGCCGCAGCAGGGCGGTGGTCGCCCGCCGGTCGTGGCCGCGGGCGGCGAAGGCCTCGTAGCCGACCTGGTAGCTCGCGGTGGTGAGCACCTGCGCTCCGGCCCGCGCGTAGGCGGTGTGGGCGGCGGCGACCTGCTCCCGTTCCCCGGCGAGGACCCGGGCCGTCCACAGGCCGCCGGACAGGTCGCAGCCCTGGGCGGCGAGCTGGTTGCTCAGCCCGCCGTCCAGGACCACCGTCCCCCGGGCGAGGGCTGCGGCGAGCGGGCCGGACGCGCGCGTCATCGGTGCGGACCCCCGTCAGCCGAGCTGGGACAGGACCCGGGCCGAGATCAGCTCCAGGTGGTCCAGGTCGTCGAGGTCGAGGACCTGGAGGTAGACGCGGGAGGAGCCGGTCTGCGCGTACGCCCCGATCTTCTCCACGACCTCGGCGGGAGAACCCGCCAGCCCGTTGGCCCGGAGGTCCTCGACGTCGCGGCCGATGGCGGCGGCCCGGCGGGCCACCTCGGCGTCGTCCTTGCCGACGCACACGACGAGGGCGTTGGAGTAGACGAGGTCGTCGGGCTTGCGGCCGGCCTCCTCGGCGGCCTCGCGGACCCGGCCGAACTGCCGCTCGCTGTCCGCGATGGAGGCGAACGGCATGTTGAACTCGTCCGCGTACCGCGCGGCGAGCCGCGGGGTGCGCTTGGCGCCGTGGCCGCCGATGAGGACGGGCACCTTGGCCTGGGCCGGCTTGGGGAGCGCCGGCGAGTTCTCCACCTGGTAGTGGGTGCCCGTGTAGTCGAAGGCGGAGCCGGGCGGGGTGGCCCACAGGCCGGTGACGATGGCCAGCTGCTCCTCCAGCCGGGCCATCCGCTCCGCCGGGAAGGGGATGCCGTACGCCTTGTGCTCGTCCTCGAACCAGCCCGCGCCCAGGCCCAGTTCGATGCGCCCGCCGGACATCTGGTCGACCTGGGCCACCTGGATGGCGAGCACGCCGGGCAGCCGGAAGGTGCCGGCCGTCATGAGCGTGCCCAGTCGGATCCGCCGGGTCTCGCGGGCCAGGCCCGCGAGGGTGATCCAGGCGTCGGTGGGGCCCGGGAGGCCGTCCGCCGAACCCATGCGCAGGTAGTGGTCGGAGCGGAAGAACGCGTCGAAGCCCAGTTCCTCGGTGGCCTTGGCGACGCTCAGGAGGGTGTTGTAGCTCGCACCCTGCTGGGGCTCGGTGAAAATGCGAAGATCCATGCCCCCATCCTGCCCCGCGCGCCCCCGCAGGGTGAATCTGCGTCCGCCGGACGGCCCACCGCCGACCCGCCGGTGACCGGCCCGGACGGGGATCGTTGCCCGGACGGAGCCGGACCGCCCGGCCCGCGCGCCGGCGGCGTCACGCCGGTGCGTCCGCCGCCCCCTTCCCTCCCGGAAGGGCCAGGGCCGAGGAGGCCCCATGTCCCACGAGGCCGTGCCGGAGAACCCCCGGCACACAGGACAGACCGGACGGGCCGCAGCCGACCCCACGGGCCGGGAGTCCGCGGCAGCCGCCCCTGGCGGAGCACCCAAGGGCCTGCTGCAGCAGATGGAAGAGCTGATGGAGGCGCTGAACGCCGACCTCACGCAGCTCGACGCCGATCTCCAGTCCTCCGCGGACCGCGTCACGGAAGGCCCGGGCACCGCCCACCGGTCGTCCTGACCGTGCGGGTCCCGTCGCCCGCGACGGGACCCGGCCCGCGAGGCGGGCCGGCGGCCTCAGAGCACCCCGGAGGCGGAACCCCGCTCCCGGACCGTCATCCGGCGCAGGATCGCCCGGACCCGGTCGCTCGACTCGTCGGCCGCGTCGATCGACTCGATGCACTGCCAGTACAGGGTCTCGTCGTCCGTCCCGCAGGCCACCCCGACCAGGGCTATGCCCACTTCTCCCAGCAGCGCCTGGAGCCCGAGCAGCGCCTGCCGGACATCCGCCACCCCGGCCAGCTGCGCCGCCCGCGGCGGCTGTTCCGGGGCGCTGCCCTCACCGCGCAGGGCGGCCCGGTCGAGCACCCCGCAGCCTCTGCCTCCCGCTTCACCCAGTCCCCGTGCCTCCGCTCTCATCTCCGGCGGTCCGGTGACCGCCAGATAGCCGCCTATGCCCTGCGCGAGCGCCTGTGCCTGCCAGGCCTCGCCCACGATGTCCCACGCAGCCCCGCTCTGTGCCAGCGCGTGCCGGCCGGCCGCGATGAGCCGTACCGCATCCATATGCCGTCCCCCGTCCGCACGACATCCCGCCGTTCCCATCACTACCCAGAGTGAGGGCAATGGGCCAGTAAAGCCAGGGGTATTCGGAAAATGTGGACACAAACGTGATTGTGGACGAGGCCGTCACTCCGAAGAGTGACGATTTGGGGTCTGCGCACCCGTCACCGGGAAGCGGAGCTCGTTCCTTTCGATCTTCGCGGCGAGCGCATCCAGCACATCCACCCCGAGGACCTCACAGAACTGCAGGAGATACGCGAGCACGTCGGCCACCTCGTCGGCCACCCGGTGCGCGCTCTCCGGCTTCTCCATGACCTTCTCGGACTGTTCCGGCGTCAGCCACTGGAAGATCTCGACGAGTTCGGCCGCCTCCACGCTCAGCGCCACGGCCAGGTTCTTCGGCGTGTGGTACGGGGCCCAGTCCCGCGCCCGCGCGAACGCGGCGAGCCGCCGCTGGAGCCGGTACAGCCGTTCGTCGTCGCGGGGCCGGTGCGTGTCCGTGTCGTTCATGGGGTCAGGTCTACCACCGCGACGCCCGCGAGCCCACGGGCCGCCTCCGCGGTCCCCTCCCCCACGGCCGCGGTCAGCCGCAGGTGGCCGCGCCCGCAGGACAGCAGCGCCAGGCGCAGCAGTTCGTCGCCCTGGCGCCGGTCCAGGCCGCGGTCGAGACCGTCGGCCAGCACCGTCAGGACCTGCCGTGCGGAGGGCAGTTCGGCCGCCGGATCCACCGCCAGCACGCCCGGTCCGGTCAGCAGGACGAGCGCCAGGGCGAGGAACCGGAGCTCGCCCGAGCCGAGCCGGGCGAGCTCGGTGGCGGGCCGGTCCGGACCCCGGTCCAGCACGGCGGCGAGCAGGCCGTCGGCCCGGTCGCGCACCTCCAGGCCGGCCACGGGTCCCGCGCAGCCGGTACGGGCCGCCGCGGTCAGCAGCGCGTGGCGGGTGCCGCACTCGTGGCGGGTGCGGCGCAGTACGTCGGCGAGGTTGGCGCAGTCCTCGGACAGCCGGCCCTCCCCCGGCGGCACGGGGGCGCGCATCCGGTCCGGCCGGGGGTCGCACGGGAACACCGAGCGCAGGGCCACCACCACCTGCTCGGCGGCGGCCAGCACCTGCCGCTGGCCGGCCGTGGCGCCGGCGACGCGGAGCGGGAGCAGGGCGGTGCCGAGCCGGTCGTCGGGGAGCGGGGCCCGGGTGACGCCGACGGTGCCGCCGGTGAGCCAGGCCGCCTGCACGGAGCGCCGGCCGGGGTCGCGCAGGGCCGTGCCGAGCAGGATCTGCCCGTCCTGCGAGAGCCGTTCGCCGACGATCCGCAGCTCCGGCTCGGCCTGGACGGCGAGGTCGAGCCGGACCGGCCCGGCGGGACCGTCCACCGTGCAGCCGATGCGGAACCCCCGGCGGCGCTGGGCGTCGGGGGCGGCCCGGTCGGGGATGCGGGCGGCCGGGTCCGGGAAGGCCTCCTCCAGCGTGGCACCGGAGCCCAGCGCGGCCAGGGCCGTGTAGGCGTCCAGCACCTGGGACTTGCCGCTGCCGCTCGGCCCGGCGAAGAGGGTGACGGGCCCCAGGGGGAAGGCGGCCGCACGGTGCGAGCCGAAGGCGGAGAGCCGTAACTCGGTGAGCACGGGCCGGTGCCGGGCGCCCGCCGCTCTCCCGACGCCCCCCGCCCCGGCCTGGGCGGGCACCACCGGGTCGGCCTCGGCCGGGGCGGCGGCAGCGGCAGGGGCAGCGGCAGGGGCAGGGGCAGCGGGCACGATGCGCGCCGCGGGCACGGCGGTTGCCGCGGGCACGGGCGAAGCGGCGGCAGCGGGCGCCGCCGGCGCGTCGGCCAACGCGACGGCGAGCGCGGCGGCTACGGCGGCGGGTGCGAGGCCCGGTTCCCCGTACGGGATGGCGGCGTCGGGAGCGGTGGCGGTGGCGTCCATGCGCCGGACGGTACGGGCCGCCGGACCCCCCGAGGGCCCGGCGAACCGTTCCGTCGCGGCGGTCTTCCTACGATCGGGGGACGGCGGCGGCCGCGATCCCCTCGACCTCGGTCCCGACCGGGGCGAGCAGGAAGACGTTCCGGTCGACCCGGTGCATGCCGCTGCCCAGCCCGAAGACCACGCCGCTGCTGAAGTCCAGGATCCGCTTGGCCACTTCGCTGTCGGCGCCGGTGAGGTCGAGCAGCACCGGGATCTGCGCGATCAGGTACTCGGCCACCTCCCGCGCGTCCGCGAAGATCTGGACCCGGATCACCACGAAGCGGCGCTGCTCGGCCGCGGAGGCCCCGGGCGCCGTGGGGATCGTGCGGTGGTCCACCCGCGAGGGCCACTCGTTGCGACTGCGCAGGGGAACCACCTGCGCGAGCCCCTCCCACTGTTCGTCGGTGACGTCGTACCTGCTCACCGGACCGCCTCGGCCCTGCGCTTCATGTGCATCCCCCCATCCTCTCGCGTTTCACTCGTTCAGCCCAACAGCGACACGAACCGTGCGGGTACCCCACCCCGGCCGGATAGGTTAGGTTAGGCATACCTAACCCACTCGGGACGATGGAGAGATCCGCATGCGCATGTCCGGTGACCCCGCCCACCCGGCCGCCCAGTCCGCGCCCGCCGCCCGGCCCACCGACGCCGAGCGGGTCCGGTCGATCCTGGCCGCCGCCCACTCCATGACCGTGGTGGCCGACGGGCTCCGGACCGAGGTGCGCCACCTCGACGGCACCGACGTCCTGGGCCGGCTGCACCTGCACCCCGCGGCGCCCGCGGCGGGCAACCCGCTCGGCGCCCTGCACGACGAGCGGCCCGCGATCCGGCTGGAGTTCACCGACATCGCGCCCACCCCCGTGCGCGACCGGGTGCGCGCCCGGGTCACCGTCCTCGGCCGGCTGCTCACCCCGTACGCGGAGGCGAGCACGGGGGACAGCACCTGCATGGAGTACGGCCAGGCCATCCTGGAGACCGCGGACGGCTTCTCCTACATCAACCTCGAAGAGCTCGACGAGGCCTGCCCCGACCCCCTGGCACCGTACGAGGCCGGCATGCTCACGCACCTCCTCGACGACCACCCCGACCTGGTCACGCTGCTCCTGCGCCTGGTCGAGCCGCTGCCCACCGCCGCCGTCCTGCGCGCGCTGCCCGTGGCCATGGACCGGTACGGCATCACCCTGCGGCTGGAGGAGCGGCGCCGCCACCACGACGTGCGGCTGGCCTTCCCCTCCCCGCTGGACCACGTCGAGCAGTCGGGCGCGCAGATCCAGGCCCTCTTCAGCGCGGCCCGGCGGCGCTCGCACCGCAACACCCTGCCCGCCTGAGCTGGCCGCCGGGAGCCGGGCCGCCACGGGGAATATCCACCCGACGGCGCCCCGTTGTCGCTGATCATGAAGGCCATCACGTACAGCTCATACGGAACTCCCGCCAAACTGGAGCTCGTTGACGTAGCCGAGCCCAAGGTCGGACCGGGCGAGGTCTTGGTCCGCGTCAAGGCCGCCGGGGTCAACCCGGTGGACTGGAAGCTCGCCGCCGGATACCTCGACCCGATCCTGGAAGTCCGCCACCCCGTCATACCCGGCTGGGACGTCGCCGGGACCGTCGAGGCCCTCGGCCAGGACACCTTCGACTACGCCGTGGGCGACGAGGTCTACGGCTACGTCCGCAAGGAGTGGGTCGAGCTCGGCACCTACGCCGAACTGGTCTCCGCCCCCGTCCGCACGCTCGCCCGCAAGCCCCGCGAACTGAGCTTCGAGCAGGCCGCCGGGATTCCGCTGGCCGGGCTCACCGCCTACCAGTCGCTGACCCGCGCGGGCCTCAGGGCCGGCGAGACCGTGCTCATCCACTCCGCGGCCGGCGGCACCGGCTCCTTCGGCGTGCAGATCGCCGTCGCCCTCGGCCTGCGCGTCATCGGCACGGCCGGCGCGCACAACCACGACTACCTGCGCTCGCTCGGCGCCGAGCCCGTCCTGTACGGGGACGGCCTGGCGGACCGCGTGCGCGCGCTGGCCCCCGAGGGCGTCGACGCGGGCCTCGACTTCTACGGGGACGGCGTCGTCGAGGTGCTCCAGTCCCTGGTCAAGGAGCGCCACCGGGTGGTGTCCATCGCCGACTACGAGGCCGCCGCCAAGGGCGCGCACCAGCTGTGGGTGCGCCCGGACCACGCCGACCTCACCTTCCTGGCCGGGCTCGCCGACTCGGGCCGGCTCACGGTCAACGTCGAGCACGCCCTGCCGCTCGCGCAGGCGGAGCGGGCCTGGGAGCTGAGCTCCGCGGGCCGTACCCGCGGCAAGATCGTCCTGACGGTCTGACCGGCCACCGCGGCGGGGCGGGACCGCTCCCGCTCCGCCACGGCCCGGGAGACGACCCGGTCCGTCACGCGCCCGCCGGTGCGTGGCGGTTGGCGGGGCGCGGCAGTCCGTAGTTCTCGCGCAGGGTGCGGCCGGTGTACTCGGTGCGGAAGAGCCCGCGGCGCTGGAGGATCGGCACGACCTGGTCGACGAAGTCGGTCAGGCCCGTGGGCAGCACGGGGGCCATGATGTTGAAGCCGTCGGCGGCGCCCTGGGTGAACCACTGTTCCAGCTGGTCGGCGATCTGCTCGGGGGTGCCGGCGAAGACCCGGTGGCCGCGTCCGGCGCCGAGGCGGGCGATCAGCTCGCGCAGGGTGAGGCCGTCGCGGCGGGCCAGTTCGGCGACGAGGGTGAAGCGGCTCTTGTTGCCGTTGATGTCGCGCTCCTCGGGGAGCTCGGGCAGCGGACCGTCGAGCGGGAGGTCCGACAGGTCGGTGCCGAGCATGCCGGAGAGCTGGGCGAGGCCGTACTCGGGCACCTGGAGGTCGGTGAGCTGCTGTTCGAGGGCCTTCGCCTCGGCCTCGGTGGAGCCGATGACGGGTGCGATCCCGGGCAGGACGAGCAGGTCGCCCTCGGCGCGGCCGTAGCGGGCGAGGCGGGACTTGAGGTCCTTGTAGAAGGTCTGGCCGTCGGCCAGGGTCTGCTGCGCGGTGAAGACGGCCTCGGCGTACTGGGCGGCGAACTCCTTCCCGTCCTCGGAGGAGCCCGCCTGGACGAGGAGCGGGTGGCCCTGCGGGGAGCGCGGCACGTTGAGCGGGCCGGCGACGCCGAAGTGCTCGCCGCGGTGGGCGGCCGGGTGGAGCTTGTCGGTGTCGGCGTAGATCCCGCGCTCCTTGTCGAGGACGATCGCGTCGTCCTCCCAGCTGTCCCAGAGCTTGGTGGCGACGTCGAGGAACTCGCGGGCGCGCTCGTAGCGCAGGCCGTGCGCCAGGTGCTCGTCCCGGTTGAAGTTGCGGGCCTCGTCGACGGTGCCGGAGGTGACGATGTTCCAGCCCGCCCGGCCGCCGCTGATGTGGTCGAGGGAGGCGAACTTCCGGGCGGTGTGGAAGGGCTCGTTGAAGGTGGTGGAGACGGTCGCGATGAGCCCGATGTGCTCGGTGACGGCGGCGATCGCGGAGAGCAGGGTCAGCGGCTCGAAGCCGCCGAGGGCGTTGTAGCGGGCCTTGCCCCACAGGGCGAGCCCGTCGGCGAAGAAGATCGAGTCGAGCCGGCCGCGCTCGGCGGTCCGGGCCAGTTCCTGGAAGTACCGCAGGTCCGTGACGCGCTCGGGGGTGCTGTCGGGGTGGCGCCAGGCGGCGTCGTGGTGGCCGGCGTTCATGAGGAAGGCGTTGAGGTGCAGGGTCCGGGGTGCGGTCATGGCGGGTCCTTGTGGTGTGGGGCGGGGCCTGCGGCTCCGCGGGTGGTGACGGCGGGGCGGCGTCGCGGAGGCCGCACCGGAGGTCAGGAGGGGACGCGCCAGACGCTGAGACGGCGCTCGACGGTGACGAGCAGCTGGTTGAAGGCCACGCCGATGGCGGAGATGGTGACGATGCCCGCGTACATCTCGGGGATCGCGAAGTTGAACTGCGAGGCGTTGATCAGGTAGCCGAGGCCGGCCTTGGCGCCGATCATCTCGGCGGCCACGAGGACGAGGATGGACACCGCTCCGGCGAGCCGGATGCCGGTGAACACGGCCGGTACGGACGCCGGGAGGATCACCTTCTGGAAGAGCCTCGGGGTGGACAGGTCCATGGAGCGGGCCAGTTTGACGAGCGTGGGATCGGCGTTGGACACCGCGCTGATGGTGTTGAGCAGGATCGGCCACACGCAGGCGTAGACGACGATCGACACCTTGGACGTCTCGCCGATGCCGAGCAGGAGCACGAAGACCGGCAGCAGGGCGAGGGCCGCCGTGTTGCGGAACACCTCCAGCAGCGGGCCCAGGAACGCGGCGACCGGCCGGTACCAGCCGATGAGCAGTCCGAGCGGGACGGCGACGGCGACGGCGATCCCGAAGCCGCCGAAGGAGCGGACGAGGCTGGCCGACACGTGCGTGCCGAGCTGGCCGTTGCCCAGCAGCTCCCACCAGGCGACGGCGACCTCGCTGACCGGCGGGAGGAAGGTGGCGTCCACCAGGCCCAGCCGGGGCGCCGTCTCCCACACGGCGAGGAGGGCGAGGAGGGCCGCCGACCGCAGGGCGGCGGCGCGCAGCCACCGGCCGAGGACCCGCAGGGGGCGCCGGGCGGGACGCGCCGCGGGGGCGGTCCGGCCGCGCGGGGCGGCGGGGGACGCGCCGCCCGGGGCCGCACCCGCGGGCGCCGCCGGGGGCGCGGGCGCCGCCGGGGGCGCTGCGGCGCGTACCTCCCGGCCGGGTGCGGCGGGGGCGACGGCGGTGTCGGCCGGGGTGCTCATACGGTCGCCTCTTCCTTCTCCAGTTGCTGGGCGCGGGCCACCTCGTCGTGGAGCAGGCTCCAGATGTCGTGGCGGTAGCGGGCGAACTCCGGGCTGGAGCGCAGGTCCTCGCCCTGGAGGCCGGCGCCGCGGTCGCCGAAGGTGACCGGGACGACCTCCTTGACGCGGCCGGGACGGGAGGTCATGACGGCCACCCGCTGCCCGAGGTAGACGGCCTCCTCGATGCCGTGGGTGATGAACACGACGGTCTTGCCGGTGCGCTGCCAGATGCGGCGCAGCTCGTCCTGCAGGGATTCGCGGGTCTGCGCGTCGAGGGCGGCGAACGGCTCGTCCATCAGCAGCACGTCCGGGTCGTACGCGAGCGACCGGGCGATCGCGACGCGCTGGCGCATGCCGCCGGACAGTTCGTGCGGGTGCCGGTCCTCGAAGCCCGTCAGTCCGACCAGGTCCAGGAACTCGCGCGCCCTGGCGGTGCGCCGGCGGCGCGGCACGCCGGTCGCCTCCAGGCCGAAGGCGACGTTCCCGAGCGCCGTCCGCCACGGGAGCAGTGCGTACTGCTGGAAGACGATCCCCCGGTCCAGCCCCGGGCCGGTGACCGGCTCGCCGTCCAGCAGGATGCGCCCGGACGTGGGCCGGGTCAGTCCGCCGAGGAGGTCCAGGAGGGTGGACTTGCCGCAGCCGCTGGGGCCCACGACGACCACGAACTCCCCCGCCCCGATCTCCAGGTCGATGCCGTCGAGGGCGGTGAACTCCCCCTCGCCGCGGTGCTTGTGCTTGGTCGGGAAGGTCTTGCCCACTCCCTCGAACACGATCTTCGCCATGCCGGTCAGCCCTTCCCGTGCCCGTTGAACTCGTTGGTGTAGAGGTCGGCGGCCTTCAGCCGGCCCGGCTTGATCTCGCCGCGCTCGCCGAGCCAGTCCAGCCAGAGCTGGAAGGACGTGTCGGATATCCGGCCGCCCGTCTCGGCGACCCCGTACGAGTGCCAGTACCGGAGGGTGGCGGTGTCCTCGTTGCGTCCGCGCTTCTTGACGATCTCCGTCATCCGGGCGATGACCTCCTCGCGCGGGGTGGCGCGGGACCACTCGATGGCCTTGGCCACGCCGGTCGTGAAGGCCCGTACGGTGTCCGGGTTCTGCTTGATGAAGCGCTCCGTCATGATGTACGTCCCGGCGCTGAACGGGCCGAGGAGCTCCACGTCGGTGAAGAGCGGGCGGATGCCGCCGGTCGCGAGGGCCTTGTCGCGCAGGACGCCGGTGAGCACCCCGACCTCGATCTGCTTCTGCCGCAGCGACTGCTCGGTGTTGACCGGCGGCACCACGAGCGGCTCGACCTTGCCGGCGTCGGCCTTGGAGAGGCCGCCGCGGCTCAGGTAGATGTCGAGCAGCGCCTGGTAGTGGGCGCCCAGGGTGTTCATCCCGACCTTCTTGCCGATCAGGTCGCGGGCCGAGCGGATCGGGCTGTCCTCCAGGACGTAGTAGCCGCCGTAGGAGTGCTGGTCGGAGCCGTAGGAGGAGATGACGGCCTTGATCGGGGCCTTGCTGCTCGCGAGCTTGATGACCGCGCCGTTGAAGGCGCTGCCGAAGTGGGTCTGGCCGGTGGCGGCGGACTGGATGTCCTGCGGGCCGCTGATGGTGTTCCCGACCCACTCCAGCTTGACGTCGCCGAGGTAGCCGAGGTCCGCGGCGAGTTCGGGGAGCGTCACGGAGCCGACCGCCCCCTGGTACTTGAGGGTCGAGACCTGCGCGCCGGAACCGCCGCCGTTCGCGGTGGCCGTGCCGCAGCTCACCGCGGCCGCCGAGATGCCGAGCAGGGCGAGGAACTGGCGTCGGGAGGTGGGGGTCGGGGTGCGGGCTGCCATGGCGGGTCCTTGTCGGTACGGGGTGCGGGGCGGGGCTTCGGCGTCGGCTTCGGCTTCGGCTTCGGCTTCGGCTTCGGCGTCGTTACGGGGCGGTCGTCAGCGCGACCCCGGCGCCGTGGGCGGCGCGCAGGGAGTCGGCGAACTCGTCGACCGCCTGGAAGAGGTCCAGCTCCGCCTCGGGGCGCAGCCGGTCCGGGCCGTTCCCGCGCTCGACGGAGGAGTCCAGGACGAACCGGCCGGCGGTGACGTGCCGGGCGCCGAGGGCGGCGAGCACGGGGCGCAGGGCGTAGTCGATGGTCAGGACGTGGGCCAGGCTGCCGCCGGTGACCAGCGGCAGGACGGTCTTTCCGGCGAGGCCGTCCTGCGGGAGGAGGTCGAGGAAGGCCTTGAGGAGGCCGGTGTACGAGGCCTTGTAGACCGGGGTCGCGATGACCAGGCCGTCCGCCTGGGCGACGGCCTCGACGGCCCGGCGGATCTCGGGCTCCCCGCGGCGGGCGGAGAGGAGGTCGGCGGCGGGGAGCTCGCGCACGGAGAGGTGGGCGGTGCCGAAGCCGGCGTGGGAGAGGCGGCGGAGCACGTGGTCGGCGACGACGGCGGTGCGGGAGTTGACGGAGGGACTGCCGGTGATGGCGAGCAGCTGGGGCACGGGGGCTCCTTGGGCGTCATACGGGAGCGGACGGGGTGGGGCCGGGCGGGGCCGGGTGGCCGTTCGGGCGGGCGCCGCGGGGGCGGCGGTCAGTTCCCGGACGGGGTGGTGGAGGCGCCGGAGGGGATGCCGAAGGCGGGGGCCGGGACGGCCTCGGGGCTGATCAGGCGCGAGGGCGCACCGTCGGGACCGACCGGGACGTCGCCGTCGACGGTGACGCGGCGCAGGGTGCGCTCGTGGTCGTCGGAGTCGTCCACGCCGTAGTGCTGGGTCGAGCGGTTGTCCCAGATCGCGACGTCACCGGCGCGCCACTGCCAGCGGACGGTGTTCTCGGGGCTCTCGATGTGGGCCTGGAAGAGGTCCTGGAGGACGCGCGAGTCGCGGCCGGTGAGACCGCTGATGCGCTGGACGAAGTTGCCGAGGAGCAGGGAGCGCTCACCGGTCTCCGGGTGCACGCGGACCACCGGGTGCTCGGTGAGGAACTTCGTGGAGGTGAAGACCTCGCGGTACTGGGCCAGCGCCTCGGGGAGGGCGTCGGGCTTGAGGGCGGCGTAGTCGTACTCGTTGGTGTGGACGGCCCGCAGGCCGTCGGCGAGGGCGCGCAGCGGCTCGGGGAGGTGGTCGTAGGCGGTGGCGGTGTTGGCCCAGAGGGTGTTGCCGCCGTACGGCGGGACGGTGACGGCCCGCAGGATGGAGAAGGCCGGGTAGGCGGGGACGAACGTGACGTCGGTGTGCCACTGGTTGGCGCGGGCGCCGTGGTCGGAGTCGATGCCGAGCGCGTACCGGCCGTCGGCCGAGGGGACGGTGGGGTGGGCGACGGGGGCGCCGAGCAGCTGGGCGAAGGCCTCGTGGCCGGCCTCGTCGAGGTGGTCCTGGCCGCGGAAGAACACCACCTTGTGGGCGAGGAGGGCGGCGCGGATCTCGGCGACGGTCGTCCCGGGCAGGTCGCCGCCGAGGCGGACGCCGCCGATCTCGGCGCCGATGCGGCCGCCGATCCTGCTGACGGTGGTGGTCGCGGTCTGGGTGGCGGTGGCGGTCCGGGTGGTCGCGGCGGTCTGGGTGGCGGTGGCCATGAGGACTCCTCGGGCAGGCTGCGGCTATTTATTTCCGCAGCGGAAGAAATAGGCGTACGGGTCGGACGTACGGGTACTGCGCGACGTTCGGGGTGGGATGGCGCGGCGGGAAGGGCGTACCGGGGACGCGGAGGTCTCCCCGGTACGGGGCATCCTGCGCGGAACGGCGACCGCACCCCGCACCCCGCACCGACCGCGGCGGCCGAACCCCACCGGCGGCGCGGGGCGCGCGGGGCGGGGGTGCGGCGTGCCGGCGGCTGCGGCGGGGAGGCGGTGCGGTGCGGTGCGGGCGCCGTGCGTCCGCGGTGGGGCGGAGCTCAGGCTCGGCGCGGGGCCGGACAGCGGCCCGGACACTCGCCCGGCGCGGTACAGGGGCCGGGGGTGTGGAGCCGCGGGACGAGGTGCTCGTTCGCGGACATGGCTCGGAGCCTGTCAGCGGCCGCGCCACCGGTCAACCCCCGCCGACGCCCTCGCCCGGTCCGCCGACCGAAATCCCAGCCACCCCCCGCGCACCCCTCCCGACCTGCCCTTTCCTCGTGACCCGAGGCCTCGCCACCCCTCCTCCGGCGGCTGAATTCCGTGGCCGGATTTCACGGTCCCGCAACGCGACCGCCACGCCCCCGCATCGCACCGCACCCCGGGCGCGGGACGGCGCGGGACGGCGCGCGACGGCGCGGGACGGCGCGGGACACACGGCGCAGGCGCCCGGGAGGGGTGCGGGGTGCCCCGGGGCGGCGCCCACGGCCCGCCCCCCGATGTGCCGGGGTGGCGCTTTAGCGGGCTCCGGCATGATCAGGGGGACGCCCGCGCCCCCGAGGAGACCCCGTGACCCGTATGGCAGGTGACAGCCGGGCCGCCGCCAACGCCGCCACCGTGCTGCGGACGGTCCTGGACCACGGGCCGGTCGCGCGGAGCGGGATCGCCGGGCTGTCCGGGCTCAGCCCCGCCGCCGTGTCCCGGCAGACCACCGGGCTGCTCCGCGCCGGGCTGCTGCGGGAGTTGCCCGGCCCCGCCGACGGCGTGGGGCGGCCGCGGATCCCGCTCGACCTGCACACCGGCGCCGTCGGCGGGCCCGTCGCCGCCGGGCTGCACATCGGGGTGCCCCAGTCCACCTTCAGCCTCGTCGACCTGCGCGGCCGCCTGCTGGCCCGGCGGTCCTTCCCCCACCGGGACCCCCGCTCCCCGGGCCTCGGCCGGGAGATCGCCGACCGGCTGGGCCGGTTCCTGCGCGAGTCCGACACCGGCCGCCCGCTCCTCGGAGTCGGCGCGGCCCTCGGCGGCTGGGTCCGGCCGGGCGGACCGGGCGGGGCGGGCGGGCCCGGCGGCGGGGTCGTCGTACGCCACGAGGCGCTGGGCTGGCGGGACCGGCCGCTCGCGGCCGAACTGTCCCGGGCGCTGGGCCTGCCCGTGTCCGTCGACAACCACGCCCGCGCCGTCGCCCACGCCGAGATCCTCTTCGGCCGCCCGGAGGCCCGCCGCAGCCTCGTCCACCTCTTCATCGGCAACGTCGTCGACGCCGCCTTCGGCATCGAGGGCACCGTGCACCAGGGCCCCGGCGCGGCCGCGGGCGACGTCGCGCACCTCCCGGTGCCCGGCTCGGACGCCCCCTGCGCGTGCGGCCGTACGGGTTGTCTCCAGGCGACCGCCTCCGACACGGCACTCGGCGCCGAGGCCGTGCGCCGCGGCATCGTCCCCGATCCGTCCGTCCCGATGCTCGTGGACGCCGCCGCGACCGGCGACCTGCGCGCCGACCGGCTGCTGCGCGAGCGCGCCCGCGACGTCGGCCGGGCCGCCGCCCTGCTCCTCGACGTGTTCAACCCGGCCGTCATGGTGGTGACCGAGCTGTCGAGCGTGCTGCACGACGGCTATCTCGACGAGATCCGCGACGCGGCCGCGGCCCTCGCCCGCGCCCCCGGAGACCCCGGGCGGATCGTCCCGCCGCACGCCGGGCCCGCCGTGCTCCCGGGGGCGGCGGCGACCGTCCTGCTCGGTCCGCTCTTTCGTGACCCCTCCCACCTCACATGAGAGGGGGAGATCACATCGGGTGGTCCTGGTTGTTCCCTGGGCGCCCCCCTAGCATTCGAGCCATGACGGTCCTGCCTGATGACGGGCTCTCCTTGGCCGCCGAATTCCCTGACGCGACGCATGAGCAGTGGCAGCGCCTGGTAGAAGGCGTGCTGCGCAAGTCGGGCAAGGAAGTTTCCGGCGAGGCAGCGGAAGACGCGTTGTCCACCACGCTCCAGGACGGGCTCACCACCCGCCCGCTGTACACCGCGCCCGAGACGGCTCCCGACACCGGCTTCCCCGGCTTCGCCCCCTTCGTACGGGGAGGCAGGGCCGAGGGGAACGCCGCGAACGGCTGGGACGTGCGCCAGCGGCACCTGGGCGCCGACCCCGTACGGGTGAACGAGGCGGTCCTCGCCGACCTGGAGAACGGGGTCACCTCCCTCTGGCTCGCCCTCGGCGACGGCGGACTGCCCGCCGAGGCGCTCCCCCGGGCCCTGGAGGGGGTCTACCTCGACCTCGCGCCCGTCACCCTCGACGCCGGCGCCGACTACGCCCGGGCCGCCCGCGCCCTGCTGGACCTGTACGCGGCGCGCGAGGTGGCCCCCGCGGCCGCCCGCGCGAGCCTGGGCGCCGACCCGCTGGGCCACGAGGCCCGTACGGGTGAGGAGCTGGACCTCGCCGGCGCCGTCGAGTTGGCCCGGGAGGCCGCCGGCTATCCCGACGTGCGGGCCCTGACCGTGGACGCGCTGCCGTACCACGAGGCCGGCTGCTCGGCCGCCGAGGAGCTGGGCCTGTCCCTGGCCACCGGGGTCGCCTACCTGCGCGCCCTCACCGACGGCGGGCTGGACACCGAAGCGGCCCTCGGCCAGCTGGAGTTCCGCTACGCCGCCACCGCGGACCAGTTCCTCACCATCGCCAAGCTGCGCGCCGCGCGCCGCCTGTGGGCCCGGGTCGCCGAGGCCTGCGGGGCCGCGGAGGCGGGCGCCCAGCGCCAGCACGCCGTGACCTCGCCGGTGATGATGACCCGCCGCGACCCCTGGGTGAACATGCTGCGCACCACCGTCGCCTGCATGGCGGCGGGCGTCGGTGGCGCGGACGCGGTCACCGTGCTCCCCTTCGACCACGAGCTGGGCCTGCCGGACGCGTTCGCGCGCCGCATCGCCCGCAACACCTCCACCATCCTGCTGGAGGAGTCGCACCTGGCCCGCGTGATCGACCCGGCCGGCGGCTCCTACTACGTGGAGCGCCTGACCGACGAACTGGCGCACGCCGCCTGGGAGTTCTTCCAGATCCTGGAGAAGGCCGGCGGCCAGGCCGCCGCCCTGCGCTCCGGCCTGGTCGCCGACCGCATCGCCGCCACCTGGGCCGAGCGGTCCGAGAAGCTGGCCAAGCGGCGCGAGCCGATCACCGGCGTCAGCGAGTTCCCGCTGCTGTCGGAGAAGCCGGTCGTGCGCGAGCCCGCACCCCCGGGGCCCGCCGGCGGCCTGCCCCGCGTCCGCCGCGACGAGGCGTACGAGGCGCTGCGCGCCCGCAGCGACGCCCACCTCGCCGCGACCGGCGCCCGGCCGCGGATCTTCCTCGCGGCGCTCGGCCCGGCCGCCGCGCACACCGCGCGGGCCACCTTCGCCTCGAACCTGTTCCAGGCGGGCGGCATCGAGCCGGTCCACGACCCCGTGTCGGTGACGCCCGCGACGGCCGCCGCGGCCTACGCGGCGAGCAGCGCCGACGGCACCGCCGTGATCTGCTCCAGCGACGTACTGTACGAAGAGCAGGCCGAGGCGGTGGCCGCCGCCCTGCGCGAGGCGGGCGCCACGACGGTGTTCCTCGCCGGGAAGCCCGGTACCGCCGCGGAAGCGGTGGACGCGTACGTCTACGCCGGCTGCGACGCGGTCGCCGTGCTGTCCTCCGTACTCGACCGGATGGGAGTCACGTCGTGAGCGGCATCCCCGATTTCTCCGAGCTGGCGCTGGACGGCGCCGGCCCCTCCGCCGGCTCCGAGGACCAGTGGCGCGCCTCCGTGAAGGAGTCCACCGGCACCGCCCCCGGCGACCTGCTGTGGGAGACGCCCGAGGGCATCGGCGTACAGCCGCTGTACACCGGGCGCGACCTGGAGGGCCTGGACTTCCTCCAGACCTACCCGGGCGTGGCCCCGTACCTGCGCGGCCCCTACCCGACGATGTACGTGAACCAGCCCTGGACGATCCGGCAGTACGCCGGCTTCTCCACGGCCGAGGAGTCGAACGCCTTCTACCGGCGCAACCTGGCCTCCGGCCAGAAGGGCCTCTCGGTCGCCTTCGACCTGCCCACGCACCGCGGCTACGACAGCGACCACCCGCGCGTGACCGGCGACGTCGGCATGGCGGGCGTGGCGATCGACTCGATCTACGACATGCGGCAGCTGTTCGACGGGATCCCGCTGGACAAGATGTCGGTGTCGATGACGATGAACGGCGCGGTGCTGCCGGTCCTCGCGCTGTACATCGTGGCGGCGGAGGAGCAGGGCGTCTCCCCCGACAAGCTCGCCGGGACCATCCAGAACGACATCCTCAAGGAGTTCATGGTCCGCAACACCTACATCTACCCGCCCAAGCCCTCGATGCGGATCATCTCCGACATCTTCGCGTTCACCTCGCAGAAGATGCCCCGGTACAACTCGATCTCCATCTCCGGCTACCACATCCAGGAGGCCGGGGCCACGGCCGATCTGGAGCTGGCGTACACCCTCGCCGACGGCGTGGAGTACCTGCGGGCCGGGCAGGCGGTCGGGCTGGACGTGGACGCGTTCGCGCCGCGCCTGTCGTTCTTCTGGGCGATCGGCATGAACTTCTTCATGGAGGTCGCGAAGCTGCGCGCCGCCCGCCTGCTGTGGGCGCGCCTGGTCAAGCAGTTCGACCCGAAGAACGCCAAGTCCCTGTCCCTGCGGACCCATTCGCAGACCTCGGGCTGGTCCCTCACGGCGCAGGACGTCTTCAACAACGTCACGCGCACCTGTATCGAGGCGATGGCCGCGACCCAGGGGCACACCCAGTCGCTGCACACCAACGCCCTCGACGAGGCCCTCGCCCTGCCGACGGACTTCTCGGCGCGCATCGCCCGCAACACCCAGCTGCTGCTCCAGCAGGAGTCGGGGACCTGCCGGTCGATCGACCCGTGGGGCGGCAGCGCGTACGTCGAGAAGCTGACGTACGACCTGGCGCGGCGGGCCTGGCAGCACATCGAGGAGGTCGAGGCGGCCGGCGGCATGGCGCAGGCCATCGACGCGGGCATCCCCAAGCTCCGGGTGGAGGAGGCCGCCGCGCGCACGCAAGCACGCATCGACTCCGGCCGTCAGCCCGTCATCGGCGTCAACAAGTACCGGGTGGAGACCGACGAGCAGATCGACGTCCTCAAGGTCGACAACTCCTCCGTGCGCTCCCAGCAGATCGCCAAGCTGCGGCGGCTGCGCGAGGAGCGCGACGAGGCCGTCACCCAGGACACCCTGCGGGCGCTGACGAACGCGGCGGGCAGCGGCGAGGGCAACCTGCTGGCCCTCGCGGTGGACGCGGCGCGCGCCAAGGCGACCGTGGGCGAGATCTCCGACGCCCTGGAGAAGGTCTACGGGCGCCACGCCAGCCAGATCCGTACGATCTCGGGTGTGTACCGCATGGAAGCAGGCGAGTCCCCGTCCGTGGAGCGCACCCGTGCGCTCGTCGACCGGTTCGAGGAGGCGGAGGGACGGCGTCCGCGCATCCTGGTCGCCAAGATGGGCCAGGACGGGCACGACCGCGGCCAGAAGGTGATCGCCACGGCCTTCGCCGACCTGGGCTTCGACGTGGACGTCGGCCCGCTGTTCCAGACCCCGGCGGAGGTGGCCCGTCAGGCCGTCGAGGCGGACGTCCACGTGGTGGGCGTCTCGTCGCTGGCGGCCGGCCACCTGACCCTCGTACCGGCGCTGCGCGAGCAGCTGGCGGAGGAGGGCCGCGAGGACATCATGATCGTCGTCGGCGGGGTCATCCCGCCCGCGGACGTGCCCACCCTCCTGGAGATGGGCGCGACGGCGGTCTTCCCGCCCGGCACGGTCATCCCGGACGCGGCCCACGACCTGGTGACGCGGCTCGCCGCGGACCTCGGGCACGAGCTGTAGGCGGGCGTCGATGCCGAAGATCGACATCGAGGCCTACGCGAAGGGGGTCCTCGACGGCAAGCGCGCGTTCGTCGCGCGCGCGATCACGCTCGTCGAGTCCACCCTGCCCGCCCACCGGGCCCTGGCCCAGACGCTCCTGACGGAGCTGCTGCCGCACGCGGGGCGCGCCCGCCGGATCGGCATCAGCGGGGTGCCGGGGGTGGGCAAGTCCACCTTCATCGACGCGTTCGGCACGATGCTCACGACGCTGGGCCACCGGGTGGCGGTCCTGGCGGTGGACCCCTCCTCCACCCGGACGGGCGGCTCCATCCTCGGCGACAAGACCCGGATGGAACGCCTGGCGGTGGACCCGGCCGCCTTCGTACGCCCCTCCCCGTCCGCGGGGACGCTGGGCGGGGTCGCCAAGGCCACGCGCGAGTCGATGATCGTGATGGAGGCGGCGGGCTACGACGTGGTCCTCGTCGAGACGGTCGGCGTGGGCCAGTCGGAGACCACGGTCGCGGGCATGGTGGACTCCTTCCTCCTGCTCTCCCTGGCCCGTACGGGGGACCAGCTCCAGGGCATCAAGAAGGGCGTCCTGGAACTCGCCGACGTCCTCGCGGTCAACAAGGCGGACGGCCCGCACGAACGCGAGGCGAAGTCGGCGGCCCGCGAACTGGCGGGCGCCCTGCGCCTGATGCACCCGTCCGACGCCGCGTGGACACCGCCGGTCCTGACGTGCAGCGCCCGGGAGTCGACGGGCCTGGACGAGGTGTGGAACCGCCTCGAACAGCACCGCACGCTGCTGGAGGCGGGGGGCCGGCTGGCGGCGAAGCGGGCGGCGCAGCAGGTGGAGTGGACCTGGTCGATGGTCCGCGACGAACTGCTGGCACGGCTGCGCGCGAACCCGTCGGTCCGCGAACTGGCACCGACCCTGGAGGCGGCGGTCCGCGAGGGCTCGCTCACGGCCACCTCGGCGGCGGACCGCCTCCTGGCAGCCTTCACGGACCGCTGACCCGGGGGCACCCTCCGCCTCGCGCGGCATGCGAGACATGCGCGGGGGCACATCCAGCCTCGCCGGCGTTTGAGGCGCGGGGTCCGGGGCGGAGCCCCGTGCAACGGCGCCGCGCCATCACGCAGTGGGCCCCACACCCAACCCCGCCGGCCTGAGAGACATGCGCGGGGCCACATCCAGCCCCGCCGGCGTTTGAGGCGCGGGGTCCGGGGCGGAGCCCCGAAGGCCCGGCACCGGCCGGCGAGGCCAACGGCAGGGGACAGGGACAGGGGGCTACGCCCCGACCAGCACCGACCCGGCGGAGCCCAGCGCCTGCCGCAGCAGCCCGATCCGCTCGACGGAATCCCCGCTCCCCAGCAGCGCGGCCAGCACCGCGATCCGCGCCTGCCCAGCCCGCAGCGTCCCGGTCGGCACGGCGCCCGCGGCGACCAGGTCCACGGCCCCGCCGTGCGTGTAGATCTCGGTGACCGGCCCGGCCGCGACCCGCGTGGTCAGCGCGACCAGCACCCCGCGCCCGATGGCGGCCTTCACCGCATCGACGATCTCCGGCGTCGCGTTGCCCGCGCCGGTCCCGATCAGGACGATGCCCTGCGCCCCGGCGTCGACGGCCGCGTTCAGCAGCACCGGGTCACCATCCGCGTGGTGCATGACCATGTCGACCCGCGGCGGCACCTCCGGCATCGCGGGCAGCGGCAGCGGTACGGACCGCTGCGGCGGCCGCAGCGTGGTGACCTTCCCGAAGCCGACCTTCCCGAACAGCTCGGCCGAGGGGTCGGCGAACGCGTCCAGGGCCACGGCCTGCGTCTTCACCGTGCCCCGGGCGGCGTGCAGCCGGCCCGCGAAGGCGATCAGCACGCCGAGCCCGCGCGTGGTCGCGGCGGTGAGCAGCGCATCGTACAGGTTCCCGGGGCCGTCCCCGTCGGCCGTGCCCATGGGGCGCTGCGAGCCGGTGAACACCACGGAGCGCTCGTCGTGGTGGTGGAGGTCGACGAGGAAGGCCGACTCCTCCAGGGTGTCGGTGCCGTGCGTGACGACGATCCCGTCGACCCCCGGGTCCGCGAGCACCTCGTGCACGGTGCGCAGCAGGGTGAGCTGGTGGGCGGTGGTGAGCCGGGGGCTGTTCACGCTGAACAGGTCCACGAGCTCGACGGTGACGCCCTCGGGAAGCGGCGCGGTGGCGACGACCTCGCTCCCGTCGGCGTCCGCGGCGAAACCGGAACCCTGCCAGCGGCTGGCTATCGTCCCGCCGGTGCTGATGACGACGATCCGTCCCATGGCCGTGGCCGTCCTTCCCTCACGCATACGCGGCTCGTACAGGTGTACTGCAACCAGCAATGATAGAGAGATCTACGCGCAAGGCGATTGCTTCTTTAACCCCTCCCGCAACATTCACTAAGCAATAATTGCGCGATGGACGCCATTGACAGAGATATCTTGCGCGAGCTCCAAGCGGACGGCCGCCTCAGCAACCAGGAGCTCGCCCAGCGGGTGGGCCTGACCCCCTCCCCGTGCATGCGCCGCGTGCGCCAGCTCGAACAGGACGGCGTGATCCAGGGCTACCGCGCGGTGATCTCCCCCGAGGCGGTGGGCCGCGGCTTCGAGGTGCTCGTCTCGGTGGAGGTACGCCGCGACCGCGAGGCGGTCGAGTCCTTCGAGGCCGCCCTCCAGGACATCCCGGACGTAATCGAGGCCTACCGCCTCTTCGGCAGCCCCGGCTGCCTGCTCCGCATCGCGGTGGCGGACCTCCGCGCGTACGAACGCCTCTGGATCGAACAACTGACGGCCCTCTCGGGCGTCACGGAGGTCAACTCCCAAATCATCATGAAACGCATCAAACAACCCACAGGCCTCCCCGTCTGACGCCCCGCCGACCACCGCGAGTGCGCGACAGAATCGCCCGGACACTGCGGATACCCATGCAGGCATGGGCAGGAGCGCCGGCGTCCCGGACGGTGGCCGTCGACGCGGCACGGCGGGCGGCACTCACGGAGGCCGGGGCCATCAGCTTCCGTAGAGAAAGGGCCACACCGGCCGACCGGAACCGTAATGATCGCTGTCGGCTCGCACGGTACGCACCCCTCACGCCATGTCCGGAACGCGGGCGTTACAGCCTTGTGTGATCCGCGGGGTCGGGGCACGGGTAATCGATCCGCCGGACGCACCTCAGGACATCGCCCGCGGCCCCGAACGCGCGTCGGCGCCGAGAAGCCTGAGATCAGGCGGCCTTCGCCTGGGCCTCAGGATGGCCACGCACTCCACGTGGTGCGTCATCGGGAAGGGATGAGAATGAAGCGAGCTGATAAAGCAGCAGGTCAGAGTCCATAACGGGACGCTGAACGCAGTTCGAGATGGGTCCGAGCGTCAAACGAGCGTCACGGGTTCCTACGACAGCGTTACAGCGAACTACACCTGCAAGACGTTTGCCTGCGCACCTGGATGCCATTTACACCCCCGGTTCTCCATCCTGCTCCTCCAGCTCAGCGAGGAGCCGCCACGCGAGCTCCGCCAGCGTGTCCCCATCGGCGGTAGACCATCGGGTCGTGCCCTGGTTAGACACCGGCCTCCCCTCCCAGCCAGCGAGTTCCCACATGCGGGAGATCAAGCCAGAAGGTGAATACTGCTCGCCGTCTGCAGCCCACAGGACCGGCCTCGTCCGATGGTTAACCCAGGTTGCCCGAGAGCGCTGCTCGTCCTGCGCAAGCCAATCCTTGAGCGCGTCCTGTTCGGGGACGATGTAGGTGTTCAGGGTAAGTACCGCGCCGTCCTTGAGCGCTCCCTGGTCGATGATGACGTGGACCGCGTTGGGGCGCCGCGGCTTACGCTGCTTCTTCTGCCGTCGATACTTCTCAGGAATGGCCTGCTCTACACCTTCGGCAATCCTGTGCCGCACCTCCGCGGTCAGTTCCTTGCACCGCTGCGTATCGGCACACAGATACCTGATCTGCGAGCGCTCTCCGTAGAGGCTGTCCATGGCCGCGACCAGCGTGGGCACGACCCGCTCCAGGATCTCGGGCACTCGGGCAACAGCGCCCTCCGCCCAGGAGAGAGCGGGATCGGGTTCGTCCATGGAGTCAGTCCCGAGCTCCTGGAAGACCAGGTGTGCGATCAGGAACGTTCCATGCTCCACCACAGCTGCCCCGCGCCCCTCGAACCGTGCCCGGAACTCGTGCAGAGTCCGCCGGACAGCCCGCAGAACGAGCACGGCATTCCACAGCTGGTACGCACCGGGCTGCGGGCGGAACAGGACGTCGTAGACGCCTTGACTGCCGCGCTCCCAGAGAACATCCAAGGAGCCCGCGATACGAGCCGCGTACTGGCTGTGGGGGTGGGCGCAGGCCAGGGCGCACGCAGCCTCCACGACGGAGCACCCCGACTCAGCGGGCGGTTCGAGTTCACCGCGCCGGACGCTGTAGTCCAGCCCGAGTTCTGCCTTGATCTCCTCCATCAACGCTGCCTGGACTGGATCCAGCGCAATGAAGTCCCGCGGCTCAATGTGATTCTGCCGGTTCGTGGCCTGCGTGGTGCGCTTCGCGAACTCCTCGGCCCCACCGGTGACGATGATCCGCACACCGACCTTCGCAAATCCGGCGTCGCTCTGCTCCTTCGCCATGGCATCAGCGATGGAACGCACCGTCTGCGCACCGTTGACGACACTGGCCCCCCGGATCTGCAGGGACAGCGGATGCTGCTCCGGTGCCAGCATGGACTGCTGGGTCTTCTGCACGGAGTCACACAGAATGGTAATTCCGTTGTTGAAGTACCAGAAGTGGGCTGGTTCCTGAGTGAGTGTCCCCACCAGATCATTGTTGATGTGGGTCAGACCCAACGGGTTGCGGATGTTGAGATTGAAGAGGTCGGCACCATGGTCTCTGAGCCATGCCGCGATCTGCTCCGCGGTCACCACTCCCTGATACGACTCGTACGGTGAGCTGACACCGAACCAGGGGAAAAGATCCGCCGCCATGTCGACAGGCTTGGCAGCGATATCGTCCCGGACCTTGGCCCAGACCTCCGATGCGTGAATCACGCGGCGGCCAAGCAAGTCACCGTGACGGTTGAACTCGTTCTCTCCGTTACTGAGCGCCTGCTCCACCTCAGCGGACACAGGCTCGGCCCCCATGAGCACGATGACCTGCGTGACCGACACCGCACCCTGCCCCATGAGGGCTTTGGCTTCCTGGGCGAGCTTCTGACCACGGGGGTTGAACTGGGCGAATTCCTCACTGTCGATAAGCCGTAGCCCGGCCAGTAGCTTGTGCACCGCCTCCGTCTTCGCCCTTGCCGTTCCCTTGCTGCTCCACTTCGCCTGAACAAGGTAGATGTGGGCAGGCTCAGACACTATGGCGATCGCGTCGATGCCCTGGTCGGCGCCTCCGTCGATGACCGTGAGCGCGGCGTCTCGGGCACTCCAGCCCGTGACGATCCGCACCGCGTGCGCGGCCAGCGCCCGGGAGAGACGGGCATCCGCACGACGCTCTTCGGAGTGACCGGCGAAGTCGCTCATGTCCAGGAGGTCCGTGTAGGTGTCGTTGAACGCCCGGCGAACCTGTCGGACCTGGGCAGGGATGTCCCGTTCTACGTTGTGCGCCATGGGCAGGCGTTCTCCTGTACTTAAGGTCGAGCGACGAGAGGCCACGACGGCCTGGCGTCCTGAGCGATGAGATGATCGGATCGGTGGTTCGGGTGCCCCGGTGCTCGGGCGATCTCAGGCTGAGAACCGACGGAGTCGGGCCAGATATCCGTCGATGTCGGCGAGCTCAGGCGCCTGAGGCCCACGCAGTCGCTGTGTGGCCTGGCGCAGGTCCGCCGCCGCCGCGAGCGCGTCGGTCATCCGTTCCGTAGAGGCGTACAGCCGGGCCAACGAAGCAAGGGCGTCCAGGTGGCGGTCAACGGCCGCCGCATCGTCCGGTTCGCGAGAACCGGCGACATAATCGCGGAAGGCGTCGACGGCGGCCGTCGTCTCACCGAGCTCCATACGGCACTGGGCGGCGAAATAGAGGCACAGCAGGGCTTGTTCGTCGTCCGACCCGAAGCGCGCCGCGTAGGCGCGTCCCGCGGCTTCGAAGTGTCCGGCCGCCTCACGGTGGGCTCCACCGAGGAACCTCACCTGCGCGAGGGAGAACAGGAGGTCCTCACGCAGACCCGGGGCGCCCGCGCGCGCGATCGCCTCCGTCAGGAGGTCGGAGGCCTGAGTGAACTGCCCGTCCTGGGCAAGTCGCGCCGCCTCATCCGCCACCTCGTCCGCCTCCTGGTCCGTCAGCGCCGACGTATTGGAAGCCGACTCGTCTGGTACGAGCACCGCCGGAGCCACCTCCGTCGGCGTGTACCTGGGCCGCTGCCGTCCAGTGGGTTCCCCGAACGGCTGGTGGAACGGGTGGCGGGGATCGAGTTCCCTCCCGTCCCGGTATCCGGTGTCGTCGGCGTGTACCCATGGCAGCAAGGCCTCGTACACCGCGGCGGCGTCGAGGCGCCTCTCGGGCTCCTTCTCCAGCATCGCCAGCAGCAGCCGCTCCATGTCGGCCGGGACATCGGGCCTGCTCCCGCGGACTGGCCGGGGAGGGGTGCGCACGTGGTGCCAGGCGTACGAGCGGTTCCCGTCCCCGCGAAACGGGGGCTGCCCGGTGAGGAGTTCGTACAGCACACACCCCAGGGCGTACACGTCGGCCGCAGGGCCGACCGCGTTCGCCAGGCTCTGCTCCGGCGACATGTAGGCCGGTGTCCCGACGGTCATGCCTTCCTGCGTGAGTCTCGGATTGCTGCCGGTGCCGAGAAGCGCCGCCACCCCGAAGTCGAGGACCTTCACCACTCCGCCGCGCGTGAGCATGAGGTTGGCCGGTTTGATGTCGCGGTGGACCACGTCGTGCCGGTGCACCTCGTCGAGCACGGAGGCGATCTGCGCCCCTGCGGCGGCGACCCATGAAACCGGCAGGGGCGCGGACTCGTGGTCCGTCTCGTCCACGACCGCCTGTAGTTCGCGGCCGGTCAGCAGCTGCATCACAACGTAGAGCCGGCCGGAGAGGTCGTCGATTCCCGTGTCGTAGACGGCGGGAATCCCCAAGTGCTCCACGGCCGCCGTGGTCCGCACCTCGCGCAGGAACCGGTCACGACGGGTACGGAGGACCTCCTGCGACCACGTGCCGGGCGACGCAGCGTCCTGTCTGCGCACGTCTGCGAGCATCATCTTCACCGCGACCCGCCGGTCGAGCCGCTTGTCGTAGGCGTGCCACACCTCGCCCATACCGCCGGCTCCGATTGGGCGGTTCAGCCGGTACCGCCCCGCGAGCACTCGGGACGATACGACGGCGTCCTGGGTCACGGCGTCGTGCAGCACGGGCGGTCCCTCCTGCGCGGAGTGCCGGGCACACGCCGTGCGTCACACGTGATCGTTCTTGGTGTGACCAGGTTACGAGGCTGCGGGCGGAGTGTTCCCGGATTGGCCGGATTTGATTGCAGCGGCTCGCTCCGCCGTGGCCCGTCGCTCGGCCTCCCGGCGCACCGGCCGCCGGATGAGTCCGTATGCCTGCTGGGTGGCGACCTGCTTGAACAGCTTGTTGACCAGCGGGTCGTCGTAGTACCGCACCAGCAGGGCGTCGTTGGACTGGGCCTGCTCGATGACCACCCGGTCCATATCGCGTTCCACTTCCCGCCGGAAGGTCTCCTCGTCGTTGTGCATCCCGATCGCCTTGAGTTCCGGGTCCTCCGCCACGGCCACCACCAGTTGGCCGAGCAGGATCTGGTCCGTGGTGGACAGTCCGATGCCGTACTCGTCGTTGACCGATTCGATGACCTCGGCCAGAGACTGCTCCGGCACCTCGGTGGGCGTGCCGGCTGCCTGCGGCACCAGGCCGGGCAGTACCTGGGCGCCTTCGACCCTCAGCGCGAGTTCCGGCGTGCCGGTCTTGCGTACACGCATGTGGCTGGGCGTGACCTCGCCTATGTCGGCGCTCGCGGTGCCCTCCGGGCGCGGCAGTCGACGCAGCAGGAAGCGTCCGTACTGGTAGAGCCGTTCCAGCTCCTCGCTCTCGAAGCCAATGACGTGCGAAAGCCAGCCGTACGCCTTGACGTACGACTCCAGGGCGCGCCGGAACTCCTGGGCGGCGTCCGGCTCGTCCGCGGCCAGTGCCGTGAAGCGGTCCACGGCCGGTGTGGTGTAGCGGTGAAGCTTGGAGTGGGCCTTCTCCACGGCCGCGTCGGCGGCGGCGCCTTCCTTGAAGGCCGCGAAGTAGGCGGTGACGAACGCGTCCATCTCCGCCACGATCAGCAACCGGTACGCCATCACCTCGTCGTGCCGGTCGAAGAGGAGGTTGGGCTCCGGCGGCTCGGCGACGGACGCCTCGTAGTACGCCTGGAACGCCTCCTCGATCACCTCCGGCTTGTTCGCGAAGTCCAGGACGAACAGGTCCTCGGCAGACTTCAGCCGGTGGGTGCGGTTGAGACGGGAGAGGGTCTGTACGGCCGCCAGGCCCGCCAGGGGCTTGTCCACGTACATCGTGGTGAGGAGCGGCTGGTCGAACCCTGTCTGATACTTGTCCGCTACGACCAGCATGCGGTACTCGGGACGCGGGACGGCCGGCGGCCTGGGATCGTCGAGCCGCGTGTACCCGAACTTGTCCGGCAGCTCGCTCTCGGTGAAGCCGTTGAGCTTCGCCTCCGTGTACTCGATTCCCTCGTCGAGGCTGAGGGTTCCAGAAAAGGCGACGAGGGCCGAGCAGTCCTGGAAGCCGCTCTGCTCGACGTAGGACCGGATCTCCTGGTAGAGCCGTACGGCGTGCTCCCGGCTGGGGGTGACGACCATGGCCCTGGCCCGGCCGCCCAACCGGCCGGCGGAGTGGGACCGGAAGTGGTCGACCATGATCCTGGCCCGTGACTTGAGGGAGGCCTCGGACATCAGGGCGGCCCGCACCATCCGGGAGCGGGCCTTGCGCGGGTCCACCTGCCGCTCCGCCTCGTCGGCGGCGGCCTTCTGGAGCTTGAAGTAAGTGCCGTAGGTGATGTAGGTGCCGAGCACGTCGAGGATGAATTCCTCTTCGATGGCCTGCCGCATCGAGTAGATGTGGAAGGGCTCCATCTGTCCGCTCTCGGGCGACCGGGTACCGAAGAGGTTGAGGGTCTTCTCCTTGGGCGTCGCGGTGAACGCGAAGAAGGACAGGTTCGGCTGCTTGCCACGGGCCAGCGCGGCGGCGGTCAGCGGATCACCGTCCTCGTCCACCGCGTCCGAACCGAGCTTGCCCAGCGCCTTCTTGAGCGCGTCGGCACCCTTGCCGCCCTGGGAGGAGTGCGCCTCGTCGATGACGACGGCGTAGCGGCGGCTGCATCCGAGGCCGGCGGCCTTGTCCAGGATGAACGGGAACTTCTGGAGCGTGGTGATGACGATCCGGCCGGTGGACCCGGTCAGGGCCTCCGCGAGCTGCTGGGAGTCGTTGTCGACCCGCAGGACCACGCCGGGCGTGTGGTCGAACTGGTAGATCGTGTCTTGGAGCTGCTTGTCCAGCACCCGCCGGTCGGTGATGACGACGACCTTGTCGAAGACGGGCTTGTTGGCGCCGAGCCCCTTGGCGACTACCGCGCCCGGGTCGATGAGCGCCGGGTCCTCGGGCGTGTGCAGCGAGCCCAGCCGGTGCGCGAGCCAGGCGATGGTGTTGGACTTGCCCGAGCCGGCGGAGTGCTGGACCAGGTAGTTCTCTCCCGCCCCGTGCCGGGCCGCGTGCGCGGTCATCCTCCGGACGGCGTCCCACTGGTGGAAGCGCGGAAAGATCAGCGGGTGGGAGTGGGCCGCCCCAGGCCGGTAGCGGGGGGCTTTGCCAGCCTTGGCGGCCGGGTCCTCGACGTGCAGGTAGCGGTGCAAGAGGTCGAGCCAGGCGTCCCGCTGCCAGACCTGCTCCCACAGGTAGGAGGTGGCGTACTCGGCGTCGGCGGCCACCGGCGGGTTGCCCGCGCCTCCTATGGCGCCGGGGCCGCCGGTACCCCTGTTGAACGGCAGGAAGCGGGTCTTCGGGCCTGCCAGGCGGGTCGTCAGGAACACGAGGTCCGGATCGACGGCGAAGTGGACGAGGCTACGGCGCGCGAAGTACAGCTCACCCGGGTCGCGGCGCCGGTATTGGCGCATGGCGTCCTCGGCCGCCGACTGCCCGGTGAGCGGGTTCTTCAACTCGACAGAGGCGACAGGCAAACCGTTGAGGAAGAGCGCCAGGTCCACGGACTTGGTCGGGTCGGCGGTGGAGAAGTAGAACTGCCGCACGACAGTGAGGCGATTGGCGTCGTACTCGTCCAGCGCCCCCGCGGCGAGGGTGTGGGCGGGCTTGAAGAAGGCGAGGCGGAGCTTGATGTTCCGGTCGACGACGCCGTGCCGCAGCACGTCGAGCAGCCCGCGCCCGTCGATCTGCTTGGCGACGAGCGCGCCAAACCGCTGGATGGCCTGCTCCTCCTCTTCCCCATAGGCGTCCTGGAGTCGTTGCCACTGGTCGCCCTGGGAAGCCCCCAGGAAGGTGCTGAGCTCCGAGGTGTCGATCCCGAGCGCGTGCCGGTACGTATTGGCGAGCCCCTGCTCCCACCCGCCCCGTAGCAGCCCGGCCTCGACGGCGTCCTCGAAGGCCAGCTCGGTGTGGGCCTGGTGCGCGAGCGCTCGCGCGGCGGCGTCGGTCATCGGGGCTCCTCGGGGCGGGCGGGTATGGGGTGGTGGGCGGCGGCTGCCGGGGTCATACGGCTGCTGCTCGGCCGGCGGTGGTCACGTCGAGCTGTCCGGTGACGGCGGCAGTGATGAGGGCTCGGCGCCGCTCGGCAAGAAGGGAGCTCGCGCGCCCGATCGACGCTCGCATTCCCTTGACCGTCCCCTCCTCCTGTTCACGTTCGGCCACCACGTCTTTCTGCGCTGCAAGGGGAGCGTCCGGGATGGGACACCCCATGACGACGGCCGTTGGCAAATTGTTTGCCATGCCCTCGGCGCCTGAAATCCCGAGCTTGATGTGTTCACGAACAGAGTGACAGCGAAGAGCGCGGGCGATAAAGGGGGCGAGTGCACGGGTCCGATCAACATGCAATCTGTACACCTTGTCACAGAGGAGGAGTTGATGATCAAGCTCCTCAACTATTCCGATGCTGCCGATAAGTTCAGGTGAGCCACTCGCCCGCGACATGAGAAGGTCCCCGTTCCGGAGCTTGTACTCTTTACGAGGTTCCACATTAGGAGGGAGCGCCTTATGCTGCATGGCGTCAAATCTTCCCGAATTGACGCATCCAGCTTTGACTACACCCCATTCACCATCGCCAACATAGCGGTCCTCACACTGCGGGGACCAGCCCTGCTCCATGGACATGAGTACACGACGGAGACGCACAGTCCCATATTTGCGCGAAAGGCGCTCCGTAACGTCATTTAGACTACTGGCCGCGTGGAGAGTGAGAAGATCCCTCTGACGATCACGCGCCTCAAGCAGCGCGTCGATTCGCGCAGTCTCGGCGTCAAGGAAGTCCGCGATGCGACGCTGTTCCTCCATTGACGGCACTTCGATCGGCAGTGCCCGCACCCGCTCCGCGCTGATGTGGTAAATGTTCGCGCCCGTGGCCACTGACGCGAACAGTCCACTCCCGAAAGCCGATCGGGCCCACCACTCCAGGAACCGTCCGTCGGTCGCACCTTCCCGAGGCCGCATCCGCAACAGCGTGTTCTGGAAGCAGACCGGGCCGTCGAACTCGCCGCGCCAGACAGCCGAGGCCCCAACAGATCCCAGGCTCCCGCTGCCCTCAGTGACAAGTACATCACCAGGGCGCAGGGAGAAGACCCGCCGCTCAGCCGGGGCGAAATTCATCTGTTTTACGTCGCTGAGGTCCAGGAAGCCGTCCTTGACGTTCGCTGCCCGAAGGTACGGAACCATGTGCGGTCCCGAGTCGTGCTGCGGCGAACGCTGTCGGCCTAGGGACACTTCCGCGACAGCACGGACCGTGACCGTCCGGCTCATCCCGCCACCTCGCCAAGCAGCTTCTGGATATCCGCCTCAAGGTTCTTCAGTTCCGCGTCGATCTCGGCGAGCGGCCGCGGCGGCTTGTACACGTAGAAGTGCCGCGTGAACGGGATCTCGTAGCCGACCCGGTAGCGCACGGTCTCCTTCGTCTTCGGGTCCTTGAATTCCGTGATCCACGCGTCATCCACGTACGGCTTCACCTCGCGTGCGAAGTACGCGTCGATATCACCCCGCCTCGGCACGTTCTCGTAGTCGCGCAAGTCCGGATCATGCTCCGGCTGCCCCTTCTTCACGTACTGGACCTCGCCCTCGGGGTCCGGGACCCCGACCGCGTCGCGCATCGCCTTGTCGAACGGCTTGCCGCCCGGCCACGGGACTCCGCCCTCTGCCAGGGTCTTGCGCAGGGCGTCCCACGCCTCCGCCTTCTTGTCCCACCTAGACCCGATGAGCGGCTTCAGTGCATCCGTCAGCTTCTCCACACCACCGGACCCGAGCTCCCTTTCGGCCACCTTCGACACGCGCAGCGCGTCCAGCGTGTCCTCGGTGACCTCGAAGCGCAGCTTCAGCGGGCGGTCAATGGTGATCCGCTTGTAGCCGAAGTCATCCGCGTCCATGATCTTGACCTTGTCCGGCACTGAGTGCTCGGAGCCGTCCCCCGAACGGGACAGCCGCCGCGCCTCCCCGTACCAGCGGTAGATCTCCTTCCGCTGCTCCTCGACGATCTCCTTGCGCTTGTTGCTCAGCGACTTCAGCATCTTCGACCACTGGTCCCGCGCGTCGATCAGGATGATCCGGTTCTTGAGGTTCTTCGGCTTGCGGTTGGTGACGATCCAGAAGTACGTGGAGATGCCGGTGTTGTAGAACAGCTGGTCCGGGAGGCCGACGATCGCCTCCAGGTAGTCGTTCTCGATGATCCAGCGGCGGATCTCGGACTCTCCCGACCCCGCCCCGCCCGTGAAGAGCGGTGAGCCGTTGAAGACGATGGCGAGCCGGCTGCCGCCGATCTCCTCCCCGTTCTCACCGATCTTCGGCTGCTTCATCTTGGCGATCATGTGCTGGAGGAAGAGGAACGAGCCATCGTTGATCCGGGGCAGGCCGGCGCCGAAACGTCCGCCGTGGCCCTGGTCCTCGTACTCCTCCTTGATCTGCTTCTCCACCTTCTTCCACTCGACGCCGAAGGGCGGGTTGGCCAGCATGTAGCTGAACTCCTCACCTTCGTGTCCGTCCTGGGTGAAGGAGTTGCCGAAATGGATGAGTGAGGCGTCCTGCCCCTTGAGAAGCATGTCGGAGCGGCAGATCGCGTATGACTCGGCGTTGAGTTCCTGCCCGTACAGGTTGACCCGGGCCCCGGGGCTGTGCTCCTTGATGTGGTGCTCGGCCGCCGACAGCATGCCGCCGGTACCGCAGGCGGGGTCGAGGATGTCGATCACCGGAGCCCCTTCTTTGAGGCGGTGGTCGTCGGGTGCGATCAGCATCTCCACCATCAGCTCGATGACCTCGCGCGGGGTGAAGTGTTCACCCGCGGTCTCGTTCGAGGCGTCCGCGAACTTGCGGATCAGCTCCTCGAAGATGAAGCCCATGTTGTGGTTGTCCACAACCTTCAGGCTGAGGTCGATGTCGCGGAACTTCTGGACCACGAGATAGAGCAGGTCGGCCTTGGCCAGTCGCTCGATCTGGAGATGGAAGGCGTAGCTGTCGAGGATCTCGGTGGCCTCGGCGGAGAAGCCGTCGATGTAGTCCTTGAGGTTCTTCTCGACCTTCTGCGTGTCCGAGTCCGCGCCGATAGTGGCGAACGTCTGCTTCGAGGTGTTGTAGAAGTTCCGGCCGGCGGCGACCCGCAGTACGGCGTCCTTGTTGACTCCCGCATAGGACGCTTCCCGCGCCCACACGTCCTCGCGCGTGTCCGACATCACACAGTCCATACGGCGCAGCACCGTCATGGGCAGGATGACCTTGCCGTACTCGGAGCGCTTGTAGTCGCCTCGGAGCAGGTCCGCCACCGACCAGATGAAGTCGGCCAGCTCCTGGTTCTTGTCGCTCACTCGCTACCTTTTCGTGGTTCCGTGTCCTGCGCGGTCGCCGCGCCGCACCCGCTGGTACGCCGGGACGGGCTGGTCAAGCCTACGGAATCCCGAGAGGCCGTACGGCGCCTACCAGAGAACTGATCACGTCTTCGCGATCTCGCCCTCCCGGCCTTGGGGCGACAGTGCGCACTCTGCCCACACGGTCTTCCCCGGCCCCACCCTGCCCCGTACCCCCCACCGCTCTGCAAGCGCGGCGACCAGGTTCAGGCCACGTCCGCCCTCACCCTCGGGCGTGAGCGCGACACGCTCGGGCAGCGCCGGATGAGTTTCGGAGACCTCGACCCTGACGAGGGCGCCGTGGTGCGCGATGCGCAGTTCGAAGTCACGGCCCGGAACCCGGCCGTGGATCACGGCGTTGGCCGTGAGTTCCGCGACGACGAGCGTGAGGGAGTCATGCGTCGCGGAGCCGAATGGAACGCCCCAGTCGGCGAGCTGCTGGGCGGCCAGGAGGCGGGCGAGTCGCGCACCTCGCCGGGTGGACGAGAACCGCTGGGTAAACGTACGTACGGTGACGGTGGCCGAGCTGTGGGGTGGCGTCATGGAGCCCAGATTTCCGGCCGTCGCACCAGATCGGACAGGTCCGCCACTGGTACAGATCCTGCTGTACTGGTTCACGCTCTGGACTGGGTGGATCACCGTACGTAACTCTGTGAAGTCGGGTGGGAGCGTACGGGCGCGAAGGGGCGGACTGCGATGAGCGTGGACCACAACGGCGGGGCCAACCACGAGCCGGAGCTTTCGGACAGTCTCAGGACTTTCGGGGCGGTGCTCAAGGCCCTGCGGGACGAGGCCGGGCTAACTCAGGAGGAGTTCGGTCCCCGAGTCCAGTATTCGGCGCACTACATCGCGAAGATCGAGCAGGGGAAGCGCTTCCCGCCGAAGGACCTTGTCGGGCGGGCGGAGACAGCCCTCGGTCCGATCGCCGGGCGGGTGCTGGGGGCGGCGGCACGGAGTCTGACGAAGAAGGCGGGGCTGGCGTCCCGCTTCTGGCAGTGGGCAGGGGTGGAGGAGGACGCCATGGCTCTGTATGCATACGAGTGCCGGGCGATCCCCGGCCTGGTGCAACCGGAGCCGTACATCCGCGCCATCTTCGAGCGCCGTCTCCCGCCGCTGTCCGAGGAGCAGATCGAGCTTCAGGTCAACGCCCGGCTGGCTCGGCAGCGACTCCTGGCGGAGAGGCCGAATACCGAGTTCTGTTTCATGATCGAGCAGGCCTTGCTCGAACGCCGACTGGGCGGGAGCGAGGTCACGCGCGCGTTGTTGGACTGCCTGCTGGAGCAAGGGTGCCACCGCAACGTGGAAATCCTCGTCATGCCTCTGCGGCAGGAGGACCACTCGGGATTCGAGGGGTCCATGTATCTGGCTGAGACACCTGGCAATGCGTGGCTCGGTTACGTCGAAGGGCACAGCAGCAGCACTCTCATCACTGACCCGAAAGCGGTCAGCTCCATGCTTCAGCGCTATGGCAAGATGCGCTCACAGGCTCTGAGCCGTCAGGCCACAACGAGCCTGCTGGAGCAGATGCGAGGAGCGCTATGAGCACCACTGAACTTACTTGGTTCAAGAGCAGCTACAGCGGCGGCGACGGCGACAACTGCGTCGAGGTCGCCCTCCACCCCGAGGCCGTCCTCGTCCGGGACTCCAAGGACACCCGGATCGCCGCGCTGCACGTGTCCCCCCGCGCCTGGGCGGCCTTCGCCACCCACGCTGGAGACATCCGCCTCTAATACGCCACCACCAGCCCCGGCACCGGGTCGCCCCGCATACGATGCCTCCATGGACGACGGAGCCCGATAGCGGAGAGGCGGTTCGGAGAACCCATGAGTGACAGTACGACCGCACCCGAGGCCCGCCTCGTCCAGGACATGATTCCCGTCGAGCTGGACGAGACGGGCTTCAGCACGGACGTGGAGCGGGAGGACATCGGCGAGCGGATCGACAGTCCCTTCGATCCCGAATTGATCGAGGTCCAGACCCGCAATCCCACTGTCGGTCTCCTTCTCAACCGCATCAGACGGGGAACGATCGACCTCGCCCCCGACTTTCAGCGCCGGGCCGGTATCTGGACCCTGAAGGCACAGAGCCGACTGATCGAGTCGCTACTCCTGCGCATCACGCTGCCGACCCTCTACGCCGCCGAGGGCGAGGACGACACCTGGGCCATCGTGGACGGAATCCAGCGGCTCTCCACGATCGCCCGCTTCGTCACGCCCGAGGACATCGACGCCGAGCCGCTGCGACTGACAGGGCTGGAGTACCTGACCGAGTTCAACGGCTATGTCTTCACCGACCTGCCCGGCCGCCTCCAGACCCGGATAGAGGAGACCGAACTCGTCGTCCTCCTCATCCGGCGGGGGACCCCGGAGGAGGTCAAGTTCAATATTTTCGCCCGGATCAACACCGGGGGGCGCGCGCTCACCCGCCAGGAGCTTCGGCACGCTCTGATCCCCGGCCCCGCCCGCGCGTTCCTCGCCGATCTCGCCCGCTCCGATGCGTTCCGGAGGGCGACCGGCGAGAGCGTGTCGCCGGAGCGCATGTCCGACCGGGAGATGTGCCTTCGCTTCCTCGCGTTCACCCTCACGCCGCCCGACGCGTATGCGAGCGGAGACTTCGACGACTTCCTCCGCAAGGCCATGCACCAGGTCAACGATGCGGACTCTCACGAACGAGACGCCTTGCGGGAGCGTTTCCTGAAGGCGATGGACGCCGGTTCGGCCGTATTCAGCGAGCATGCCTTCCGTAAGCGCTTCCGCAGCACAGTCCGCCGTTCCCCGGTCAACAAGGCTCTCTTCGAGGCGCAATCGGTCACCCTCTCCGGATACACCACGCCCGAGATCGATCTGCTCTCTGCGCGCCGCGCCCAGGTCGAGGAAGGATTCCTCGGCTTGATGGAGGACCCCGATTTCTTCAATGCTGTGTCCGCCGGCACGGGCGACGTCAACAAGGTCAAGCTCCGCTTCCGCCTGCTCGACGAGATGTTCCGGAAGGTTCTGAGTGCTTGAGCGCATCGGCATCACCAACTTCAAGGCGTTCGGCCGCCAGGACCTCACACTGGCGCCCTTCACCCTGCTCACCGGCCTGAACTCCTCCGGCAAGAGCACCGTCCTCCAGGCCCTCGCACTGCTGCGCCAGTCGTACGAGGCGGGTGTCCTGGAGGACGGCGGCGAGTCGGGGCTGCTGCTCAACGGCGAGTTCGTCCAGCTGGGCACCGGACAGGACGTACGGCACGAGGCGTATCCGAAGGACGACCCCGACATCGGACTGACCGTCCTCCCGGTCGGCCTCCCCGACGCGCCCCTCACCTGGCGGGCCGCGTACGGCCCGGAGGACGACCTGCTCAAGCTGGTCGCGGCGCCGCCCGCAGGAACACACCTGGTCCACGCGCTGCCTGAGCTCTTCGGCCCGGGCTTCCAGTACCTCAAGGCCGACCGCATCGTCCCCGACATCAGCTACCCGCGCTCGCACCACGCGGTCGTACGGCGCGCGTTCCTCGGCGCCCGGGGCGAACACACGGCCAACTATCTGCGCGTCCACCAGGACGATCCCGTAGAGACCGCGCTGCGGCACCCCTCAACGGCCTCCGGAACGCTGCTGGCGCAGACCGACGCGTGGATGCAGCAACTCTGCCCGGGAGTCAATCTCCAGGCGATCGGTATCGACGGCACGGACACCGTGCGGCTCAGCTACGGCTTCGGGTCGGGCGTGAACGCCTCGAACCGGTACCGGCCCACCAACGTCGGCTTCGGCCTCACCTACGCGCTGCCGATCGTCGTCGCCTGCCTCACCGCCCGGCCGGGCTCGCTCATCCTCCTGGAGAATCCGGAGGCTCATCTCCATCCCCAGGGGCAGACCTCGCTGGCCTACCTCGCGACCGCCGCCTGCGCCGCCGGCGCGCAGCTGGTCGTGGAGACGCACTCCGACCACGTCCTCAACGGCCTGCGGATCTCCGTCAAGAACGACCGCATCCCGGCATCCGCGACAGCTGTCCACTTCTTCCGCCGCAGCGGGCAGAGCGGGGAAGTGGTCAGTCCTCGGATGGGGGAGGACGGCATGCTGTCCGAATGGCCGCGTGGGTTCTTCGACGAGTGGGAGAACTCCCTGGACCAGCTGCTCGACTGAGCGGCGCGGGGGCTGGACTGTCACGATTCACGATCATCACACCTGGGGGCGGGCGTGCCACTTCTGCTGTTCCTCAACGAGCGGTCCTGCATGTCCGAAGCCTCGCCGGCAGAGGTGGCTGAGGCTATGGACGGTCTGATCAGCGTCCTGCGGGAGGCCCGGTCATGGCGCGAGATCGCTTTCGTCACCCGGACCCCGCTGGCTCAGTCCGAGCTGGCTCGGGGCTACTACTACCAGCAGTGGGCCGCAGACAACCGGCATCGCAACCATCGGCAGTACATCAAAGCCCTGCGCAACCGGGCCCCGTTCGCCGAGGCCCTCCCCCAGGACATGGCACCCGGCGAGGTGGAGTACGAGTACGCGGGTGAACGCGTCGAGGGGATCGGCGCCGCCCATCTCATGGACGGGCTCTGCGTCAGCCTGCCGGTGTCCACCGCCTGGCACCGGCCGTGGCTGGAGGTCACCGTCCGTACGCTCGTCGAGGATGACCGCGGTGAGTTGGTAATGGCCGAGGCGACCGAGTCCGTGCGTCACGGATCCCGTCCCGTCGACCTGAAGCCGCACGAGCCGTGGGGGCGGTCTGCCGGGCTCGACTCGGTTGACTCGGCGGCGCGGTTGTGGGAGGAGCGGGGTGACTTCTTTCCCTCGCTCCGATTCCTTCCCCGGGCCCGCCAGGATCTGGATGCTCTCCAACTGCCGGCGTTCGTGCAGGTGCGCGGTCTGCTGGCGCGGCTGGAGGAGTCAGCCGCTCGGTGGGATCCGACCGAAGCCGCAGTGCCCGCCTGGCAGGGAGCGAAGATCACGCCGGAACACGAGCAGCGCAAACTCCTGTGCCACTTCACCGACGAGGGCGGGGAGGAACACTGCTACGACTGGCACGGCCGCTTCACTCCGGGTCCTGGGCGCCTGCACTTCCGGCTCCTGCCCGAAGAGGGGGTGTTGGAGATCGCCTACATCGGACGCAAGCTTGGAGGCTAGCGAATGGTCTTCGGCTGCCCTGGCGCACCCATAAGCATGTAGGTGGGCCGCACCCGTGTCACTCGACGACCTCTCGCGGTATGAAACCTGCGACGAACCATGCCTATCGGTTTAAGTACCGGAGGTTGGTGGGATCACCGCGGGTTCAGCCCGGCGAGCCACCTCTGCGCTCTCTGGTCCGTTCCGCTTGTGTCATGTCGTCGCCGATGAGGGCAGCGAAGACAAGGGAACGCGAACCGTTGAGGCTCGCTTCGATTTGGTCCCGGATGATCTCGCTCGCCTTGCCGCGCGTGCCGATCCAGCCGTCTTGGACGAGCTGGGTGAAGGTCGTGTTGTCGAAGTAGCGCGGTACCGTGTGATAACCGAACAGTTCGCCCCCTCTCGGGCCGGTGGCGAGGTTGGGTTGTTGGCGAAGCCACTCGACGTGCTCGCGAGCAAGGTACATGCCACCGATCAGGGCGTCCCCTCTGGGTGCAATCTGCTCGGCTTTACAGAATTTGATCCAACAGGGCTGAGGCCCAAGGCGATAGTCGAGCAGCGGATCCAGATCGAGCCGCCTGCATGCCTCTTCTACCTGCCTCATGCGCTCCAGCTGATCATCCAGGTCAGTATCCGGCCGATAGCCCCACTCGCTGCGGCCCGCGCCGACCTGCTGCATCTTCTTGTATTGAACAAGGATGAAGCTGTCCCGGTTCACATGGTGGTAGATCAGGTCAATCCCCAGCGTGTCCTCAGCTGGCAGACGGTTGACGTTGGCGATGAAGAGCTTCTGCTCACCCTTCTGGAACAGACGCTTCGCGAGGTGCTCCGCATCGCTACCGACCCAGTCCGAGAACCGTTGCGCGTCGTGAAAGACAAGGTGGTCCTCGTGCGCCGGGTGACCTGGAAGAGTGGCTAGAACCGGGACTCTGGACCCGTTCTCATCCGGAAACCGAGCCTCACCGATGATGCTCCGGTCGAATCCGCCCAGCTGAAGCGCCAGCCCTGTGGCATCCCGTTCCTCGACAAAGAGCTCCCGCACCCGGCTGAGAATCCGGAAGCCACCTGTCCGCTCCTGCAACTGGGCGATGACACCGACCAAATCGGCCCGACAAGTGGTGAGTGCATCCAGCAGCTCTTCCCCAGCACGCTTCGACAGCGTTCCCGACACACCAGTGGCGTGTCTGTGACGAAGGTGGACTCGATCGGACAACGTCTCAATGGGGACGGGAGGTTCGATGCGATGAAGCTGCGTCACCTCGATCGTCTTACCAAATGTGCCCGCACGTCGGCCGCTCCTGGCGTGCCCGATGTACTCAACAAGCGGCCTACGACTCTCCTGTCCGGTCACAACCAGGACGACGTGGCTACTCTTCCACGCTTCACGTTCCCCTAATGACTCCCAGCCGGCCTTGAACTGTGTCGGCCGCCGGAAGCCGGCAAGGAACTTCTCTTCATCAGGAGTGCACCGCAGGATCGCCACCATGGGTTCACGGTACGTCTAGCTTGATCCAGCCCGCCTTACTGGGGGGGCTCCCTCACAAGGATGCCAGCCCAACTACGCGTCGGCCTGGCGGTCTTATGAAGAGCCGAATGTATCCGGCTCCGGGCTGAACCTAAGGGCTGTCCCGCAATGACCGCTCATAGCTCCGGGAACGGCGGGGTGTCGTCCATCACCTGCAACAACTTCCGAGCAGGCGTCGCCTCCTCTGGCCGTACGGAGGAGGCGACACCTTCGATGACTGACCGGCCTGCGTGCACGGCTGTCCTTGCGGCTCCCTCCCAGCCGGTTTGCTGCCGGTAGCTCGCGTCGTGCTTGCGGTCCTGGGTCGCCGCAGCGGCGGAGTGCCACTGGTCGGTCTGGCAGATACTTCCCAGCAGGTCTAGCAACTCGGCCTTGCAGGCCACGTGCGGGGACCCTGCCAGTTCGAGAAGGAACGGGACCGTGGGAGCTGTCGCCTCGCCGACGACGAACCCCAGCGCGCAGATGGCATCGCCCAGGTCGTCGATGGCGAGGCGGGCCGTGGCTTCATCCCCATATGCGATCCGCGACAGCAGAGGGGGAATACCGCCAGCGGCAGCCCCTGTCGCATCGCGCAGTTCTCCCCAGCGGACCCCGGAGACCTTCCTCAACAGACTTCCCACGCCCTGCTCCTCATCAGATCCTCCTGCCGGCCGCGGCGGTGCCTTAAGCATGCTGCAGCTATGGGGGGGGAAGCCCCGGCCAGGCGGCCTGTGACCGGGTGGTGCAACAAGGCCTCGGCTTGGCGCCATGATCTTGCTGTGACTGGAGTGATCACGGCGTCGGCCCCGTCCTGGATACCCCCGTTCACTGGGCTGAGCCCTCGCTGCTTCGGCAAGCTGGTGACCACACTGCGCCGCGAGGGGGCCGATGAGGTGCGGCGCGGTCGGCCGTGGGGGCTGCCGCTGGAGGACCGGGTGCTGCTGGTCACGGCGTACTGGCGCACGAACTTGACGCTGCGCCAGATTGCCCCGCCCTTCGGGGTATCGAAGTCCGCGGCCGACCGCGTCATTAGACACCTCGGCCCCCTGCTCGCGCTCCGGCCGCGCAAGCGGTTCCGCAAGGACACTGTGCTCATCGTGGACGGCACCCTGGTGCCCACCCGGGACCACACAGTGGCGGAGCAGTCCAAGAACTATCGGTACTCGACCAATCACCAGATCGTGATCGACGCCGACACCTGCCTGGTGGTCGTGGTGGGCCGGCCGCTCGCTGGGAACCGCAACGACTGCAAGGCCTGGGAGAAATCCGGTGCCAAAGCCGCCGTCGGCAGGACGATGACGATCGCCGACGGCGGCTATCCCGGCACCGGGCTCGTCATGCCCCATCGCCGGCGCAAGGGCGAAGAGCTGCCCGACTGGAAACAGGAACACAACAAGTCCCACAAGCAGGTCCGTGCCCGCGTTGAGCACGTCTTCGCCCAGATGAAGACCTGGAAGATCCTCCGCGACTGCCGTCTCAAGGGCGACGGCGTTCACCGCGCCATGCTCGGCATCGCCCGCCTGCACAACCTCACACTCGCCGGATAGACGAGCGGCGCACGACGGCTGGCCACGCCCGAGGCGACCCGGAGAGCATTTGCGGGACAGCCCTTAGCCGAGAAGCTGTGCGCATTGCTGCAGCTCGCGCAGGAAGCGTGGGGCCGCGTTCTGGGCGGTCCGGCTTCGATCGCGACCGCCCGCATAGGCCGCCCCTCGAACCGCCACACAGCACGCCCAAGAGTCGCCCATTCCTCGCTGACGACCCCTCAGGAGATTCACAGGCGAGCGTCATTCGAGCGTCAAGATTCCGAGTGATCCTGTGGTGCTACCGCCGAACCTCTGGCCCTGGTCACCCAAAGCCGCAGGTCAAGCAGCTCGTGGCAGCCGCGACTGCGACCGTATTCGCTTGACCTGTTGTCCGTCCGGAAACAGGTCAAGCGAACCACCAAACCGAGAACCTGCAGGTCAGACGTCCTCGCGGACCGGCTCCAGGATCGCCACGCACTCCACGTGGTGCGTCATCGGGAAGAGGTCGAAGACGCGGAGGGTGCGGAGGCGGTAGCCGTTGTCCTTGAAGTAGCCGAGGTCGCGCGCCAGGGCCGCCGGGTCGCAGGCCACGTACGCGATGCGGCGGGCCGAGAGGCCCGCGATGTGGCGGACCGTCTGCTTGCCGGCGCCCGCGCGGGGCGGGTCCAGGACGACCAGGTCGCACTCCGTGATCCCGGTCTTCGGGAGGATCTGCTCGACCTTGCCCTGCTCGATGCGGACCCGGGGGAAGTCCTCCAGGTTGTGCCGGGCGTCCTCCACCGCGCGCTTCGTCGACTCGATGCCGAGGACGGCGCCCGTCTCGCCGAGGCGCTCCGCCAGGGCTCCCGCGAAGATGCCGACGCCGCAGTACAGGTCGAGGGCCATCTCGCCCTTGCGCGGCATCAGGCCCTGCATGACGGCCTTGATCAGGGTGTCGGCGGCCTGGGGGTGGACCTGCCAGAAGCCGCCCATGCCCACGCGGTACGTACGGCCGTCCGCGCGCTCGCGCACGAAGGGGCGGCCGTGGACCCGGTGGACCCCGCCGTCCTTCTCCTCCACGCGCAGGACCGAGACCGGCTTGTCCAGCTCCACGAGCGGGAGGCGGCCGCCGGGGCGGGGGGTCAGGACGACCTGGCGGTCCTGGGAGCCGGTCGCCGCGATCGCCTCGACCGTGGCCATCTGCGGCCAGTCCTGCTTCTCGACGCCCAGCTCGCTGACGCCGGGAGCGGCGATCATGCAGTGGTCGACGAGCTCGATGTCGTGCGAGCGGTGCTTGCGCAGGCCCGCGTTGCCGTCCTCGTCGATCGCGAACTGCACCCGGGTGCGCCACTGCGGGACCTCGCCCGCCGGCAGCTTGTCGCCCTCGGCCGGCATGACCGTGCCGTCCCAGCCGGCCTGCTCCGGGGTGAGTCCGGCGAGGCGCAGCAGCTGCTCGGCGACGACCTCGCCCTTGAGCCGCCGCTGGGCGCCGGGCTTGGCGTGCTGCCAGTCGCAGCCGCCGCACTTGCCGGGGCCGGCGTACGGGCAGGGGGCGGGGGTGCGGTCCTTGGAGGGGTCCAGGATGGTGATCGCGTCGGCGCGCAGGAAGCGGGAGTCGGCGTCGCCCTCGGTGACCTTGGCGACGACCTTCTCGCCGGGCAGGGTGTGGCGGACGAACAGGACCCGGCCCTCGGCGGTGCGGGCGATGCAGTGGCCGCCGTGCGCGACGGGACCGACCTCGACCTCGTACTCCTCCCCGACCAGTGACTGCTTCTCGTTCTGCTCGGTCATGGTGGGGAGACTCCAAAAAATGAAAGGGAACGGCCGGGACGACCGACCCACCAGTTTACGTGGATCCCGCCCGGCCGTTCGCCAACCCGTACCGACCTCCGGCCCCGGCCCAGACCCCAGGCCCCGGGCCCGGACCGCCCCCGCCTACTTCGGCGGTGTCTTCGCCTTCGGCGGGCGCGGGGTGTCGACGGGTCCCCGTCGCACCGCGCCCGGGGCGTTCCAGTCCTGGCGCTTCTTGGCCCGCCGCTTGGCCAGCTCGGAGGACTCCAGCTGGTAGGGCACCGAGGTGACCATGACGCCGGGGGTGAAGAGCAGCCGTCCCTTGAGGCGCAGCGCGCTCTGGTTGTGCAGCAGGTGCTCGTACCAGCGGCCGACGACGTACTCGGGGATGTAGACGCTGACGGCGTCGCGCGGGTTCTCGCTGCGCAGGCCCTTGACGTACTCGACGACCGGCCGGGTGATCTCCCGGTACGGAGAGTCGAGGATCTTGAGCGGGACGTTGATCCCGCGCCGGTCCCACTCGGTGCGCAGCGCCTTGGTCTCGACCGGGTCGACGCTGATGCTGAGCGCCTCCAGGGTGTCCGAGCGGGTCAGCTTGGCGAAGGCCAGGGCGCGCAGCGTGGGCTTGTGGACCTTGGAGACCAGGACGATGGAGTGGACCCGCGAGGGCCGCACGCTGTCGTCGCTCGGCCCCTCGGCGGCGGCGATCTCCGCGGAGACGCGGTCGTAGTGCTTCCGGATCGCGCTCATGGTGCCGTAGAAGATGACCATGCCGAGCAGGGCGACCCAGGCTCCGTGGGTGAACTTCGTCGCGAGGACGACGACCAGGACCATGCCGGTGAAGAAGGCGCCGAAGGTGTTGATGGCGCGGGAGCGGTGCATCCGGCGGCGGGCGGCCGGGTCGCGCTCCGACTTCAGGTGACGGTTCCAGTGCCGGACCATGCCGATCTGGCTCAGCGTGAAGGAGACGAAGACGCCCACGATGTAGAGCTGGATCAGCTTGGTGGAGTCCGCGTCATAGACCCACACGAGCAGGATCGCGGCGCCGGCGAGGAGCACGATGCCGTTGGAGAAGGCCAGCCGGTCGCCGCGGGTGTGCAGCTGGCGCGGCAGGTAGCGGTCCTGGGCGAGGATCGAGCCGAGCAGCGGGAACCCGTTGTACGCGGTGTTGGCGGCCAGGAAGAGGACCAGCGCGGTGGCGGCGGCGAGCAGGAGGAAGAGGAAGCTGCCGTTGCCGAACACGGCCTCGGCCACCTGGGAGATCACCGGGTGCTGGACGTACTCGGGGCCGACCGGGACGCCGTTGTCGATCAGGTCGACGGCCGGGTTCTCCGCCATCTTCACGTCGGTGGCCATGGCCAGGCCGATGATCCCGCAGAACATGGTGACGGCCAGGCCGCCCATGAGGGCCAGCGTCGTGGCCGCGTTCTTGCTCTTGGGCTTGCGGAAGGCGGGGACGCCGTTGCTGATGGCCTCGACGCCGGTCAGTGCGGCGCAGCCGGAGGAAAAGGCCCGCAACAGCAGGAAGACCAGCGCGAAGCCGGCCAGTCCCTCGTGTTCGGGTTTGATCTCCAGATCCGCGGTGGGTGCCCGCATCGTCTCGTCGAGGACGATGCCCTGGAAAGCGCCCCAGGCGATCATGATGAAAACGGCGCCGACGAAGATGTACGTCGGGATGGCGAAGAGCTTCCCGGACTCCTTCACGCCGCGCAGATTCATCAGCGTGAGGAGCACGATCATGATCGTCGCCGAGAGCACCTTGTGCTCGATGACGAAATCGACCGCCGAGCCGAGGTTCTCCACGCCGGCGGAGATCGAGACCGCGACCGTCAGGACGTAGTCCACGAGCAGGGCGCTCGCCACGGTGAGGCCGGCCTTGGGTCCGAGGTTGGTGTTGGCCACCTCGTAGTCGCCGCCGCCGCTCGGGTAGGCATGGACGTTCTGCCGGTAGGAGGCCACGACGGTGAACATCAGGACGACCACCGCGAGGGCGATCCAGGGGCTGAAGTGGTACGCCGACACGCCCGCGATCGACAGGACCAGCAGCACCTCGCCCGGGGCGTAGGCCACGGAGGAGAGCGGGTCGGAGGCGAAGACGGGAAGGGCGACCCGCTTGGGAAGGAGGGTTTCCCCGAGCCGGTCGCTGCGGAGCGCCCGGCCGATCAGGATCCGTTTGGGCACGTCGGTCAGTTTGGACACGGAGAGGATCGTAAGCGTTCGAAATCGGCCTGACGAACCCCCCACCCCCCATATCGCGATCCCACCGCAATTCCTCCCCGACTGCGCCGCAAGAAGCCCCGCTCGTGACCGCCCGTGTGTAGCTTGGGCCATGGTCTGAGACCCTGTTATGCCAGAGCATGCAATGAGGCTGGGAACCAGCGAGCGCTGACAGCCGGAAGGACGGCCGTGCACATCGTCATCATGGGCTGCGGAAGAGTGGGCTCCGCCCTCGCGCAGACCCTGGAACAGCAGGGGCATACGGTCGCGGTCGTCGACCAGGACCCCACCGCATTCCGCCGGCTGGGAGCCGGATTCGGCGGCCGCCGCGTCACCGGTGTCGGCTTCGACCAGGACACCCTGCGGGAGGCCGGGATCGAGGACGCGGGCGCTTTCGCGGCCGTCTCCAGCGGTGACAATTCCAACATCATCGCGGCCCGCGTGGCCCGGGAGATGTTCGGAGTCGAGAACGTCGCCGCCCGCATCTACGACCCCAAGCGCGCCGAGGTCTACCAGCGCCTCGGCATCCCCACCGTCGCGACCGTGCGGTGGACCGCCGACCAGATGCTGCGCCGGCTGCTGCCGTCGGGCGCCGAGCCGCTGTGGCGCGACCCGAGCGGCGGCGTACAGCTCGCGGAGGTGCACACCTCCACGGCCTGGATCGGCCACAAGGTGAGCAAGCTGCAGGAGGAGACCGGCGTGCGCGTCGCGTTCCTCACCCGCTTGGGCGAGGCCGTGCTGCCGACGTCCGCGACGGTGCTCCAGGAAGGCGACCTCGTCCACGTGATGATGCGCACGGACGAGATCGACAAGGTCGAGGCGGCCTTCGCCGAGGGGCCTGAGGAGGCACACGCATGAGGGTCGCGATCGCCGGAGCCGGTGCGGTGGGCCGGTCCATCGCGGCCGAACTGCTGGAGAACGGCCACGAGGTGCTCCTCGTCGACAAGGCCCCGACCGCCATCTCGGTGGAGCGGGTCCCGCAGGCCGAGTGGCTGCTGGCCGACGCCTGCGAGATCACCTCGCTGGACGAGGCGGCGCTCCAGCGCTGCAACGTGGTCATCGCGGCGACCGGAGACGACAAGGTCAACCTCGTCGTCTCGCTGCTCGCCAAGACCGAGTACGGGGTCCCCCGCGTGGTGGCCCGCGTCAACAACCCGAAGAACGAGTGGCTCTTCAACGAGTCCTGGGGCGTCGACGTCGCCGTCTCCACGCCGCGCCTGATGTCGGCGCTCGTCGAGGAGGCCGTCAGCGTCGGCGACCTCGTACGGCTGCTGCGCTTCAGCCACGGTGACGCCAACCTCGTCGAGCTGACCCTGCCGCCGGACTCGTCGGTCGCCGGCACCCAGATCAGCGAGATCAGCTGGCCCGAGGACACCTCGCTGGTCACGATCATCCGGGGCAACCGGGTCCTCACCCCGCACGGGGAGGAGACCCTGGAGCCCGGTGACGAGCTGCTCTTCGTGGCCGCCCAGGCCCGGGAGGAGCAGCTGGAGGTCCTCCTCCAGGCCCGCCGCCCGTAGGACCCCCGCCCCGGGGGGGGGGCCCGCGGGGGGGGGGGGGGGCGCGGGGGGGGGGCCCCCCCCCGCGGGGGGGGGGCGGGGGGGCGGGCGGGGGGGGGGGGGGGCGGGGGCGCG